>DATAOC010000162.1:0-22545 GCA_036265915.1 Candidatus Methylomirabilota bacterium | reverse complement strand
GGTCGTTCTCGACGGGTGTGACCCGCGGCCAGGAGGCCGCTCCGATCGTCGCCGGCGACACGATGTACGTCGTCACGCCCTACCCGAACATCCTCTACGCGCTCGATCTCGGCCACGGCGGGACGCTGAAGTGGAAGTACGAGCCCAGGCCGGCGGCCGCCGCGCAGGGCGTGGCCTGCTGCGACGTCGTGAACCGCGGCGCCGTCTACGCCGACGGCCGGATCGTCTTCAACACGCTCGACATGCACACCGTCGCCGTCGACGCGCGGACGGGCCGGGAGCTGTGGAAGACGAAGCTGGGCGACATCAACCGCGGCGAGACGATCACGATGGCGCCGCTGGTCGTGAAGAACAAGGTGCTGGTGGGCAACAGCGGAGGCGAGCTCGGCGTGCGCGGGTGGCTCACCGCCCTCGATCTCGCCTCCGGCCGGATCGCGTGGCGCGCGTACAGCACGGGGCCGGATGCGGACGTGCTCATCGGGCCGTCGTTCAAGCCGTTCTACGCGTCGGATCGCACGCCGAACCTCGGGGTCAGCACGTGGCCGCCGGACGCCTGGCGGATCGGCGGCGGCACGATGTGGGGCTGGATCTCGTACGACCCCGCTCTCGATCTCATCTACTACGGCACCGGCAATCCCGGTCCCTGGAACCCCGACCAGCGCCCGGGCGACAACAAGTGGACCACGGCAATCTTCGCGCGCCGGCCGGACACCGGCGAGGCCGTCTGGGCATACCAGCTGTCGCCGCACGATCTCCACGACTACGACGGCATCAACGAGCAGATCCTCCTCGATCTGGACGTCAAGGGCGCGCGGCGCAAAGTGCTCGTCCGCCCGGAGCGTAACGGCTACGTGTACGTGATGGACCGGGCCACCGGCGAGGTGCTCTCGGCCACGCCCTACGGGTACGTCAACACGAGCAAGGGCGTGGATCTGTCCACCGGCCGGCTGCAGCTGAATGACGAAAAGACGCCGGTGCTCGGCAAGGTCGTGCGCGACATCTGCCCGGCTGCGCCCGGCATGAAGGACTGGCAGCCGGCGGCGTGGTCGCCGCGCACCGGCCTGCTCTACCTGCCGCACCAGAACCTGTGCATGGACGTCGAGTCCGTCGAGACGAGCTACATCGCCGGCACGCCGTTCGTCGGCATGAACGTCCGCATGAAGGCGGGACCGGGCGGCCACCGCGGAGAGCTGACCGCGTGGGACCCGGTCGCCGCCAAGGCCGCCTGGACGCTCAAGGAGCGGTTCCCGGTGTGGAGCGGCGCGCTGGCGACGGCGGGGGACGTCGTCTTCTACGGCACCATGGACCGCTGGTTCAAGGCAGTGCACGCCAAGACGGGCGAGCCGCTGTGGCAGTTCCAGACGGGCTCCGGCATCATCGGCCAGCCAGTCACCTATCGGGGTCCTGACGGCAAGCAGTACGTGGCCGTGCTCGATGGCGTCGGCGGCTGGGCGGGCGCCATCGTCTCGGGCGACCTCGATCCACGCGACTCCTCCGCCGCCCTCGGCTTCGTCGCCGCCATGACGGACCTGCCCCAGTACACGGCCAAGGGCGGCACGCTGTGGGTCTTCAGCCTGCCATGAGGGCCGTCCTGGTCCTGGCGCTCGCGCTGCTCGGGCTCGCCGTCGCGGCACCGGCGCCCGCGGCCGCCCCGCTCCGGATCTGCGCCGATCCGAACAACCTGCCGTTCTCGAACGCGCGGGGCGAGGGCTTCGAGAACCGCCTGGCCGAGCTGCTCGCCGCCGAGCTCGGCACCCGCGTCGAGTACACGTGGTGGGCGCAGCGGCGAGGCTTCGTGCGCAACACGCTGAACGCCGGCGTGTGCGACGTCGTGCTCGGCGCGCCCGTCGGCTGGGACCTCGTGCTCGCCACCCGGCCCTACTACCGTTCGACCTACGTCTTCGCGTGGCGGCGCGACCGCGCGCTGGACGTGCGCGCACTCGACGATCCCCGGCTGCGGACGCTGCGCGTCGGCGTGCAGCTCATCGGCGACAACGGCATCAACACGCCGCCCGCGCACGCGCTCGCCAACCGCGGCATCGTCACCAACGTCCGCGGCTACACCGTGTTCGGCGACTACGCCGGCCCGCATCCGGGCGCGCGCATCCTCGACGCCCTCGTGGCCGACGACATCGACGTCGCCGTCGTGTGGGGGCCGGTGGCGGGCTACTTCGCCGATCGCCTGGCGGCACCGCTCGCGTGGGCGGCGGTCGCCCCCGCCGCCGAGCCGCCCGCGCTGCGCTTCACCTTCGCCATCGCGGCCGGAGTGCGGCGCAGCGACGCCGCACTCCGCGACCGCATCCAGGCCGCCCTCGACCGCCGCGCCGACGACGTGCGCGCGATCCTGGACGCGTACGGAGTGCCGCGCGTGGAGGCGCCGACGCCATGAGAGCGCTCGTCGCCGCCGCCACCTGCCTCGTGCTGCTCGCGGCGTGCGAGCGGGAGCAGCGCCGCTTCGCGGAGGTCGCGCCCTCGGCGGGTCGTCCGGACATGGTCCGCCTGAGCCCGCTCACCCCGGGCGGCGCGGCGCCTGCCGCGAGCCCGCGCGGGCCGTACGGCGAGAACGCGTGGGCCGTGAGCGAGGGCAAGCGCCTGTTCCAGGCCTACAACTGCAACGGCTGTCACGCGAACGGCGGCGGCGGCATGGGGCCGCCGCTCATGGACGCCAAGTGGCTCTACGGCAGCGAGCCGGAGAACGTCTACGCGACCATCGTCGAGGGCCGGCCGAACGGCATGCCGGCCTTCGGCGGCAAGATCCCCGACCAGCAGCTCTGGGAGCTCGTGGCCTACGTGCGCTCGATGAGCGGGCTCCTGCGGGCCGACGTCCGCCCGAGCCGTGACGACCACATGCAGGTGATGGAGTCCGAGCAGGCGCGCCGCCCGCAGCCTCCGACCAGCGCGACGCCGCCGGGCGCCGAGCCACGGAGATGAGCGGGGCGAGCAGGCGTCTTCGAACCTGGCGGCTGCAGCTCGTGCTCGTCGCCTTCTCGCTGGCCGGCTGCAGCGGGCTGCCGGTCCTCGATGGCGGCGGCGCGGCGGGCGACCGCATCGCCGGTCACTGGCGGCTGCACCTCTGGATCGCGCTGGTCGTCCTCATCGGCGTGGTCGTCTTCCTGCTCGACGCCATGCGCCGGCGCGCGACCGGCGCGGCCGGCGTCCTGCGTCCGGACGCGGCGAGCGAGCGCCGTCTGACGGTCGGCGTGTCGGTCGCGGTCGGACTCACCGCGGTCGCGCTCCTCGTCCTCCTCGTCGCCAGCGTCGCCACCGGTCGGAGTCTCGGCATCCTGGGAGCGGAGACGCCGGCCGTCACCATCGAGATCACGGGACGACAGTGGTGGTGGGACGTGACGTACTGGGATCCGGTCCCCGCCCATCAGATGCGCACGGCGAACGAGATCCACATCCCGGTCGGGCAGACGGTGCTCGTCAAGCTCGCCTCGCCGGACGTGATTCACAGCTTCTGGGTTCCGGCGCTGAACGGCAAGCAGGACCTCATTCCCAGCCGCAAGAACACGATCGCGATCAAGGCGGACCGCGCCGGCACGTTCGCCGGGCAGTGCGCCGAGTACTGCGGCCTGCAGCACGCGCACATGCGTCTGCTCATCGTTGCCGAGCCGCCGGAGGCGTTCCAGGCCTGGCTGCAGGCCCAGCGACAGCCGGCGACGCCGCCGGCCAGCGCGCTCGCGCAGCGCGGCCACGACGTCTTCGTCGGCGGCTCGTGCGTGCTCTGTCATGCGATCGTCGGCACCGAGGCCGCCGCGCGCACGGGTCCGGATCTCACGCACCTGGCCTCGCGCGCCATGCTGGCCGCGGGCACGCTGCCGAACACGCCGGGCCATCTCGCGGGCTGGATCGTCGATCCGCAGAGTGTCAAGCCGGGCACGCGGATGCCGGCCAACAGCCTGGGCGCAGACGATCTCCAGGCGCTGCTCGCGTATCTCGGAGGCCTGCGGTGAGCGTGCCGGCGCGGGCGCTCGAGATCGCGCACGAGCCCGTCGACCGGGAATCGCTCGCGAGGATCTGGGGGCAGCCGCCGGGGCTCGTCGGCTGGCTCACCAGCGCCAACCACAAGTCGGTGTCCATCCGCTACATGATCACCGCGTTCGGCTTCTTCGCGCTGGGCGGCGTGCTGGCGGCGATCATGCGGCTGCAGCTCGCCTGGCCCGACATGCACGTGGTCGGCCCCGACCTCTACAACCAGATCTTCACCATGCACGGCAGCACGATGATGTTCCTGTTCGCGGTTCCGATCATGGAGGCCGTCGGCACCTACATCGTTCCGCTGATGATCGGCACGCGCAACGTCGCCTTCCCGCGGATGAACAACTTCGGCTACTGGATCTTCCTGATCGGCGGCCTGATGGTGTGGGTCGCGTTCGTGCTGAACATCGGCCCCGACGCCGGCTGGTTCGCCTACGTCCCGCTCGCCGGCCCCGGCTACTCGCCCGGCAAGCGCGTGGACATATGGGCGCAGCTCATCACGTTCACCGAGATCGCGGCCCTGGTGGCCGCCGTCGAGATCATCGTCACCACCTTCAAGCTGCGCTGCCCGGGCATGGCGCTGCACCGGATGCCGCTCTTCGTGTGGGCGATGCTGGTGACGGCGTTCATGGTGATCTTCGCGATGCCGGCCATCATGGTCGCCAGCACGATGCTGGCGATGGACCGGCTCGTCGACACCCACTTCTTCAACCCGGCGGAGGGCGGCGATCCGCTGCTCTGGCAGCATCTCTTCTGGTTCTTCGGCCACCCCGAGGTCTACATCATCTTCATTCCCGCGACCGGCTTCGTGTCGACGATCGTGTCGACGTTCGCGCGACGGCCGATCTTCGGCTACACGGCCATGGTGCTGTCGCTGGTGGCCACCGGCTTCCTCGGTTTTGGCCTCTGGGTCCATCACATGTTCGCGACGGGGCTGCCGCAGCTCGGCGCCAGCTTCTTCACCGCGGCCAGCATGATGATCGCGATCCCGAGCGGCATTCAGGTCTTCTGCTGGCTGGCCACGCTGCGGAGCGGGCGGCTGGTGATGCGCGCGCCGCTGCTCTACTGCTGCGGCTTCATCGCGATCTTCGTCGCCGGCGGGCTGACCGGCGTGATGCAGGCCTCCGTGCCGTTCGACCGCCAGGTCCACGACACGTACTTCGTGGTGGCCCACTTCCACTACGTGCTCATCGGCGGCGCCGTCTTCCCGCTGCTCGGCGCCATCCTCTACTGGCTGCCGAAGTTCAGCGGACGCATGCCGAGCGAGCGGCTCGGTCGCTGGAGCTTCGCCGTCCTCTTCGTCGGTTTCAACCTGACGTTCTTCCCGATGCACCTGCTCGGGCTCGGCGGCATGCCGCGCCGGGTCTACACGTACCTCCCCGAGACTGGCTGGGCGACCGGCAATCTGCTCGCCAGCATCGGAGCGGCGATCCTGGCCATCGGGTTCGTGATCTTCCTGGTGAACGTCGTCCGGACGCTCACGCGCGGCGCTCCCGCCGGCGACAATCCGTGGGGCGCCTCGACGCTCGAGTGGGCGACCACCTCGCCGCCGCCCCCGTACAATTTCGCCTACATCCCGACCGTCGACGACCACGACGCGCTGTGGTCCGCCACCGACCGCCCGGTGGTCACGGGCCTGCGTGACGACGTCCGCGAGATCCTCGTCTCGGACGCCATCGACGCGACGCCGGACCACCGCCAGCACCTCGACGGCGGCAGCATCTGGCCGTTCCTGACCGCGGTCGGCGCCGGCATCGGGATCATCACGGCCATCTTCACCCCGTGGGGCGTGACCATCGGCGCCATCCTGTGCGCGATCACCCTCACCGGCTGGTTCTGGCCGCGCGGTGAGCCGAGCGGCGAGGCGCGCACGTCGGCATGATTCGCCGCTCGCTCGACGTGTCGGACCTGCCGTCGATCGCCTTCGGCGCGAAGGCGCCGCTGTGGTGGGGCGTGGTCGGCATGATGGCGATCGAGGGCACGGCGCTGGCGCTCGTGGCGGCGTCGTACCTGTACCTGCGCGGCAACTTCGATCAGTGGCCGCCGGCGGGCACGGATCCGCCCGCGCTCGGCGCGGCCACGGCCGAGCTGATCGCTTTGCTCGTCAGCCTGTGGCCCATGATTCTCGTCGATCGCGCGGCGCGCCGCGAGCAGCGCGGGCCGGTCGTGATCGGCCTCGCCGTGGTGACCTTGTTCGGGCTCGCGTCGCTCGGGCTTCGATCCCTGCAGTTCGCCGGCGCGCTGCACTGTCGGTGGAACACGAACGCCTATGGCTCGCTCGTGTGGCTCCTCCTCGGCATGCACGCGCTCTACGTCATCACCTCGACCGTCGAGAATGCGCTGATTCTGGCCGTGCTCGTGCGTGGCGACGTGGAGCGCAAGGACTACGTCGACGCCCACGTCAACGCGCTGTTCTGGTACTTCACCGTCGCGACGTGGCTCGCGGTCTACGTGCTCGTCTTCCTCGGGGCGCGCTGGCTATGAGCGTGGGGCGCCTCTGGCTCGGCATCGTGCTGGCGCCGCTCGCCTGGCTCGTCTACTTGCAGACGGCGTACGCGCTCGTCCCGCTCGCGTGCCGCCGGCCCACGGCCGGGATGATCGGCCTGCCCGTCATCGCCGTCGTCGCCGTGGCGCTCGGCGCCGCGGCCGCGCTCACCGCCTGGCGCTCGTGGCGGCGCATCGGCGCGATGCCGTCGCCTCCGCCCACACCGACCGCTCGCGCGCACTTCATGGCGCTCACGGGCCTCGGTACCAGCGCGTTCTTCCTGCTCGTGCTCATCGCCGGCATCGTGCCGCTGTTCTTCCTGCCGCCATGCCAGTGACGGCACGAGATCGTCTCGCCGCGCGGGCTGCCGCGGCCAGCGTCACGCTGGTCACGCTCGGCCTGCCCGGGCTCGCGGCCGCCCACACCGGCGAGCCCGGCACCGCGGCGTGGACGCTGCGCGCCCCGCTCGCCATCGTCGCGCTGGCCGTCGCCTGGCTATACGGACGCGCCGCGTGGCGTCTCGGAGCGCGCTGGCCGATCCGCCGTACCCTGGCCGCCGCGGCGGGAGCGCTGGCGGCGGCCGCCGCGCTGCTGCCGCCGCTCGACACGCTCGCCGGGACGAGCCTCACGGCGCACATGGCGCAGCACACGCTGCTGATCGTCGTGGCCGCGCCGCTGCTGGCGGTCGGCCGACCGCTGACCGTCATCGCGGCGGCGCGGGCGAGGCCGCTTCCCTTCCAGCGCATGCTGTTCGCGCCGCGCCCGGGTCTGGCGTGCGCGGTGCACGCGACCGCGCTGTGGCTCTGGCACCTTCCGCCGCTGTACGACGTGGCGCTCGAGCGCGCGTGGATTCACGCCGTCGCCCACACGACGCTGTTCGGCAGCGCCGCGTGGCTCTGGTGGTCGGTCGTCCGTGGGCGCACGCGCGTCGTCGGCGCGCTGTGGCTCTTCGTGACCGCATTCCACGCGGGTGGCCTCGGCGCGCTGCTCGCGCTGGCGCCGCGGCCGTGGTTCCGCGGCGCCACCCTCGAGGATCAGCAGCTGGCCGGGCTGCTGATGTGGGTGCCGGCCGGCGTGGTGCTCACGGCCATCGCACTCGCGGTGCTCGGCGGCTGGCTGCGCGCCGGGGCGCGACGACCGGTGGCGCTCGGTCTCGTCGCGACTGCGCTGCTGGCCGCGCTCGGCGCCGGTGGCTGCAACCGCGCGGCGGCCACCGCGGCCGGCATGACGGGCGGCAACCCCGCGCACGGCCGCCAGGCCATGCGCACCTACGGCTGCCCGACCTGTCACAGCATCCCGGGTGTCGAAGGCGCGGTCGGCTCTGTCGGACCACCGCTCGAGCAGCTGGCGCGCCGCAGCTACGTCGCCGGTGCGCCGAACGCGCCGGACCATCTCGTGCGCTGGCTGCAGCACCCGCGCCTGATCCGGCCCGGCACCCCGATGCCCGAGATGGGCGTCAGCGAGCGTGACGCCCGCGACATCGCCGCGTATCTCTACACGCTTCGCTAGCCGGGCACGGCCGGCATTCCAGCCGAGTGCCCGCGCTATACTGCCGTCCCATGACGGCCGCGCCGGCCACGCGCATGGGGTTCGTCCTGTCGAGCGCCGCCGCCCTGCCACCCGACGAGTTCACGGCCATCGCGAGGGAGGTCGAGGCGCGCGGCTACCACACGGCGTGGACGGGCGAGGTCTCGGGCTGGGACGCCATCACCGTCATGACGATGATCGCCAGCCGCACCGAGCGCCTGAACGTGGCGTGCGCAGTCGTTCCGGTGCAGACACGCACGCCGGTCGTGCTCGGCATGAGCGCGGCCGCGCTCGCGCACTTCGCTCCCGGCCGCGTGTCCCTCGGCCTCGGGCTCTCGAGCCGCATCATCGTCGAGCAGTGGCACGGCCTGCCGTTCTCGCCTGCGCTCGCGCAGATCCGTGAGGCCGTGCAGATCATCCGCATGGTGGCCGGGGGGGAGCGCGTGACATTCGAGGGCCGGTTCTACCGGCTCCGGAATTTCCGGCTCACCACGCCGCCGCCCTCCCCGCCGCCCCGCGTCGTGCTGGCCGCGCTCGGACCGGAGATGCTGGAGCTCGCCGGCGAGATCGCCGATGGCGTGGTGCTGAACTGGATACCCCCCGAGGCCGTGTCCGCCTCCATCCGGCACCTCGAGACCGGCGCCAAGCGCGCCGGACGCACGCTGGCGAACTTCGAGATCGCCGCCTTCATCCGCACCTGCGTCACCGACGACGCGGCGGCCGCGCGCGCCACCCTCGCCCGGGAGATCACGGGCTACACGATCGTCGACGTCTACGCGAGCTTCTTTCGCACGGCGGGATTCGCGCGCGAGGTCGAGGCCGTGAACGCCGCGTGGAAGGCCGGCGACCGCGCGGGGGCGGTGACGCACGTCTCGCCCGCGTTCCTCGACGGCCTCGGCGTGGTCGGGGACGAGAGCGCGGTCCGCGCCCGCTTCGCGGACTTCGCACGCGCGGGGCTGACCATGCCGGTGGCGCTGCCGTTCACGCCGGCCGGCGCCGAGCCGCGCGCGACCCTGCTCCGCACGATGCGCGCGTTCGGATGACCCTCGAGGTCCTGGGCGTCATTCCGGCCCGGCTGGCGTCCACACGGCTGCCGCGCAAGGTGCTGCGCGAGATCGGCGGCCGTCCGCTGATCTGCTGGGTCCACGAGGCCGCGCGGCGCTCGCCGCTGCTCGGCGACGTCCTCGTCGCCACCGACGCCGAGGAGATCGCTGCCGTGTGCCGCGCGCACGGCATCCCGGCCGTGCTGACGTCGCCCGAGCACCCGTCGGGGACCGACCGCGTCTGGGAAGTCGCGCAGGGCCGCGCGGCCGACGTCTACGTCAACGTGCAGGGCGACGAGCCGCTCATCACGCCCGATCACATCGCCAAGCTCGTGCATCCGTTCGTGACGCATCCGGACACACAGGTGAGCACGCTGAAGATCCGGGCCACCGAGGCGGAGAAGCCGAATCCCGCCGTGAACAAGGTGGTCGTCGACGCCGACCACCGCGCGCTCTACTTCTCGAAGTACCCGATCCCGTACGATCGCGACGGCACCGGCGCACCGGTCTACAAGCACATCGGGCTCTACGCCTACCGGCGCGCCGCGCTCGAGGCATTCCATCGCATGCCGCCATCGTTCCTGGAGCGCACCGAGCGGCTCGAGCAGCTGCGGTTTCTCGAGAACGGCATCGACATCACGGTCGTGGAGACGACGGAAGCGACCATCGGCGTCGACACGGAGGAGGATCTGCGCGCCGCCGCCGCCCGCCTCGGCGCCCCCGCCTCGTGACCACGCCCGCCGGCGACGACCCGGCGCGCCGGCGCTTCGTCATCCTGGCCGTGATCGTGCTAGCGCAGACGGTGGCGAACATCGGACCGCTCGGGATCCCGGCCATCGCCTCGCTCATCCGCACCGATCTCGGCCTCACGCTCACGCAGGCCGGCTCCTTCCTGTCCGTCTATTACATCGGTCCCATCGTGATGTCGCTGTTCGCCGGCGTGCTCGCGGACCGCTGGGGCACGGCGAAGACGCTCGTCCTCGGCCAGGTGATCATCGCCGCCGGCCTGGTCGTCGTGAGCGCCGCGCCGTCGTACGGCCTTCTGCTCGTGCTGATGGCGGTGGCGGGCGTCGGCTACGGCACGCTGAATCCCGCGTCCACGACGGCCGCGATGTCGTGGTTCCCGCCGCGTCAGCGCGCCACCGTCGTCGGACTCAAGCAGGTCGGGCTGCCATTCGGCGGGATGCTCGGCGCCGCGATCCTGCCCGCGGTGGCGGTGGCGCTGGGCTGGCGTCACGCCATCCTGGCCTCTGCGCTCGCGATCGCCGCGTGCGCCGGGCTCTCCGCCCTCGTCTACCGCGATCCGCCCGGCGCCGCCCCGCCCGCGCGCAAGCCGGGCGAGCGGGGCGCGATCGCGCTCGTGCTCACGAACCGCGACCTGTGGCTCGTCGCCGCCGCGACGCTCGTCTTCGCCGCCATGCAGACGGTGTGGATGGCGTTCCTCGCGCTCTACCTGCAGGGCGTCGTCGGCCTCAGCCTGCTGGCGGCCAGCCGCTATCTCGCGCTCGCCCAGGGCGGCGGCGTGCTCGGTCGCGTCGCGTTCGGCGTGCTGTCCGACCGCGTGTTCGGCGGACGCCGGCGCGTGACACTGGCCATCGCCGGCTGCGGCTCGGCGCTCTGCTCGATCGCCCTGGCCTACACCGGCCCCGGCACGAGCGCCGGGTGGCTGGGGCCCCTGGCCCTCGGCTTCGGGTTCGTCGGCATCGGCTGGAACGGCGTGCAGCACACGCTGATGGCGGAGCTCGCGGGTCCGCGGACGGCGGGAACGGCGGTCGGGCTCGGCCTGGCCATCTCGTCGCTCGGCGTCACCATCGGCCCGCCGATCTTCGGCTGGTGCGTCAGCCTCGCCGGCGGTTTTCGCGGCCCCTGGCTCGGTCTGGCGGCCGTGATGCTCGCCGGCCTGGCGCTCCTCGGCGTCGTCCGCGAGCGGCCCCAGCTCTAGCGCGCGCTCACACCTCGCGGCCCTGAAGGCGCACCGCGGTCGGCAACGGCATCTCGATGCCTTCCGCGCGCAGCCGCTTCAGCACGCGCTTGCGCAGCTCGTGCTGCACCTGGAACTGATCCGGAAAGCGCGCCACCCAGCAGACCAGCGTGAAGTCGAGCGAGTACTCGCCGAAGCCGGGAATGAGCCGCGCCGACGGCCGGGGCTGGGCGAGCAGGCCGTCGACCTCGCCGACGGCGGCGAGCGTCTCCTCGACGAGCAGCCGCTCCACGCGATCGGGGTCCGCGTTGTACGGCACACCGACCCGGATGGACAGCGCCAGGCGCGTCTCGTCGAGGTCGTAGTTGGTGATGACGGACTGCGAGACCTTGGAGTTAGGCACGATCACGACGTTGTTCTGCAGCATGCGAATGCGCGTCGAGCGCCAGCCCACGTCCACCACCCAGCCCTCGACGTTCTCGAGCGACAGGCGCACGTAATCGCCGACGCGGATGGGACGGTCGGCGAGCAGATGGATGCCGGCGAAGAGATTGGACAGCGTGTCCTGCAGCGCCAGCGCGACGGCAAGGCCGCCGACGCCGAGGGCGGTGAGCAGCGGCGTGATGGCGATACCGAGGCTCGACAGCAAGACGAGCGCGCCCACGATGAGCACGCTGAGTCGCACCGATGTCCGCGCGAGCCCGGTGACGCCGACTGCGATCGCGCGCCGCTCGCTGGCGGCGGCCACCAGCGAGCCCAGCGCTCCCGCGACGGTCATGGTGACCGACGTGATGATGGCCGCCTCGAGCACGCGGCTGATCTGAGCGCCGACGCGCGCCGGCATCTCGGCCATCTCGAGGGCGACGAAGAGGCCGAGCACGACGCACCAGAGCATGGACGGCACGCGCACCGCCTGCAGGAACAGGCTGGTGTCGTTGGTGTGGCCGGTCCATCGGCGGAAGCCGACGAAGAGCGCGTGGCGGAAGAGCAGCGCGAGGACGGCGACGGTGGCGCCCGCGGCGACGGGCCACGAGAGGTACGACATGGCGTGCATGCTATCGTAGGTGACTCGCATGAGTCAGCGTGCAATCTCGTATGGCTGGGTGGTCGTGGCAGCCGCCGCCACCATCATCTGCGTCGGCATCGGCGCGCTCTTCTCGCTCGGCGTGTTCCTGGTGCCGATCGAGCGCTCGATGGGCTGGAGTCGCGGCGCGATCTCCACGGTCGCGCTGCTGAACTGGATCTCGATGGGCCTCGGCTCGTTCGTCTGGGGCGCGGCCTCCGACCGGATCGGCGGCCGCGGCGTCGCCGTCGCCGGCGGATTCCTGCTCGGCCTCGGACTGGTGCTCGCCAGCCAGGCGCAGGCCCTGTGGCAGTTCTACGTCGCCTTCGGGTTCATCGTGGGTTTCGCCGTCGGCGCGTTCTACGCGCCGCTCACCTCGACGGCGACCAGGTGGTTCAGCGCCCAGCGCGGCCTGGCCGTCGCCCTCGTGTCGTCGGGCATCGGTGTCGGCATCCTGCTGATGTCGCCGCTCGCGCGCGCGCTGACGAACGCCTGGGACTGGCGGATCGCGATGCTGGTCATCGGCGACCTCGCGTGGCTCGTGATCATCCCGACCGCGCTGTTGATCCGCGAGGAGCCCGGCCACGCGAGCGCCCGGCCGTCGCTGGCCGCGGTGCCGTCCGCCGGCACCGCCGCTGTGCTCCGCGCACCGCAGTTCTGGGCCATCGCGCTGACGCACTTCGCCTGCTGCGCCGCGCACTCCGGCCCGATCTTCCACATGGTCACGCACGCCACCGATCAGGGCATCCCGGCCATGACGGCCGCCAGCGTCCTCGGCGTGTCGGGCCTGGCCTCGATCGGCGGCCGCATCGGCGGAGGCCTCATCGCCGATCGGCTCGGCGTGAAGCGGACGCTGATCGGCGGGCTGGCCCTGCAGGCCGTGATGATCGCCGCGTACCTGGCGGCTCACGAGCTGTGGAGCTTTTACATGCTCGCGGTCGTCTTCGGCACCGCCTACGGCGGGGTCATGCCGCTCTACGCGCTGGTCACCCGCGAGTACTTCGGCGACAAGGTCATGGGCACCGCCTATGGCGCCGTGTTCCTGATCTCGTCGCTCGGCATGGGCGTAGGATCGCTGGCCGGCGGGATCATCTACGATCGCCTCGGGGCCTACGCCTGGCTCTTCCTCGGCTCCTCGCTGATCGCCTTCGCCGCCGTCGGTCTCGCCTTCACGTTCCGTCGCCCGTCCGGGTTCGCCCGCGCCACCATCGCCGCGGCCTCGACGGCCCCATGACCGGCGCGGTCGCGGGGAGGAGCCGTTGACAGGCTGCAGGCTCGGTGGTATCACTTCGTCACTTTTCTCGGAGGTTTAGCTCACCCTCGGCAATCGGAATTTCCGCGCCCCGTGGCCGTCCGGAACCGCGCGGGGCGAGAAGCCCGTTGAGAGATCAAGGAGGATCACGCATGGGCGCGAACGGGATGCATCGGCGTCACTTCCTGAAGGTGTCCGGAGCTGCGGCCGCGGTGGCCACCGGCGGGATCGAGGGGATCCTGGCCGCACGGCAGGCGCCGGCGTGGGCACAAGGGACGAAGCTCCACTGGGTGCGCTGGGTGGACTTCATTCCCGAGTCCGACGTCGAGCTGAAGCGGCAGATGCCGGAGGCCTCGAAGGCGCTGGGCGCCGAGATCCAGCTCGAGACGATCAACGCGAACGATCTACAGCCGCGGATCACCGCGGCCATCCAGTCCGGCTCGGGCGCCGACATCTTCATGTTCCAGTACAACTGGGCGCAGCTCTACCACAACGCCCTCGCCGACGTCAGCGATCTCGCCACCGAGCTGTCGAAGGCCGAGGGTGGCTTCTACGACATCTATCCGCCCGCCGACGTCATCGACGGCCGGTGGCTCGCGCTGCCGCACTCGATCGTCGGCAACGCCGTCGCCTACCGGAAGTCGTTCCTCAAGGAAGCGGGCGCCAGCCAGTATCCGAAGACGTGGGACGAGGCGCGCAAGGTGTTCAGCGTGCTGAAGAAGAAGGGCAAGCCCTACGGACAGACCCTCGGCCATACCTTCGGCGACGCTCCGACCTTCACGTACACGATGCTGTGGGCATTCGGCGGGGCCGAGACGGACAAGAGCGGCAAGAAGGTCGTGCTGAACGGCAAGGCCGCCGTGGAGTCCGTCAAGTTCATGCAGGCGTTCTGGAAGGAGTGCTGCGACGAGGGCGGTCTGGCCTGGGACGACACGAACAACAACCGCGCCTTCCACGCCGGTGAGATCTCGGCGACGCTGAACGGCGCCTCCATCTACATCGTCGCCAAGCGCCAGAAGGACAAGATCAAGGACGACAAGGGCGAGCCGATGTGGCAGGACATCGATCATGCGCCGCTACCGGCCGGGCCCAGCGGCGCCTACCTGCTGTTCCTGAACCACTCGGACGCGATCATGAAGTACAGCAAGAACCAGAAGCTCGCCAAGGACTTCCTGCGGTGGCTGCACAAGCCGGAGAACTACGGCAAGTGGTTCGCGTCCCAGGAAGGCTACTCGGTCGGCGGCACCAAGAAGTGGGAAGCCGATCCGATGTGGGGCAAGCTCGACGAGCCGCTGAAGATGTTCCGCACCGCCGCCCGCAACACCCGCCTGTTCGGCTACGCGGGCCCGTCGACGGCCAAGGCGACGGAGGCGTTCACCAAGTACATCATCACCGACATGTACGCCAAGGGCGTGCAGGGCATGGCCGCCGAGGAAGCGGTGAAGTGGGCGGACGCGGAGCTGAAGAAGATCTACGAGGCGTAAGCGCAGCGAACCCGAGCCGGACGTCACGGAGGAGTCGATGACGACTCCACGAGGAATCAACCGTCGCTCGTTCCTGGGCACCACGGGCGCCGCCGTCGCGCTGACGGCGGCGGGCCGTGCGCCGGCCTTTGCTCAGGGCTCGAAGCTGCAGATTCTCCGCTGGGTCGACTTCATTCCCGCCTGCGACGTCGAGCTGAAGAAGCAGGCCGTCGAGGCATCCAAGCTGCTCGGCGCCGACGTCCAGTTCGAGTTCATCAACGCCAACGACCTGCAGCCGCGGATCACGGCCGCCATCCAGTCACAGAACGGGCCGGACATCATCCACATGCTGCACAACTGGGCGCACCTGTACGCGAACGGCCTCCTCGATGTGAGCGAGCTGGCGACGTGGCAGGCGAAGGACCAGGGCGGCTTCTACCAGCAGTCAGAGGCCTACGCCAGGGTGGGCGGCAAGTTCATGGCGCTGCCCCACAGCATCGTGCCAGGGCTGATCGCCTACCGGAAATCGTGGTTCGACGAGATCGGGGTCTCGAGCTTCCCGAAGACATACGACGAGCTGCGCCAGGTCGGCGCCAAGCTCAAGGCCAAGGGGCATCCCTACGGCCAGACCCTCGGACACACCTTCGGCGACGCCCCGTCCTGGGCGTACCCGCTGCTGTGGAACTTCGGCGGCATGGAGACGGACAAGAGCGGCAAGACGGCGCTGGACAGCAAGGGCTCGGTCGAGGCCGTGAAGTTCATGACGGCGTTCTGGAAAGACGCCTGCGACGAGGGCGGCCTCGCCTGGGACGACACGAACAACAACCGCGCGTTCCTCGGCGGCGAGATCTGCGCGACGCTCAACGGCGCGTCGATCTACATCGCCGCCAAGCGCGGGCAGGAGAAGATCAAGGACGAGCGTGGCGAGCCGCTGGTGCGCGACATCCAGCACGCGCGGCTGCCGGTCGGCCCCGCGGGGTCGACCAGCTACCACACGGCGTTCGCGCACGGGGTGATGAAGTACACGAAGAGCCCGACGCTGGCGAAGGACTTTCTGAAGTGGTTCCATGGACAGGACGCGTTCGGCCGCTGGTTCCAGGTGGCCGAGGGGTTTTCGGTGGGTGCCACCAAGTACTGGGAGCGCCACCCGCTCTGGAGCACCATCGACGAGCCGATGAAGGGCTTCCGCACCGCGCCCGACAACTCGCGCACGATGGGCTTTGCGGGCCCGCCCTCCGCCAAGGCCACCGAGGTGTACAGCAAGTACGTGATCGTCGACACATTCGCCAAGGGCGTGCAGGGCATGAAGCCGGAGGACGCCGTGAAGTGGGCGGCCGCTGAGTTGCAAAAGATTTACGGGTAAGCCGTGAAGAAGACCATCGCGGGCGGGTCGACGGACGTTACCGGCCTCCAGGTCGCGCTGCCGCGCGCCCGCACGTCCCGGCCGGGGCACCCCGTGCGGCTGCTGGAGAGCGAGGGCCTGCTGGCGGCCGTGCTGCTGGCGCCCACCGTGCTGCTGCTCGGCGTCTTCATCGCCTATCCGTTCGTGATGGGCGTGTGGCTGTCGCTCTCGAGCACCAGCGTCGGCAACGTCGGGGAGTTCGTCGGGCTGCGCAACTTCGTGAAGGCGTGGAACGACTCGATCTTCCAGACGGCGTTCCGGAACACCTTCTTCTACACGTTCTGGGCCACGATCTTCAAGCTGGCCCTCGGCATGTGGCTGGCGCTGCTGCTCAACCGCAACTTCCGCGGCAAGCGCCTGGTGCGGGCCTCGATGCTGCTGCCCTTCATCATCCCGACCGTGCTGTCCACGTTCGCGTGGCGATGGATGTTCGATCCGACCTTCAGCGTGCTGAACTGGCTGCTCTATCGCACCGGGTTCATCGTCAACAAGATCCCGTTCCTGTCCGACGGCGTCTACGGCATGTGGTGCGCCATCGCCGTGAACACGTGGCGCGGCATGCCGTTCTTCGCCATCACGCTGCTGGCGGGGCTGCAGACCATCAGCCCCGACCTGCACGAGGCGGCGTCGCTCGACGGCGCCAACGGCTGGCAACGCTTCTGGCGTGTCACGTGGCCGCTGCTCAAGCCGGTCACGCTGGTGGTCGTGGTGTTCTCGATCATCCAGACCTTCTCCGACTTCCAGCTCATCTACGTTCTGACCGGCGGCGGCCCCGCGAACTCGACGCACCTGCTGGCCACCTACGCCTACCAGATCGGCGTCGCCACCGGCCTCCTCGGCGAAGGCGCGGCCATCTCGCTCTTCATGCTCCCCGTCCTCTTCATCGTGGTCTGGGTGCAGCTGAGATATCTCCGCAAGCTGGAGGGCGCGTAGTGGGACGCGATCTCGTGCCGGGAGCGTCCACAGCGATACGACCGGGCGTGTCGGAGCCACACGCGTCTCGAACAGGCCACCCACGGCTCTACCCGACCTGGAGCCCTCGATAGATGGTCATCGAGCGGGCCTGGAAGAAGTGGGTCTTCTTCTACATCCCGCTCACGCTCTTCATCATCGGCACGCTGTTTCCGTTCTACTGGATGGTGATCACGGCCATCCGCCCCGACGCCGAGCTGTACCGGTCGTGGCGCGCCGTCAACAACACGCCCTTCTGGACGCTCCATCCCACGTTCGAGCACTTCCGTGACCTGTTCGCCAAGACGACGTTCCCGTACTGGCTGTGGAACACGTTCTTCATCGCCGTCATCTCCACCGCCATCTCGCTCTTCTGCGGGCTCCTGGCCGGCTATGCGCTCGCGCGGCTGAAATTCCCGCTGGCCGGCATGCTGGGCACGTCGATCTTCGTGACGTACCTGGTGCCGCCGACGCTGCTGTTCATCCCGCTCGCCGACATCATCCGGAACTTCCAGCTCGGCAACACGCCGTGGGCGCTGATCCTGACCTACCCGACCTTCCTCATCCCGTTCTGCACCTGGCTCCTGATGGGCTACTTCAAGACGATCCCCAAGGAGCTGGAGGAATGCGCGCGGATCGACGGCGCCACCCGGTTCGGGGCCATGGCACGCATCATCTTCCCCATCGCGGTGCCCGGGATCCTGTCGGCCGGGATCTTCGCGTTCACGCTGTCGTGGAACGAGTTCATCTATGCGCTCGTCTTCCTCTCCTCGCCCGAACGCAAGACGGTGCCGGTCGGCGTCGTGTCCGAGATGATCCGCGGCGACATCTACTTCTGGGGACAGCTCATGGCGGGCGCGTTGCTCGGCTCGGTGCCGGTCGCGCTCGTGTACTCCTTCTTCGTCGAGTACTACGTGACGGGGCTCACCGGGTCCGTGAAGGGCTAGCGGCGTGGCCAACGGCCAGAACGTCGAAGCCGCCGTCGCCGTCCCCGCCACGCGCGTCGCCGTGCGGGGCAGCTGGGCCGCGCGCGAGGGCGTGCAGGGCTTCCTGTGGATCGGCCCGGCCTTCCTCTACCTGGCCTTCTTCATCGCCTATCCGTTCATCATGTCGATCTACCTGTCGCTCTCCAACGCGCGGGTCGGCTCCACGGAGTACCACTTCGTCGGGCTGCAGAACTATCAGCGGCTCTTCGCCGACCCGACGTTCTGGCAGACCGTGCGCAACTCGTTCGTGTTCACCTTCGGCTCCGAGATCATCCGGCTGCTCATCGGGCTGCCGCTCGCCTTCTCGCTGAACCGCACCTTCAAGGGCAAGCGCGTCGTGCAGGGACTCATCCTGATTCCCTTCGTCATCCCGATCGCGCTGTCCTCGCTCGCCTGGAAATGGATGTTCGACTCCCTCTATTCCGTCATCAACTGGATGCTGATGCGGGTCGGGCTCATCGACTATCCGTGGCAGTGGCTCGGCGAGCCGGGTCTCGCCATGTGGTCCGTCATCATCATGAACGTCTGGCGCGGCTTTCCCTTCTCGGCGGTCATCTTGCTCGCCGCGCTCACCGCCGTGCCCCAGGAGATCATCGAGGCCGCCAAGATCGACGGCGCCGGGCCGCTGCGCCGCTTTCACTACGTCGTGGTGCCGATGATCCGGCCCATCCTGTTCGTCGGCCTGCTCTACTCGATCGTGTTCTCGTTCACGGACTTCTCGTCCGTCTGGCTGCTGACCCAGGGCGGCCCGTACAACACCACGCACGTCTTCGGCACGTACGCCTACAACATCGGCATCAATGCGGGCGATATCGGACAGGGCGCCGCCATCACGCTCTTCATCTTTCCGTTCCTGGCCGCCATCGTCATCGTCATGCTGCGGTTCTTGAGGAGGGAGTGAGGTGACGCGACAGCGGCTCTGGCGGCGCATCCGGCAGGACTACGGTCCGTACCTCCCCCTCTCGCCGTACCTCTTCGTCGTGCTGTTCCCGTTCTACTGGATGCTCATCACCGCCTTCAAGCGCGACAGCGATCTCTACAACCTCACCACCGCGCCCTTCTGGTTCAAGGAGCCGCCGACCCTGGCTCACGTGAAGCTGCTGCTGGAGGGCACGCTGTTCCTCACCTGGCTGCAGAACAGCCTGCTGATCGGCGTGCTGGTGGTGCTCATCACGCTCGCCCTCGCGCTGCCGGCCGCGTACGCGCTGGCGCGCATGCGGTTCTGGGGCAGCCAGACGCTGTCGACCGGCATGTTCTTGTCGTACCTGATCCCGCCCACCCTGCTGTTCCTGCCGCTCTCGCAGCTCGTGCGCGGGCTGGGCTTCACCGACTCCATCTGGGCACTGGTGGCCGTCTATCCGTCGTTCACGCTGCCGTTCTGCACGTGGCTGCTCATGGGCTTCGTGCGCACGGTGCCGCGCGAGATCGAGGAGTCCGCGCAGATCGATGGCTGCACCCGGCTGCAGGCATTCCGGATGATCATCCTGCCCGTGATCGTGCCCGGCATCATCACCGCCGGAATCTTCGCGTTCACGCTCACGTACCAGGAGTACATCTACGCGCTCACGTTCGTGTCCGCATCCGCCAACAAGACGATCTCCTACGGCGTGACCACGGATCTGGTCCGCGGCGACGTCTTCTACTGGGGCTCACTCATGTCGGGCGCGCTCATCGGCGCCCTCCCGGTGGCCATCGTGTACGCGTTCAGCCTCGACCATTTCATTCACGGCCTCACGGCCGGGGCGCTGAAGTGAGGCCGTCATCGCGCAAGGAGGACACAGAGAGATGAGTCAGGTTTCGCGACGGCAGTTCATCGGCATCGCCGGCGCGGGCGCCGCAGCGGCGACCGCCTTCCCCCACGTGTGGATCCGCCCGGCGTGGGCGCAGAGCAAGGAAGTGCGCGTGCTCGCGTGGAGCCATTTCGTCCCCTCCTACGACAAGTGGTTCGACGGCTTCGCGGAGCAGTGGGGCACCAAGAACAACGTGCGGGTGATCATCGATCACATCCCGCACCTGCAGATCCCGGCCAAGATCGCGGCCGAGGTCGCCACCCAGTCCGGCCACGACATTGTCCAGCTGGTCGGCTCCGGCACGGAGAAGTGGTCGGACGCGCTGCTCGACGTCCAGGATCTTGCCGACAAGCTGGGCAAGAAGTACGGCGGCTGGACGCCGCTCGCCGAGAACTACTCGAAGGTCAAGAGCGGCACGTTCCACTCGATCCCCGACTTCTTCATCGACTTCCCCGGGCTGTATCGCAAGGATCTCTGGACGGAAGTCGGAATGCCGAACGGCCCCGACAGCTGGGACGACCTGCACAAGGGCGGCATGAAGCTCAAGGCCAAGGGCTCGCCGATCGGCATCGGCCTCGCCCATCACGACGACTCGCGCGCGTCCTGGCGCGCGATCATGTGGTCGCACGGTGGCGCCGAGGTCGCGAAGGACGGCAAGACGATCACGTACAACTCGAAAGAGGTGCGCGAGGCGCTGAAGTTCAACAAGGCGCTGTTCAAGGACTGCATGACGCCCGAGGTGCTGGCCTGGGACGACTCCTCCAACAACCGGTTCCTCGCCTCGGGGCGCGGCTCGTGGATCCACAACCCGATCAGCGCGTACCGAACGATCGAGAGCTCGAACAAGGAGCTGGCGGACAAGATCTACGTGCAGCTGTCGCCGAAGGGCCCGGCCGCGCGCCGCTCGTTCGCGAACTGCCGCGCATACGGCATCACCAAGTTCAGCAAGAGCGTCGACGGCGCCAAGGGCTTTCTGGAGGCGCTCGTGGACAACTACCGCGAGGGCGCCAAGGCGAGCACCGGCTATAACATGCCGTTCCTGAAAAACTACGCCAAGCCGCCGTTTCCGATCATCAGCGAGGACCCGAAGCTCAAGCCGCTCGAGCAGGATGCGGAGTACCACTTCACCACCGGCTACCCGGGCCCGCTGACTCCGGCCGCCGACGAGGTGTACCAGCAGTTCGTGCTGGTCGACGCGCTCGCGCAGTTCTGCACCGACAAGATGGATCTCGAGCAGACCGTCAAGTGGGGGGAAGAGAAGATCAAGGCCATTCACGCGAAGTTCGCCTGACGTCCGCGGCGGCGGGCGGGGCTCTCCCGCCCGCCGCGTGCCGTGCCCGGCCCGGTCATATGGAGGGCGACATGCCCACGCTGACCCGACGCCAGTTCCTCACGACCTCGACCACCGTCACCGCCGCCGCTGTCGCGCCGCACGCCTGGCTGCGCCCGGCGTGGGCGCAGACGAAGGAGCTCAAGATCCTGGCCTGGAGCCACTTCGTGCCCGCCTACGACAAGTGGCTCGACCAGTTCGTCGCCGCCTGGGCGGCGAAAAACAACGTCAACGCCGTGATTGATCACATCCCGCATCTGAATCTGCCGTCGAAGATCGCGGCTGAGGTCGCCACCCAGTCCGGCCACGACATCGTCCAGCTCGCCGGCAGTGGCACCGAGAAGTTCGCACCCGCGCTGCTGGAAGTCCAAGACCTCGCCGACAAGCTGGGACAACGCCACGGGGGATGGACGCCGCTGGCCGAGAATTACGGCATGTACCATGGCAAGTTCTATTCGATCCCCGACTACTTCATCGACTTCCCGGGCCTCTACCGCAAGGACTTGTGGGCGGAGATCGGGATGCCGAACGGCCCCGACACCTGGGACGAGCTGCTACAGGGCGGCCGCAAGCTGAAGGCCAAGGGCTTCCCGGTCGGCATCGGGCTCGCCCACCACAACGACTCCCGCAACTCGTGGCGCGCCATCATGTGGTGCCATGGCGGCTCGGAAGTCGCCAAGGACGGCAAGACGGTCACCTTCAACTCGAAGGAGGTCCGTGACGCGCTGAAGTACCTGAAGGCGCTCTACAAGGACACGATGACGCCCGAGGTGCTCGCCTGGGACGACGCCTCGAACAACCGCTTTCTCGCCTCCGGGCGCGGCTCGTGGATTCACAACCCGATCAGCGCCTACCGGACGATCGAGTCCTCCGACAAGGCGCTGGCCGAGAAGATCTATATCCAGCTATCGCCGCGGGGACCGGCCGGCCGGCTGTCCTTCGCCAACTGCGTGGCCTACGGCATCACGCGGTTCTCGAAGAACCAGGATTCGGCCAAGGCGTTCATCGAGAGCCTGACCGAGAACTTCACCGACGCCTTCCGCGCGTCGACGGGGTACAACAACCCGTTTCTGAAGAAGTACGCCAAGGGCCCGCTGCCGATCATCAGCGAGGATCCGAAGCTGAAGCCGCTCGAGAAGTCGCCGGAGTACCATTTCACCGTCGGCTACCCCGGCCCGCTGACTCCGGCCGCCGACGAGGTGTATCAGCAGTTCGTGATGATCGACACCGCCGCCCAGTTCTGCAGCGATCGGCTCGATCTCGAGGCGGCCGTGAAGTGGGGAGAAGAGAAGATCAGGTCGATCTACGCCAAATTCGCGTAGCTGAGAAGTCGACGTATCTGATGTAGTAT
>DATAOC010000161.1:0-26809 GCA_036265915.1 Candidatus Methylomirabilota bacterium | reverse complement strand
GCCGACGACTCCGGTCTCGAGGTCGACGCGCTCGGGGGCGGGCCCGGTGTCCGCTCGGCTCGCTTCGGCCGTCCGGGACTGGACGACGCTGGCCGGACGGCACTGCTCCTCGAGCGGCTGCGCGGCGTTCCGCTGGAGCGCCGCACCGCTCGATTCCGCTGCGTCATCGCGGTGGTGTCGGCGGCAGAAGCGCCGCGCACGGTGGAAGGCCTCGCCGAGGGGCTGATCGCCGAGGCGCCCCGCGGCACGGGGGGTTTCGGGTACGACCCCGTCTTCTTCTACCCGCCGCTCGGCCGGACGTTCGCGGAGCTCGGCGATGCCGAAAAATCCGGTGTCAGCCATCGCGCGCTCGCCGTGCGGGCGGCGCGGACGCTGCTGGCCGGATGATATACTCGCTCGCGGCTCGACGCGCTATCGCGCGCAGCGTGGCGGGGTGTGGCGCAGCCTGGTAGCGCACCTGCTTTGGGAGCAGGGGGCCGGAGGTTCAAATCCTCTCACCCCGACCAACGTTGACGGAGCAACAGCCGCGCGCGTGCGCGATCCTCTTCGTGAGCGCACGCGCAGACCTGGAAAATCGCCGTGACGTCTGATGGTCGTCGCGTCCTCGTTGCGGATGACGACGCCGAGATCCGCGACCTGGTCGCGGAGTATCTCGGCGACCACGGATTCCAGGTGTTGCACGCGTCCAACGGCCTCGAAGCGCTGCTGTGCGTGAAACGCGAGCGCCCGCAGGCCGTCCTGCTCGACCTCAACATGCCGCGGCTCGGCGGGCTCGAGGCATTGAAGCGAATTCGCGAGCTGGCACCGGCCACGCGCGTCGTCGTGTACAGCGGCGCTCTCGAACCGGAGGTCGAGCGGCAGGCCAAGGCCGCCGGCGCCGTGGCCGTGTTCGCGAAGCCGGGAACGTTGGACGACTTGCGGCTCGCCCTCGAGGCTGTCACGCCGGGCGTCACGTCGCCCGCCACGCCGGTCGGGAGCGGTGAACCACCGCCGGATCGCAGCCCTCGCACGCTCCGTATCCTCCTCGTCGACGACGACGTTGGCGTCAGCGAGGTGCTCAGCGACTTTCTGTCGCTGCAGGGCGCCGAGGCATTCCCGGTGACGAACGCGACCGATGCGCTTCGACTGCTGGCGCATGGCGCGCCGGACGCGATCTTCCTCGATATCGACATGCCGGGTCTGAGCGGTCTGGATGCGTTGCCGGCCATCAGAGCGCTTGCGCCCCATGCGAAGGTCGTCATGGTGAGTGGCATGCAGGACGAGAGCGTCGCCAGGCAAGCCTTCGCCCGCGGCGCGCTCGATTACATCGTGAAGCCCGTCGATCTGACGCATCTCGAGCGGACGCTCGAGACGATCCGCGCAATGACGGCGCAGGGGCTGTAGCCGACGCCCGTTTCCGTGCGTGCTATAACTGTCTGCGCCGGCACGGGCGGCGCGTACCCGCCGGCCAGGAGGATCGGCAGCCGATGAGAATCCGCGGGGTCGTGCTGGCCGTGGCCGCCGTCGCGGCGACGACCGGCGTCGCGTCGGCGTTCAATTGCCCGGTGGTGATCAAGCAGGCGGAGGACATGATCCGCAAGGCGGAGGCGGCGAAGCCCACCGCCGACACGCGCGGACTTCTCGACGAGGCGAAGAAGTCGCTCGCGGAAGCCCGGGCCCACCATGAGGGCGCGAAGACGAAGAAGGACCACGGCGATGCGGTGCGCAAGGCCAAGATCGCGGCCGCCTACGCGGAGGAAGCGCTCACGCTGTCGGCGCCCTGAGTCAGCTCGGGCGCTCGTGGAAGCGCTCGCTGCAGTCGCGGCAGCGATAGGCGCGTCGCAGCATCAGCGGCAAGATCACGCGCTCGAACAGCCCGCGGCGCGGCACACGCTCGATGTGAAGGCTGCGGCAGCGGGGACAGCGATGAACGCGTCGAGGCGTGGGCGACATCGCCCCACTTATACTGCGTCCGCGTGTCCATGACCACTTTCGAGGGCCAGAGCGCGCTGATCACCGGCGCCTCGTCCGGTATCGGCGCCGCTCTCGCCCGCGAATTCGCCCGGAACGGTGCCAACGTCGCGCTGGCCGCGCGGCGCGTGGAGCGGCTGGCGCGGCTGGCGCACGAGATCGAGCAGACCGGCCGCCGCGCCATCGCCGTGCACTGCGACGTCACCCAGGACGCGGAGGTCGAGAAGGCGGCGGCGGTCACGCGAGACACGTTCGGGCGCATCGACGTCGTGGTCGCGAACGCGGGATTCGGCGTCGTCGGACCCGTGGAACGGCTCACGGTGGATGACTATCGCCGCCAGTTCGAGACGAACGTGTTCGGCGTGGTGCGCACCGTGCGCGCCACGCTGGAAGACGTCAAGCGCACGCGCGGCCGGATCGTCGTCATGGGTAGCGTCGCGGGCCACATTGCGGCCCCCGGGTCGTCGCCGTACGCGATGAGCAAATTCGCCGTCCGCGCCTTCGCCGAGGCGCTGGGCCACGAGCTCGTGCGCGCCGGCGTCTCGGTGACGCTGATCAGCCCGGGCTACGTCGCCTCGGAGATCCGTCGAGTCGACAACGACGGCACGCTGCGGGAGGCGGCATCGGATCCCGTACCGGGCTGGCTCATCATGCCGTCGGCGCGCGCGGCGCGCCAGATCGTGCAGGCCGTCGCGCGCCGCCGGCGCGAGGCGGTCACCACCGGCCATGCTCGCGCGTTCGTGTTCCTCAACCGGCACGCGCCGTGGCTGGTCGCCGCCGGGATCCGCCGGTTCGGGGTCAAGAGCCGCCCGGAACCGCGGCGCTGACCGCGCGACGCTCGGCGAGATACGCCGTCAGGCCGTCCTGCCACACCGGCGGCTCCGGATGGCCGAGCGCGCGCAGGCGCGCATGGCCGAGGATGCAATATCCGGGGCGGCGCGCGCGCGCGCCGAACTCCGCGGCCGTGACGGCGGTGAGCGACGGCGACAGTCCCTCGCGACGGAAGATCTCGGTGGCGAACTCGAACCACGTCGTCTCGCCGGCGGCGGTGACGTGATAGATGCCGGGCGGCGCCTCGCCGAGGACAAGCCGCCACACGGCGCGGGCCACGTGGGGCGTGTAGCTCGGCGCGGTGACCTGGTCGCTGACGACGCGGAGCGGGCGCTCGCGAGCGGCACCGCCGAGCATGGTCTCCACGAAGTTGACGCCGCCCTTGCCGGAGCTGCGTGCGACGCCGAAGAGCGCGGCCACGCGCACCACCAGCGCCCGCGGACACCGCTCGAGAGCCAGCCGCTCACCCGCCAGCTTCGACTCGCCATAGGCGCTCAGCGGGTTCGGTCGATCGTCCTCCAGGTACGGCGTGCGCTTGGTGCCGTCGAATACGTAGTCGGTGGAAAAGGTCACGAGCGTGGCGCCGAGGCGGTCGCAGGCGGCCGCCAGCGTGCCGACCGCGTCGGCGTTGAGCGCGAACGCGGCGCGGGGCTCGTCCTCCGCGCGATCGACGAGGTTCCACGCGGCGGTGTTCACCACGTGCGTCGGACGCAGCGCCGCGAGCGTCCGTGCCGCCTGGTCGGCGTCGAGAATGTCGATCTGCTGGTGCGTGAGCGGCAGGAGCGTGCCAGCGGCGCGGAACGTCTTGACGAGATCGGAGCCGAGCTGGCCGGCGGCGCCGATGATCGCGTAGCGCGCGCCCGCGTTGGCCATGGCATGTCAAGCATGCCACAGCGCGGCCTGCGCTACGAAGAGGTCTCGAGCCTGTCCAGCGTCTTGCGCCAGACGAGCTTGGATTTTGCGTACAGGCGGAAGCCGAGACCGCGCCGGGGTCCGAACTCGAGCGACCACGCGATGCGTGGCCGGGGCGTCAGGTTGGGTCCCGTGTAGTGCAGCGTGCGCGGGACGTGAACGGTGGCGTCGCCGGCGCGCAGCGGGCACGCCACGGCACGCGTCGCGTCAACGCCCGCGACCTCCAGCGCATGCGCGTGGCCGTTGCGTCGGCGATGGGGACGCAACCCCTCACGGTGGCTGCCCGGGATGAAATGCATGCAACCCATCTCGACGGTCACGTCCTGAAGCGGAATCCAGAAGTGGGCGGTCACCAGCCTCGGCTCGAGCGAGTAGGCGCCGTCCTGATGCCAGGCGGTGGCGGCATTGTTGAACGCCGGCTTGTAGATCGCGTGGTCGAAGCGATACTCGACCGTCTTGCCGAGCAGCATCTCCGCCAGCGCCCGGCATCGGGCAAACGCCAGCGTGGCGCCCAGGCCGGGCTCGAGCTGAAGCGTGCGATTGATCTCGAGGATCTGCGGAATGTCGTTCGTGCCGCCGGCGAGGTCGTACGCGCGCCGCTCGCGGATGAACTGCTTGTAGCGGCCGTACAGGCGCGCCAGCATCTGGGCGATGCGCTCCACCTCGTCCGGTGTGGTGACGCGCTCGACCACGAGGAAACCGTCGCGCCGGAAATCCACGAGCTGACTTGTGGAGATCGAGGGTGGCTCGAGGATCGGACCGGCCGCGCGCATCGCGACAACGTCAGTGCAAAATCCGGTCCCGGCCTCTGCGTCTCGGTCACGTGCCGTAAGTCGCGACGAGACATGAACTTCTGGAGTTTGCACGGGCCGGTGGAGGTCGCTATGAAAGACGCCTTCGCTGCAGATCGTTGCGGGGTCGCACGGCTTCAGAGACTACGGAGGTGCGGCTCCTTCTGCCCGTGGACGCCGTCGGCCGAGAAGCGGCGGAAGGCGGCGATCAGCCCGCCCAGCGCCTGCTCCGCCTGACCGAGCAAGGCGGCCACGTCCGCGCGGAACTCGGCGTCCGCGGCGAGGGCGGCGGTGAGCCGGCGCTGCAGCTCCAGGATGTCCTGCTGCAGCCGGGTGTTCTCTGCGCGCAGCTGGCCGTCTTCGGTGACCTGCGCCTCCAGCAGCCGCTCCAGATCGGCCAGCGTCGCGCGCAGCCTCTCGTTGTCCACGCTCAGCGCCTGCGCTTCCCCGGCCGCGCGCGCGGCGGTGCGCTCCAGCTCGTCGTAGGAGGCAACGTGTCGCTGTGCGACGAGGGTGGGGTAGATGGTCAGATCGTTCCAGACGTTCGTCGGCCGGCGACGGTCGCCGGTGCGGCGCTCCGGCAAGCGCGGCGCCGTCCACCGGCGTCGCTCGACGACCCGGCGGTCCGCGATGACGTCAATGCGCGGGTCGCCGTGCAGACGTTCCTGAACACGGGCCAGAATCTCGGGGCTCCGGCGCGCGACGACGAAGAAGTAGCGCACGGTCGTCTCGCTTTCCGGCCCCGGCCTCTTCGCGCTGTCCATGGTCACCGCCTCGGTGCGGGAGTATAACGCCTGCGGCCACTCTCCCCCGGCCGCCCGCCAAACGCAACCCGGCCGAAACCCCGCAAAGCTCCCGGCGGGTGCGCGGTAAGATCGTCCGGTGCCGATCCTCGCGGCGCGAAAGGCGGCCATCTTCGCGCTGGTCGCGATCATGCTGACGGGTTGCCGCTACTACTACACGAAGCCCGGCGCCTCGTACTCCACGTTCACGGGCGACCATGTCGCGTGCGTCAAGACTGTCGGCCAGCCGTCCGCGGACGGCAAGCAGGCCTATGTGGCCGCCGGCCCCTATCGCGGGTGCATGGAGATGCGCGGCTGGACCCGCGCCGAGCAGCCGGAGCCGGTCGGCCCCGAATGGTTCCGCGGTCTCGAGGACGACGGCGTTGTCTTCGTCGACACGCCGCCGCCCCAGCCGCAGGACGATGCCGCCTCCACGGAACGCTGGAGTGAGACGACGTGCCGGCGCCTGGCGATCGCCGGGCATGTCAACGACCCGCGCAACCGCGACCACTGTCCGAGATAGGCCGACGCGGGCGGCGCCGGCTTGCGCCACAACGGCCGCCGGAGCCGCGATAGAATCGACCGGTTGACCCCGACGCGCCCGTAGCTCAGTTGGATAGAGCATCGGACTTCTAATCCGAGGGTCGCAGGTTCGACTCCTGCCGGGCGCACCACAGCAACAACGACCTGGACGATACACGCGAGGCGAGCAGGTATGCTACCTTGCGTCGGCCTCGACCTCGAGCTGTCAGGAGTCGGTGTCATGGTTGGTCTGGCAGTCATCCGATGCATCGTGATGCGGCGCGGAACGTCGGGCGGGACGTCTTGAGCGGGGCGACGGTCCGCCAGCTCTGCATCGGCGTCGACGCGATGGAATGGCGTCTGGTGCAGCGCTGGGCGGCGGCCGGCGTGCTGCCGACGTTCCAGCGCCTGATGCGGGAGGGGTGCACCGCCGAGCTGGCGTCGGTCGCCGATGCGCTGCCGGACACCGTCTGGACCGCGCTCGTCTACGGCGTGAATCCCGGCAAACTCGAGAAGTACTTCTACGTGCAGTTCGACCCGGCAACCGCCTCGCTCCGGTTCGCGTCCGACGAAGAGCTCCGCGGCGAGGCATTCTGGCGACATCTCGCGGCCGCGGGCAAGCGCGTCGGCGTCGCCGACGTCCCGCACCTGCCGTTCCACGACGTTCCGAACGGGTTTCATGTCTTCGGCTGGGGCGCGCACGACACGAAGGGCGGATTGCAGGCGAGCCCGCCGTCGCTCGTCGCGGACGTCGTCGCGCGCGTCGGGCGCCATCCCGTCGGAGACTGCGAGACGTTCGATCAGCGGGCGAGGGCGAAGCTGCGGGCGGCGATCGTCGATGGCGTCGGCGGACAGGGACGCCTCTTCCGCTGGCTCATGGCGTCTCGGCCGTGGGACGTGTTCGTGTGCGCCTTTTCGGGCTCGCACTGCGCGGGCCACCATTTCTGGAGCGACATGGACCCATCGCATCCGCGACACGATCCGACCGATCCGCGCGGCCTGGCGCGCTCGCTCGAGGAGACGTATCGCGCGATCGACCGCGAGATCGGCGCGATGATCGAGGAGGCGGGCCCGGACACGCGAGTGATGGTCGTCGCGCCGCATGGCATGGGGCCACTCGTCCACGCGTCGTGGCACCTCAACGAGATCCTCGACCTGCTCGGTTACGGGCGTGAAGATCGGCCGGCCTCGCGCGCCGGCACGAGGCGCCGCGGACGGATCAATCCCTGGCGGATCGTGAAGATGGCCGTGCCATCGAGGTGGCAGTACGCCGTCAAGGAAGCGCTCCCGCGGGCGCTGCAGAACGAGCTGCTCTTCCTCTGGTACGCCGGCGGCCGCCGCTACCGGCGCCGCCGCGCGTTCGCCGTCCCGAACAACGAGATCGTCGGCACCATCCGGCTCTCTGTCGCCGGCCGCGATCGCGACGGCATCATCGCCCCCGGAGACGAATACCGGCGGGTGTGTCGCGACATCGCGGCCGCCCTGGGCGAGCTTACCGACCCGGTGACGGGACGACCCGTCGCCGCCAAGGTGACCTTGATGCACGAGGTCTGTCACGGCCCGTACGTCGATGACATGCCGGACCTGGCGGTTCTCTGGGATTCGTCGTTCGTGTGGAATGCCGTGCGGTCGCCACGCTTCGGCACGCTCACGATCCCGCGCCAGGACGCGCGAACCGGCTCGCACACGCCGAGCAGCTTCCTCCTCGCGACTGGGCCGGGCATCGGCGCCGGCACGACGCTGGTGGGCGGCTCGATCCTCGATGTGGCGCCGACGATCCTGGCGACGGCCGGCGTTGCCGTGCCGCCCGAGATGGACGGCGCACCACTGCGGCTCCCCCAATCTACGCTGATCCCGCAGCCCATCATCGGCGCTCACCGGCTCGACCGCGCGCGTTGACCTCGCGGGCCCCGGGGTTGTAGGTTCTATCCCGGAAATGTCGACGGGAAATCCGCCGGCCGGGCTCGAGCAAGATGCCGTCGCCTTCGCCCTCACGGCCTTCGTCAACGAGCAGATCATGGCCCGCGGGCGCGAGATCCGGCCGGAAGACGACTTCGAGCTGATGGGCGTCGATTCGATGGCGTTGCTGAAGGTGCTGCTCTTCGTGGAGGCGGAATTCGGGTTCTGGATGCCGGACGAGGATCTGGTGGCCGATAATCTCAGATCGCCTCGCAGCCTGGCCGACTACATCTGTCGGCGACGAGGCCTCTCGTAGCGCTTCGCCGTTCGGGAGCCCGGGCCCGGCGGCTTCCCCTTCGCGGCGCCGACCTCGTCCTGATGGCGCTGAGCTCGACCGGAAATGCCGTCTCGAGCAACAACGCGGTCCTGGTCCTCGAGTGCGATGCGCCGCCGGATCCCGAGCGGGTGCGCGCCAGCCTCGAGCGATTCCTGCGACTGTGTCCGTGGCCGGCGGCGCGGCTGCGGCGGCCGTTTCCGTGGGGCAAGCTCCACTGGTCGGCGAGCCGGCGATCCGCCGGCACGGTGCCGCCGGTGCGCCGGCGGGTGGTCCCGACGGCCGAGGACCTGCGGCACGCGATCGATGCCGAGCTCAACGCCGCGATCGATCCGCGTCGAGAGCCGCCGCTTCGGTTCCTGATTCTCGAGGGCGCCCCCGGCGTCGGCGGCGTGCTGGTCCTCACGTGGTTTCATCCGCTCATGGATCCGCGCGGAGCCCAGAACCTGCTTCATCACCTGGTGCAGCTCGACCGGGCCGGAGGCGAAGGGCCGTGGCGCAATGGGCCGCCAAGCTTCGTGCGCAGCGCCGACGAGCGGCCGTTCAGCGAGCGTGGGCGCCTGGCCCGCAAGAGCCTCGAGTACATGCGCACACTGCCGCGGGCCGAGCCGGTGTCGCCGGCGAAGGGTCAGCCCGGCCGCGTACGGTTCCGGCAGCTGACGTTCGCGGAGTGCGAGTCGAGGCAGACGCCGTCGCGTCTCACGCGAGAGATCTGGTGGCGACTGGCGGTGGTCGGCAAGGCGATGTGCCGGCTCCGGGAGCAACGCCACGTTCCGGACGTGCCCTTCGTGCTTCCGATCGCGGTCGACCTGCGCGCCAAGGGCGACCTCGGCCCGACCTTCGGCAACATGCTCGCGTTCCACTTCGCTCGCTTCAAACCCTCCGATACGGCGGACGTGCCGCGACTCGCCAGCGCGCTGCGCGCGCAGATGGCCGAGGCGGTCCGTGGCGGACAGATCGAGGCGAATGACGTCGCCATGGATTTTCTGCAGTATCGGCCGCTCACGATGGTCCGCCGCGCGCTGCAGTGGACCGGCGGCGGAATCTTTTCGTTCAACTGCGCGGACGTGACGGACTTTCCGGCGGCGCTGGCGTGCTGCTTCGGCCGTCGCGTCACGAACGCCTACCACGTCCCGGCCGTTCCGCCCCGGCCGGGGATCGGGGTATTCTTCAACCGCTGCGCGGGCCGGAGCAACCTCGTCGTGGCCTGGATCGATGGTGTGGTGACCGATCCCGACGTGACGCGTATCGTGGAGACCGTGCGCGAGGAGATGGGGTGGATCGAAGCGTCGTGAGCTACGACGTCGTTGTCGTGGGAGGCGGCGCCGCCGGCCTGGCCGCAGCGGTCGGCGCCGGCAACGCCGGCGCTCGCACCGCGCTCGTCGAGCGCTACGGCTTCCTCGGCGGCATGGCGACGGCGGGAATGGTGAGCACGATCTGCGGCCTCTATCACGCCTCGCCGTCGGGGAGTGCCGAGCCGCTCCACGAGGGCTTCGCCGACACGTTCGCGCGCCGACTGTCGGCCATGCCCGGCTGCCAGAAGCCCGTTCGTCGCGGGCGGACGTTCGTCCTGCCCTACACGCCGTTCGCATTCGCCTGCCTCGCCGACGAGGTGGCGGCCGCCACGCCGCGGCTCGACGTGTACCTGCACGCGCATCTGGTCGGCGCCGACACCGCACGGGGCGGTCGCATCGAAGTGCTGCGCGTCGGGACGTCCGAGCGGACGCTCGACATGCGGGTCGGCGCGGTGATCGACACGAGCGGCGACGGTGTCGTCGCCGCTCACGCGGGCGCGGCCACCGAGGCCGCTCCGCTGTCCGAGCGGCAGCTGCCGGCGCTCGTGTTCGTCCTGCAGCACGTCGAGTGCGAGGCGCTCGGCGCCGGCCCGCGCGTGGCGGTGCTTCGAGCGCTCGTCGCCGCCGAGGCGGACGGACGAATTCCGGCAGGCGCGTCCAACCTGACGCTCGGCGCCTCCTCGCAGCCCGGAGAGGTCATCGGCAAGCTCGCGCTGGACGGCATCGTCGATGCGGTGTCCGAGCGGCGCGACTTTCTCACCGCGGCGGAGGCGGAAGGCCGCCGTCGCGTGCTCGCCCTCACCGAATTTCTGAAGACGCTACCGGGCTTCGAGCGCGCGTTCGTCTCTCACGTGGCACCGCAGGTCGGTGTCCGCGAGAGCCGGCGCATCGTCGGCCGATATCAGCTGACGCGTGACGACGTGCTGTCCGGCCGCAAGTTCGACGACGCGGTGGCCCGGGCGAGCTGGCCCATCGAGCTGTGGCAGTCCGCAGGCCTCGGCGCGACGTACGAGTATCTCGATGACGGCGCGACCTACGACATCCCGCTGCGCAGTCTGCGCGCGCGTGACGTCGACAACCTCTTCATGGCCGGCCGCTGCATGAGCGCCACCCACGAAGCGCTCGGATCGGCGCGTGTGATCGGCACCTGCCTGGCCACCGGCGAGGCCGTGGGCGCGGCGGCGGCCCGCATGGCGGACACTGCGTCGTGAACGTGGTCGATCTACTCCAGACATCGGCGGTCCGACACGCGCGTCGCCCGGCCGTGACCGACGTCCGTGCCGGCCGGTCGCTGTCGTACGCGGACCTCGGCGCCGAGGTCGAGCGCGTGGAGAGATTCCTGATCGCCGAGGGCGTGAAGCCCGGCCAGCGAATCGGGCTGCTGGCGCCGAACGCCATCGCGCACCTGCCGGCGGCGTTCGGCCTGCTCGCCACGGGCGCGTGCCTCGTGCCCATCGCGACCAACCTGATGCCGGCGGAGGTCGCGCGGATCGCGAGCGAGGTCGAGATCAACGGCGTTCTCGCCTGGCCGGACGCCGATCCACTGGCGCGATCGGCGGACCGCCGAACGCTGTCCGGCGGTGAGTGCTCCGGCTATACGTTCGAGTGGATCGCGCGAGATCTCGAAGGTCCCCCGGCGCTGGCGGCGCTCAACCCGGCCTTCATCCGGTTCACGTCGGGGACCACCGCGGACCGCAAGGGCGTCGTGCTCTCGCACGAAGCCACCGCCGCCCGGGTGGCCGCCTCCGACGCGGTGCTCCGCTTCACCGCCGACGACCGCATCGTGTGGGTGTTGCCGCTCGCCTATCATTTCGCGGTCACGATCGTCGCGTACGTGCGCGCTGGAGCGCACGTCCTGCTCTGCGCCGACACGCTGCCGGCCACGCTCGTCGATTCGATCCGCCGTCTGCACGGCACGGTGTTCTACGCGTCGCCGCTGCACTTCGACCGGATGAGCAATCTCGCGCCCACCGGCCCGCTCGGCGACGTCCGGCTCGCCTTGTCGACCAGCGCGCCGATCTCGGCGGCGACGATGGAGCGCTTCGAATCGGTCTACGAGCTTGCTGTGGGGCAAGCGTACGGGATCATCGAGGCCGGCTTGCCGTGCATCAACCGGGGCATCGACGGGCTGCCGGCCACCTCGGTCGGGCGGCCGGTGCCGGGCTACGAGGTCGCCGTGTTCTCCGACGCGGGGCAGCGTCTGCCTGCCGGAGCGTCGGGCGAGATCGGCTTGCGCGGCGCCGGGCTCTTCTCCGCGTACTACACGCCGTGGCGACTGCGCGAGCAGGTGGCGCGTGACGGGTGGTTCCTCACGGGCGACATCGGCCGGCTCGACGCCTCCGACGCTCTCTTCCTGCACGGCCGCAAGAAGACGGTGATCTTCGTCGCCGGCCTCAAGTTCTTTCCGGAGGAAGTGGAGGAGTGCATCAACCAGTTCCCCGGCGTGAAAGAGTCCCGCGTGTTCGGCACGCCGCACGCGCACCTGGGCGAGGTGCCGAGGGCCGAGGTGGCATTCGCCACGCCGAGCCCGGATCTCGGCGCGCTGAAGGCGCACTGTGCGCGCGCGCTGTCGCCGTACAAGGTGCCCGTGGAGTTCATCGTCGTGGAGGCAACCGCCAGGACGCCTGGCGGCAAGCTTCTGCGACGGGTGGACGCGGCTCCAGCGCGGGCGGAGCTCGCGTGATGCGTGTCGCGATCGTCGGCGCCGGTCCGGCTGGCTCGGCGCTGGCGACGTTCCTCGCCCGGCGGGGAGCCGACGTGACGCTGTTCGACGATGGTCGCCGGCCAGAGCTGCTCGTGGGCGAGTCGCTCATCCCCGCCGTCGTTCCGATCCTGCAGCGTCTCGGGCTCGAAGAGGCCGTGGCGACGTCGGGCGCTCACGTCAAGCCCGGCGTGACGTTCGTCTGGTCGCCGACGACGCGCTTCAGCTTCTCGTTCGCGCGCTTCGCGCCCTCGGTATTCCCGTATGCGTACAACATCGCGCGACCGCAGTTCGACGACGCCGTGGTGGCGAAGGCGGTCGCGGCCGGGGTCCACCGGATTGTCGGCCGGGCTCGGCTCGAGCCGGCCGATCCAGGCAGCGCTGCCGGCCGCGAGCTGATCCTGGATCGTGAGACGCTGGCCAGCGCGCCGACGCTGCGCGGTGCGCAGCCGGACCTGATCGTCGACGCAACCGGCCGGGCCCGCCACGCTGCACGCGCGCTCGGCATCGGCGCGCAGCTCGGGCCGCGCAAGGACGTCGCGCACTTCGCGCATTTCCAGAACGTCCGGTGGGAGCATCCGCCCGGGCAGGTCGTGATCGCGCGCGGCGCGGCCGGCTGGAGCTGGTGCATTCCACTGCGTGATCGACTGTCGGTCGGGATCGTCCTCGGACAGGACGACGCGGCCGCGCTCGGACGCACGCCGGAAGAGCGCCTGGAGCACGCGATCGCGAAGGAGGCCTGGCTGTCCGAGGTGGTCGGGGAAGCCAAGCGCGTGACCGGCGTGGCAACCTACGCCAACTATCAGCTCATCTCCGAGCGCGGCTTCGGGCCCGGCTGGGTCATGGTGGGCGACGCGTTTGGCTTCGTCGACCCCATGCTGTCTCCGGGCGTCTTCCTCGCCCTCCGCTCGGCGGAGCTCCTCGCCGAGGGCCTGACGCCCTTCGTCGAGAGCGCAGCGCCGCCGTCATCCGCCGCGCTGACGGCGGCGTTGCGAGCGTACGCCGGCACGCAGCGACGGACGCTCGCAGCGTGGCTGGAGCTGGTGGCCTATCTGTATGACGGCCGGCTGCTCGCGCTCCTCGAGGCGGGCCAGGACTGGGTCAACGGAGGATCCGGCGTCCTGAAAACGGCCATGCAGAACCATATCGAGCGCCACATCGCGCTCCAGGCCACCGGGACGGCAACGACGGCCTGGTACAGTCGCGCCCTGTTGCGTCTGCTCAGCCGTTACGGCATGCGCGGCGTCCAGCCGGCCGCGCATGCGATTCGCTGAGCCGCCCGGTCTCAGCTCGCAGCGTCCCCACGCGGCGGCTTGCGCGCAAGGTATTCGCTGAGACAGCCGAAGAGCAGGCGGTGATCGACGTCGACGAACCCGGCCTCGCGTAGCGCGCTCACGATCGTCTCCGGCGGTACGCATTCGGCGATCGTGTCCCAGTAGTACTCCATCAGCAGTGGAGCGTCCGGGTTTCGCGTCGCAAGGCGGATCAGCAGCGGCAGGACGCGCCGCACGTACACGCGGACCACGGATCGCGTCACCGCGGATCGTGGGCGCGAGACCTCGAGCAGGAGCAGCCGCCCACCGGGCTTGAGGACCCGCCAATACTCCCCGAACGTTCGTTCGAGCGTGGCCACGTGGCGCAGCGCGAAGCCCATGCTGAGCATGTCGAACGCTTCGTCGCGAAGCGGCATCTCCTCCGCGCGTGCGCGCACGAGAGGACCCCGATGTGCGCGCCGCGCCTCGCGAAGCATGCCCGTGCTCGGATCGAGCCCGACGACGCCGCCGGGATCGCCGAGAATCTGCGCGGCCGCGCGCGCCACCTGGCCGGTTCCGGTCGCCACGTCGAGCAGCTTCATGCCTGGCCGCAGACCGGCGCGCTTCAGCGCGTCACGACGGTAGTGTGGCCCCGAGCCCAGCGCCAGCACGTGGCCGACGCGGTCGTAGTATTTCGCGGCGCCGTCGAACATGGTGGCGACGAACGAGTCGCGATCGGCCTCGCGCTTGTAGTAACGGTCCAGCACACGGTGAGGCGGAGTGGACGTGGACACGGCTGCGCTCCTCAGACCGGGCGTGTGCCGCCGATGGCGGCGACGTAGAAGCCCGGAAATTCTTCTCGAATACGCGTGATGTCGGGAAGGATGCGCATGTCGTCGAATCCGGCGCGCCGAAACGCCCCCGTCCACTGCTCGGGCGTGAGAAAGCCCCCGTTCGGCCGGTTGGCCGCGTCGAGGCGCGGCGAGCGGAACGTCTCCAGCAGATTGAATACGAACTCCGGATAGAGCGTATCGGACGGTCTCGGTCGCACGCACTCGGACACGATGAGCTGGCCGCCGGGCCGAAGGACCCGGCGCACCTCGCCGAGCGTGAAGGCCAGGTCGTGGGCGACGTGCAGCGTATTCACGGCGTACACGATCGACGCGCTCTCCGACACGATGCCCTGCTCGGCGAACGGCCGGTTCATGTCCAGTGGCGCAAACGTCAGCGGCGGTCCGTCGGAGAACCGGTCTTGCAGGATTCGCTGCCCACGCCGTAGAAACGCCGGCACGAGCTCGGTGAACCGGTACGTCGCGACGTCGGCGCGCCGCCCGGCGCGCGACAGGCCGTCGAGCAGCGCGGCTGCCCCGCTGGCGAGTCCGCCGCCCAGCTCCAGGATGCTGGCTTCGCCCGGTGGCATCCACGTCTCGACGGCGATCGCACCGACGTGATTGTTCACCGCGTACAGGGCGTTGTCGTTGGAGAAGTAACCGGTCCACAGCGGCAGGCGCGTGGGCGCGAAGAGAATCTGCTCGCCGGTCACGCCGCCGCGCAGAAACGCCGGATACTCCCGTGCGGCCGTCTCGGCCAGCGCATAGGACGGCAGGCACGACGGGTCGTGCTCGCGCTGCGCGGCCGCGATCGGCGCGGGATCGAGCGCGGCGATAGCGTGTTCCGTCCGGAATCGCGGCCCATCGCCCGTCTGGTGTCGCGTGATGCCGCCCCGGGCGGAAAGATGGTGGAGCAGCCAGCTCACCGGCACGGCGGCGCGGCCCGGGTCGAGGCCGGCCCGCGCGGCGATGTCGGCCGCGCTCCCGGTCTCGGCGCTGGCCTTGTCGAGGCCGGTGTCGCGGAAGACGCCGAGAGCGAGCCGATACACGAACTCGTCGTAGAGCGCGTTGGACCGCGTGAACCGCGCGTCGAAGACGGACACGAGCGGCGGCGGCAGGTGCGGCGCGACGATGGCGGCGATGCGCTCGGCGTCTGCGCGATCCGTCGGGTGCTCGCCGCTCATCATCCCGTTTGATCCGCGGGACTGCGACCGGACCGGTTCCACGCGTCGAAGCCGTCTGCGCCCTCGCCCGAGACCGCTGCTCCGGGCGACCAACACATGGCGCCAGTATAGTCCTGGCGACCGGGCGTGCGGCCAGCCGACGGTGGTTTGCGTCGCCGGACGCGGCACGCGTAGACTGCGCTCCTATGTCGCCCGCGGCGGCGCTCATCCGACGCGCCCTCGTCACGGGCGGCAGCCGTGGCCTCGGGCTCGCCATTGCGCGCGCGCTGGCCCGCGATGGGCTCGAGGTCGTCGCGACGTACGCGCACGACGACGTGGCCGCGGGCGCTGCACGTGGGGAGATCGCCGCGGAGGGGCTGGCGATCTCGCTGGCGCGCTGCGATGCGGCGGTGGCGGCCGACGTCGCCGAGCTCTTCCAGCGGATCGCGCCGGTCGACGTCGTCGTCCACGCCGCGGGGATCACGCGCGACCGGCTGCTCCTGCAGATGTCGGATCGAGACTTCGACGACGTCGTCGGCGTGCACCTCGACGGAGGCTATCTGGCGTCCCGCCACGCGCTGCCGGGCATGGTCGCGCGGCGCTGGGGCCGGATCGTCTACGTGATCTCGCCGACCGCGCTGATCGGCCGGCGCGGGCAGACGAACTACGCGGCGGCGAAGAGCGGGCTGATCGGCCTCTGCCGTGCTCTCGCCCGTGAGGTCGGGCCCGTCGGCGTGACCGTCAACTGCGTGTCGGCGGGCTTCGTCGACACCGAGCTGACGTCGACGCTGGCCGCGGAGGTTCGCACGGAGCTCATCGACGCCATTCCACTCCGCCGGCCCGGCCGCCCGGAGGAAGTGGCGGCCATCGTCGCCTTCGTGTGTTCCGATCGCGCGAGCTACGTGACGGGGCAGGTGATGGCCGTGGACGGCGGGCTGACGTGAACCGGACGCGGCTAGCCGCCGAGGTACGCCGCGCGAACGTGGTCGTCGTGCAGCAGGTCGCGCGCCGGTCCGTGCAGCACGATCTGCCCGGTCTCCATCACGTAGCCGCGATCTGCCATCCGGAGCGCGAGGTAGGCGTTCTGCTCCACCATCAGCACGGTGGTGCCGGTGCGGCGGATCTCCGCGATGACGGCGAAGGTGGTCTCGACCACGGTCGGCGCCAGTCCGAGTGACGGCTCGTCGAAGAGGATCAGCCGCGGTCGCGCCATCAGCGCCCGGCCGATGGCGAGCATCTGCTGCTCGCCACCCGACAGCGTGCCGGCCGCCTGGCGCCGGCGCTCGGCCAGGATCGGGAAGTGCGCGCACACGCGCTGGAGATCCTGCGCGATCTCGCGATCGCGGCGGACGTAGGCGCCCATGGCAAGGTTCTCCTCGACCGTCAGATGCGGAAAGACCCGTCGACCCTCGGGACAGTGCGCGATGCCGGCGCGCAGGATGGCCGACGGCTCGAGACCCTGGATCTCGCGCCCGTCGAAGACGATGCGCCCGCCCCGCGGCCGCAGCAGCCCCGAGATTGCCCGCAGCGTCGAGGATTTTCCCGCGCCGTTGGCGCCCAGCAGACACACGAGCTCGCCCGCGCGTACCTCGAGACTCAGCCCGCGCAGCGCCTCGATCGCGCCGTAGCCGGCGCGAAGCGACTCAAGCCGGAGCATCGGCCGAGCCGAGGTACGCGCGGATGACGTCGGGATGCGCCTGGATGGCCGCGGGAGGTCCCTCCGCGATGACACGGCCGTGGTTGAGGACGACGACGGTGTCCGACAGTCCCATCACGAGCCGCATGTCGTGCTCGACGACGAGCACGGTGATGTCCTGCTCGCGGATTCGCCGGATCATGGCGACGAGGCGCTCCTTCTCGGCCCCGGTCATCCCGGCCGCCGGCTCGTCGAGCAACAGCAGCCGGGGCCGCGCGGCGAGCGCCACCGCGAGCTCCACCAGCCGCTGCTCGCCGTACGGCAGCTCGCCCGCGATGTGGTCGGCACGCCGCTCGAGACTCACGAACGCGATGACCTCGCGCGCGGCCGCGGTCAGCGCCGCCTCCTCGTCGCGCACCCAGCGCGCGCCGAGCAGCACCGGCAGCACTCCCGCTCGGCCCCGCAGGTGCAGACCCGTGCGGACGTTGTCGAGGACGCTCAGGCCGGGAAACACGCTCGTCTTCTGGAAGGTCCTCACGACACCGCGCCGCGCGATGTCGCACGGACGGCCGGCCAGCCGATCGCGATCGAGGGTGACGCGGCCGCGCGCCGGCCGCAGATAGCCGGTGATCGCGTTGAACGCCGTGGTCTTGCCGGCGCCGTTGGGTCCGATGAGACTCGTGATCGTCCCGGGCCGCACGCCGAACGACACGCCGGCCAGCGCGGCCACCCCGCCGAACGACACATGCAGGTCCTCGACGGTCAGCATCCGGGCCGCGCGTCCGGCACCGCCGTCACTGCCGCGCTCGCCCGGCTCCGCCGCCAGCGCGCGAATGTCGGCAGGATGCCGCGCGGCAAGAAGAACACCAGCACGATCAGCACGACGCCGTAGGCCAGCATCTGCCACTGCCAGGAGAGCGCCTCGCGCAGCGCCTCCGGCAGCGCCGTGAAGAGCAGGGCGCCGACGATGGGCCCCATGAGCGTTCCCTGGCCGCCCGCGACGACCATGATGACCATCGTCACCGTGTAGCTGAAAAGGAATACCTCCGGCGACACGAAGCGCGTGTAGTGCGCGTAGAGGCTCCCCGCAACGCCGGCCAGCGCGGCGCTGACCACCGCCGCCAGGACGAGATAGCGGGTGCCGTCGATGCCGACGGACTCGGCGAGCGCCTCGTTCTCCCGCAAGGCGACGAACGCCCGGCCGATGCGCGAGCGCACGAGACGACGGCAGACCAGGTACGCGAGACCGGCCGCCGCGAGCACGAGGTAGTAGAACGCGCGCTTGGTCCGAAAGCTCCACGGCCCGAGCTCGGGCGCCGGCACGCCGGGCAGGCCGAGCGGGCCGTTGGTGAGATCCATCCAGTTGATGCTCACCAGCGACACGACGCCGGCGAAGCTGATGGTGACGAGCACGAAGTACGCGCCGCGCAGCTTGAGGGCCAGGCGGCCGATGGCCCAGCCGGCGAGCGCGGCCGCGATGCCCGCGCATGGCAGCGCGAGCCAGAACGACCAGCCGGATTTCAGCGTCAGCAGCGCCGAGGCGTAGGCGCCGATGCCAAAGAATGCCGCGTGACCGAGCGACAGCTGCCCGGTGTAGCCGAGCAGCAGGTTCAGGCTCGAGGCGAGGATGGCGAAGATCCCCGCCATGATGAGCACGTGCAGATGATACGGGCTCGCCAGCCACGCCGGCGCGGTGAGCAGCGCAAGCGCGCCGGCGGCGCCGAGCAGGCGCCGGCTCACCCGATCCGTTCCCGGCGCGCGAAGAGTCCGGCCGGCCGGAACAAGAGCATGAAGATGATCGCGATGAACCCCACGGCATCGCGGTAGCCCGAGGAGATGTAGCCGGCGCCGAGCTCCTCGGCGACGCCGAGCAGGAGTCCGCCCACGGTGGCGCCGGCGAGGTTGCCGAGTCCGCCGAGGATCACCACCGAAAATGCCTTGAGCGAGGCGAGGTCGCCCATCGAGGGGTACGCGAGGAACACGGGGCCGAGGAGCGCGCCGGCCGCGGCCGCGAGCGCCGAGCCGAAGGCGAAGGTGACCGTGTGAATCCGTCCGATCGGCACGCCCATCAGCGCGGCGGTGTCGCGATCCTGGAACGTGGCGCGCATGGCGGTGCCGAGTCGCGTCCGCTGGATGAGGAGCCACGCCGAGACGATGAGGGCGGCGGCGGCGCCGACGACGAAGAGCCGCAGCGGCGCGATGTTCAGCGGGCCGAGGCTGAGGGGCGCCGTCGGAAACGGGTGAGGGATCGAGCGCGCGACACCGCCCCAGACGAGCAGCTCGGTGTTCTGCATGGCGATCCAGACGCCGATCATCACGAGCATGACGGTGTCGATCGACTGCCCGCGCAGCGGCCGCAGCAGCGCCCGCTCGCACACGGCGCCCAGGACCGCTCCGGCCGCGATCGCCGCCGCGAGCGCGGCGAAGAACGGAAGACCGGCCACCGCCACCACCGCGAAGGCGGCGTAGGCGCCGAGCGTGTAGAACTCTCCATGCGCGAAGTTGACGACGGACATCAGACCGAAGATCAGGGTGAGGCCGATGCCGAGCAGCGCGTACGTGCCGCCCAGCACCAGGCCATTCACCAGGTGCTGCAGGAGCTGCTCCACCTACTTCTTCAGGAAATCGGGCAGCGCGACCTTTCCGTCGCGGATCTGGACCACGAAGATCGACGGCTTGCTCTGGCCGCTCTCCTTGCCCGCCGGTCCGTCCTTGTCGAACTTCACCGGGCCATTGAGCGCCGTGAAGTTGACCTTCCACAGCGCGTCGCGAATGGCCGCGGCGTCGTCCTTGCCCGCGATCTTCACGGCCTCCGCGAGCGTCGCGATGCCGTCGTGGCCGCGGAACCCTTCGGTGAGCCCCTCGAACGGATGACCGCGCTTCGTCCACTCGTCCACGAACGCCTTCGCCAGCTTGCCATCCGGCATCGCCTCGGGGAACCAGGGCATGAAGAACACGATGTGGTAGGTGCCCTCGGCGGCGGCGCCGGCCTGCTTGATGAGCTGCGTCGGCGACGAGCTGCCGCCCGTGGTGATGATCTTGCGCTGCAGCCGCTGCTCCTGGCCCTGCTTGAGCACGAGCGTGATCTGCTCGACGGCGGTGGTGAGGAAGAGCGTGTCGCCGCCGGCCGCCTTGATCTTCGTCAGCTGGGCGTTCATGTCCGTCGCCGACTGCTCCATGAACTCGGCGGCGCCGACCTGCACGCCATGCTTCTTGAGCATGTCGCCGAAGGCGCTGATCGAGCCGCGCCCCCAGTCGGTGTTCACGGCGAGGAAGTCGGCCTTCTTGAGACCGAGCTTGTCGACGTACGACTCGAGCCCCAGCGCTTCCATGTCGCTCGGCGGGCTGATGCGGAAGATCCACGGATTGCCGCGCTTGGTGATGGACCCGGCACTGGACGTCTCGACCACCATCGGCACGCCGTACTCCTCGAGCTTCGGCATGGCGGCGAGCGTCATGGACGAGCCCCACGCCCCCATGATGGCGGGCACCTTGTCGCGGACGATGAGCTTCTCGGCCGCGCTCGCCGCCTCCTTGGGATCGGACTTGTTGTCCTCGATGACCAGCTCCAGGCGCCGACCGCCGATGCCGCCGCGCGCGTTGATCCAGTCGCGCGCGATCTCGGCGCCCATGCGGACGTAGTTGCCGGAGGCGGCCACCGGGCCGGACAGCGGCTCGATGACGCCGATCTTGATGGGCGCCTGGGCATCCCCCGCCGCTGGGATCAACGCCAGCGCGGGGAGCAGCGTCAGGACTGTGACGATGGCACGCTTCAGCATGATCCGAACCTCCTCACGAGTCGCTGCGTAATTCGAAGGCAGCCGGTTTGCACGGCAGATCATACAGGAGGCAGGGATGAAAGCGTACAGACCCCAGTCGTTCGATCACCTGACGGGCCTCGACGGAATCTCGGACGGTCAGGTGAAGGAGCATCTCGATCTCTACCAGGGTTACGTCAAGCAGGTGAATCTCCTCACGGAGAAGCTCACGGAGCTGCTCTCGAAGGGCAAGCCGTCCGGCACGGACCCGTACTTCGCGGAGATCACGCGGCATCTCGGGTTCGAATACAACGGCATGATCCTGCACGAGTACTACTTCTCCAACCTCAAGCGCGCCGCGGAGCCGAGTCCGGCGAAGGCCTCCGGGCTCATGCAAGCGCTGAACGACTCGTTCGGCTCCATCGACACCTGGAAGGCCGACTTCCAGGCGATCGGGGGAATGCGCGGCATCGGATGGGCAGCGCTGTTCCAGGATCCGGCCACCGGCCGGCTCACCAATCAGTGGATCACTCTGCATCAGGACGGTATTCCGGCCGGCTTCAAGCCGCTGCTCGTCATGGACGTGTGGGAGCACGCGTTCATGCGTGACTACAAGGCCACCGAGAAGGCCAAGTACATCGAGGCGTTCTTCCGCAACGTCGACTGGCAGATGGTGGAGCGACGACTCAACGAGAACGCCGCCATCCGACCCGCCGCCGCCTGAGTCCCTGCCAGCAGAGCGCGGCAACGTCGCCGCGCTCTGCTGGCGTCGTCCTTGCAGAGCCTTCGTCCATGAATCGAGCGCTCGTCACCGCGGTTGCTCTCCTTGCAATGTTGTCCGCTGGTTGCTCCCTCGCGGGCCGCACCTTCGGCACCTACGTCGATGACACGTCGCTGACGGCCGCCGTCAAGATGAACCTCGCGCGGACGGATGCGCGCAACCTCACGCGGGTCGACGTCGACGTGTTCGAGCAGACGGTGTACCTGACCGGCGAGGTGCCGGGCGTGCTGCAGAAGTCTGACGCCGAGATCGCCGCCTGGCAGGTCGACGGCGTCACGCAGGTCGTGAACGACCTGACCGTGCGGGGCGATCGTGTGGTGAGCGCCTCGCCGGCGATCCAGCCTGCGAGTCCGCTGCGCCTGCGGATCCCCGGGATCACGCGGATGGACCCCGCGATGCCCGGCGCAGGTGCGCTGGCGTATGACGGCACCGGCGCCGTGGTCGCCACCGTCTACGTGCAGCCGATGCGAGAGGTGGCCCAGAACGGCTTCGACCCGGCCGTGGCGACCGAGCGTCCGATCGACCACGTCACGGTGTACGGCGTGCCGGCGGAGGCGGGCGTGCCGGAGGCGCAGATGTACATCGTCTTCTGGCACGTGAGTCGCGCCGCGGCCGCCGCGCTGCGGTAACGGCGTGGCGACGGGCCGCCGTGCCCACGGGTCGTATACTGGGCGCGTATGACGCGCGTGTGGATCGCGATGCTCCTCGCCGTCGTCGCCGCCACACCGGGCTGGGCGGCAGGCGTCAAGCCGCCCGAAGAAGTCCAGCCGCGCGTCGACCACCATCTGCGACAGATCGAGGATCTCGCGCAGCACTTCCAGACCGTCCTGACCACGGAGTGCCCGCGGTTCTCCTCGACCGGAGACTGGAACCGCTATCTCGACGGCGAGGTGGAGCGCGTGGTGTTGCTGGTCGCCCACGTGGAGCAGGCCTGGGTCGAGGCGAAGGCCACCGGCGACGATGACGTCCGTCGCACCGCGAAGGCTCCGCGCAAGCGCCTGGAGCAGGCGCGCGCGCTCCTCGACAAGCTGTCCAGCTGCGCCGGCGACAACGGCAGCTCGCTGAACCAGATGGGCTTGTGGCGGCGCATCGAGCGCGAAGTGCCGCAGCGTCAGGCCGAGATCGCCCTGCCCCAGTAGACGGCCGCAGAACGCTGGGGTATCGTCCCGGCCATGGCCAAATCTCCGTTCTCCCTCGACGGCAAGACCGCGATCGTCACCGGCGGCGGTACCGGCATCGGCAAGTCGATCGCCATCGAGTTCGCGCGCGCGGGCGCCGACGTCGCGATCTGCAGCCGGAAGGTCGAGCACCTCGAGCCGGTGAGCAAGGCGATCCACGACCTTGGCCGCCGCACCTTTGCGATGGCGGTCGACGTGCGCCAGGAGGAGCAGGTGAAAGCCATGGTCGAGCGCGCCGTCTCCGAGTGGGGCCGGCTCGACATCATGGTGAACAACGCGGGCGCGTCGTTTCGCTCGAAGCCGGAGGACATCTCGATCAATGGCTGGAACACGGTCATCGGCATCAACCTGAACGGCGTGTTCCTCGGCTGCAAGTGGGCCGGCCGGCAGATGATGCAGCAACAGACGGGCGGCGTCATCGTCAACATCTCGTCGATCGCCGGCGTGTACGGCTCCACCATGATGTCGCACTACGGCGCGGCGAAGTCCGCCGTGATCACGCTCACGCGCGAGCTCGGCGTGGCGTGGGGGCGCAAGGGCATCCGTGTGAACTGCATCGCGCCGGGGCCGGTGGAGACCGAGGGCTATCTCGACGTGCTCAAGCAAGCGGGACCCGACGGCAAGAAGACCTACGATGCGGTGGCCGCGCGCGTCGGGATGGGCCGCTGGGGCAAGGTCCACGAGATCGCATACCCGTGCGTCTTCCTCGCGTCCGACGCGTCGTCGTGGATGACCGGCGAGACGATCGTCATCGACGGCGGGCCGCCGCCGCGGGAGATGGAAGGCTAGCCCGCGTTGACCCGTGCTGACCGCTCGGGTAGCATTGGTTTTCGCCTCGCCACGCGGTGACCGTAGCTCAATTGGTTAGAGCGCTGGACTGTGGCTCCAGAGGTTGTGGGTTCGATTCCCATCGGTCACCCCATCGCTCTTGATCCTCGCGTCCCGGCGCGGCCGGCCGCGTTTCGGGCGTCGCGCGAGCGTGGTACCATGGCGGCTCGCGCGCCAGCTCGCGAAGATCACGGGGCGCGCCCGTAGCTCAGTTGGATAGAGCGTTGGCCTCCGAAGCCAAAGGCCAGAGGTTCGAATCCTCTCGGGCGCACCATCGGACGCGCAGATGTGCGACGGGCCGTTAGCTCAGTTGGTAGAGCAGCTGACTCTTAATCAGCGGGTCCAAGGTTCGAGTCCTTGACGGCCCACCAGTTGAATCACGGGCGCTTCCGGAGCATCGGAAGCGCCCGGTGATTTTCTATCAGCAGTGCAGCGTCGACGACCATGCAGCACCTGTGTCCGGTCGTCGTCGTCCCAATCGCCGCACCGCGGCCATCGCTCGTCCTCGCGCTGGTCGGATACCGCTCATCGGCCGAGGCTCCGCAGTGTCATCACGGAAGACGGTTCGTAGGACCCGAGACGATGGCGCCGGAGAAGCGCTCGCCGAGGCCGGGACAGGTCAGCGCGTGCGCGCACGGCCACCGCGGCGGTCAGTCTCCGCGTGCGGTACGACGATCGATGGTGCGAGGTCGTGAAGGGGCGGCAACAGCCAGCCAAAGAGCAGTGTGGCCGCGGCGGCGCCCAGCAATTGAGCAACGATGAACATTGGCGCATCCGCCGCGCGGATGCCGGCGAACGTGTCCGTCGCGGACCGAGCCAGCGTCACGGCGGGGTTCGCGAACGACGTGGATGCCGTGAACCAATACGCAGCCGTGATGTACGCGGCGACGGCGAAGGGTACCGCCGCGGAGCGTAGGCGAGCGCAGCCCCAGATGACAGCCAGGAGACCAAACGTCGCGACGAATTCGCTGAAAGCTTGCGCGATGCCGGCGCGGACATGTCGCGAGGCAAAGAAGAGCGGTAGCCCGAACATGATATGCGCGGCGCCCACGCCGGCAAACGCGCCGGCGATCTGCACCGCGACGTACCACGGCACCTCACGCCACGGCATACCGCCCTGCGAAGCGTCGCTCAGCGTCACGGCAGGATTGAAGTGCGCGCCCGAGATGGGACCGAAGGTCAGGATGAGCGCGACGAGCGCCGCACCGGTGGCGATCGAATTGGCGAGGAGCGCCACGGCGGTGTTGCCGCCCGCCAATCGTTCGCCCATGATCCCCGAGCCGACGACGGCGGCGAGCAGCATTGCCGTCCCGACCGCCTCGGCGGTGAGGCGATGTCCAAGCGTGAAACGTCGCGGTTCGGTCATGGCCGGGACGCCCTCCTCGGCGGCGCTACACTTGCGTAACGATCGGGGTGACCTTACACGGGGAGAAAGCACGTGAACAAGGAGCGGGTGCTCTTCCTCTGCACCCACAACTCGGCACGCAGCCAGATGGCGGAGGGATTTCTCCGCGCGTTGGCCGGCGACCGATTCGAGGCGCAGAGCGCCGGGACACAGAAGACGACGGTGAATCCGCTGGCCATCCGGGTCATGGCCGAGCGGAACATCGATATCAGCACGCACACGTCGAAGCTGTACGAGACCGTCATGCAGAAGCCGTGGGACTACTTGATCACGGTATGCGACGACGCGAACGAGCAGTGTCCGTTCGTTCCGGGTGTCCACAAGCGTCTTCACTGGTCCTTCGAGGACCCGTCGTGCGCGACGGGTTCCGAACAGCAGCGGCTCGCGACGTTCCGCAGGATCCGCGACCAGATCGAATCTCGCATCGTCGGGTGGCTGAAGGAGCGGGAGGTCGGGTGCGTGACAACGCGGTAACCAGGCGCCGCGAAATGGCGCCTTGACCGTCCTTCTATAATTCGATATAGTCCGAAATATGAAGACTATCCCACTGGCTCGGCTCCAGGCCACCGATCGGCACGTCGAGGCGTTCAAGGCCCTGGCCCACCCGACGCGTCTGCAGGTCTTTTTCTACCTCGTCCGCCGGAAGGCCGAAGTGCCGGTGGGCGAGATTCAGGCGGAGCTGGAGATTCCGGGGCCGACGCTCTCGCACCATCTGGACTTGCTGCGCCGTGCCGACCTGGTCCAGAGCCGGCGCGAGGGCACGTTCATCTACTACTCACCAACGTCCGACACGGTGACAGAGCTGGTGAGATTGCTCACTGCGTGCTGCTGAAAGGGGGGCCGGTGCATGGCGGAACGTGAGCTGAAAGACCTGGTGAAAGAAAAGTACGGTCAGGCCGCCCTCCGGGTGACGAGTGGCCAGGCGTCATCGTGCTGCGGCAGCGCCTCGTCGCGCGGCGCGGCCGACCCGATCACGCACAACCTGTATGGTTGCGGCGAGACTGCAGAGCTGCCGGCGGAGGCCGTCGCCGCATCTCTCGGCTGCGGCAACCCGACCGCACTCGCCGAGCTGCATGCGGGCGAAACCGTCCTGGACCTCGGCTCGGGAGGCGGCATTGACGTGCTGCTCTCGGCCAAGCGTGTGGGACCGACCGGCAAGGCGTACGGCCTCGACATGACGGACGAGATGCTGGCGCTCGCCCGGGAGAATCAGGTGAAATCAGGTCTCACGAACGTCGAGTTCCTCAAGGGAGAGATTGAACACATTCCACTTCCCGACAACTCCGTCGATGTCATCATTTCGAATTGTGTGATCAATTTGTCGGGCGACAAGGACCGCGTCATCGCTGAAGCGTTTCGCGTGCTGAAGCCAGGCGGACGATTGGCGGTGTCCGATGTCGTCTTCAGAGGTGGTGACCTGCCGTCGCAACTGCGGCGTAACATGGAGCTTTGGGTTGGGTGCGTCGCAGGGGCCCTCGAAGAGTCGGCCTACCGGACCAAACTGTCGGCAGCGGGCTTCGACGCCGTCGATGTCGAACCCACGCGTATTTATCGCGCCGCCGACGCGAAGCAGTTCCTTGACGGGGCTGGACTGTCGGGTCCGCAAACGTTGGCGCAGGTCGACGGACGCTTCATGAGTGCGTTCATCCGGGCAACGAAACCTATCGCTCAGACAAAGAGCTGTTGCGGACCGACCTGCTGTTCGTGACGCCGTTTTGGTAAGACGTCTTGCTCGAGGGGCTTCGATCGCTCACCACCGACGGCCGGCTGCTGTTCGCGACGCGGTTCGTTCGTCTCTTCGCGTACGGCGCATTATCGGTCGTCCTGGTGCTGTATCTTGTCGGCCTTGGTCTGACCGAATCGGCGACGGGGGCGTTGCTCTCGGCGACGCTACTCGGCGACACGCTCGTCTCGCTCTATCTCACGACTCGGGCCGATCGCTTTGGACGCCGCCGGATGC
>DATAOC010000160.1:0-34714 GCA_036265915.1 Candidatus Methylomirabilota bacterium | reverse complement strand
TCGAGCGAGCGGTACTCGTAGAGCATGAACATGGTGGTGGCCTGCGCCAGGCGCGCTCGCGTCTGACTCCGCAGCTGCTGGATCTGGCGTTCGAGTTGATCCGAGGTCTGGCGCTCGTCGGGCGGCAGCGCGCGATTCACGGCCATCGCCACCGCGCGGGCGACCGCCAGCACCGACTCCAGCGCGCCGTCGGTCACGCCGGCCGCCCAGTCGATCCGTTCCATCATCGCGACGCGCGCCGGCGGGGGTCCGCTCCGCCCGCCCGGGGCGAACGCGAGCATGCGCTGGCCGGCCTCGGGCTCGAGCCCGGCCGCGATCTCCAGCGCCGTGATCTTGCGGCCGAGTGGCGAACGGAGCCACTCTGCGGCCTCGGCCAGCTTCCGCGCTTCGGCGCGGCGCCGGAACTCCGTGCGGATCTGCGCGTAAAGACGGTCCGCGGCAAAGTTGCGGGCGACGATCTGTTCGAACGACGCCGTGTCCTCGGCGTTCAGCGCGTTGCGCCGCGGCCGGAATTCCGGACCGAGCTTGGCGGGCACGGTCACGAGCTGCGGCTTCACGCCGGAAAGCTCGAGGACCTCGTCCGCGGTCGCCGCGCTCGGCGTCTTGGCGGCCGGCTCGCGGGCGGTCGCGGGCGCCGGCGAGGGCGCGACGGGCGCAGCCGTCGCGGGGGCCACGGCGGCGGGTGATCGGACGACGGGCGGCTTCGGCGCGCGCGCCGGCGCGTCAGGTGGCGCGGGTGCCGGCGGGTCAGCCGGTTGCGCGGGCGCCGGGGCTTCTGCGGGTGGCTGGGGACGATCAGAGTATGTGATCGTCCCGTCGGGCCCGATGGAGCGATAGACCTCAGAGCGCGCCGGGATTGGCGCCGAGAGAGCGACGAGCGTGAGAGCTGCGAGGGCGACGGGCACGGAAATGTGTGTCTTCACGCAACCATGGTGGCCCGCCGCGCGGCCTTTCCCTGAGAAAATTCGCCGCCGATGCGGGACGCGCGTGGTGCCAGAGCGCGCCGCCGGATGCCGCGGTGGCGCGCTCGGCCGGCAAGATCCGGAACGGCGCCCGACTCAGGGGCGACGGAACAGGATCGGCCCGATGAACGACTCCGACGAGGAGTGGGTGTCGTTGGAGTCGATCGACACGGAGACCGCGGCCGGGTCGTCCGGCGCGTCGTTGTAGATCTTCCGGAAGTCGGCGACGACGTTGCGGCTCTCCGTGAGCCACTTGCCGAGCTCCGCCGTGCCCGAGCGGACGACGACGTAGGTGACGGTGCCGGTCTTCTCGCTCTTGCAGATCGTCCCGACTGGCAGCGTGGTGTCCCACACGTACCCGATGATGCGCGAGCGGACCGCCTCGGGAAACCGCGGCCACACGATGAAGATCTGCGCCGCCTGGTCGTCCGTCGCCTTCTTGCACGAGTTGCCGCCCTTCGGCAGCTGGACGACCTTCCACGTCCACTCGAGGATCGGCGTCTCCTTGACGTGGATCTGGCCCTTGACCTCGCGGCTGATGGTCGAGCCCTCGTCGACGCTCTTCATGTGCAGGGCCGGGCGGCCGTCGCTCTCCTCGATCTTGAAGTCGTACTTCGGGCTGCCCCAGTTCTGTGCTTTCCATTCCGGCGGCACGCCGGTCGTTCCCGGACTGACGGCCTTCCAGTCCTCGACCATCACCTGATCGGCCGCCCATGCGGCGGCCGCGGTCAACAGGACGACGGCGAGACAAACGGTGCGCGCGCGCATCACGCCTCCTACGGTCGCATGCCGCGGGCCTTCGGCTGCAGGCGCGTGGCTTCGTTGGCATACGCGAGCGGTACCCAGTCGGTGAGCAGGGGACGCGTGTCGCGCGGGTCGATGATCTCCTCGATGCTGAACGCCTCGGCCGTGCGGAATGGGCTGCGGAAGACGTTCAGCCGTGCCTCGATCGCCTTCTTGAGGGCGGCGGGGTCGGCGGCCGCCTGCAGCTCGCGCTTGTACGCGGCCTCGATGCCGCCCTCGAGCGGCAGCGAGCCCCAGTCAGCGGAGGGCCAGGCGTACCGGAGGTTGAGCGCCTGCACGTTGGCGTGGCCGGCACCGGCCACGCCGAAGACCCGGCGCACGATGACGGTGACCCACGGCACGCTGGCCTGGTAGATCGCCTGCAGCGCTCGGACGCCCTTGCGGATGGTGCCGTCGCGCTCCGCCTGCGCGCCGATCAGAAAGCCCGGGTTGTCGACGAAGTTGACGACGGGCAGGTGAAACGTGTCGCACAGATCCACGAAGCGCGTGAGCTTCTCCGAGCCCGTGGCGGTGAGGGCGCCGCCGACGTGGGCGGGGTCGTTGGCCACGACGCCGACGGGGTAGCCGTCGAGCCGCGCGAGGCCCACGAGCAGCGACGGCCCGTACTTCCGGCCGATCTCGAAGAACGAGTCGCCGTCGACGACGTGGTTCACCACCTGGCGAACGTCGTAGCCGCGCCGGCGGTTCCGCGGAATGATCGAGAGCAGCGCCTCGTCGCGGCGCGCCGGATCGTCCGTGGGCGTGGCGCGCGGCGGCGCCTCCCAGACGTTGCGCGGCAGGTACGAGAGAAAGCGCCGGATCTGCTCGAACGCCTCGTCCTCGGAGTCGACGACGTTGTCGACGGCGCCCGCCTCCACCTGGATCGTGGAGCCGCCGAGCGATTCCTTGTCGATCGGCGTGCCGAACGCGCGCTCGACCACCGGCGGACCCGCCACGAAGACCTGCGACAGGCCGCGAACCATGACCGAGAAGTGCGAGCACGCGACGCGGGCGGCGCCGAGCCCGGCCACCGGGCCGAGCGCGGCCGCTACCACTGGAATCTCGGACATGGCGGCCGCGATGATGTCCCACGCGGGATTGCCCGGCACGTACGTGCGCCCGGTGATCTCGTACGTCTTCACGCTGCCGCCGCCGCCGGTGCCGTCCACGAGCCGGACGATCGGTAGCCGCAGCTCGCGCGCCATGCGCTCGCTGTAGCCTTGCTTGCCGCCGATCGACGCATCGTTGGCGCCGCCGCGCACGGTGAAGTCGTCGCCGCCGACGACCACGCGGCGGCCGTCGATCCGCCCGAAGCCCATCACGAAGTTCGCGGGCCGGATGGCGACGAGGCGGTCGCCGTCGTACTGCGCGACGCCGGCGAGCGCGCCCGTCTCGTGGAACGAGCCGGCGTCGAGCAGCCGCTCGACGCGCTCACGCACCGTGAGCCGCCCGGCCTTGTGCTGACGCTCGACGTTCTCGGCGCCGCCCATCGCGCGCGCGAGCTCCATGCGCCGCTTCAGCTCGTCGACATCTCCTTCCCAGGTCATTTCGACTCGAAGCGGGGCGTCGCCCCCCTTCCGATCCCTCCTCCAGCGACAGGATTGCGCGGGCAAGCCCGCGCTCGACACCCGTGACGACACATTCCGCGAGCGAGGCCCGCGCTCGGACGGCAGCAGATGGAGGCTATGATACCGTTCGCGCTGTGGCGGGGGCGGGCGATTCGGTCCGGCTCGACAAGTGGCTGTGGGCGGCGCGTGTGTTCAAGACGCGCAGTATCGCGGCGACGGCGTGCGATGGCGGGAAGGTCGACGTCAACGAGCAGGCGGCGAAGCCGGCCAAGCTCGTGCGGCCGGGTGATTCGATCCGGGTGACGCTGCGGCAGGGACGGCGGCGGGTGCTCAAGGTAATGGCGCTCGACGAGCGGCGCGGCTCGGCGCAGAGCGCGGCGCGGCTCTTCGAGGACCTCACACCGCCGGAGCCGCCGCGCGCGCGCGGAGCGCCCCCGCCGTACCGTCCACCGGGGGCCGGGCGGCCCACCAAGCGCGAGCGGCGCGATCTCGACAGACTGCGAGGACTGTGATGCCGGCGTACGACTTCGACGCGATCGTCAACGGACTGAACCAGTATCTGCGGCTGCGCTCGATTCCCATCGGCATGAAGCTGTTCGAGACGGTCGAGGAGATGGAGGCGATCCCGAAGATCCGGCGCCCGAAATCGCGCCACACCACGGACCAGATCGTGGCGCAGGCCCGGCAGCTCGGCTGGACGGTCGGTATCACGATGAGCGATCTCGTCGGCGCGCAATGCGGCGCCGTGATCGGCCTGTCGCCGCAGGACAGCGACTGGCTCTCGGGCCGCCGGATGGCGGGTGTGTGGTTCCAGACGCAGGACGACGCGAGCGCGCATCAGCACGCGATGGACTGCGTGCCGTACGGGCGCTATCGCGCGATGGCGGTCTCACCGCTGACGTCGGGCCGCCTCGATCCGCCGGACATTTGCCTGATCTACGGAACGCCCGGCCAGATGATCTTCTTCATCAACGGCCTGCAGTGGACCGGGTACAAGAAGCTGTCGTTCACCTCGGTCGGCGAGTCGGCGTGCGCGGACTCGTGGGGCAAGGCGTTGAAGACGGGCGAGCCGGCGCTCACCATCCCGTGCTACGCAGAGCGGCGCTACGGCGGCGTCGCCGACGACGAGCTGCTGATGGCCATCCCGCCGCGTTTCCTGCCCAAGGTCGTCGACGGTCTGGCGGCGCTCAGCCGCAACGGCCTCCGCTATCCGATTCCCCCGTACGGGATCCAGGCCGATGCGGGCGCCGGGCTGGCCGTCAGCTACGCTGACAAGGACAAGAAGGGCTGAGCAGCGCATCCTTTTATATAGCGTTTGCGGCAAACGCCTGCCTCTGCTACCGTTTCGCGGTTGTCGGCGCCCGGGCCCCCTTGCCGGGACCCCAGGGAAGGCGGTGCGAATCCGCCGCGACCCCGTCACTGTAATCGGGGACGAAACCCGCGAAGGCCACTGGCCGTGAGGCCGGGAAGGCGCGGGGAGTAGGACGATCCGAAAGCCAGGAGACCTGCCCGGGCGCGCACTCTCGACACCGGTCCTCGCGGGAGGACCCGGGGGAACGCCTTGGGCTCATCGCTGTTCGTCCTCGGAGGAGCGCGGAGTGGCAAGAGCCGCTTTGCGCTCGAGTCCCAGCCGGCGACCGCGCGCGTCACCGTCGTGGCGACCGCGCAGGCCGGCGACGCGGACATGGCGGCGCGCATCGCGCGTCACCGCGCCGAGCGGCCACGCGCCTGGCGCACGGTGGAGGAGCCGTACGACCTCGTGGCGCGCGTGCGTGACGCGTGCGCCGATGCCGATGCCGTCCTCGTCGACTGCCTGACGCTCTGGGTCTCGAACCTCATGCTGCGCGGCGATGCCGACGCCTGGATCGTCAAGCAGGCGGCCGAGCTCGCCGATCTCCTGCCGACCGTGTCGGCCGCGCTCACGCTGGTCTCGAACGAGGTCGGCGAGGGCGTGCATCCGGCCACCGAGGACGGCCGACGATTCCGCGATCTGCTGGGCGCGGTCAACCAGCGGATCGCCGCCGCCGCCGCTCGCGTCGTGTTCATGGTGGCCGGGCTGCCGCTCGTCGTGAAGGGACCGCGGTGAGCGCGCTGTCGGAGTGGCGCGCGGCGATCTCCGCGCCGCCGGCAGCTCGCGCGGCGCAGGCACAGCGACACCTCGACACGCTCACGAAGCCTGCGGGCAGCCTGGGGCGGCTCGAGGAGCTGGCGCAGCGGCTGTTCGCGCTGCGCGGAGTGCCGCCCGCGGTCGCGCATCCCGTCGTCTTCACGTTCGCGGCCGACCACGGAGTCGCCGCGGAAGGCGTGAGCGCGTATCCCGCGTCGGTGACCGCGCAGATGGTCGAGAACTTCGTGCGGGGCGGAGCCGCCGTGAACGTCCTCGCCCGGCAGGCCGGCGCGCGCATCGTCGTCGCCGACTTCGGCGTGGCGAGCGCCGTCGGCGGGCGCGGGGTCGTGCGCTGCTCGCTGGGCCCCGGCACCGCCAACATGGCGCGCGGCCCCGCGATGACGCGGGCGCAGGCGGAGCGCGGCATCGAGCTCGGCGGACGACTCGTCGACGAGGCGCTCGCGGCCGGCGCCGATCTCGTCGTCACCGGCGACATGGGCATCGGCAACACGACGGCGGCGAGCGCGATCACGGCCGTCATGACGACAACGCCGGCGGCGTCCGTGACCGGGCGCGGCACCGGCGTCGACGAGGCGGGCTGGCGGCGCAAGGTGGATGTCGTCGAGCGCGCGCTCGCGGCGAATCGACCCGACACCTCCGATCCGATCGACGTGCTGTGCAAGGTCGGTGGCTTCGAGATCGCGGGGCTCGTGGGCGTGATCCTGGCGGCCGCCGCGCGCTCGGTGCCGGTGGCACTCGACGGCTTCGTCGCCGGCGCGGCCGGGCTCGCGGCGGCCGCGCTCGCCCCGGCCGCCGTCCACGCGATGTTCGCATCGCACCGCTCGGCCGAGCCCGGCCACACCGTCGCGTTGCGCCATCTCGGCCTGGTCCCGTATCTGGATCTCGGCCTGCGGCTCGGCGAGGGCACGGGCGGGCTCCTGTTCGTGCATCTCGCGCGCGCGGCGGCGCTGCTCTACACGGAAATGGCCACGTTCAAGGCCGCCGGCGTGGACGGTCCGGCGTGACGCGCGCGCTCGTCGTGAGCGGCGTCGCGAGCGGGGTCGGCAAGACGTCGGTGACGCTCGGTCTGCTGGAGGCGCTCGTCCGTCGGGGTCTGCGCGTCCAGTCGTTCAAGGTCGGGCCCGACTTCATCGACCCGCAGCTGCACGCCGTGATCACGGGGCGTCCGGCCTACACCCTCGACGGCTGGATGTGCGGCCGCGAGCGCGTGCGTGACGTCGTGGCGCGCGCGGCCGCGGATGCCGACGTCGCCGTGATCGAAGGCGTCATGGGCTGCTTCGACGGCATCGATGGCCTCAGCGAGGACGGCTCTACGGCACAGGTCGCGAAGTGGCTCGGCGCGCCGGTGGTGCTCGTGCTCGACGTCTCGGCGCAGGCGCGCAGCGCCGCTGCCGTCGCGCTCGGCGTCCAGCGCTTCGACCCGGAGCTGCGCGTGGCCGGCGTGATCGCCAACCGGGTCGGCGGCCCGGCGCATGCGCGCTGGGTCGCGGAAGCCATCGACGCCGCGGGCGGCGCGCCCGCGCTCGGCGCGGTCGCGTTCGAGGCGGCGCTCACGCTCCCCGAGCGCTATCTGGGCCTGGTGACGGCGGCCGAGGGGCCGCTGACACCCGCGCTGCGGCGCGGCCTCGGCGACGCCATCGAGCGCGGCGTCGACGTGGACCGCCTCCTGACGCAGGCAGCGCCGCTCGTTCGGCGCGACGTGTCGGCGGCGCCGTCGGCACCCTCGCGCGCGACCATTGCCGTCGCGCGGGACGTGGCGTTCCAGTTCTATTACGCCGAGAACCTCGATCTGCTCGAGCAAGCCGGCGCACGGCTCGTGTTCTGGAGCCCGCTGGCCGAGCGAGAGCCGCCGGAGGCGGACGGGCTCTACTTCGGCGGCGGCTATCCGGAGCTGCACGCGCGCGCGCTGGCCGACAACGAGGCCTGCCGGAAGGCCGTGAGCGCCTTCGCGGAGCGCGGTCGCCCGGTCTACGCGGAGTGCGGCGGGCTCATGTACCTCGCCGAGGCGCTCGTGGATGCCGACGGCCGCGCGCATCCGATGGTCGGCGTGCTGCCGGCGCGCGTGCGGATGAAGCCCGCGCGCATGACGCTCGGCTACGCGGAGGTCACGTTCACCTCCGAGACCCCGCTCGGTCCCGCCGGCGCAGTCGCGCGCGGCCATCGATTCCACTTCGCGACGCTCGATCCGGTGCCGCCGCGCGTGCCACGCGTCTACCACGGCGTCGACGGCTACCTCGTCGATCGCACGCTGATGAGCTTCGCGCACCTGCACTTCGCCTCGAACCCCGCGCTCGCGCACGCCTTCGTGAGCGCCTGCGCCGGAGCGCGCTCATGAGCCTGGCGCCATGCCTGATGGTGCAGGGGACCTCGTCGGGCGTCGGCAAGAGCCTGCTCACCGCCGCGCTGTGCCGGCTCTTCCGCCGGGCCGGTCACCGCGTCGCGCCGTTCAAGTCGCAGAACATGTCACTGAACGCGGCCGTGACCAAGTGCGGCGGCGAGATCGGCCGCGCGCAAGCGGCGCAGGCGGCCGCGGCCGGCATCGAGCCCACGGTGGACATGAATCCGATCCTGCTCAAGCCCGAGGCGGACGACCGCTCGCAGGTCGTGGTGCGCGGGCACGCCACGGCGAGCGCTCGCTGGGCCGAGTACGGCCGCATGACCCCGGCCCTGTGGCCCCTCGTTGCGGAGAGCCTGGCGCGGCTGAGGGCCGCGCACGACGTGGTGATCATCGAGGGCGCCGGAAGCCCGGCCGAGATCAACCTCGCGTGGGACATCGCCAACATGCGGGTGGCCGCGCTCGCCGACGCTCCCGTCCTCCTCGTCGGTGACATCGACCGCGGCGGCGTCTTCGCCGCGCTCATCGGCACGCTGGCCCTGCTGGCACCCGACGATCGCGCGCGCGTGGCCGGGCTGATCGTGAATCGCGTCCGTGGCGAGCGCGCCGTCCTCGACCCGGGACTCGAGCTGCTGACCGCGCGGACCGGTGTTCCGGTCGTCGGCGTCGTTCCCCACCTGGGCCACGGCCTCGTGCCCGAGGAGGACTCGCTCGCGCTCGACGTCGCCCGCGCGCCCGATGACGCGTGCCTCGACGTCGCCGTCGTGCGACTGCCCCGCATCGCGAACTTCGACGACGTCGAGCCGCTGGCCGCCGAGCCCGGCGTCGCCGTCCGCTTCGTCACGCGGCCTGCCGACATCGAGCTCGCGGACATCGTGATCGTGCCGGGCAGCAAGAGCACCATCGCCGATCTCGCCTGGCTTCACGCGCGCGGGCTGGCGGCGGCCATCGTGCGCGCCGCGCAGGAAGGCCGGGTCGTGCTCGGGCTCTGCGGCGGCTATCAGATCCTCGGCGATCGCCTCGAGGATCCGCACGGCGTCGAGGGCGGCGGCGCCGCCGACGGACTGGCGCTGCTGCCCGGTGCGACGACGTTTGCGCCACGGAAGACGACGGTGCGCGTGCGGGCGCGCGTGACCGGCGCCGGCATCCTCGCCGACGCCGCCGGCGCGTCGGTCTGGGGCTACGAGATCCACGCCGGTGTGACGCTCGCCGCGCATGGCGCGCCGGCCCTGACCATCGTCGAGCGCGGCGGCCTGCCTGCGGACGCGTCCGACGGCGCCGTGGTGGGCTCCGTCGTCGGCAGCTACGTCCACGGCCTGCTCACCGCGGGGCCCGTGCGGCGCGCGCTGCTCCGCGCGGCTGCGCGCCGCCGTGGCGTGCCGGCGGATGCGCGGTGGGGCGAGGCCGAGACGGCCGATCGCTACGACCGCCTGGCCGACCTCGTGGGCGCCGCGCTCGACCTCGAGGCGATCGGGCGGCTCGTCGGGCGGCCGCTGGCCGCGGTGGCGTCATGAGCGTGCTCGCGGCGGCGTTGCTCGTTCTGCTCGCCGCCACACCGGCGCGCGCGCTCACCGTGCGCGACATGCTGGGCCGCGACGTCACGCTGCCGGCGCCGCCACGACGCATCGTGTCCCTCGTGCCGAGCGTCACCGAGTCGATCTTCGCGCTCGGCGGCGAGGCGCGGCTCGTCGGACGCACCGACTGGTGCGACTCGCCGCCGGCCGCCCGCGCCAAGCCGAGCGTCGGCGGCATGATCGATCCCAGCATCGAGCGAATCGTCACGCTCGAGCCGGACCTCGTCATCGCGACCGACGAGGGCAACCGCGAGGAGACGATGCAGCAGCTGGGACGGCTCGGGATCCCGACCTACCTGGTGCACGCGCATCGCGTGGCCGAGATGCTGGACATGGTCGCGCGGCTCGGCGGCCTCGTCGAGCGGGGCGACGCCGTCGGGCCGCTCGTCGGCTCCATCCGGGGCCGCATCGAGGCCATCCGCGCGCGCGTCGCCGCGCTGCCGCGGCCCAGCGTGCTCTACGTCCTGTGGCCCGAGCCGCTCATCGTGCCCGGGCGCGCCTCGCACATCACCGAGCTGATCGAGCTCGCGGGTGGCCGCTCGATCACGGCCGCCATGGGCGAGAGCTACGTGCGGCTCAGCCTCGAGGCGGCCGTGGCGCGCGCGCCCGACGTCATCATCCTGGCCGATCACTCGACGGCCGGCACCGCGGCCGGGCGGCCGTCGCCGGAGAAATGGCAGCGACTGACGAGCGTGCCGGCCATCAAGGCCGGCCGCCTGCACTCCATCGACCTGTCCGTCCTGCATCGCTACGGCCCGCGCATACCGGATGGCCTCGAGATGCTGGCGCGCATGATCCACCCGGAGGCATTCCGGTGACGGACGGGCGGCGCCTCGCGCTCGCGCTGCTGTCGCTCGGCGCGCTGCTGGGCGTGGTGGCCTGCACCGCGGTGTTCGTCGGCAGCGCCGGACTGTCGGCGCGCGCGGTCGCGAGCGCGCTGACCGGTCACGCCGCTCCCGAGTCGGTGGAGTCCATCGTGACGCTCCGGCTTCGCGTCCCGCGCGTCATCGTGGCCACGCTCGCAGGCGGCGCGCTGGCCGTGGCCGGGGTGGCCTTCCAGGCGCTCACGCGCAACCCGCTGGCGGAGCCGTCCGTGCTCGGCGTGACGAGCGGCGCCGCCTTCGGCGTGATCCTGGCCCAGATCGCGGGTCTCGGCGCGAGCGTGACCGACACGCTCGCGGCCGCGGGCTGCGCGTTCGCGGGCGCGCTGCTGGCCGCGGCGACCGTGTACGCCACCGCGATGTCGTCCGGAGGGCTGGCCATCCAGACCTTGCTCCTCGCCGGCGTCATCGTGGGCATCTTCTTCTCCGCTGCCATCACGGTCATCATCTCGATCGTCGACTTCAACCGTCTGGGCGGCGTCGTGCACTGGCTGCTCGGCAACGTGGCGCCGGTCCCGGCCGGCTCCCTGACCGCGTTCGCGCTGCTGGCGGGCGGCGGGTTCCTGCTCATCCTGCGCTCGGCGCGCGAGCTCAATGTGCTCGCGCTCGGCGAGGAGGCGGCGCGGCAGCTGGGTGTCGATGCCGAGGCGCTCAAGCGTCGCGTGTTCCTCGCCGCCGCCCTGCTGACCGGGACCGTGGTCGCCTTCACGGGGCCGATCGCCTTCGTCGGTCTGGTCGTGCCCCACGTGCTGCGCGGGATCGTCGGTCCCGACAATCGCGTCCTGGTGCCGGCCTCGCTGCTCGCCGGCGGCGCCTTCCTGCTCGCCGCGGACACCGTCGCGCGCAACGTGGTGGCCCCGGCGGAGCTGTCGGTCGGCGTCATCACCGCCTTCTGCGGCGCGCCGGTGTTCATCTGGGTGCTGCGCACGCGCGCGCGGGTGCTGCCATGACGGCACGCGCGCGCGAGCCGCTCGTCGAGTTCCGCGACGTCGGCTTTGCGTACCGGCAGGCGGCGCGGGCGGGCGGCCGCCGCTTCGCGTTCGAGGGCCTCTCGTTCTCCGTCGAGGCGGGCGAGGTCTTCGGCGTGATCGGGCCGAACAGCGCCGGCAAGACGTCGCTCCTGCGCCTGCTCACGCGCGTGCTCGCGCCGGTGCGCGGGTCGATCCTGATCGACGGCCGGGCGGTGCTCGACATGCCGCACTGGGAGCTCGCACGGCAGATCGCGGTGGTGCCGCAGGAGACGCCCCGGCCGTTTCCGTTCAGCGTCGAGCAGCTCGTGCTGATGGGCCGCTATCCGCACGCGCCCACGCGGTTCTTCGAGACCGCGGCCGACCGGGCGGCCGCGCGCGACGCGATGGCCGCCACCGGCACGCTCGCCCTCGCCTCGCTTCCGCTCGAGACGCTGTCGGGCGGTGAGCGTCAGCGCGCCATGCTCGCCCGCGCGCTGGCGCAGGAGCCACGCCTGCTCGTGCTCGACGAGCCGACATCGCACCTCGACCTCCGCTATCAGGCGGAGACGGCCGAGCTGCTCCGCCGGCTGAACCGGGACCGCGGTGTCACGGTGCTGCTCGTCTCGCACGATCTGAATCTCGCCGCCGAGCTGTGCGATCGCCTGCTGCTCCTGGCCGCCGGCCGCGTCGCCGGCCTGGGCACGCCGGCCGAGGTGCTGGAGGCGCCGCGGCTCGAGCGTGTCTTCGGCTGCCATCTCGTCGTCGACAAGAGCGCGAGCGGCCGTCCGACGGTGCAGCTCGCCTGGGGCCCGCCACGATGACGCGCGCGACGCCGAGCGTCGACAGCGCGGAGCCGCCTCGCGGCGGAGAAAGGCGGTGACCGCCACGTTGCCCTGCTGATGAGATCGCTCCGGGCGCGAGGGAAGCCGGTGAGGTGCGGAGCGCCGAGACCGGCACGGTCGCGCCACTGTGAGTGGGGAGCGCCGTCCAGGCCGCGCGCGCATGCGCGCGGGCGCCACTGTCCTTCGGGATGGGAAGGCAGGACGTCACGCGTCGATCCACGAGTCAGGAGACCTGCCCGGAGCCGGCTGCCAACCCTTTCGCGAGCGAAGGAGCAGAGCATGGTACGGAGACTCACGTGGATGGTTGCGGTCCTGGCGGCGCTCGCCGCCGGTGTCGCGAGCGCGCAGGAGACGCCAAAGGCCCAGCAGGCGGAGCCGGTCGTGGTCACCGCCACGCGGACCGAGACGCCGGCCAGCGAGGTGGGCGCCGCCGTCACCGTGGTGACGGGCGAGGACATCGACACGCGGCGCTATCCGACGGTGGACGAGGCGCTGCGTTCGGTGCCCGGCGTCGAGATCCGGCGCTCGGGCAGCTTCGGCAAGACGACCGGCATCAGCATCCGCGGCTCGAACCCCAACCAGGTCCAGGTGCTCGTGGATGGGGTGCGCGTGAAGAGCACGACCACGGGCCAGGCGGAGCTCTCCGACTTCTCGCCCGAGCTCATCGAGCGCATCGAGGTGATCCGCGGCCCGCAGTCGACCCTCTACGGCGCCGATGCGATCGGCGGCGTCGTCAACATCATCACGCGGCGCGGGCAGGGGCCGTTCAGCGCATGGACGACGCAGGAGGTGGGCAACTACGAGATCCTGCGATCCGCGGCGGGCTTCTCCGGCAGCAAGGGGCCCTTCGACTACGCGCTGTCGCTGTCGCACTTCGAGTCGAACGGCCGGTTCCAGAACGACGGCGTCAACCAGGACTCGTTCAACACGCGCGTCGGCTTTTCGCTCCCCGGCGACACGCACATCGGCCTCGCCGTGCGCTGGAACCAGACCGACACGGGCCTTCCCATCGCCTTCGCGGGCACGCCGCAGCCGATCGTCCCGGTGCTCGATCCCAACAACCGGCAGGAGAGCGAGACGTCCGTCATCAGCCTCGACGTGCACACGCGGCCGGTCACCTGGTGGGAGAGCGAGTTCCGGCTGGGACGCTTCTGGAACAAGGTCGCCTTCATCGACCGGCCGGATCCGTTCGAGTGCCGGTTCGGCGAGCCGTGCACGTTCCCCGGGACGTTGCAGACGGAGCGGCGGGAGATCGAGTGGCTGAATCACTTCCACGCCGGGCGCGTCAGCACGAGCACGTTCGGCATCGAGTACCGGCACGAGACGGCCAACGTGCAGGGCACGAGCGGATTCGGCCCGATCACGGAGACGGTGTCCGGCCTCTTCGAGCAGCAGTTCCGGTTCTTCGACCGCCTGTTCACGACGGCCGGCGTCCGTGTGGAGGACAACACCGTGTTCGGCCGCTCGGTGACCGAGCACGGCTCGCTCGCCTATCAGATCAAGGCGTGGGGCACGCGTCTGCGCGGCGGCGCCGGGTCGGGCTTCCGGGCGCCGACGTTCAACGACCTGTTCTTCCCCGGCTTCGCCAACGCCGCGCTGCTGCCGGAGAAGAGCTTCTCGTACGACTTCGGCGTCGACCAGAACCTCTGGAACAACCGCATCCGGCTCGGCCTGACGTACTTCCAGACGAAGTACACGAACCTCATCACGACGGTGGCGCTGCCGAACCCGCCGTTCGTGGGCTCGGCGAACATCGGGCGGGCGCGCAGCGCGGGGATCGAGTTCACCTCCGAGGTGGACCTGCTGGACAACCTCACGGCGTCGGTGAACTACACGTACACGGACACCGAGAACCTGCTCACCGATCGGCTGCTGCCACGCGAGCCGCGGCACCGCTGGAACGGGCGCATCGCGTGGGAGCCGGTGAAGCGGCTGCTGCTGTGGACCGAGGTGCACGCCGTCACCGAGCAGTTCGAGACGCTCGGCGAGGTGTACAACAGCGGCCACACGCGCGTCGACATCGGCGGCTCCTTCCGGGTGCTCGAGCGCTGGGGGCACGTCAAGTACGTGGACCTGACCGCGCGAATCCAGAATCTGCTGAACGAGGGCTACGCCGAGGTGCGGGGCTTCCCGGCCCTCGGCATCACGGGCATCGCCGGCGTGCGGGTCGCGTTCGAGTGATCGTCGCGGGCGTCGAGACGACGGTGACGCCGGAGGCGGTGATCGTCACCGCCGCGCGCGATCTCACCGTCGTCTCGTCGGCCTTCGCGGGCGGCGGCGTCGGCCGCGCGCGCACGCTCGTGAACCTGCACGTGGCGAAGAATTTCCCGTGTGCCGACGGCGACGCCACCGTGGGCGCGTTCGTGCGGCGGCGAAACCTGCCGTCGCCGTGGATCGGCCTGCTCACCTCGGCCTGGACCGAGAAGGCGGAGTCGGCACTCGAGGCGGCGGGTGGCATCACGGCGCTCGTGGTGGCGACGGTTGGGCTGTCGAACGCGAGCGCGGCCGGCGTGACGGCGGCGTCGCCGCCGACGCCGGGGACGATCAACACCATCGTCGTCGTCGATGCGGACGTCGAGCCGGCCGCGATGGTCAATCTCGTCATGACCGTCACGGAGGTGAAGACCGCGCTCCTGCTCGAGGCCGGCGTCAAGTCGCCCGACGGCATCGCGGCGACCGGGACGTCGACCGACGCGGTTGCCATCGCGGCGACGGGCGTCGGCACCCGCTGTCGCTTCGGCGGGCCCATCACCGAGGTGGGCTGGGTGGTGGCGCGCGCGGCGCGGCGGGCGCTCGGCGCCGGCGTGCGGCGCTGGCTCGAGGACAACCGGTGACGGGCGTGCTGCTCCGCTGGGTGCCGATCTCGCTCGGTCTGCACGGCGTCGTGCTCGCCGCGACGAGCCTGCTCCCGACCGGCTCCCCGCCGCCCGCGCTGTTCGTCGACCTGACCCGAACCGTGGTTCTCGTGGAGTCGGAGGCCGAGGCGCCGCCCCGGGCGGTCGCGGTGCCCGCGCCACCTCGCGCGGGTGCACCGCGGGCGTCGCGCGCCACGACGCCGCGGTCCGCCGACGCGAGGGGCGCGCGTGCGGCCGCGCCGGTGGCCCCCACACCCGCGGCGCCGAGGAGCGCCGAGCCGGCGACTCCGACCGCGCCGGCGACGCGCGCGACCGAAGCGGCGCCCGCGAGCGCCGCGACCGCGTCGACTCCATCTGCCGCGCCGCCGCCCGCACCGCCTTCGTTGTCGGCCGAGACGCCACGGCCGGTCGACATCGCGCCAATGCCCTCCGAGCCGGCTGCGGTCGCGACGCCTGCACCGCCTACCGTGGCGTCGCCGCCGATCCCGTCGGCGCCGGCGGACGACGCGTCGCCGGCTGACGGATCCTCCGACGCCGGTGCGTCAGCCGCGGTCTCATCGGCGATCCGTGAACAGGGGCACGCGCGCGAAGGGGCCGGTGGAAGGGCTGCCTCCGCCGACGCGCGCGGCCGCGGCGACGACGGCGGACGTGGCGGCAGCGGGGTCGGCGCCGGGGATGGTGCGCTCGCGCTCGCTGTGCCGGGCGACGGCGACGGTGTGTACGGCGCGTATCTCAACCTCCTGCGGCGCCGGGTGCAGGAGGCGCTCAGGTATCCGGCAGCCGCACGGCGGCGAGGCGTCGGCGGCACGGTGCATCTCGACATCGCGATCGACCCCAGCGGCCGTATCGAGCGCGTGGAGATCGCGCGCTCCTCGGCGCACGCGGCGCTGGACGAGGCGGCGCTGGACGCGGTCCGCGGGCTCCGCCGCTTGCCGTTTCCGTCCGACGTGCGGCCGCGACCGCTGCGCGTCCGCCTGCCGGTCGTCTTCGAGCTGCGCTAGTATGCGCGCATGGCGGAGCTCGTGCGCACCGTGGAGCGCGATGCCGATGGCACGATCACGGAGTACGACGCCGTTGCCGTCGAGGGCGACCACGTACAGCGCCTGCTGACCGAGCTCTTCACCGAGCACTGGCAGCGCATCTTCGCGGGCCCGGTGATCGAGGGCGCCGCCTACGAGATCCGTTTCACCGGACCCCCAACCGTCACCATGCTCGACGGCTATCTCACGGTCGACGTCGGCGCCTGGCATTTCCATCTCTGTGTCGGCGAGCACCGCGGCGCACCCACGGCCGAGCAGGCGCGCGTGCGGCGCGTGGCGCGCGCGGCCTTCTTCCATACCGACGGCGGCACGTGCGTGCCCGGCTCGTGGGGCTTGCGCCTCTGGAACGGGCGCGGGGAGCAGATGATCACGGTGTTCTTCCCCAACCCGTGGCTCGACGACGACGGCGAGCGCCTCCGTGAGCCGCGCTGGGAGCACACCGCGCTCTGGAACGATCTCCGCCGCCGCTACGCCGGCGCATGATCCGCGCGTTGCTGGCGTGCCTGCTCGTCGGCGTGGCCGCCAGCGTCGCCGCCGCGGCCGATGACGTCATCGAGCCGGACCGTCCGAGCGTCACGACGGGGGCCAGGATCGTTCGCCCCGGCCGCGTGCAGCTCGAGGCCGGCCTGCTCTGGCAGCGCACGAGCCTCGCCGCCGAGCCCACCGAGCGCCGCCTCTCGGCGGAGTCCACCGTGCGCGTCGGCGTGCTCGACGCGCTCGAGGTTCGCCTCGAGGGCGAGCCCATCGTGCGCCTGCGTGGCGCCGACGACGCCACGGACGTCGGTGACCTCACGCTGAGCGCGAAGTGGCGATTCCTCGATGCACCGGATGACGCCCCGTGGCCCGCGCTGGGCCTGATGCCGTTCGTGAAGCTGCCGACCGCGCCCGAGCCGATCGGCACGGGGAAGACGGACGTCGGCCTTCGCCTCATCGCAGGATTCACGCTGCCCGCGGACATGAGCCTCGACGCGAATGTCGGCGTCGCTGCGCTGGGGCAAACGCGCTCGGGCGGCACCCTCGTGCAGGCGCAGGCCAGCGCCGCACTTTCGCGGGAGCTCACGCGGGGTCTCAGCGCCTTCGTCGAGGTCTTCTACACTTCGCGCGAGGAGCGCGAGGGCCGCGATCGCGTCGGCGTGGATGCCGGACTCGCCTGGCGACTTCTGCAGAACGTGGCGCTCGACGTCGCGGCCGGCACCTCGCTGTACGGACAGCTGCCCGACGTCTTCGTGCGGGCAGGCGGGAGCATTCGCTTCGGGCGCTGACGTCGTCGCCGTCGCCGTCGCGCTCGCGCTCGACGTCACCCTCGGCGATCCTCCGAATCGTTTCCATCCGGTGGCGTGGCTCGGTCGCGGCCTGGCCCTGGGGCGCCGGACACTGTGCGCCGGCTCGCCGTGTCGGCTGCTGCTCGCAGGAACCGTGCTCGTCATCCTGGCGGTCGGCGCCGCTGCCGTGAGCGGCGCGCTGCTGAGCGCGCTCGCCGCGCGCGCCGGCCTCGTCGGGCCGCTGCTGACCGGCGTCGGCCTCTGGCTGCTGCTGGCGCTCCGTGGTCTCTTCACGGCCGCCTTCGCGGTGCGCGGCCCGCTTGCCAGCGGCGAGCTGCCGCGCGCGCGGACCGCGCTGGCGTGGCATCTCGTGAGCCGGCCCACGGGCGAGCTCGACGCCGCCCTCGTGGCCTCCGGCGCGATCGAGTCAGTGGCCGAGAATCTCACCGATGCATTCGTGGCGCCTGTCGTCTTCTTCCTGGTGTTCGGGCTTCCTGGCGCCGCCGTCTACCGGGCGGTGAACACCGCGGACGCGATGCTCGGCTACCGGGACGGCGCGCTCGAGTACTTCGGCAAGGCGAGCGCCCGGCTCGACGACCTGCTGAACCTCGTCCCGGCCCGGCTCGCCGGTCTCGCGCTCGTCGCCGCCGCGCCGCTGGCCGGCGCCGATGGTCGGGGGGCGTGGCGCGCCCTCGTTCGCGATCGCAGCCGGACCGCCAGCCCGAACGCCGGCTGGACGATGGCGCCCATGGCGGGCGCACTCGGCGTCGCGCTGGAGAAGCCGGGCGCCTATCGTCTCGGCGACGGCCGGCCGGCGCGCGCCGACGACATCGCCGCCGCCGTGCGGCTGACCGCGCTCGCCGGAGGGCTTGCGACGCTGGCCGCGCTCGCGGCGCTCACCGTCGCGCGAACGTGTTGCAGGACGTGAAGTTAGCGCGCGGCGGGCCGACTTTTTATTCGTCGGCGCTCGGCCGCGTGAGTATGATCTCAGCAGTCGCCGCCGGCAGGGTGGCGGCCCGCATGACGGTCACCGACAAGTTGACGACGGCGGTGCAGACGGCGCTCGCGGCGGCAGGACTGCCGCGGCCCGACGAGCTCGTCTGGGAAGTGCCGCGGCAGAGTGAGCACGGCGACTACGCGACGAACGTCGCGCTGGTCCTCGCCAAGCCGGCGCGCCGGCCGCCGCGCCAGATCGCCGACGCCATCGTGCGGCACTTCCCGCGGCTCGACGAGGTGGCGCGTCTCGACGTCGCGGGTCCCGGATTCCTCAACGTGTTTCTCGCCCCCGCGTGGACCGCGGAGGCGCTGCGCGAGATTCTCGAGGCCGGTGCGCAGTACGGTCAGGGCCGCGCGCACGCGGGGCAGCGCATCCGCCTCGAGTTCGTCTCCGCGAATCCCACCGGGCCGCTCGTGATCGTCAACGCGCGGGCGGCCGCCGTCGGCGACTCGCTGGCGCGGCTGCTGCGCGCGCAAGCGGCGGCGGTGACGACCGAGTATTACGTCAACGACGCGGGTAACCAGTTCGACGCGCTCGCACGCTCGTTCGAGGCGCGGGTGACGCAGGAGTTCGGGCAGCCGGCGGAGCTGCCGGCCAACGGCTATCCGGGGGAGTATCTCGTCGAGCTGGCGCGCGACTACCGCGCCGAAGGCGGCCATCTCATCCCGGGTCGCACGGAGCGCGAGCGGCTCGAGCACTTCGGCCGCTGGGCGGTCGATCGCATCGTGGAGCGCCAGCGGCGGATCCTTCGCGACTACGGCGTGGACTTCGACCTGTGGTCCTCGGAGCAGCGCGACGTGCGCGACCGGCGACTGCCCGAGAAGGTGCTCGACGAGCTCACCGCGCGCGGGCTGACCTACGAGCAGGACGGCGCGCTCTGGTTCCGCTCGACGGCGAGCGAGGCGGCCGGCGACGACAAGGACCGCGTCCTTCGGCGGAGCAGTGGCGAGGTGACCTACTTCGCAGTCGACATCGCGTATCACCACTGCCTGAAGTTCGCAGGCGCCGATCGTGTGATCAACCTGCTCGGTCCCGATCACCACGGCTACGTGCCGCGCATGCGGGCCGCCATGCAGGCGCTCGGGCATCCGCCCGACGCCTTCGAGGCGCTGATCATCCAGCTCGTGACGCTGCTGCGGGACGGCCAGCCGGTGCGCATGTCGAAGCGCCGCGGCGAGTTCGTGTTGATGGAGGAGCTGCTCGAGGAGGTGGGCCGCGACGCCGCGCGGTTCACGTTCCTCACGCGGCGTCACGACAGTCCGCTCGAGTTCGACCTCGCGGTGGCCACGCGTCAGTCGAGCGACAACCCCGTCTACTACGTGCAATACGCGCACGCGCGCATCCGGTCGCTGCATCGACAGGCCGCGGAGCACGGCATCGCGGTGCCGCCGTGGCGCGACGTCGATCTCTCCGCGCTCACGGAGCCTGAGGAGCAGGCGCTGATCAAGCGGCTGCTCGACTATCCGCAGATGGTGGCCGGCGCCGCCCGCGCGCTCGAGCCGCACCGCGTGGCGTACTGGCTCGGCGAGCTCGCCGGGCTCTTCCACCCGTACTACAAGACCCATCGCGTGATCCAGGACGATCGCCGGCTCACGCTGGCGCGGCTGGCGCTGTGCACCGCCGTCGGTCAGGTGGTGGCCAACGGCCTCGCGCTCCTGGGTGTGAGCGCGCCGGAGACGATGTGATGCGACGCCCCGCGAAGAAGTCGAGCGGCGCGGCCGGGCTGTTCGTCCTGCTCGGGATCCTGACCATCCTCGGCGTCACCTTCGCGGCCGGGCTCTACGCCGGACGAATCTGGGCGACGCGTCCCGAGCGGCCGGCCGTGGCCGCCTCCACGGTGGCGACCACGTCGACGGAGCGCGAGCCGGGACGGCGCGCTGGCGAGGCGCGCGCGGCGCGCGTGCCCGACCCGGGGCCGCGGCTGACGTTCTATCACGAGCTGACGGCGCCGCTCACGGCGCCGCCGCCGCCCCCGAAGCCCGGCAAGGCCACGCCGCCGCCGCCCCTGACGACGCGCGCGAGGACGGACACGGCGTCGCCCGAGACCGTCGCCGCCAGCCGCGACGTGGCGGCGAGCCTGCCGAGCCGCACGTCGGCGACGTCGTCGGGCTCCGCCCCCATCGCGACGGACGGCACGCGCTACACGGTGCAGGTCGGCGCGTACAAGGCGCGTCCGCCGGCGGAGGCGCTGCGCGCCACCCTCACGGCCGCCGGTCACGAGGCCCGCGTGGTCGAGACGGACGCGCCCAACGGCGTTCGCTTCCGCGTGCAGGTCGGCGATTTCGTCAGCCGCGACGCCGCGCGCGAGGCCGCGTCGCGCCTGAGCGGGCCCACGTTCGTCACCACGCGCTGACGTGCCGCCTCCGCGTCCCGGCCGCGTGCTCATCAGCGCGGAGGAGCTGCGGACGCGCGTGACCGAGCTCGGCCAGCAGCTCGCACGCGACTACGGCGACGAGGTGCCCGTGCTGGTGGGCGTGCTGCAGGGCGCCTTCCTGTTCATGGCGGACCTGGTGCGGGCCATCCCCACCGAGATCACCACCGACTTCATCGGCCTGGCCTCGTACGGCGGCGGCAACCGGTCGTCGGGTCAGGTGCGCATCCTGTCGGACCTGTCGATGCCGGTGGAGGGCCGACACGTGGTGATCGTCGAGGACATCGTGGACACCGGACTCACGATCTCGTATCTGCGCCGCAATCTGGAGGCGCGGCACCCCAAGAGCGTGAAGGTGTGCGCGCTCGTCGACAAGATCGAGCGGCGCCAGGTCGACGTGCGGATCGACTACGTCGGGTTCACGATTCCGAACGTGTTCGTCGTGGGTTACGGCTTCGACATCGCGGGGCTCTATCGCAATCTACCGTACGTCGCCGCGCTCTCGGAGGACGCGGGCTGACGCGGCGTGTCAGCCCGCGCCGCTGTGCTACACTGAAGCGCGATGAACCAGGTCTACAAGAACCTCGCGCTCTGGATGGTCATCGGCCTCATCGTCATCCTGCTCTTCACCGTCTTCAGCAACACGCAACCGGGTGGGCAGGAGTCGCCCAACTTCTCGGAATTCCTCAAGGCCGTCGACCAGGGCCGCGTCGAGTCGGTGGTCATCCGCGGCAATCTCGTGACCTACAATCTGAAGGACGGATCGCCGCCACAGCGCACGTACACCGTCGACTATCCGGATCTCATCAAGACGCTGCGCGACAAGGGCGTCCGGATCGCCGTGAAGCCGCCCGACTCGAATCCGTGGTACGCGATCTTCCTGCAGTGGGTCCCGATGCTGCTCTTCATCGGCGTCTGGATCTTCTTCATGCGCCAGATGCAAGGCGGCGGCGCCAAGGCGCTCAGCTTCGGCAAGGCGCGCGCGCGGTTGATCTCGGAGAAGCAGAACAAGATCACGTTCCAGGACGTGGCGGGCGTCGACGAGGCCAAGGAAGAGCTGCGCGAGATCATCGATTTCCTGAAGGACCCGCAGAAGTTCCAGAAGCTCGGCGGCAAGATCCCGAAGGGCGTGCTCCTCGTCGGTCCTCCCGGCACCGGTAAAACGCTCCTCGCGAAGGCCATCGCGGGTGAGGCGAACGTGCCGTTCTTCTCGATCTCGGGCTCCGACTTCGTCGAGATGTTCGTCGGCGTCGGCGCCTCGCGCGTGCGCGACCTCTTCGAGCAAGGCAAGAAGCACGCGCCGTGCATCATCTTCATGGACGAGATCGACGCCGTCGGTCGTCACCGCGGCGCCGGGCTGGGCGGCGGCCACGACGAGCGCGAGCAAACGCTCAACCAGCTGCTGGTGGAGATGGACGGCTTCGAGACGAACGAGGGCGTCATCCTCATCGCCGCCACCAACCGGCCCGACGTGCTGGATCCCGCGCTGCTGCGCCCCGGCCGCTTCGATCGCCAGGTGGTCGTCCCGCGGCCCGACGTGAAGGGCCGCGAGGAGATCCTGCGCGTGCACGCCCGACGCATCCCGCTCGCCCCGAACGTCGAGCTCAAGGTGCTCGCGCGCGGCACGCCGGGTTTTTCGGGTGCGGACCTGGCCAACCTCGTCAACGAGGCGGCGCTGCTCGCCGCGCGGCAGAACAAGAAGCTCGTCGAGATGCCCGACTTCGAGAACGCCAAGGACAAGGTGTTGATGGGCGTGGAGCGGCGCTCCATGATCATCAGCGACTCGGAAAAGCGCACCATCGCCTACCACGAGGCGGGCCACGCGCTGGTGGCCGACTTCCTGCCCGGCGCCGACCCGCTGCACAAGGTCACGATCATCCCGCGCGGCCGCGCCCTGGGCCTCACCATGCAGCTGCCGATGGACGACAAGTACAACTACTCGCGCGAGTACCTCATCAACCGCATCACCATCCTGCTCGGCGGCCGCACGGCCGAGGAGATCGTGCTGCAGCAGCAGACCACCGGCGCCGGCGACGATCTCGAGAAGGCGACCGAGATGGCCCGCAAGATGGTCTGCGAGTGGGGCATGTCGGACAAGCTCGGGCCGCTGACCTTCGGCAAGAACGAGGAGCACATCTTCCTCGGCCGCGAGGTGGCACGCCAGAAGGACTACAGCGAGGAGACGGCGCTCGCCATCGACGGCGAAATCAAGCGCATCGTCGTCGACTGCGCGACGCGCGCCCGACAGATCCTCGAGGAGAACATCGAGAAGCTGCACGCTCTCGCGCGCGCGCTCCTCGAGCGGGAGTCGCTCGACTCCGAAGAGATCGCGCGCATCCTGCGCGCCCGCCCGTTCTCCGAAGCGCCCGCGCCCGCGTAGCGGGGCGGGCGTATGCCTGACGCCCGCGCGCGTCTCGCCTCGGTCGAGATCGGCGGCGGCGCCCCGGTGGCGGTCATGGGCGTCCTCAACGTCAGTCCGGAGTCGTTCCACTCGGGTTCCGTCTACCGCGACGACGACGCGCTGCTGCGCGCGGCCGTCGACATGGTCGACGCCGGCGCGGCTCTCGTGGACGTGGGCGCCCGCTCCACGGCGCCGTATCTGCCGACCGAGGTCTCGGAGGCCGAGGAGATCGACCGGCTCACCGGCGCCGTGCGGCTGCTCGCCGACAAGCTGCCGGTGCCCGTGTCCGCCGACACGACGCGCCCCGCCGTGGCCCGCGCGGCGCTCGAGGCGGGCGCCCGGATCGTCAACGACGTCTCCGGACTGAGCGATCTCGCCCTGGCCCGCGAGGTGGCCGCGCGCGGGGCGTCGCTGATCGCCATGGCGGCTCCCGGGGCCGGCGCGCTGCTCGGCGCGCCGCTCGCGACCGTGCGCGCGCGCCTGGAACGGGCGCTCGCCACCGCGCGCACGGCGGACATTGCCGTGGACCGGATCGTGCTCGACCCGGGCATCGGGTTCTTCCGCGACGCCGCCGTGCCATGGCACACGTGGGACGTCAGCGTGCTGGCGGGCCTTCGCACGCTGCTCACGCTCGGGCGCCCGCTCTGCGTCGGCGTCTCGCGCAAATCGTTCGTGGGCGCGCTCACGGGGCGTGCCGACACGGCGGACCGGCTCGCCGGCTCGCTCGCGGCCACGGCGGCAGCCGTGCTCGGCGGCGCGGACCTCATCCGCGCCCACGACGTGCGCGAGACCGTGGATGCGGTGCGCGTGGCCGAGCGCATCCGCGAGGCCTCGCCGTGAGCGAGCTCATGTCCACCTTCGGCTGGCGCGACGCGCTGGACATCGCGCTCGTCGCCCTCGTGCTGTATGGCATTCTCGCGCTCTTCCGCGGGACCCGCGCCGTGCAGATGCTCGTCGGGGTCGGGGTGCTCGTGCTCGCCTCGCTGGCCGCACGCGTGCTCGAGCTGCACAGCCTCGGCTGGCTCCTCGACGCGGTGTGGTCGTTCTGGGTGGTCGTGCTGGTCGTGCTCTTCCAGCCCGAGCTTCGCCGGGCGCTGGCGTCCATCGGGCAGGGTGAGGGCCTGCGCTCGCTGCTCGCCGGTAACGCGGGCGGCGCGCGCGTCGTCGACGAGCTGGTGTCCACCGCCGGCTCGCTCGCGGAGCGCCGGATCGGCGCTCTCATCGTGATCGAGCGCGGCACCGGGCTCCGGCAGTACGCCGAGCTCGGGGTGGCGCTCGACGCGCTCGTCTCCGCGGATCTGCTGACGAGCGTGTTCCTGCCGTACTCGCCGCTCCACGACGGCGCCGCCTTCATCCGCGACGATCGCGTGGTCGCGGCCGGCTGCTTCCTGCCGCTCTCGCGCAACTCGCAGGTGGCCCGGCAGCTCGGGACGCGGCACCGCGCGGCCCTCGGCATCACGGAGGAGACCGACGCGGTGGCGGTGGCGGTGTCGGAGGAGACCGGTGGAATCTCCATCGCGCTCGACGGCGCCATCGAGCGCGTGCCGAGCGCCGAGGCGCTCCGCGCGCGACTGTCCGAGCTGCTCGGCGCGCGGGTTCGCCGGCCGATGCCGGAGCGCCTCGGCACGCTGTTTCGCGCGCGTCCGCGGGAAGCGCCGGCGCCGCCCGAGTCCTGATGCGCGACTGGCTGCTGAACAACTGGGGATTGAAGGTGCTGGCGATGGCGGTGGCGGCCGTCGTGTGGTTCTTCGTGGTCGGCGCCGATCGCAGCCAGATCGGGTTTGCGGCGCCCATCGAGTACGTCGGCCTCGAGGGCATGCGCGTGGTGCTCGGCACCCCGCGGGAGACGGCCGACGTCCAGCTGGAGGCGGCGCGCTGGGCGGCCGCGCGCGTGACGCCGGCCAGCGTGCGCGTACGCGTCGACGTCTCGAAGCTCGGCGAAGGCGAGCACGTGGTGCAGCTCTCGACACAGCAGGTGGAGGCGCCACCCGGCGTCCAGGTCGTCCGCATCTGGCCGTCGGCCGTCCGGCTCAGCATCGCGGGGGCGGCCGTGCGCACGGTGCGGGTGGTGCCGCAGATCCGCGGCACCCCGGCCGCCGAGCACGCGCTCGGGCGCGTCGTCGTCGATCCTCAAATTGTCCAGGTGAAGGGCCCGCGCACTACAATCGAAGGACGGACGACGGTCGAGACGGCACCGATCGACGTCTCCGGCATCCGCCGCAGCATCACGCAGACCGTCGGGCTGCTGCTGCCGGAGTCGGTCTACGCGACCACGCAGCGCACGGTGCAGGTGACCGTCGAGATACAACCGGAGGACTCGATGCACGTTTCCCGACCGGGGGCCACCCGGTGAGCCGGCTGTTCGGCACCGATGGTATCCGCGGTGTCGCCAACGAGCCGCCGTTGACCGCGGAGCTGGCGTACCGGGTCGGCCGCGAGCTCGTGGCCACGCTGACGGCCGAGCATCACCGCGACGCCGTGCGCGTCGTGATCGGCCGCGACACGCGGCGCTCCGGCCCGATGCTCGAGGCGGCGATGGTCGCCGGCCTGCTCTCCGCCGGCGCCGACTGCTATGCGGTCGGCGTGCTGCCGACGCCGGGCATCGCGCTGCTCACCCGCGCCCTCGACGCGCACGGCGGGATCGTGCTCTCCGCGTCGCACAACCCGTTCGCCGACAACGGCATCAAGCTGTTCTCGGCCGAGGGCACGAAGTTCCCCGACGCCTGGGAGCAGCAGATCGAGGCGCGGCTGGCCGCCGCCGACGCCGCCCCCCGCGCACGCGGCGCGGCCATCGGCCGCCTCGTGGCGTACGAGCGCGCCGAGAAGTACTACGTCGACTTCCTGTGCCGGTGCTTCCCGCTCGATCTGGCCGGCATGACGGTCGCGATCGACTGCGCCAACGGCGCGACCTCCCGCGTGGCGCCGAGCGTGTTCCGCCGCCTCGGCGCGCGCGTCATCGCGATCTCCGCGAAGCCCGACGGCACGAACATCAACAGCGACTGTGGCGCCCTGCACCCCGACGGCCTGCAGAAGAAGCTCCGTGCGGTGCGGGCCGACGTCGGCTTCGCCTTCGACGGCGACGGCGATCGCTTGATCTCCGTCGACCACCTGGGCGAGATCCGCGACGGCGACTACGCGCTGGCCATTGCCGGGCGCCACATGTCCGCGGGCCGCCGGCTGAAGGGCAACGTGGTGGTGACGACGGTCATGGCCAACCTCGGGCTCGACGAGGCGCTGAAGGCCGCCGGCATTCGCGTGCTGAAGACGCAGGTGGGCGACCGCTACGTTCACGAGGAGATGCAGCGGAGCGGCGCGAACCTCGGCGGCGAGCAGTCAGGGCACCTGCTGTTCCCGGACTACATGCCGACCGGCGACGGGATCCTGTCGGCGCTGGCGCTGCTCTCGGTGGTCCGCGAGACGGGAGAGCCGCTGGCCTCGCTGGCTACGTGCATGCGGAAGTTCCCCCAGGTGCTCGTCAACGTGCCGGTGGCGCGCAAGCCGCCCATCGACTCGATCACCGGGCTCGGCGAGCGCGTCGACGCCTTCGAGCGCGAGATGAACGGCAGCGGGCGGGTCCTCGTGCGCTACTCCGGCACCGAATCGCTGGCCCGGGTGATGATCGAGGGCGCGGATCCGGCGCGCATCCGGGCGATGGCCGACGAGCTCGCGGGTGTGATCCGCACCCACCTCGGCGCGTGAATGTCCGCGGGATCGGCATCGACCTCGTGAAGATTCCCCGCATGCGCGCGGTCATCTCGCGCTGGGACGAGCGGTTCCTGCGCCGCGTCTTCACGGAGGCGGAGATCGCGTACTGCCGAGCGCGCCGCGATCCGGTGCCGCACTTCGCCGCGCGCTTCGCCGCCAAGGAGGCCGCCATGAAAGCCCTCGGCACCGGCCTCCGCCTCGGCGTGCGCTGGCGCGAGCTCGAGGTCCGGCGCGAGCGCGGCCAGGCGCCGCGGCTGCTGCTGCACGGCCGCTCCCGCGAGCTCGGCCTCTCGCGCGGCGGGCGCGCCATGCTGCTCGCGCTGACGCACGACGGCGACTACGCGCTCGCGCAGGCGATGCTCGTGGACGATGAGCCGCAGAGCCCTGCCACGACTCGCTAGCGTGGCCGCCGCACCGCTCGTGCTGTTCGGCTGCGCGACGCAGACGGTCAGCTATCCTCCGGACATCCCGCGCGGGCAGATCGCCAGCCGGCCGGGCCGGCCGGGGTACGTCGTGGCCGCCCCCCACGGCTCCTCCGACGCGCGCACGGCCGAGATCGCGGCCGAGGTCGCGCGACGCACGGGCTTCGGCCTCGTTGTCGCATCCGGTTTCGATGTCGAGCCCGAGACGCGCGAACGGCCGGGGCGCCGCTACCAGGTCAATCGTCCGCTCGAGGGCGTTCCGAGCCGACCGCCCGGCGAGGAGACGAGCAGCGACGCCGCCCGCCGCGTGTACGAGGTGTACGAGCGGCGCGTCCGCGAGACCGCGCAGGGGCCGCTGCGCTTCTATGCCGAGATCCACGGCAACAATCGCCGCGAGTCCGCGGGCCGCATCGAGATCGCCACCGTCGGCATCGACGCGGAGTTCGCGCGGCGGCTGCGCGCACTGGCCGAGCTGGTGCGCGACGCGCACCTGCGCGGGCACGCGGCCGCGCCCCGTCTCGACGTGCTGGTGGAGCCGGCCGATCCGGTGTTCTACGCGGCCTCGGGCGCCAAGCGGGACGGCATCCTGAAAATGCCGGAGCGCGCGCTCCACATCGAGCTGCCGAAGACCGCGCGCGTCGAGCATCGCGACCTCTACACCGCGATCCTCTCCGACTTCGTCGCCCAGGCCGTCGCGCTGCCGCAGGGACGCTGACGTGCAGCCGGTGTACACCGCCCAGCAGATGCGGCGGCTGGACGCGCGCGCCGTCGCCGAGCGCGGGATCGGGGGTGCCACGCTGATGGAGAACGCCGGCCGCGGCGCCGCCGAGGCGCTGATGGCCGCGCTGCCCGAGCGCGGCCTGGGCGTCCGTGGCCTGCGGGTGGCCGTCGTGTGCGGCAAGGGGGGCAACGGCGGTGACGGCTTCGTCGTCGCCCGCCGGCTGAAGCGCGCCGGCGCCCGGCCCGAGGTGTACCTCGCGGCCCCGGTGAGCGAGCTCGCCGGCGATGCGGCGCTCAAGTATCGCGAGCTGCGCCGCGCCGGTCTCGACGCGCGCGTCGCCGGCGACCCGGAGACGCTGCCGGCGGCGCTCCGGCGTGCGGATGTGGTGGTCGACGCGCTGCTCGGCACGGGCGCGCGCGGCGCGCCGTCGGCCGCCCTCGCGTCGCTCATCGCGGCCATCAACGCCGCCGGCCGGCCCGTGGTCGCGCTCGACGTGCCGTCCGGCCTGCCCGCCGACGGCGAGCCACCGGCGGGGCCGGTGGTGCGCGCCTGGCTCACCACGACGTTCGCCGGGCTCAAGCTCGGACTGGTGAGCGGGCCTGGCGTCGACATTGCCGGCCGGGTGCGCGTCGTCGACATCGGCGTGCCGGCCGCCGACCTCGCCGGCGAGGCGACCACGTTCCTGCTCGAGCGCGGGGACGTCGCCCCGCTGTTTCCGCCACGTGCGCGCGACGCTCACAAGGGCACCTATGGTCACCTGCTCGCGGTGGCCGGCTCGGTCGGCAAGACGGGAGCGGCCGCGCTCTGCGCGCGCGCCGCGCTCCGCGCGGGTGCGGGCCTCGTGACGGTGGCGACTCCGGCCAGCGTCCAGCCCGTCGTCGCCACGCTGCTGCTCGAGGCGATGAGCGCGCCGCTGCCGGAGACCGACGCGCGGACCGTGGCGCTGAAGGCCCGAGACAGTCTGCTCGAGCTGGCCATGTCGCGCGACGCGGTGGCCATCGGGCCGGGGCTCGGGCTCGACGACGAGACGCTGCGCCTGGCGCGCGGGCTGGCGCACGAGCTGCCACGTCCGCTGGCACTCGACGCCGATGCGCTCACCGCGCTCGCGGGTCACCTCGACGAGCTGCGCGGCGCTCCGGCCGAGCGCTATCTCACGCCGCACCCGGGCGAGATGGCGCGCATGCTCGGCGTGCCGGTCGCGGACGTCCAGCGCGACCGCGTCGGCATCAGCCGCCGCGTGGCCGTCGACTACGGCGTTCACGTCTGCCTCAAGGGCTCGCGGAGCGTGATCGCGCGACCCGACGGCCGCGTGTTCGTGAATCCCACCGGCAATCCCGGCATGGCCAGCGGCGGCAGCGGCGACGTGCTCACCGGCATGCTCGGCGGCCTCCTCGCGCGCGGGCTCCCGGCCGATCGCGTCCTCGGCGCCGCCGTGTATCTCCACGGCCTCGCGGGCGACGTGGCCGCCGAGCGGATGGGCGAGGAGGCGATGGTGGCGGGCGACATCATCGACGCGCTCGGCGAGGCGTTTCGTCGGCTCGCGCATGATCCGTAGCCTCATCACGACCTCACCCGATGAGACGGCGGCGGCGGGGGTCGCGCTCGGGGAGCGGCTCGGTCCGGGCGACGTCGTCGCGCTCACCGGCGAGCTCGGCGCCGGCAAGACGTGCTTCGTCCAGGGGCTCGCGCGCGGGCTCGGCGTCGCGCGTGTCGCCACGAGCCCGACCTTCGTCCTCGTCAACGAGTATCGCGGCCGCTGCCCCGTGCATCACGTGGACGTCTACCGCAGCCGGACGTTGACCGAGCTGCTCGATCTCGGCCTGGACGAGATGCTCGGCGGAGCCGGCGTGACGGTGGTGGAGTGGGCGGATCGCTGCGAGACGCTGCTGCCGGCGCACGCGGTGCGCGTGCACATCGACGGAGTCGGCGACGAGCCGCGCCATATCACGATCACCGATCCGAGGCTCAAGGTCTGACCGGCCGGTCGGCGGAAGCTCGTCATCGGCCTCGGATCGTCGGCTTCCGCGTGTCCGTCGACATGTCGCCATTCGCATACACGACTCGTGCATCCGAATCGGCGCATTGACTCGAGTCAGCGAAGGTCGTACTGCAGGGTATGGCAATGCGCGGCTGGCCGGTGGGGGAGCGGCCGCGCGAGCGTCTCTACTTCAATGGTCCGACCGCTCTGGCCGACGCCGAGCTCCTCGCGATCCAGCTCGGCTACGGTACCCGCGGCAAGGACGCGGTGACGGTCGCCCGTGAGCTGCTGGCCGCGTACGGCTCGCTGGCCGACGTCGCCGGCTGCGAGGCAACCGAGCTCGCCCGGCAGCCGGGCGTGGGACGCGCCAAGGCCGCGCGGCTCGCGGCGGCATTCGAGCTGACGCGACGCCTGCGCGCGCGCACGCCGGGCGCGCGCACGCCACTATCGACTCCGGCCGAGGTCTACGCCGCGTTCGGTCCGCTCATGGAGGACCTCAAGCGCGAGGTGTTCCGGGTGGCGCTGCTGGACGCGCAGAACGGCCTGCTGCGCGACGTCGTCGTCTCCGAGGGCACGCTGTCCGCGAGCCTCGTCCACCCGCGGGAAGTGTTCAAGCCGGCCATCGTCGAGTCCGCCGCCTCGATCATCCTGCTGCACAACCATCCCAGCGGTGATCCCACGCCGAGTCGCGAGGACGTGCGCCTGACCCGTCAGCTGGTGGAGTGCGCGCGGCTGCTCGACCTCCGCGTGCACGACCACGTCATCATCGGCCGGGGCCGCTTCGCGAGCCTGGCCGAGCGCGGTATGATCTAGGCCATGGCGATCAAGGTCAGCAACGTCGGCCACGTGGTGCTCAAGGTCCGAAACCTCGAGCGCGCGGCGCATTTCTACCGCGACGTGCTCGGCCTCAAGGAGGTCGCGCGCGGCGACTTCGGTCGGCCCATGGCCTTCTTCTCCACCGGCAACAACCACCACGACGTAGCCGTCATGGAGATCGGCGCCGACGCACCGGCGCCGCCCCAGCAGGCGACGGGCCTCTACCACGTGGCGCTCCGGATCGGCAGCACGCTCGACGAGCTACGGGCCGCGCAGGCGCACCTGCGCGCGAACGGCATCACGGACATGCGCGTGCGCGACCACGTGGTGAGCCAGTCGATCTACGTCAACGACCCCGACGGCAACAACATCGAGCTCTACGTCGACGCGGACGAGGCCATCTGGCGGGAGAAGCCGGACACCGTGGCCAACTCCAGGCCGCTCGCGCTCTGAGCGGCTAGCCCTTCGCGAGCTTCTCGATCTCCTTCTTCGACATGGTGGAGAGCCGCGTCATCAGGCCCTTCACCTTTCGTTCCGACGCGTGGTCGGCCAGGATCGTCTTCTTCGACTTGGTGCCGTTGGCGATGTAGGCGACCCAGTCGTCGAGGTTCGGAGTGCCGCGATAGGCGACGGTCACGCCGCTCATCCGCAGCTTTCGACGCCCTTCGACCTTCGCAAGCGGTTTTCGACCGTCCATGGCTGCGGATCCTCTCAGCGACTGCTGGTCAAGGTTGACCGCGGTGCAACAGTGAGGCGCCGGACGTCAGCACGCCGCACACCTTACGAGCGCAGACTTTTCGGTGTCAAGGCTTCGTTTCCCCGCACCGGCCGTGCCTCCGCGGCGCGCGCCATGCGCGCCGGCCCGTCACTGTGCGAAAAAGCCCTCACCGGTGCGTATCCGTGGACGATTCACGCGGGGTTTTGCGCGCATCCCTCACGGCAGCCGCGTCAACACTCGCGATTCTCGCGATTGTGGATAACTGTGGACATGTGGATATGCTGTGCGCAAGTCAGGCGCGGCGCAACAGGGCCTCGAGGATGCGGCGCGCGAGGATCGGACCGCGCGTGATGAAGCCGGTGAAGTACGACACGGCGGTGGCGCCCGCGTCGAGCAGGCGCACCGCCTTGTCCGGCGCGTCGACGCCGCCGGTGCCGATGATCTGCAGACGGTCGCCGAACGCGGCGCGCGTGCGGCGCACGTTGTTCAGCGTCGCCTCGAAGATCTCCGGCCCGGACAGTCCGCCCGCGCCCTGCGACAGCCGCGGCTCCGCGACGCGCCGCGTGTTGCCGTAGTTCACGACGCTCACGCCGGCATCCAGCGCGGCCGGGATGATGACGCGCTCGTTCACGTCGGCGAAGTCGGGCGAGACCTTGACGATCAGCGGGCGGCTCGTCGCGCCGCGCGCGGCCTGCATCAGCGCGCGCAGCTCCGCCGGCCGCTCGGACCACGCGTAGACGAGCTTCGTGTTCGGCGAGGAGATGTTGAACTCCACGAGGTCGCCGTGCGGGCCGAGCGCCCGCGCCAGGCCGACGTAGTCCTCCACGGACTCGCCGGCGACACTCACGATGAGGGGCACCCGGTGCGGCAGCGCGGCCACCGCCGCGCGAAAGCGCTCGACGCCGGGATTCGCAAAGCCGTTGCAGTTCACGAGACCCGGGCCGGCGGGCGTGCGCACGCGGACCAGGTTCGGCGCCGGGTGTCCGGGCCGGGGGCTCGTCGTGATCGACTTCGCGGTGACGGCGCCGAAGCCGAGGCCCATGGCGCGGCCGAGGATGCGCACGTCATAGTACATCGCGGCCAGGATGACAGGGTTGGGCAGCCGCACGCCGCCGAGGGTGATGGCCAGGCGCGGATCGTCCAGCCGGAAGGCGCCGAGGCGGTCGAACGGCAGCAGCCGCAGCGCCGTCTGGCCGAAAGCGACTGCCGCCGGCTCCGGCAGGCGGCTCAGGACACCGTCGTACAGGAGCCGGTAGAGCGTCGCGAGGGCGTCGGTCATCCGCGGGCCGCCCGGAGGATAGCACGCAGGGCCGCGATCGAATCTTGACGCCGGGAATTCAGACAATTAGGGTGGTCGAGTGCTGCGGCTCGCGGTTCTCGTCCTGGGGCTCCTGGCGGCCGCCTGCGCGCCGGCGCCCGTGCGGCCGGTCGCGGTCGTCGCGCCCGTCGCCACCAGCGTTCCGGCCTTTTCCTTCGCCGACGACACCTTCGCCTTCCGCAACGAGATCTCCTCGCGCCATCCGGGTGTCCGGGGCCTCTACGCCCACCACTGCTTCGTGCTGGCCCGCGGCGTCCGCCAATTCCACCAGTTCGCCCGGTTCGATCCGGCGTTGCCCCGCGTGGAGGCGGCCGAGTACGAGCGGCTCGTGCGCGCGGTGGCCTCACGCCCGCCCTGGCGGCCCTCGCTGCCCCCTGACGCGCGCATCGTGATTCCCGGCTACCGCAATCTGCGTGAGTTCTCGGCCGCACAGGAGGCGGCGGTCAAGGCCGGGCTGGGCGGGCCGTTCTGGACGTGGGTGCACTGGACGAACTGGCGGGTCGCCATCGAGCGGCTGCCGGCGGGCCATCAGTCCGCCGTGATGCAGCGCGTGCGGGACGAGCTCGCGGCCGGGCAGCTCGTGCAGCTGCTCGTCACCAACTGGCCGAAGCCGGAGCTCAATCACACCGTCGTCGCCTATGGCTATCGGCCGCGCGGCAACGGCCTCGACCTGATCGTCTGGGATCCGAACGACCCCGAGGACTCCGGGGTGGTGACCTTCGAGGCCTCTGCGGACCGCTTCTGGGCGACGCGCGTCTACGACACCGAGCCGGGAACGATCCGCGTCTTCCGGATGTACTACTCGTGGTTCCTGTGACCGAGACTCTGCTGCCCGAGGCGCCCGCTGCCCGCTGGTACGCACACGGGCTGAATCGCGCCGCGATCTATCGCGTGGCCGCCGCCGTGGCCGCGGTGCTGCCCCGCGCGCTGCGGCTGCGCTTCGCCCAGGCCATCGCCACCGCCGCGATCGGCCGCTTTCCCGAGGAGCGCGCCGTCGTGCGTCGCACGCTCGCGCGCGTGGTGCCCCACGGCTCGCCGCGACAGCTCGACGCGCTGGTGGCCGCCGTCTTCGAGAACTTCGCCATCTGCTTCACCGACCTCATCAGCACCAACCGCGCCGGCCCCGTCGCGGAGCTGCTCGGCAGCACGGAGGGCCGCGAGCACCTGGCCGCGGCGGAGCGACTGGGCCGTGGCCTCGTGGTCATAACCGCGCACCTCGGAAACTGGGAGCTCGGCGGCCGGCTGCTCGCGGGCGCCGTCGAGCGCCCGACGCACGTGGTGGTGGCCCCCGAGCGCGATCCGGGCGTCGAGCGATTTCTCCGCGGCGACGGTGGCCCCGTGCGGTTTCTCACTCGCACGGCGCCGGCGGACGTCCTGCCGCTGGTGGCCGCGCTGCGACGCAACGAGGTGGTCGCGCTGCAGGGCGATCGCGCGCTCGGCGGCCGAGGCGATCGCCTGCAGCCGTTCTTCGGGGCCCCGGCGGCGTTTCCGCTGGGACCCTTCCTGCTGGCGCGGGCGGCCGGCGCTCCCGTGCTGCCCGCGTTCTGCCTGCTGCGCGCGGATCGACGCTACACGATCACGCTCGGCGAGCCGTGGACGGTGTCGGCGGGCGGCGAGGACGACGCCCTCGCGCGCTGGGTGGGTGTGCTGCAAGCCATGGTGCGCCGCCACCCGACGCAGTGGTTCAACTTCTACGACGTGTGGACGGCGCCGTGACGCCGCCGCCGATCGCCGTGCTGGCCGCCGGGGTGGCCACGCCGATCGGCCTCGACCTCGACAGCTACTGGACAGCGCTCGTCACCGGCGTGGACGGGATCAGCGGCATCGAGCGCTTTCCCGTCGCCGATCTCCGCGTCGGCCGCGGCGGCGAGATCAAGAAGCTCGCGCGGCTCGGGCAGGGCGGCCCGCCGCGCTGCCGCGCCTCTGCGCTGCTGCTCGCCGCGGCCGACGACCTGCTCTCGCGCGCCGCGCTCGGCGCGCCGCCGTCGCGGATCGCCGTGGTCGTCGGAACCGCACTCGGCGGCGTGGACGAGCTCGAGCGCGCGCTCGGTGACGCGGCCGGCCCGCGCGCCGCCGCGGCCGGCCTG
>DATAOC010000159.1:0-7614 GCA_036265915.1 Candidatus Methylomirabilota bacterium | reverse complement strand
GGGACCCGATTTCGTCGACAAGAAGGGGCTCGATCAGTTCGCGCTGAACGGCGCCGATCACGTCTACGACATCCCGAACCAGATCGTGCGCGCGATCCCGGTCGACACCGGAATCTCCGTCGGCTACGTGCGCGCGGTGGCACCGAACTACACGTTCTTCGCCGTCGAGACCTTCATGGACGAGCTGGCGAAGATGGCCGGCGTCGATCCGCTGCAGTACCGGCTGTCGATGCTGAGCGGCGCCCCGCGCCTGGCCCGCGTGCTCAAGCTCGCCGCCGACAAAGCGGGGTGGGGCTCGCCGCTGCCGGCGAACACCGGCCGCGGCATCGCCTGCGTCAGCGCGCAGGAGAAGAAGACGCCGACGTGGACGGCCTCGGTGGTCCAGGCTCGCGTCGATCCCGGCACCGGCAAGGTCCAGATCGACAAGGTCGTCTGCGCGGTCGACTGCGGCATCGTCGTCAATCCGGACGGCGCCCGCTCCCAGATCGAGGGCTCGATCCTGTTCGGCATCAGCAACGCGCTGAAGGAGCGTGGGACCGTCGCCGGCGGCGCGCTCGCGCAGTCGAATTTCCACGACTACCAGGTGCTTCGCATGGACGAGGTGCCCGAGGTCGAAGTGCACATCGTGCCCTCCACGGAATATCCGACCGGGCTCGGTGAGCCCGGGACGACGACGATCGCTCCCGCCCTGAGCAACGCGATCTTCGCCGCCACCGGCGCTCGCGTCCGGCAGGTGCCGTTGCTGCCCGACCGCGTGCTGGCCGCGCTGCGCGCCAAGGCCTGAGCTGCACGCACCCCGGTCACCCGCCTCCCGGCGGGTGACCGGCTGTGCGGTCGCCGCTGCCGCCGGTGATACGATGGCGGCCGATGGCTTCGGACAACATCGTCCTCGTCGGCTTCATGGGCGCGGGAAAATCCGTGTGCGGACGGCTGCTCGCGCGGCGCCTGGGCCGCTGCTTCGTCGAGACCGATGACATGATCGTCTCCCGCGACGGCCGCTCGATTCCCGAGATCTTCCGGCAGGACGGCGAGGAGCGCTTTCGCCGGCTCGAGGCGGAGGCCCTCGACGCGCTCCGCCTGAAGACAGGCGACGTGATCGCGACCGGGGGCGGCCTGCCGTGCCGCGAGGGCCGCATGGACGCGCTGCGCGAGCTCGGCACGGTGGTCTGGCTGCGCGACGAGCTCACCGTGCTCCTGGATCGCGCGGCGCGCCTCGGGGGCCGGCCGATGCTGGAGCGCTCTCCGGCCGAGGTGGAGGCGCTCTATCGCGCGCGCGAGCCGTACTACGCGCGCGCGCACCTGACGGTCGACACGGCGGGCTTGACGGTCGATCAAGTCGTCGCCCGCGTGCTGACCGCGCTGAGGAAGACGGATGCCGCACGCGTTTAGTCAGCGCCTGGGAGAGGGACCGCTCCTCTGCGACGGCGCCATGGGCACCGTGCTCTACGGCCGCGGCGTCGCGCTCGACGCCTGCTTCGACGTCCTCAATCTGAACAATCCGCGGCTCGTGCAGGGCGTGCATGCCGACTACATCGCGGCCGGCGCCGACTGCATCGAGACGAACACGTTCGGCGGCAATCGCTTCAAGCTGGCCGTGCACGGCCTCGAGGCGCAGGTGCGGGAGGTGAATCGGCGCGGCGTGCGCCTGGCGCGCGACGTGCGCGAGTCCGCCGGGCGCGACGTCTGGGTGCTCGGCTCCATGGGGCCGCTCGGCAAGTACCTCGAGCCGCTCGGCACGGTGACCGCGGACGAGGCGCGCGAGGCGTTCCGTGAGCAGGCCGAGGCGCTGCTCGAGGGCGGCGTCGACGCCTTCATCGTCGAGACGCTGTCGGACCTCGCGGAGATCGCGCTGGCGGTGGAGGCGATCCGGTCGGTGACCGATTTGCCGATCGTGGCGCAGATGGCGTTCACGGACGAGGCGGTGACGTTCATGGGACGCTCGCCGGCGGACGTCGCACGCGACCTGCGCGGGCTCGGCGTCTCGGCGATCGGCGCCAACTGCTCGGTCGGCTCGTCGACGCTGTACGACGTCCTCGAGCGCATGCTGCCAGAGGCCGGCGGCCTGCCGCTGGCGATCCAGCCGAACGCCGGGCTGCCCAGTCGTATCGGCGAGCGCCTGATCTATCTGTCGTCGCCGGCGTACATGGCCGAGTATGCCGGCCGCATGGTGGAGGCGGGCGCGCGGCTCGTCGGCGGCTGCTGCGGCACCACGCCGCAGCACCCGGCGGCGATGCGCGAGACGCTCGACCGGCTCGTGCCCGGCGCACGACGACGGGAGCCGCGCGCGGTGGTGGCGCGACCAGCCCGTCCGGCGGCGGCGGAGACGCCGGGCCTGGCGCAAGCGCCGGCGCCGACACTGCTCCAGCGGCGACTCGACGCCGGCGACTTCGTCGTGACCGTGGAGCTCGATCCGCCGCGCGGCCACACCGTCGACAAGCTCGTGCAGGGCGCCAAGCTGCTGAAGGAGAAGGGCGTCGAGATCGTGGACATCAACGACGGCTCGCTCGGCCGCGTCCGGATGTCCGTGCTGGCCACGGCTCTGCTCGTGCGTGACGGCACCGGCCTCGACGTGAACATGCATTTCACGTGTCGCGACCGGAACCTCATGGGCATCCAGGGCGACCTGCTCGGCGCGCACGCGCTCGATATCCGCAACATCCTCGCCATGACCGGCGATCCGCCGCGCGCGGGCGACTATGCCAACGCCACGGCGGTGTTCGACGTCGACGGCATCGGCCTGATCGAGATCGTACGTCGCATGAACGAGGGCGTCGACGCCACCGGCACGTCGATCGGCGAGGCGACCGCCTTCTACGTCGGCGCCGCGCTCAATCCGGCGGCCGACGACGTCGACCGGGAGATCGACCGGATGCACCGCAAGATCCAGGCGGGCGCGCGGTGGCTGCAGACGCAGCCCGTCTACGACCTGGAGCAGCTCGATCGCTTCCTTGCGCGCGCGGGCGGCGCCCCGGTGCCGGTGCTGGTCGGCATCCTGCCGCTCCACAGCTCGCGCCACGCGGAGTTCCTGCACAACGAGGTGCCGGGGATCACCATCCCGGACGCCGTGCGGGCGCGCATGCGGCAGGCGGGCGAGTCGGCGCTGCGGGCCGGCGTGGACATGGCGCAGCGACTCGTGAGCGAGGTGCGCCGCCGCTACGCCGGCGCCTACCTCATGCCCTCGTTTGGACGATTCGAGGTCGTCGCGGAGGTGCTCGATGTCCTCCACTGATCAGGCAGCACTGGCCGGGCTCGGCGCGCGAGAGGCCGCGGCGCGGATTCGTTCCGGAACCCTGTCGGCGGTCGCGCTCGTGGAGGCGTGTCTGGCCACGATCGCCGCACGCGAGGGCGCCGTCTTCGCATGGGCGCACCTCGACGCGGACGGCGCCCGGGCGGCCGCGCGCGCCATCGACGGTGCGCCGCGCGGCGAGGCGCGCGGCGCCCTCTGCGGCGTGCCGGTCGGCATCAAGGACATCATCCACGCCGCCGGCCTGCCGACCACGGCCGGCTCGCGGCCGTTCGCCCACTCGCGGCCGACGACGGACGCCACGGCGGTGGCGCGGCTGCGCGCGGCCGGCGCCATCGTCCTCGGCAAGACGCACACCACGGAGTTCGCGTACCGCGACGCCGGTCCCACACGCAACCCGTGGAACGGGGCTCACACGCCCGGCGGCTCATCGTCGGGGTCGGCGGCCGCGGTGGCGGCGCGGATGGTGCCGGTGGCGCTCGGCACGCAGACCGTCGGGTCGGTCCTGCGGCCCGCCGCGTACTGCGGCGTGGTCGGCTTCAAGGCGACGCATGGCGCGGTGCCGGCCGAGGGCGTGATCCCGCTCGCGTGGTCGCTGGATCACGTCGGTGTGTTCGCGCGCGCCATCGATGACGTGGCGCTCGTCCTCGGCGTCCTTACCGGCCGCGGGCTCGATCCCGTGCCTGTGAGCGCGCCGCGGCTGGCGCTCGCGCCCGAGTTGCTCGAGCGCGCCACGCCGGAGGTCGCCGCTCACGTCCGCGCGATGGCGGACCGCCTCGCCGCCGACGGCGCGACGGTGGTCGAGGTCAAGCTGCCGCCCGAGTTTGCGAGTCTTCACGCCGCCGCGCAGCGCGTGCTCGAGGTCGAAGCCGCGGCGTATCACCGCGCCACGTTCGCGCGGCACGAGAGCGACTACGGCAAGGGCATCGCGGAGATGATCCGCGTGGGCCTGGGGCACAGCGGCGTGGACTACGTGGCCGCCAATCGCGCCCGGCTCGCCTTCCGCGAGGCGGTCATGCCGTTGCTGGCCGCCCACGACGGGCTGCTGTCTCCCACGGCGCCGTCGACGGCGCCGGTCGGGCTCGCCTTCACCGGCGATGCCTCGCTCTGTGCGCCATGGTCCGCCTCCGGCGTGCCGTCGATCAGTCTGCCCACGGGTCTCGGCGCGGCGGGGCTGCCGCTGGCGCTGCAGGTGACGCAGGCCGCGGGCGCCGAGGCGCGGCTGCTCGGCGTCGCCGCCTGGTGCGCGCGCGTGCTCGGGCCGATGCCGGCGCCGCCGAGCGCCTGATGCTCGACGTCAAGATCGAGGGCGCGACCGTGCTCGACGGCACCGGCGCGCAGGGCGGCCGCACGGACGTCGGCGTCCGCGACGAGACGATCGTCGCCGTGGGCGACCTGAGCCGCGAGCACGCCGGCACGACGCTGAACGCGTCGGGCAAGGTGCTGGCGCCGGGGTTCATCGACATGCACTCGCACTCCGACTGGCGGCTGCTGGCCAACCGGCGCGCCGAGTCGAAGGTCCGCCAGGGCGTGACCACGGAGGTCGTCGGCAACTGTGGGTTCTCGCCGGCGCCGGTCACCGCGCAGTTCCGCGACGATCTCCGGGGCTTCGCGCTCTACATTCCGCCGGGAATGGACTTCGCGTGGCCGAGCTTCGGCGACTACCTGCGCTCGATCGACACCGGCGGCACCGCGCTCAACGTCGCACATCTCGTCGGGCACGGCACCCTGCGGATCGCGGCCATGGGGTTCGCGCGCCGGCCGCCGACGGCGGAGGAGCTGACCACGATGCAGCGGCTGATGGGCGCCGCCGTCAATGACGGCGCCTGGGGCCTCTCCACCGGGCTGATCTACGCGCCGGGGTCGTATGCGACGACGGAGGAGATCGCCACCATCGCTCGGGTGGCAGGGCACCAGGGCGGGTTCTATGCGAGCCACATCCGGGGCGAGGGCGCCACGCTCATCGATGCGGTGACCGAGGCGATCGCCGTCGGCCGCGATGGCCGGCTGCCGGTCCAGGTCAGTCACATCAAGGCGGCCGGCCGGCCCAACTGGGGCAAGGTCGAGCGCGCGCTCGGACTCATCGACGCCGCGCGCGCGGAGGGTCTCGACGTCACCGCGGACGTCTACCCGTACACCGCCTCCAGCACCACGCTCCGCACGCTGCTGCCGGACTGGGCGCTGGAGGGCGGCGTGGCCGCGATGCTGGAGCGGCTGGGCGACCGCGACGTCCGCGCGCGCATCCGCAAGGAGCTCGAGGCGCCGGTGACCGGGCAGAGCCTGCTCGACCGCATCGGCTGGGACAACGTCATGGTGTCTTACTGCGCCAAGCGGAAGGACGCCGAGGGCAAGCGACTCTCCGAGATCGGGGCGGCGCGTGGCATGGATCCGCTGGACGCCGCCATCGAGCTGATCGTCGACGAGGCGGGCAAGGCGTACATGATCCTCTTCCAGCTGGACGAGGCCGATCTGCGCCGGGCCCTCGTCCATCCCCACGTCATGATCGGCTCCGACGGCTCGGCGCTGGCGCCGTACGGGCCGCTCGGCGAAGGCAAACCGCACCCCCGCAGCTACGGCACGTTTCCGCGAGTCCTCGGCGAGTACGCGCGCGAGCAGCGCGTGCTGTCGCTGCCGCAGGCGATCTACAAGATGACCGGTCTGCCCGCACGGCGGCTGCGCCTGCGCGACCGTGGCGTCATCCGCGTCGGCGCCAAGGCCGATCTCGTCGTCTTCGACGCGCGCCGGGTGGCCGACGTGGCGACCTACGAGGACCCGCACCGCTATCCGGCCGGGATCGAATACGTGCTCGTCAACGGACGCTTCGTGATCAAGCACGGGGAGCACACGGGCAGTCTTCCGGGCCGGGTGCTCACCCCGCCGTAAGCCGTGGACACGCACGCGCGAGGGCTGCTGCGCATCCGCGTCCTCGACGACCTGACGCGGCTGCTCGTGTCGAGCGACTCGCTCGACGACGTGCTGCGAATCTTCGCGCGGGGGGTCTCCGACCTGGTGGCCGCTGACGCGCTCGCCGTCGGCCTGATCGACGCCGAGCGCGCGGAGTTCGAGCTCAGGGACCTTTCCGCCACGCACGTGCGTGGCGAGGCGCCGCGCGACGGGCGCTGGCCGCTGGCCGACACGCTGATGGCCGAGGTGCGCGCCCGGGCGGCGCCGCTGCGGATCGACGACCTCGAGGACGTCGGCGTGCCCGCAGCCAGTCGCGCGGCGCTCCGTGAACGCGGCTGGCGCTCGGCGCTGGTGGTTCCGCTCGTGAACCGGGACGGCGTGTTCGGTGCGGTCGCCCTCGTGTCGGCGCGGCGGGCCGCCTTCGACGCGGACGACGTGAAGAGCGTCGTGGAGCTCGCCCGCCCGCTGGCGACGGCGATGGAGCTGCGGCGGCTGGTGGACGAGAGCCGACGACGCGCCGAGGAGCTGACCGCGCTGTACACGACGAGCCAGCTGATCACGGCGCGGCTCGACGTCGCCTCCGTGCTCGACCGGATCGCGCGCTCGGTGACCGGGCTGATCGGCAGCACGGGCTGCGGGATCGGACTGCTGGCACCCGACGGCACGCGCCTCGTGCACGCGGCGGGCCACGGGTACGCGAGCGACGAGTGGCGCACGCTCGAGCTGCCGGTGGGCGAGGGGATCATGGGCCGCTGCGCCGAGATCGAGGCGCCGCTGCGCGTGGACGACGTGCGTCGCGATCCCCGCTCGGCCCGCCGCGACGTCGACGAGCGCGAGGGCATCCGGTCGATGGTCTGCGTGCCGCTCCGGGTGGGCGGCACGCTACTCGGCGTCATCTCCGCGTTCTCGACGCGGCCGGCCGCGTTCAGCGCGCATCACCAGAAGGTGCTGGAAGCGTTCGCCGAGCAGGCCGGCATGGCCGTGCAGAACGCGCAGCTCTTCGAGGACAGCGTGCGTCACGCGCGCGAGACGCGCGCGCTGCTCGAGGCCGGGCGCGTGGTGACGGCGAGTCTCGATCTCGACCGGACGATCAGAGTGATCATGGAGCAGGCGCGCGCGGTGCTCGGCGTTCACTCGTGCGGGATCATGACGCTCGACCCGACCACGCGCGTGCTGTCCGCCGTCGCCAGCCTCGATCTGCCGCAGGACATGGTCTCCACCGTGCGCGTGAAGGAGGGCGAGGGCATCACCGGCGAGGCGGTCGCGCAGCTGCGCGCCATGCAGAGCGCCGATCTCTGGAACGACCCGCGCGTCCGGTATCCTCAGCTGCCGCGCGCGAGCGGGCTGCGTTCGATGCTGTCCGCGCCCCTCCGCATCGGCACGCGCGCGATCGGCGCCATCCTGGTCTTCCGGCAGGACGTCCACGAATTCACCGCCGCCGAGGAGGAGCTGTTGCTCGCGCTCGC
>DATAOC010000158.1:0-3500 GCA_036265915.1 Candidatus Methylomirabilota bacterium | reverse complement strand
CACAGCGCCAGCGAGTGGCCGTCGCCGGTGTACTCCCACGAGTTCGACGTGATCTTCCACGCCTTGCCGATGCCGCCGGTGGCGAGCACGACCGCCTTGGCCTTGAAGATGACGACCTTGCCGCTCTCGCGCCAGTAGCCGACGGCGCCTGCGATGCGGTCGCCGTCCTTGAGCAGGCGCGTGATCGTGCACTCCATGTAGACGTCGATCCCCTGGTGGATGCCGTGGTACTGGAGCGTGCGGATCATCTCGAGGCCGGTGCGGTCGCCGACGTGGGCGAGCCGCGCGTAGCGATGCCCGCCGAAATCCCTCTGGAGGATCCGACCGTCCTTGGTGCGGTCGAACAGCGCGCCCCAGCGCTCGAGCTCGAGCACGCGCTCCGGCGCCTCCTGCGCGTGCAGCTGCGCCATGCGCCAGTTGTTCAGCATCTTGCCGCCGCGCATGGTGTCGCGGAAATGCACCTGCCAGTTGTCCTCGGGCCACACGTTGCCGAGGGAGGCGGCGATGCCGCCCTCCGCCATGACCGTGTGCGCCTTGCCCAGCAGCGACTTGCAGACGAGCCCGACCGACACGCCGGAGGCCGCCGCCTCGATGGCCGCGCGCAGGCCGGCGCCGCCGGCGCCGATGACGATGACGTCGTGCTCGTGCGTCTCGTACTCGTGGTTCGCCATCACAGGATCCTCAAGTCGCGGATGATGCCCATCGCGACCAGGCGAATGTAAAGGTCAGTGAGACCCACGCTGAACAGCGAGAGCCACGCGTACATCGGATGGCGCTCGTTGAGCCGCGTGATGAGCCGCCAGAGGCGATACCGCGCCGGCGCCCGCGAGAAGACGTCCACGTGACCGCCGCAGACGTGGCGGCAGGAGTGACACGAGAAGGTGTAGGCGGCGAGGAAGATCACGTTGATCCACATCACGAGGGTGCCGACGCCGATGCCGAACTGCGTGCCGCCGCCGGGCGCGGGGAACCGGAACGCGAGCAGCGCGTCCCAGGTCAGCAGCACGATGAAGATCACCGCCACGTACCAGAGATAACGGTGATAGTTCTGGAGCATCAGCGGGAAGCGCGTTTCGCCCGAGTAGCCGCCGCGCTGGGCGTCGGGCAGCGCGCACGCGGGCGGCGACAGCCAGAACGATCGGTAGTACGCCTTCCGATAGTAGTAGCACGTCAGCCGGAAGAGGCCGGGACCCCAGAGGATCAGGAACGCGGGCGACAGGATGCCGATGATCGGCAGCTGGATGTCCGGCAGCCCCCATCCGAAGGTGACGTGCAGGCACTTCGCCGACAGGCACGGTGAGTAGAAGGGGGACAGGTACGGCGGCGCGTAGTAGTAGGCGTTCTGGAAGGCCGCCCATGTCGAGTACACGATGAAGCTGCCGAGCACGAGCACCACCGTGGCCGGCAGTGCCCACCACGCGTCCTTGCGAAGATGGGGCGCGGGCACCGGCGGACGTACGCGGCTGACTGCCGCCTGACCGTTCATGCGTTCTCCCTCGCGTAAGCCTTCTGCCCGTCCTGATACAGATCCCCGCCGTGCGCGTCGTAGAGCACGATGGCGGGGAAGCCGTCGACCTCGAGTCGCCGGATCGCTTCCGTCCCCAGGTCCGCGTAGGCGACGACGTCCGCCTTTTTCACGAACTCGCTCAGCACGGCGCCGGCGCCGCCGATCGAGCCGAAGTACACGGCGGTGTGCTCGCGGAGCGCCTCTTTCACGGCCTGGCTGCGATACCCCTTGCCGATCGTTCCCTTCAGGCCCAGCGCCAGGAGCGCCGGCGTGAACTTGTCCATCCGGCTTGCCGTCGTCGGGCCCACCGAGCCAATGACGCCCCCCGGCCGCGCCGGCGACGGTCCGGTGTAGTAGATGATCTGTCCCTTCACGTCGACGGGCAGCGCTTCGCCCTTGTCGACGAGCGGCGCCAGCCGCGCGTGCGCGGCGTCGCGCGCCGTGAAGATCGCGCCCGAGATCCGCACGCGATCGCCCGCCTTCAGCGATCTCACGTCCGCGTCGCTCAGCGGCGTGCGCACGTCCTTGATGCCATCGCTCCCGGTGGACACGCTCACAAGACCACCTCTTTGTGGCGATGGGCGTGGCACTCGATGGTCACCGCCACCGGCAGCGAGGTGATGTGGCACGGGTACGTGAGGATGTGGATGCCGAAGGACGTGGTGTCGCCGCCGTACCCCTGCGGCCCGATGCCGAGGCGGTTGGCGCGCTCGAGCAGCTCCTGCTCCAGCGCGTCCAGCATCGGATCGGGGTTCGGGGAGCCGAGCTCGCGGAACAGGGCCTTCTTCGAGTTGATGGCGGCCTTCTCGAACGTCCCGCCGATGCCCACGCCGAGAATGAGCGGCGGACAGGCATCCGGCCCCGCCGTCTTCACACACTCGATGATGAAGTCCTTCACTGCGGGCAGACCGGCCGCCGGCGTGAGCATGACGTACTTCGAACGGTTCTCACAGCCGCCGCCCTTGGCCATCACGCTGATCTTCAGGGTGGATCCGGGCACGACGTCGACGTGGATGACGGCCGGGGTGTTGTCGCCCGTGTTCACGCGGTCGAACGGCGACCGCACGATCGAGGCCCGCAGGTAGCCTTCGGTGTAGCCCTGGCCCACGCCCTCGTTGATGGCGTCGTACAGCGCCCCCCCGGTGACGTGCACGTCCTGTCCGACCTCGACGAACGCGATGACCATGCCGGTGTCCTGGCAGTACGGGAGCTGGCGCGTCCGCGCCATCTCCGCGTTCTGCTTCAGGATCGTCAACACCTGCTTGCCGGCGTCGGACCGCTCGCGCCCGAGCGCCCGGTCGAACGCGCGCAGCATGTCCGGCTCGAGGCGCCAGTTGGCGTCCATGCAGAGCTTCTTGACGGCGTCGCTGATGGTCGAGACGTGGATGTCTCTCACGGCGTGTTCCACGCCCGCCTGCTCCCCGCGGACCCGGCCATGGCGGGCGGCGCCTAGAGCTTGAGCTTGTCCACCAGCTCGCGCACGGCGCCGGCGGACTTGTTGAACGCGGCTTGCTCGTCAGGCGTCAGCGTGATCTCGATGATCTGCTCCACGCCGGCGCGGCCGAGCTTGACCGGAACGCCGACGTAGACGCCCTTCACGCCGTACTGACCGTCGAGGTACGCGGCGCACGGCAGGATCTTCTTCTTGTCCTTCAGGATCGCTTCCACCATCTCGACGGCGGAGGCGGCGGGCGCATAGTACGCGCTGCCCGCCTTCAACAGGGCGACGATCTCGGCGCCGCCGTTGGCCGTCCGCTGCACGAGCGCGTCGATCTTGTCCTTCGGCAGGAGCTCGGTGATCGGGATGCCGGCCACCGTGGAGTAGCGCGGCAGCGGGACCATGGTGTCGCCGTGACCGCCCAGCACGAACGCAGTGACGTTCTCGACCGAGACCTGCAGCTCCTGGGCGATGAACGTCCGAAAGCGCGCGGAGTCGAGCACGCCGGCCATGCCGACCACGCGCTTGGTCGGGAACCCGGATTTCTTCCAGGCG
>DATAOC010000157.1:0-9140 GCA_036265915.1 Candidatus Methylomirabilota bacterium | reverse complement strand
TGTGGATATGTGGACACCTCGGAGGGTATCGCCCGTGTGATGGCAGCCGCTTTGCTGCATCGAGCAGTGTGGCGCACGTACTCCTGACGTACCGTACACAGCTGACGACCACCGATGGCCGCATCTACACGCCGCGGGCTTGCGGGCGTGAGCGAGAGGACGCCACCTGGGAGGGCTGGCTGGAGTTCGTGCCCGACGACGGTACGGACGTCATCCGCTCCGCGCGCGAGACGACGCAGCCGAACATCACGGACCTCGAGTACTGGGCCACCGGGCTGACGCCCGTGTATCTCGAAGGCGCGTTCACGCGCGCGGTGACGCCGTCGCCGACCATCGAGGCGGCCGAAAACCCTCTTCCGGCGTACGACGGTCCGAAGCCGGCGCTCGATGCCGATGTGCCGACGTCGGCCCCGTCACGCGATCCCGTGCTGAACCCGTTCTCGGTGTACGCGAAGGGCGAGGGTTTGCTGCGCCGTCAGCTCGCGGCGCTCAGCGCGCGGCACCTGCGGACGATCATCAGCGCGTTCGCGCTCGCGGACGAGCGGACGATGGATCTGGACGTGCTGAGCGAGCCCGAGCTCATCGCGCTCATCGTGGTCGGCGTGCGGGCGCGGCTCGTGGCGTGAGGGTGGCGAGCAGCGAGAGGATGGAGCCGACGCCCGGACTTGAACCGGGGACCTGCCGATTACGAATCGGCTGCTCTACCAACTGAGCTACGTCGGCGGACCTGGCGTCCTGTGCTGCGACAGCGCCCGATTGTACCATCCGCGATTTACGGAGCGAGCACCTCGGCGTCGCGCTCCGCGACGATTCGCCAGCCGTCCGGCATCCGCGACCACCGCAGCTCCTGCACGACCTCGCCGCGACGCTTGGTCGTGGGTCCCTCGATGACGTAACGCTTGCGGAAGCGGGCAAGCGCGCTGCGGCCGTTGTCCGAGACCACGATGCTCGGCGTGTCGGTGGTGATGTCGAGCCGCGTGGCGGCGCCGAACACCTTGCGCTTCTCGTCGCGCACCGCATCGCGTGGGACGTCACGCCACGTGTAGTAGACCGGCACGCGAGGCGGATAGAAACTCATCTGGCGGTCGATGTCACCGCGCTTGGTGGCATCGAGCCAGTCCGCGAGCGCCGCGTTGATGTCGGTCGTGTCACGCACCGCCGCCCCGGGACTGTCCGCCGCGGGAGCAGTGGCGGCACGATGGTCGGTCGTCGCTGCACGGTCGCCGGCCGGCGTCATCACGAGCGGGTGGTACTCGAGCCACGCGACCGTGGCCAGTGGTCCGGCAACGCCGCCCGCGATGCCGCCGATCAGCGCACCCAGAAGGAACGCCCCGAGCGTGCGGTGGCGCGGCGGTGCTGGTCGCGCGAGGCCGCGCGTGATCGGACCGTAGCCCACGTGCGGACGCGCGGGCGGCACGTCGCGGACGGACGGCACCTCGCGGACCGGCGGAATCTCGCGCACCGGCGGGATCTCGCGCGGGGTGCGCGGGGCGGCGCGCGAAGGCGCCGCCGGCTCGCGCGCAGGCGTCGCCGGCTCGCGCGCCGATCGAGTGTCCTCGCGCGGCGGCAGCGCCGGCTCACGCGCGGCGGCAGCGCGTTCTCGCACGGGCGGCGCCGGCGGCGCGCCCAGATCTTCGAGGGGACCGAACTCGGCGTCGAGCTCACGACGGATCTCGTCGATCGCCCTTCGCTCGGCCTCGGTCAACCGGTCGTCCTCCTCACGAGCCATGATGCCCCGAACCGAGTGAACGCAAGTGCCGGGCCATCGTACGATGGTTTGATGACGAGCCTGGTCCTCATCGCCTCGCTGCTGGCGTACACCGCCGTTGCAGTGGGGCGCCACTGGTGGCCGTCCGTCCTCACCGCGCCGCTGGTCGCCGTGCTGCTGTCGGTCGGTCACCGTCGGGCGCGCTTCTCCGCGTACATTTTTTTCACCGTGCTCGCCGCGCGGGGCGTGCTGACCGGAGTGTGGGCGCTGCCGCTGTACGCGGTGGCGGCGATCGGGCTCATGCAGACCGCCGCTGCTCGTCGCGCGTGGCCCCGCCTCCGCGCGGGCGGGCTCCGCGACGGCGCGGACGGCGGCGGTGATAAGATGCGCCCGTCATGAAATTCCTGTGCCTCGACTGCGACGAAGCCATGAAGCTCCACTCGACGGCCGGCCCCGACGAAGGATCGCTCACCGTCACCTTCCGCTGTCCGGAGTGTGGCTTCCGGGTCGCGATGCTCACCAATCCGTTCGAGACGCAGATGGTGCGCAGCCTCGGCGTCAAGGTCGGCGGACGCGCGACGCCGACCGAGCCGTTCGAGACGCTCCGGGCAAGCATGGCGGGCACGCGCCCGGACGCGTTCGAGGCCACCGGCGCTACGCCGACGACCACGGAGTCGGGATGCCCCTTCGCCGCCGCCCTTGGCGGCAACGCGGGCGCGTCACCGGTGAGCGAGCCGAGCGGCCTGCGCTGGGAGGCCGCGGCGGAAGCGCGGCTCGCCAACATCCCGAGCTTCATCCGTCCGATGGCGAAGCGCTCGATCGAGCGCTTCGCCGAGGGCAAGGGCTACACGATCGTCACCGAAACGGTGATGGACGAGGCGCGTACCGTCTTCGGCATGTGATGCGCGAGACGCAGTGAGCCTTTTCCCTTGCCGGCGACGAACGCCGCTGGCTAGAATGCCCGCAGTGCTCCGGACCCGGGTCGTCGGCGCTGCTCTCGTTTCCCTGCTCGCCTTCGTCTCTGGACCGGCTTTCGCCGCCAGCTCCGTCGGCCGCGCGCCGGCCTTCAGCGCCGAGGCCCTCTTGCTCGTCGATCCCGACGGCAAGATCATCTTCGCCAAGAACGCCGAGAACGATCGCGCGCCGGCGAGCCTCGTGAAGCTCATGACGCTGTACCTGGCCTGCGAGCAGCTCGACGCCGGAAAGGCCGACCTCGACGAGCTCGTCACCGTCAGCCTGCACGCGGCGACCACCGCGCGGTACCGCATGGGCCTGCGCGCGGGCGAGCACGTGCCGCTGCGTGTGCTGATGGAGGGCGTCGCCATCGCGTCCGCGAACGACGCGGCCACCGCGCTGGCGGAGCGGCTCGCCGGAGACGAGACGTCCTTCGTCGAGCGAATGAACGAGAAGGCCAAGGAGCTCGGCCTCACGCACACGCACTTCGCCAACCCGCACGGGCTGCCCGACCCCGCGCAGAAGAGCACGGCCCGCGACCTCGCGCAGCTGACGACGCGACTGCTGCAGGACTACCCGATGTCGCGGCCCCTGCTCGGCGGCCAGACGTTCATCTATCGCGGACGCGTCTACACACGCCACATCCCGCTCTTCAACGACCCGGGCGGCGTGCAGGCCCTGAAGACCGGCTTCACCCACGAGGCGGGCTACAACCTGGCCGTCGCCGCGTGGCGGGGCGGGCAGCAATTCCTCATGATCGTCCTCGGCGCTCGCACGCGCGCGCTGTCGTTCCTCGACGCCAAGCGGCTGCTGCACTACGGCTTCGTGGAGGCTGGCCTCGAGGACGAGACCGTGAAGCGCGCGCCCGCCCGCAAACCGATCCGCGCCCGGCGCGCCACCACACTGCGCTGACGCCCGTCGGCGGCTACGTGTTCGACGCGTACGGCACGCTGTTCGACGTGCACTCCGTCGTCGAGGCGGGCCGCACACTCACCGCGGACCCGCTCGCGCTCTCGCAGCTGTGGCGCCAGAAGCAGCTCGAGTACACGTGGCTGCGCGCGCTGATGGGCCGCTACGAGGACTTCTGGGCGGTCACCGAGGCGGCCCTGCGCTACAGCGTGCGCCGCCTGGACCTGCGCGCCAGCGAGGCGCAGCTCGCCGCCTTGATGGACGCGTATCTGCGGCTGCGGTGCTTTCCCGAGGTTCCGGACACGCTGCGACAGCTGGCCGGCCGCCCGCGTGCGGTGCTGTCGAATGGCTCGCCGCGAATGCTGGAGCGCGCGATCGCGGCGGGCGGGCTCGCCTCGCTGCTCGAGCACGTGCTGTCGGTCGACCGCGTGAGGACGTACAAGCCGGCCCCGGCCGTCTACGCGCTGGGACCGCAGGCGCTCGGCGTGCCCGCCGAGCAGCTCCTCTTCGTCTCCTCCAACGCCTGGGACGTCGCGGGGGCGAAGGCCTTCGGCTACCGCGTGGCCTGGTGCAACCGGCTCGGGGCCCCCGAGGAGGAACTGGGCACGCGCGCCGACCACGTCATCGCCAGCCTGGCCGAGGTACCGCTACTCTAGAAACTGATTGGGCGTATCGAACACTCCCAGCACCACGCAGCCGTCCGGCGTCCACGCCGAGTGGATCGAGCCGGGGCGCCGCCAGACGAAATTGCCCGCCGTGCAGGCCCCGTCGTCGTCGACCAGCGTGCCTTCCAGCACGTAGCTCTGCTCGAGCCCGACGTGCTTGTGCTTCGGGAGCATGGAGCCCTTCTCCATCCGGGTCAGCGTCGTCCACTTGCCGGACGGATCCTTGTAGAGCGTCTTGATGGAGATCCCGGGGTATTTCGTGGGCTCCCACTCGATCTTCGACACGTCGAGGTAGGTCGATCGGTCCGTCTGGGTGATGATCATGGCGGCCTCCCGTTCGCGCGCAGTGTAACGAAAAAGGCGGCCCGCTGGAAGCGAGCCGCCCGAGTCCGTGCGCGATCGGATCAGCGCTTGCCGGCGAGCTTCTTCCGCTTCACGTAGGCCCAGATCTTCTTGGTCATGTCGGACGGCCCGATCGGCGAGCCGCCGAACACCGATTCCATGGTGTCCTTGCAGCCCTTGAAGTTGATCGAGTAGCCGCCGAACGCCTTCTTCGCCTTGGCCATGGTCCCTCCTCCCGTGAGTGGTTCGTCCCCCGGCGTTCTGATACCGAGGGTATTACTACCACATCCCAGAGGGAGGAAAAACAAAAAACCCCATCCGTTGGGTCACCGTGCCGAGGAAAAAATACCGGGGCAGGGTATAGGCTCAGCCGGCGAAGGCGGGCATGACCTCGCGGGCGAACCAGCGCAGCTGCTCTTTGAACTCCTTCGGCGGGATGCCCTCGGCCCAGTGGATCATGAAGTGCTCGAGCCCGGGATACTTCGCCTCGATCGACTTGATCCCGTCGATGACGTGGGCCGGGGGCCCCACGAACCACGCCTTCTGCGCGATGCCGTCCGCGAGCGTCGGCACCCGCGCGGGCGCGCCCGGCATCCCCCAGCTGCGGCCGTGCTCGTCGGCGTAGCGCACGAAGCCGAAGGGCGCGAACCATTTGTAGCGCTCGTCGTGAGCGGGCTCCACGCGGCGCACCGCCTCCTCGACGGTGTCGGCGAGGTAGACGCCGGCGCCCCAGCACACGTCCTGCCCGAGCGCCTTGGGCCGGCCGGCGGCGGCGCAGGCCGTCTGATACGCGCGAAGCACGTCATCGAGGATCTTCTCGCCGTTCAGCGTGACCATGCCTTTCAGGTCATGCCGGGCGAGGAAGTCGATGGTCTTGCCGCTCGCGATCGGCATCCAGATCTCGACGGGCCGGTGCGCCGGCCGCGGCACGCACGTGATCTCGGTGAGCGTGTAGCCGCGATAGGGCACCTCGGGCGGGATCGTGTAGTGCTTGCCGCGATGGCTGAAGCGCTCCTCGTTGAAGCACTTCAGCAGCACGTCCATCTGCTCCTCGAACAGCTCGCGGTTGGCGGCCGCGTCCAGCACGGGCGCGCCGAAGGACTCCACCTCCCGCGAGTGATAGCCGCGTCCCACCCCCATGATCACGCGGCCACCGGTCACGATGTCCGCCATGGCATAGTCCTCGGCCAGCCGTACCGGGTGCCACATCGGAAGCACGTTGAACGCGCAGCCGAGCTTGAGCCGGCGCGTCTGCGTGGCCAGCCACAGGCTGAGCTGGATGAGGTTCGGAAAGACCTCGTAGCCTTCGTGCTGGAAGTGGTGCTCGGCCGTCCACAGCGCGTAATAGCCGTGGTCGTCCATGAGCTGGGCGACCTCGCGGGCCGTCCAGAACGCCTCCGCGAAGCGCTCGTTGCCGTAGCGCCGGTCGTTGGCCGGCGTGCCGTGCAGGCCGACGTTGTCGAGCTCGATCTGGCCGACGTAGAGCACCGAGAATTTCTTGATCATCGCGCGATCCATCCTCCGTCCACCATCAGCGTGTGCCCGGTCACGTACGAGGCCTCGCGCGAGGCGAGGAAGACGGCCGTGGCCGCGACCTCCTCGAGCGTGCCGCGGCGGCCGGCCGGCGTGATGGCGCGGACGGCGGCGTCGTCACCGCCGACGCCGCGCATGACAGGTGCGTCGGCGCCGAGGATCTTCTGCGTGTTGGTGCGAAGGTTCGTCTGGATGGCGCCGGGACCGATGGCGTTGATCGTGATGCCCGACTCCGCGTGGGTGATGGCGAGCTGCTTGGTGAGTCCGACGACGCCGTGCTTCGATGCCGTGTAGGCCGGCCCGCCCCCCGAGCCGACCATGCCGGCCACCGACGCGATGTTCACGATCCGGCCGTGGCCGCGCGGCGCCATCTCGGCCAGCGCCCGCTTGCACCCGAAGAACGTGCCCCCGAGGTTGATCGCGATCACGCGCTCCCAGACGGCGGCCGTCAGCTCCGCCACCGGCGCGTAGCCGTCGAGAATGCCGGCCGCGTTGACCATGATGCCGAGCGGCCCCAGCTGGCGCACGGCGGCCGCCACCGCGGCGTCGACGTCGGGCCACGAGCTGACGTCCGCGTGCACGAACACGGCCTTGCCGCCGGCGCCGCTGATCTCGCCCACCGCCTGCTTGCCGCCCTCGGGCAGCAGGTCCACCACCGCCACCGGCGCCCCCGCCGTCGCCAGCGCGCGGGCGATCGCGCGCCCGATGCCCGACCCGCCTCCGGTCACCACCGCACAGCCGTCGACCAGCGTCATCGCACGCCTCCCTGTTTTCGTGACGCGGATCATAGCATCGCGACCGCGAGTGCTATACTGCCGGGCGCTTGCGCCCCGTGCCGGGTCGCCTGCGTCACCTCAAGGAGGAGGCATCGAATGGGCCAGTCCCGTCGCGAGTTCCTCAAGACCACCGCCATCGGCGCCGGCGCCGCCGGCGTGGTCGGGTTCCCCGCCGTCGCGCGCGCCCAGAGCGGCAAGCTGGTCGTCTGGTGGAACAAGGGCTACTACCCCGAAGAAGACATCGCCATGCAGAAGATCGTGAAGGAGTTCGAGGCCAAGCAGAAGGTCGAGGTCGACCTCTCCTTCACGGCGCAGGAAGACCTGCTGAAGAAGATCACGGCCGCCCTCATCGCGCGCCGCACGCCGGACGTCGCGTTCTGCTTCTACAACGACTGGCAGGTGGTGCCGAAGTATGGCTGGGACGACAAGCTGACCGATGTCTCCGATGTGATCAAGGAGCTGAAGCCGCGCTACAACGAGAAGATGCTCGAAGTCGCTTATGTCTGGAACAACAAGACGAAGAAGCGCGCGTACTACGGGGTGCCGATCGAAGCGCAGACGATGCACATCCACTACTGGCGCGACCTGCTCCGCGAAGCCGGGATGGAGGACGATCCCGCCAAGATCCCGCTGAAGTGGGACGAGTACTGGGGCTACTGGAAGAAGGCGCAGGACGTGCTGCGCAAGAAGGATCCCGCCAAGTACGGCAAGCTGTACGGCCTCGGCGTCACCGAGTCCACACGCGCCAGCGACACGCTCTACAACTTCGAGATGGCGCTGCTGTCGTTCAACGGCGAGATACTCGACAAGAACGGCAAGATCGTGGCCGACCAGCCGCAGAACAAGAAGGCGATCGTCGACACCCTGAAGTGGTTCGGCGACATCTTCACCTCCGGCTACGTGCCGCCGGACGCCACCAACTGGACCGACGGCGACAACAACGCCGGCTTTCACAGCCGCACGCTGGTGATGACGCCCAACCCGTCGCAGTCCATCCCGGCCGCCCAGTTCTTCAACAAGGAAGACCCCGAGAAGAAGAACTACTTCGACAACATGGCCACCATCGAGTGGCCGGACGGGCCGGACGGCAAGAAGGCGCGCTACCTCAGCGCGGTGAAGACCATCATCATCCCCAAGGACGGCAAGAACCAGGCGAAGGCCAAGGACTTCATCAAGTTCGTGGTCGAGAAGGACCGCTTCCTCGAGTACATCAAGGCCGCCAACGGCCGCTGGTTCCCCGCCTTCACGGACGTGGCGGCCGATCCGTTCTGGAAGGAGGGCCACAAGGGCCCGAAGGGCCAGAAGGACCAGCACGTGCCGGTGGCCACCAAGATCTTCCTGGAGCGCGACAACAAGGTCTTCGAGCACTACAAGCACCCGGCGCTGTCGCAGGTCTACGACGAGTTCGCGTACGCCAAGGCGATCTCGCGGATCATCACCGACAAGTGGACGGCCGACAAGGCCGCCGACGAGATGATCGAGCGCATGAAGGCCATCTTCGCGCAGTACAAGTAGGCGCCCATGACAGGGACCACGCGCGAGGGCGGGCTGGCCGCGCCCTCGCGCGTCGCCGTGACGCCGCGGGCCCGGCTGCCGCGCGTGCTGCGCTCGGCAACTCTGCAGGGCTTCGTCTTCACGGCGCCGCTGCTGTTCCTCTTCGCGGCGTTCGTGCTGTACCCGATGGTCTCCGGCCTCTACGCGGCCACCGACCCCGACAGCTATCGCGCGATCTTCGGAGATCCCGTCTTCCGGCAGACCGTATCGAACACGGTCTGGTACGTCGTCGTCGCCGTCAACGTGAAGCTGGTGCTGGCGCTCCTCCTCTCCGGCGTCCTCGACTACCCGTTCCTCTCGACGCGCGTGCTGGCCGCGCTCTTCCTCATTCCGTGGGCGATCCCGGCGCTGCCGGGGATCCTGTCGTTCCGCTGGATGCTGAACTCGCAGTGGGGAATCTTCAACCACCTGCTCACGAAGCTGGGCCTGTCGTCGGTGCCGTGGCTGGCCCAGCACGACACGGCGCTGGCGTTCGTGATCATCTTCCACATCTGGAAGTACCTGCCGTTCTGGACGATCATCTTCCTGGCCGGACGGCGCGCGATCCCGAGCGAGCTCTACGAGGCGGCGGCCATCGACGGCGGCAGCCTCGCCCAGAACTTCTTCTCGATCACCTTCCCGCTGCTCAAGAGCCTCTACCTGATCTGCACGCTGCTCTCGATGGTCTTCACGCTCGGCGACTTCACGGTGCCGTGGCTG
>DATAOC010000156.1:0-44788 GCA_036265915.1 Candidatus Methylomirabilota bacterium | reverse complement strand
GGCCAGGTGGCCGACGCGGTACTGCGGCATCGACGCCGGCCAGCGCGCCAGGCGTACCAGCACGGGCTCGGCCGTGATTCCGAGCGCCTCGCGCAGCTCCGTCCGCGCGCGCGCGACCAGGGCGCCGTCGTCCTGCGCGAGCGTTCCGGCGTCGAGCGCGCCGCCGAGGAACCCGCGAAGCAGCACGTGTCCCTGGGGCGCGCGGGCCGGGTACTTCACGCTGGAGAACGTCGCCGCCAGCAGCGCCTTGCCCTCGGTGCGCGGCACCACGAAGCCGAACCCGTCCAGCGGGTGCGGAACGTCTTCGCGCCGGTAGCCGAGCGACACCGTGGCCGCGCCGGCGTAGTCGATCTCGCCGAGCAGCGTGGCGAGCGCGGGATCGACGTAGCGCAGCAGCCGCGCCGCGCCGTGCGCCTCGCCGGCGAGGATCACGTGGTCGGCGTCCCAGCGCGCGCCGTCGGCCGTCGCCACGCTCCACCGCGAGCCCGCGCGCGTGAGCGCGGTGACGCGCTGGTTGAGGACCACGCTGCTGTCGGGCAGCCGCTCCGCCAGCGCCCGCACCAGCGTCTGCATCCCGTCGGCAAAGGTGACGAACAAGCTGAAGCGCGCGCCGCTGGTGCCGGGTTGCGGGGCGCTTTTCAGCGCGCGGCGAAGGCCGAGGATGATCGAGCGGTGGCGACGCTCGACGTCGAGAAAGCGCGGCATGGTAGCCGCGAGGCTGAGGTCGTCCGGGTCGGCGGTGTAGATACCCGCCACCAGCGGCTGCGCGACGCGCTCCAGCGCCTCGCGGCCGAGCCGGCGACGCACGAACGCACCGAGGCTCTCGTCATCGATGCCGCCACGCGGCAGCACGAGGTCCATGGCCATCCGCAGCTTGCCCGGCCACGAGAACAGCGACGAGGCGGCGAACGCGCCGAGCCGTGTCGGCGCCAGCAGCTGAAAGCCATCGGGCAGTGGATGGAGCCGACCGCGAAACCAGACAAAGACCTTCCGGAAGCGGTCGTCCGTGCGGACGAGCTGCGACTCGACGCCGAGCCGCCGGCACAGGGCGAGCGCCCACGGCTTCTCGGAGAGGAACGAGTCCGGGCCCGCCTCGACGAGGAAGCCGTCGACACGCTCGCTGGCGATCGTGCCGCCAAGGCGCCCGCGCGCCTCCACGACCTTCAGATCGAGCTCGAGTCCGCGCTCGCGGGCCAGCTCGGTCGCGCGATACGCGGCCGCGAGCGCGGTGATGCCGCCCCCGACGACGACGAGACTCAGCCGCACGCGCGCGCCACCAGGTCGGCCAGCATGGCGACGAAGGCGGGGTGATCGTTCACCGCCGCCGCGCGATGGAGCGCCACGCCGTGCTCGGCGGCCAGCGCGCGCGCCTCGACGTCGAGGTCGTACAAGACTTCGACGTGATCGCACACGAACCCGAGCGGCATCACGAGCAGGTGACGCACGTCCTTGGCGGCGAGCTGCTGGATCACGCTCCCGATGTCGGGCTCGAGCCACGGCTCGCGCGGGCTGCCGCTGCGACTCTGGTAGGCCACCGACCAGCGTGCGATCCCGAGCCGCTCCGCCACCGCGCGGGCGGCGGCCGTGAAGTCATCCACGTACGGCGAGGCCTCGGCCATCGCGCGCGGGATGCTGTGCGCCGTGAAGACGACCGGCGCGTCGGCGCGCTCGGCCGCCGGCACCTCGCGGAGCGCCGCGGTCACGGAGTCCGCGGCGGCCTCGATGAAGCGCGGATGCGTGCTCCACGCGGGGGTGAAGACGATCTCCGGGGCGGTCGGCACGCCGGCCCGCGCGGCGGCCACGTCGCCCATGTAGCGCTCCCACGACGCTTCGCTGCGGAAGGGCGACAGGATGATGCCGACCGCGCGCCGATGGCCGGCGGCCGCCATCGCGGCCAGCGTGTCGGCCAGAAACGGGCGCCAGTTGCGCATCCCGACGAAGACCGGCAGGGACACGCCAGCCGCGGCGAGGACACGGCGCAGCGCGCTCGCCTGGCGCTCGGTGAGCTCGTTCAGCGGCGAGCGGCCGCCCGGCATCAGCTCGTAGTGATGCGCCACCTCCTCCAGACGCTCGGCCGGGATGCGCCGACCGCGCGCGACGTTGTCGAGAAACGGGCGGATCTCGTCGGGCGCCGTCGGGCCGCCGAACGCGATCAGCAGCACCGCGTCGACGCCGCTCACCGGCGCGCGGACAGCTCGTGCACCATGTCGACGAGCGCCTTCACGTGCTCGACCGGCGTGGACTGCAAGATGCCGTGCCCGAGGTTGAAGATGTGGCCGGGACGGCCGCCCGCGGCGTCGAGGATGCGGCGCACCGCGGGCTCGAAGCGCTTCGGCGGCGACAGCAGTGCCACGGGATCGAGATTGCCCTGGACGGCGACTCCGTCGCCGATCACGCGCCAGCCGGCGCCGAGCTCCACGCGCCAGTCGAGCCCGATGACGTCGCCGCCCGCCTCGCGCATCAGCGCGAGCAGACCCGCCGTGCCGGTGCCGAAGTGGATGACGGGCACGCCCTGCGCGAGGCCCTCGATGAGCGTGCGCGTGTGCGGCGCCACCGACTCGCGATAGTCATCGGGCGACAGCGCGCCCACCCACGAGTCGAAGAGCTGCACCGCCTGCACCCCGGCCGCGATCTGACCGTTCAGGTACGCCGCCGTCGTCTTCGCGAGCAGCGCCAGCAGTCGGTCCCACGCCTCCGGCTCCTCGCGCATCAGCCGCTTGGTGGCCACGAAGTCGCGCGACGGTCCGCCCTCGATCAGGTAGGACGCCACCGTGAACGGCGCGCCGGCGAAGCCGATCAGCGGCACCCCGGCCGGCAGCCCGCGCCTGGCGAGCCGCACCGTCTCGAACACGAAGCCCACCGCGCTCTCGACGTCGACCGGCGCGAGCCGCGCGACGTCGGCCGCGGTGCGCACGGGGCGCTGGATCACCGGCCCTTCGCCCTTCGCAAACTCGAGTCCGACGCCGAGCGGCTCGACGATCAGCAGGATGTCGGCAAAGAGGATGGCCGCATCGACGCCGAGACGCTCCACCGGCTGCAGCGTCACCTCCGCCGCCACCTGCGGCGTCTTGCACAGCTCAAGGAACGAGTGCCGGGCGCGCAGCGCGCGGTACTCCGGCATGTAGCGCCCCGCCTGGCGCATGAGCCACACGGGCGTGAACGGCGTGGGCTGGCGGCGCGCGGCGAGGAGCAGCGTCGGCTCGACGGGCGGCACGCCGCTCAGCATCGCAGGCGACCGGGCTGGAATCAACCGGCGGAGGGGTTTATCATCCCCGGCGCCATGGCATACATATCCGGCAAGCAAGCGTTCCTCGAGATCCTGAAGACCGAGGGTGTGTCCGTGATGTTCGGCAACCCCGGCACGACGGAGCTGCCACTCATGGACGGCCTCGCCCGCGAGCCGGGCATCCGCTACGTGCTCGCGCTGCAGGAGGCGGTGGCCATCTCGATGGCCGACGGCTACGCGCAGGCGAGCGGCGGTCTCGCCGCCGTGAACGTGCACGTGTCGCCGGGACTCGGCAACGCCATGGGCATGCTGTACGACGCGTACAAGGCGCACTCGCCGCTGCTGCTCACGGCCGGACAGCACGATCAGTGCTTCACGGTGACCGAGCCGATCCTCTGGTCGGAGCTGCCGCCGGTGGCGGCGCCGTACGTGAAGTGGTCGACGGAAGCGCACCGCCTCGAGGACCTGCCGCGAATCGTCCGGCGGGCGGTGAAGACGGCGCTGGCACAGCCGAGCGGCCCGGTGTTTCTCTCGCTCCCCGTCGACGTGCTGAACGCCGAGCGCGATCAGCTGGATCTGCTGGCCCCGACGCGCGTGGCTCCGAAGATCGTCGGCGATCGCGCGGCCGTCGACGCGGCCGCGCGCAAGCTCGTGGCCGCCGGCACGCCGCTCATCGTGGCCGGCGACGCCGTCGCCCACGGCGACGCCCTCGCCGAGCTCGTCGAGCTGGCGGAGCTGCTGGGGGCGCCGGTGATGCTGGAAGGCGTCGGCTCCACGTGCAGCTTTCCGTTCACGCATCCGCTCTACGCCGGGTCCATGCCGCGGCTCGGCGCGCCCATCAAGGGCCTGCTCATGCGGCACGACCTGCTCTTCTCCGTCGGCGGCGACCTCTTCACGCTGTCGCTGCCCTCGGACGTCGATCCGATGCCGGCCGGCCTCGACGTGATCCATCTCGACGTCGATCCGTGGGAGCTCGGCAAGAACTATCCCGCGTCCATCGCGATCCAGGGCGACCCGAAGGCGACGCTGCCCGAGCTCAGCGAGGCCGTCCGCCGGCTCACCGGCAAGAGCGGACACAGGGACGCCGCGCGGCGCCGCGAGTCCCTCGCCGCCGCGCACGCGCGCGACCGCGACGACCTCGCGCGGCGCGCCGCCGACGAGGCCAGGAAGAGCCCGATGGGGCCGCTGGCGCTCGTCCACGCGGTCGCGCAGGCGGTGCCCGACGACGTCGTCGTGATCGACGAGGCGATCTCGTCGGCGCCCGGGATCCGGAACTTCTTCCGCTGCGCCGATCCCAAGTCGTTCTTCGGCCTGCGCGGCGGTGGCATCGGCTGGGGCTTGCCGGCCGCGCTCGGCGTGAAGCTGGCGCTGCCGCATCGGCCGGTGGTCGCCCTCATCGGCGACGGCAGCGCCATGTACACGGCGCAAGCGCTGTGGACGGCCGCCCACGACTCGATCGCCGTCGTCTACGTGATCTTCAACAACGCCTCGTATCGAATCTTGAAGGAGCGCACGAAGGCGCTCAAGGGATTCTCGGCCGAGGACGATCACTACGTCGCGATGGATCTCGACAAGCCGCTCATCGACTACATCGGCCTCGCCCGCTCGCTCGGCGTGCCGGGCGAGCGCATCGAGAAGGTCGGTGACGTGGGCGCCGCCGTGGGCCGCGCGCTGAAGAGCGGCGGCCCCGCGCTGATCGACGTCCGCATCGACCCGTCGTTCAAGTAGGAGCCCGGCGTGGCGATGACCTTCGGGATCCACATCGGCCACATGGGCGGCCCGCTCGACGAGATGCGGAAGCTGTGGATGTTTGCCGACGAGGCCGGCTTCGACTGGTTCTCCGTCTCCGATCACTTCCAGGAGTCGCCGCCGCGCGGCGGCGACATCGACTGCTTCGAGGCGATCACCACGCTGACCGCGGCCGCGGTCGAGACGCGCCGCGTGCGCCTGGGCGCGCTCGTGTACTGCGTCGCGTACCGCAACCCCGGACTGCACGCCAAGTCGCTGACGACCATCGATCATCTGTCCAGCGGCCGTGTCGACTGCGGCCTCGGCGCCGGCTGGCACGAGGTCGAGGCGAAGGCCTACGGGTACGATTTCCCGCGCATCGGCGTGCGCGAGGACATGCTCGAGGAGTACGCGCAGGTCATGCGGATGCTGTTCGATGCCGAGTCGCGGCGGTCGAGCTTCCAGGGCCAGCACTTCCGCCTCGAAAACGCCCCGAACAATCCCAAGCCCGTGCAACCGCGCGTACCGATCTGGATCGGCGGCCGCGGCGAGAAGCGCACGCTCCGCGCCGCCGCGCGCTACGCCGACGGCTGGAACGCGCCCTACATCGGCCCCGAGGAATGGATCGCCAAGAGCCGCGTGCTGGACCGCTGGTGCGAGACGGAGGGGCGCGATCCGCATAGCATCCTGCGCACCGTGAATCTCGGCTTCTACCTCGGGGCGGATGCCAGGGGTGCCGCGCGCGGCGAGACGATCTTCCGTGCGCACTGGGGCGCCCAGGGCGACGAGCGCACGGGCTGGCTTCGCGGCACACCCAAGCAGGCGCTCGACATGCTCGGCGCGTTCCGCGACGCGGGCTGCGCGCGTGTCAACATCGCGTTCCGCGAAGGCCCCTACGACTGGGACGCTCTGCACGCGTTTGCAGAGGTCGTCCTTCCCGCGTTCGGCGTCCGGCGGCCGCGCTGACCCGCTTGAATAGCCCGCGCGCCGCTCGCGTCACACCGTTGAGGGTTCCATGAAACACCTGCTCACCCTGTTCACCATCAGCCTGCTCCTCGGCACGGCGCCGCTCGCGTATGCGGCCGGCCGCGACGGCGACCGCAAGCCGTACGAGTGCAACCCGCAGAAGGAGTGCCTGGCGCGTGCGGCCAAGCTGAAGGGCGCGGCGGCTGCCGCCGCCAAGCGCGACTGCCAGCGAATGCCGACCTCGGGCACCTGCTTCGGCGCGCCCGACGACACGCCCGCCGACCGTCCGGAGCGCGGCAAGCAGAAGTAGCGTCGCCCGCCCGCGGCTTGCGGGTGGCCGGCTCCGCGGTATACCGTCGAGCCCTATCCTCTATATAGTGCGGAGAGGGCCCGGCTCATGACCAAGGAAGACAGCGGACTCATCCGGGGTCTCGAGGGCGTCGTCGCCGCCGAGACCCGGCTGTGCGACCTCGACGGCGCGCACGGACGGCTCGCCTACGTCGGCTACGACATCGACGAGCTCGCGCGGCTGGCCTCCTTCGAGGAGGTGGCCTACCTGCTGTGGCACGGCGAGCTGCCGAAGGCCGCGCAGCTGGACGGACTCACCGTGCAGCTGACAGCCGGGCGCGAGGTGTCGCGCGAGATCCTCCAGGTCTTCCGGCTCATGCCGAAGGACACCGATCCGATGCGCGCCCTGCAGGCGGCCGTCGCGCTGCTCGGGATGCACGATCCGGACGCGACGGACAACGGGCACGCGGCCAACGTGCGGAAGGCGGTGCGCCTCACCGCGCAGTTCGCCACCGTGATCTGCGCCCATCATCGGATCCGTGGCGGCCAGGAGCCGGTCACGCCGGCGGCCGGCCTCGGACACGCCGCAAACTTCCTGTACATGCTGACGGGGCAGCGACCGGGACCGGCGGCCGTGAAGGCCTTCGACGCGAGCTTGACCCTGTACGCGGAGCACGAGCTGAACGCCTCCACCTTCACGACGCGGACGATCGTGTCGACGCAGTCGGACATGCACTCGGCCGTGGCGGGCGGCGTCGGCGCGCTGAAAGGGCCGCTGCACGGCGGCGCCGGCGAGGCGGTCATGCGCACGCTCATGGAGATCGGCGACGTCGGCAACGTCGACGCGTTCACCGCCAAGGCGCTCGCGGAGAAGCGGCGGCTCATGGGCTTCGGCCACCGCGTCTACAAGGCGGGCGATCCCCGCGCGGCCATCCTGCGCGGCATGGCCGAAGAGGCGTGCCGGCAGTCCGGGCAGTTCAAGTGGTACGAGATGGCCGTGAAGCTCCACGAGCGGATCGGCGGCGCCAAGGGTCTCATCCCCAACGTCGACTTCTACTCGGCGCCCCTCTTCTATTCGCTCGGCATCCCCGTCGACCTGTTCACGCCGGTCATCGCCGCCGGCCGGATCGCCGGCTGGACCGCCAACATCATCGAGCAGCACGACGACAACCGGCTGATCCGCCCGCGCGCCGACTACGTCGGCCCCGCCCGGCGAGCGTTCACGCCAATCACCAAGCGCTGATGCCGCAGAGCCTCACGCGCAAGCTGATCGAGAGCCACCTCGTCGCCGGCAAGGCGGTGGCCGGCGAAGAGATCGGCATCTCGGTCGACCAGGTGCTGCTCACCGACACGAACGGCACCATGGCGTTCCTGCAGTTCGAGGCGCTCGGCTTTCCGCGCGTCGTGCCGACGCGCGCGGTGGCGTACATCGACCACAACGTCTACCAGGTCGACTCCCGCAACTCGGACGACCACCGCTATCTGCAGACGGCCGCCCGGAAGTATGGCGCCGTGTTCTCCAAGCCCGGCAACGGCATCTGCCACCAGGTGCACGTGGAGTCGTTCGCCGTGCCCGGCCAGGTGCTGCTCGGGACGGACAGTCACACGGTGCTGTGCGGCGCCGCCGGGATGTTCGCCATCGGCGCCGGCGGTCAGGACGTCGCGGTGGCCATGGGCGGCGGCCCGTACTTCTTCACCATGCCGGCCGTCGTGCGCGTCTGGCTCACCGGCGCGCTGCACCCGTGGGTGACCGCGAAGGACGTGATCCTCGAGCTCCTCCGGCGATTCTCCGTGCGCGGCGGCGCGGGAAAGATCTTCGAGTACGGTGGCCCCGGGCTGCGCAGCCTGCTGCTCGCGCAGCGGATGACCATTGCGAACATGGGCGCCGAGCTCACGCTGACGACCAGCGTCTTCCCCAGCGACGAGGTGACCCGCTCGTACATGACGCGGCTCGGGCGCGGGGACGACTGGCGCCCGGCGGCGCCGGACGACGACGCCGCCTACGACGACGAGATCGAGGTCGACCTGTCCACCATCGAGCCCCTGGTGGCGCTGCCGGGCTCGCCGGACCGCGTGGTACCGATCGGTGAGGTCGCCGGCACGCCGGTGGAGCAGGTCATGGTTGGCTCGTGCACCAACGGCTCGTGGCACGACATGGCGTCCGTGACGAACGTCCTCCGCGGCCGGCGCGTCCATCCGTCCGTCTCGTTCGTCCTCTTCCCGGGCAGCCACCGGATCCTGGAGACGATGGCGCGTGAGGGCCTGCTCACCGACCTCATCACGGCCGGGGCGACCGTGTCCGAATCGACGTGCGGCTCGTGTGCGGGCATCGGGCACGTCCCCGCGGCCGGGACCAAGAGCCTGCGCGCGTTCAACCGCAACTTCCCCGGGCGCAGCGGCGTCAAGGGCGACGAGGTCTATCTCTGCTCCTCCACCGTCGCTGCCGCCTCGGCCCTGACGGGAGTGATCACGGACCCCCGCACGCTCGGCACCGAGCCGCCCGTCCAGCTGCCGCCGCGCTTCGCCGTCTCGGACGTCGGCCTCGTGCCGCCGGACGGCGCCGGCGACGTCGTGCGCGGACCGAACATCAAGCCGGTACCGCTCGGCGAGCCGGTCGCGGACACGCTCGACGCGCCGGTGCTCCTCAAGCTCGGCGACAAGGTCTCCACGGACGATATCTCGCCCTCGGGCTCCGCGGTCCTCGTCTTCCGCTCCAACATGCCGGCCATCGCCGAGTTTACGTTTCGCAACGTCGACGCGGAGTTCGTCGCGCGGGCGAAGGCGGCCGGCCGCGGCATCCTGGTAGGCGGAGAGCACTGGGGCCAGGGATCGTCGCGCGAGTCGGCAGCCGTGGCCCCCATGCTCCTCGGCGTCCGCGCCGTGATCGTGAAGTCGTTCGCGCGCATCCACCGGGCGAATCTCATCAACTGGGGCGTGGTGCCGCTCGTGTTCGACGATCCCACCGCGTACGACGGCATCGAGCGCGACGACCGCTTGCGGCTCGACGGCCTGCGCGGCGCGCTGGCCGCGGGGACGAAGATCCGCGTGACGAACACGCGCGGCGGAGGCGTCTTCACCGTCTCGTGCGTGCTCACGCCCCGTGAGCGCGAGATCCTGCTCGATGGCGGCCTGCTCGCGCACACCCGGGCCCGCGGCGCATGAGACAGCAGAAGATCCGCGCCGTCTACATGCGCGGCGGCACCAGCCGCTGCCTCGTCTTCCACGCGCGCGACTTGCCGGCGGCCGGCGCGGCGCGCGACGCGGTGCTGCTGGCGGCGCTCGGCAGCCCCGATCCGTACGGCCGACAGCTGGACGGGCTCGGCGGCGGCATCTCGTCGCTCTCGAAGGCGTGCATCATCGGACCGCCGACGCTCGCCGGCGCCGACGTCGACTACACGTTCGCGCAGGTGGAGATCAAGAGGGCCTCCGTGGACTACGCGGGGAACTGCGGGAACTGCTCCTCGTCGGTCGGGCCATTCGCGCTCGACGAGGGGCTGGTGCCGGCGCGCGAGGGCGAGACGCTCGTGCGCATCCACAACACGAACACGCGCAAGCTCATCGTCGCCCACGTCCCCGTGGAGAACGGCGAGGCCGCCACCCGCGGCGACTTCGAGCTGGCCGGCGTGGCCGGACGCGGAGCGCGCATCGCACTCGACTTCGTCGACCCCGGCGGCGCCGGCACGGGCCGCCTGCTGCCGACCGGCGGCCCGCGCGCGGTCGCGGCCGGCCTCGACGTCTCGTGCGTCGACGCGACCAATCCCGTCGTGTTCGTGCGCGCCCGTGATCTCGGCCTGACCGGCGCCGAGACGCCGGCGGAGGTCGATGCGAACCAGGAGCTCACCGCGCGGCTCGAGAAGGTGCGCGTGGAGGCGGCGGCGCTCATGGGCCTGCGCGAGAGCGCGGCGGTGCCGAAGATCGCCTTCGTGGCGCCGCCCGGAGCCTACACCGCCCTCGACGGCGTGCGGCATACCGCGGACGACCACGACGTGCTCGCGCGCGCCATGTCGATGGGCAACTGCCATCGCGCGTTCCCGCTCACGGCGGCCATGTGCCTGGCGGTGGCGGCGCGGATCGAGGGCAGCCTGGTGCACGAGGCGATGACGTCGGACGGGCGCGCGGGTGCCGGCACCCGCGACGTCCGGCTCGGCCATCCGTCCGGTGTGCTGCCGCTCGATGCGGCGGTGACCATCAAGGACGGCGCGCCCTGGGCCGAGCGCGTGACCGTCTACCGCACCGCGCGGCGTCTGATGGAAGGCTGGATCCGGGTGCCCTGAGCGGATGAGCCGCCTCTACTTCCTGGCCGGCGGCGAGGAGATGGTTCGCCGGCGCGCGCGGGTGCCGAAGGGCTCCGTGGTGGAGGCATGGGCGGACGTTGCCGGCGGCGGGACGTTCTGGGTCGGCGAAGACTCAAAGCGCCTGCTCGACGCCGCCGGCGAGACGCCGATGCCCGCCCAGCTCTCGCTGCCCGCCGCGGCCGTGCCCGTGTTCTATGGACCGCAGCTCACCGACATCGAGTCGCTGCCGCGCGAGGAGTCGGTGCGCGCGCGCGTGCTGTCGGTGCACGGGATCGCGGTGGCATGGATCACGCTGGACCGCTTCGGACAGCGGGTGACGTACGAGCCCACCGGGCCCACCGACCCGATCTTCCACCTGCGTCGCCCCGGTGGCGGCGCCGCCCACGTGTGGCGCCGCTTCGACCGCAAGGCCGACGCCGTCGCGTTCATGCGCGACGTCTACGGCACGGAGTCGGAGGCCGCGGAGTGGGCCGAGTCGCTGGAGATCGAGGACTTCGACTCGCTGCTCAAGCGCTATGCCGGCAGGCCCGCGTGACGGCGGCGCGGCCTCGCTCAGCCGCGCGCGCGAATGTCCTCGAGCACCGGCAGGATGTAGCGCCGGAACTGCGCGGGATGCTCGCTCATCGGGAAGTGGCCGATCTCCTTCATCACGGTGACGCGCGCGCCCTTGATCTTCGCGGCCGTCCGCTCCGTGTCCTCGGGCGTGCACGAGAAGTCGTACTCTCCGGTCAGGAGATAGAGCGGGCAGCGCGTGGTGTCGATCTCGCCCACGCGATCGCGGAAGTCGCCGTCGGCGCGATAGAAGACGAGATCGCCCTTGAACACACCCGGCCCGCCCTGCATGTACATCCACAGCGTGTCCCAGCGCGTCTCGCTCGGGCTCTGCGGCGCGATGAGCCCCGACATCAGCGCGCCGGCGATCTCACCGCCGTGGACGTCGGGCCGGTGCAGCCAGCCGGTGTCGTCGTACCACGGCGCCTGGTAGTCGGCGGACTCGAGTCCGATGAGCGCCCGGAACGTCGTCGCGTGCAGGCGCGCCAGCTCGAGCACGATCTTGCCGCCGATGGAGCAGCCGAGCACGACGGGGCGGTCGAGTCCCAGCGCCGCGCAGAAGCTCAGCACGAGATCCACGTAGCCGCGCGTCGTCAGCGCGTACTCCTCGTCCTGCCAGCCCGGAGGCGGCAGCGACTTGCCGTGCCACGGCATGTCGAAGGCGATCACGCGAAAGTGGCGCGTCACCTCGGCGTCGTTCAGCAGGTGGCGGAACTGGCGGCCGTCGGCGCCGGCCGTGTGCAGACATACGAGGGGCAGTCCCCCGCCCGCCTCCTCGAAGTACACGCGATGCGGCCGGCCGCCGAGCGACATCCGGAGATAGCGGCCGACGATCGGCTCGACGTCCGCCACTCAGGCGCTCCGCCGCGGCTTGGCGAGGACCTCTTTGACGTAGCGGAGATTGGCCATGAGCGGCCGCAGATCACCCTCGACGCGCGCGTGGCCGCCCTTCGTCATCGCGAAGAGGTCGTGCCAGCCTGCGGCCGGCACCGGCGCCCAGAAGCGCTGCCACGCGTCCTCGGACGCGCGCACGGCGAACGAGAACGCCCGCAGCAGGAACGGCCCGCGCTCCAGGCGGGTGACGCGTCCCTCGTGCACGGTGACCAGCCAGGCGGTCGCGCCGGTTTCGACGAGGAACGTCGTGGACAGATGGCGACCGCGGCGCACGAGGGCGGCGTCGGCGTTGACGAGGTCGGCGAGCCGGTCCAGCACGGCGGCGATCATACTCCATGACCGAACGTCCGCCCATCGACGGCTTCTATCGCGGCGTGCGCGCGGTCGCGCGGTTCTGGCTCTGGTTCTTCTTCAAGGCCGTGGACACGCGGCATCCCGAGCGGGTGCCGCGCACGGGGCCGGTGCTGCTCTGCATCAACCACCCCAACAACCTGATCGACTCGTTCGTCGTCGGGGCCGTGCTGCACCGCAAGGTGCACTATCTCGCGACTGCGGCGCTCTTTCGCAACCCGCTCCTCGCACGCTTTCTCACCGCGGCCGGCGCCATCGCCGTGTGGCGGCGACAGGACGATCCGGGCAAGGTGGGCCGCAACGAGGAGACCTTTGCCGCCTGCGCGGCCGCCTTTGCCCGCGACGCGGTGATCGCGATCTACCCCGAAGGCACCACGCACGCGGAGGCGCGCGTGCAGCGCATCAAGACCGGCGCTGCGCGCATCGCGCTGGCCTGGGAAGTCGAGCACCCGGGCACGCTGGCGATGCTGCCGGTGGGCCTCACCTTCGAGGCGCGCAAGTCGTTCCGTGCCCGCGTGCTGGTCGCCTTCGGCGAGCCGCTGCCCGTCGCCTCCTATGTCGCCGCGTATCGCGCCGACGCCGTGAAGGGCGTGGACGCGCTGACGAGTCACCTGCAGGCCGCGATGGAGGCGGAGGTCGTCAACGTCGAGCGCCTCGACGAGGCGCGCCTGCTGCGCGCCATCGAGGACCTCTACCGAGACGTCCTGGCGCGCGAGGTGATGGAGGGGCGCGGGCTGGCGCCGCGCGACGTCGATCCGCTTCGCCTGTCCCGCTCGATCGTCGAGGCCATCGGCTGGTTCCGCCTGCACGATCCGGCGCGCGTCGCATCGCTGTGGCACCGCATCCAGGCGTACCGCTCGCTGCTGGCCCAGCACCGTGTGCGCGACGAGACCGTGCGGGCGCGGCGGGAGCGTCTGCCCGCGAGGCGGAGGCTCGTCTACTCGTGGGAGGCCGTCGTCGGCTTTCCGTTCTTCGTGTACGGCGCCGCGCTCAACGGCCTGCCGTATCTCCTGCCCCGGCTGCTCGCCCAGCGCATGGCCCGCAAGGAGACCGACTACGCGACCATCCGGCTGCTCGCCTCGATCGTGAGCTATCCGCTGCTCTACGCGCTGGAGATCTGGCTCGTGCTCCGGCTGCTCGGCGGGCCGGCGGCACTCATCGTCGGGTTGTCCCTGCCCATCTCGGGCCTGATCGCGTATCGTTATGTGGCCGGGGCCGGCCGCTTTCGCAGCCGGCTGCGGTTCAATCTGCTCGCGGCGACGCAGGCGGCGGCGGCGCGCCGTCTCGTCACCGAGCGGGCGGCCATCGTGGCCGAGCTCGACCGCGCCAAGGCCGAATGGCTCGCCGCCACGAAAGGAAGCAGCTTTTGAGCGTGCATCGCCTGGAAGAGATGTCCACGCCGGCGCTCGACGCGCTGGATCGCTCGCGCACCGTCATCGTCCTCACGCTGAGCCCGATGGAGACGCACGGGCCGCATCTTCCCGTCGGCGTCGATGCGTTCACGGCGCGGCACTTCGCGGAGATGATCGCCGAGCGCCTCGTGAGCGCGCGACCGCTGTGGTCAGCCGTGCTGGCGCCGACGCTTCCGCTCGGCTCGTTCACCTTCGAGACGGTCGGCACCGTGTCGGTGCGGCAGCGCGTCGTGCGCGATGTGCTGGTCGACTATGGCGAGGCATTCGCGCGCGCCGGCTTCCGCTACATCCTGGTCGCGAACGGCCACGGCGGGCCGGGGCATCTGGCCGCGCTCGACGAGGCGGCGCTGATCGTCTCGCGACGTCGCGGCATCACCATGGCCTCCTTCACCGGACACCTCGCGTGGGAGTTCATGCGCGGACGCTACGTCGACAAGATCGAGACCGCCCTCGGCCGCGCGCTCACCGCGGACGAGCGGCACGCCTTCGCGGAGGACGCGCACGGCGGCTGGTGGGAGACGTCGCTGATGCTCCTGCTCCGTCCCGATCTCGTCGACACGAGCTACCGCACGCTGCCGCCCGCGCGCTACTCGTGGCCGCGACGGGTCGTGCCGAACTACGCACTGAAGAACGGCGGTCAGGGGTACGTCGGCCATCCGGCTCTCGCCGACGCCGCGTTCGCCAAGGCGACCAGCGACGTGCTGATGAGCGAGGCGATGACGATCGTGACCGGCCTGATCGACGGCACGCTCCGCCCGTCGGATCGGCACTCACCGTTCTTCCGCGTGCCGTTCTTCCGCACCAACTTCTGGCCGACGGCCGGCGCCACCGCGGCCGCGGCCGCCGGCGTCGGGGTCGGGCTCTTCGCGTGGCTGCGTCGGCGGGCGCCCGGCGCATGAGCGACGTCGTCCTGCTCGACGTGCCGGCCGACGGCGTTGCCCGGCTGTCGCTCAACCGCCCCGACGCGCTGAACGCGCTGAACCGTGCGGTCGCCGAAGGACTCGAGGCCGCGCTGGCGCGGGTGGCCGGCATGGCGGAGGTACGCGTGCTGCTCGTCGAGGGCCGCGGCCGCGCGTTCTGCGCGGGCAACGACATCGGCGAGATGGAGCACCTGACGCCGGCGGACGCCGAGACGCTGTCGCGCCGGTGGGCCACGCTCATGGATCGCTTCGCGACGCTGCCGCAGGTCACGATCGCGGTGATCGACGGCCACGCCCTCGGCGGCGGCCTCATGCTGGCCGTGGCTCAGGACCTCCGGATCGCTTCCGACCGCGCGCGGTTCGGACTGCCGGAGGTGACGCTCGGATTCAATCCGGGCTACGGCATCGCGCGGCTACTGGACGTCGCCGGCGGCAACCACGGCCGCGACCTCCTGCTCACCGGTCGCACCGTGCACGCGACCGAGGCCCTGCGCATGGGCGTCATCAACCGCGTGGTGGCCGCGCCCACGCTCGCGGAGACCGCGCACGCCTGGGCGGTCGACGTCGCGCGCTCACCGCAGGAAGGGCTGGCGGCGACGAAGCAGATCGTCGCCGGCATCCGAGCTGGCAGGCTGGGCCGCGAGCCCGAGGCCTATGGCGCCGCGCTGAGGACGGGTGCGGCCGCGCGCGAGCGCATCCGCGCGTTCATCGCGCGCAAGCAATCCCGCCGCGTCTAAGCGCCGGGACGGCGCGTGAAGCCGTCGTCGCTCCACCGCTCGCTGCCCACCCCGTGATGCACGATGAACAGATCGTCCGGGTCGTAGGCCGCTTTCACGGCAGCCAGGCGCGCATAGTTGGCGCCCCAGTAGGCGCGCGGCCAGTCGCTCTCGAAGTAGTCGCTCTCCGAGACATACGAGCCGGCGTTCGGCGCGACCGCGCGGAGCTCGGCCATCGCCCGCCCCACCGCGTCCCGGCGCTGCCGCGCGCGCGCCACGTCGGGCTCGTGACCCGGCACACCGGGATACGCCGGCTGCTCCTCGGCCGCGCTGATCGCGAGCGCGAATGCGTCGAGCACGGCCGGGTTCATCGCCGTCTCGCGCGCGGCCGCGATGACGTCGGCCGGCGCGCCGGCGAGCCCCTTGTTGAAGTGCAGCCCGATACCCCAGTGGCGGCTCGCCGCGACGAGCGCGTCGACGAGCCGCGGCCGCTGCGCGGGCTGCAGGAGCGCGGCGGGCAGCCACGTCGACGCGTAGGCATCGAGCATCTGCCCGGCCTGGCCCTGGTCGCCGGGCCAGAAGACGTTGGCCCCGGGCGCCCCGGGCCGGTCGTCACGGCGGATGAAGCCGAGCAGGCGCTTGACGAGCGTTGGCGACCAGAAGGTGCGCGCGGACGTCGAGACGATCTTCAGCGGCGCGAAATCCAGCCGGAAGTCTCCGCCCGCGGCGTCGAGCGCGTCGAGGAACGGCTGCCACGCGCTCACGGCCTCGGCGCGCGTCAGGCCCTGGAACACCATCGCCACCTGCAGCGCGTCGCGCCGCAGGCGCATCTGCTCGCCCCAGTGCGGATTCATCAGGCGGTCCGCATACAGGTCGACCGCCATGGCGACGAGCCGTCGATACGCGGCGTCGGAGGCCGCGCGCACGGTGAAGTTGACCGCGCCGAACGTCGCGGGCAGCGGGTGCACCTTGAGCGTCAGCCGCGTGATGACGCCGAAGGAGCCGCCGCCGCCGCCCTTCAGCGCCCAGAAGAGATCGGGATTCGTGCACGCGTTGCACGTTCGCACCGTGCCGTCGGCCGTGACGACCTCGGCCTGCAGCAGGCTCGCCGCCGCCAGCCCAAAGGCCTTCGAGAAGCTGCCGAAGCCGCCGCTCGACACGAGGCCGGCCACGCCGACCGTCATGCAGCCGCCGCCCTGCACGTACCCGCCGCCGCGCGTGGTCACCGCGTCATAGACGTGCGACCAGATCGCGCCGGCGCCCACCGTCACCGCGCGCATCGGCGCCACGCGCCCCTCGCAGCCGTCGGGCACGAAGGCGTCAGTCAGCGTGATGTCGCTCATGCGGCGCGTCCACACGAGCAGGGAATCGGGCGCATTCGACGTCCCCAGGTAGCTGTGCCCGCCGCCCTTCACGACGAGCCGCACGTCGTGCGCGCGCGCGAAGCTCACCGCGGCCGCCACGTCCTGCGCGTGGCGCGCGGCCACCGCATACACGCTCGGCCGCGACGTCCACGCATCGACCCAGCCGAGCGTCTGCGTCAGCGCCACATCGTCGCCGAGCACGTACGGGTTCTTCAGCGACGCGAACAGCGCGGCGCACCCGCCGGCGTCGCGCGCGCCGACACAGGCGAGCAGCGGCGAGTGCACGGCCATGAGTGTGCCCCCGACCTGCCGGCCGAGCTCCTGCCATCGGGCGGGACCGGGCCAGGCGGGATCGGCGGGACGGGTGCGGGAGAGCGGGCGCGCCGTGATCGCCGCCGCGCGCGGGCCGGGCACCAGGGCCGCGAGCGCGGGCAGCATCGCGAGGAGACGCCGGCGAGTGAATGCTGATGGGATCATCCGGACGATTGCGCCTGCGGCGCCAGTCTAGCGCGCCCGATCGGGGAGATCAGCGATTCCGGCGACGCTCCTGCATGTCGCGGTCGGCTTCGCGCAGGAAGTCGTCGGGGCTCTCCGGGGGCGTGATGCTCCACGCGATGCCGGTCGAGCAGTCGATCTTCACCGGCAAGCGTCGCTGCGCGGCGAGGGCGGCCAGCCGCTCGGCGACGCGCGCCACGATGCGCTCGGTGTCCTTCGGCTGCGCGTCGAGGAGCAGCGCGGCGAACTCGTCGCCACCGTAGCGGGCCACGATGTCGCTGCTGCGCGTGGCCTCGCCCAGCGCGTCCGCGACCGTCCGGAGCACCTCGTCACCGAGCCCGTAGCCGAAACCGTCGTTCACGGCCTTCAGGTTCACCACGTCGAGCGCCAGCAGCAGCAGCCCGGTCTTGCGGCGCCGCGCGCCGGCCGCGAGGCGGCGGTACTGCTCGTTGAACGAGCGGCGGCTGGCCAGGCCCGTGAGCGGGTCCGGCGCGTACCGCGCGAGCTTGCGATCGGCCTCGTAGAGGCGAACGGCGATCACGCGGAGCAGACCGTTGGCGAGCTCGGCCGATTCGCCGAGGACCTTCAGGAAATCGCGGCGACGCAGGACGAGGCAGTGCGTGCGATCGACGGCGATGACCGTGGCCGAGCGCGGCTGGTCGCGCAGGATGCCGACCTCGCCGAAGACCTCGGCCTTGCCGACCTCGCCGAGCAGCATCTCGGCCTGCCCGTCGGCCGTCGACTCCACGACCCGGACCCGGCCCGAGAAGAGCACGTACAGGTTTTCCGGCGGCTCGCCCTGCCGCGTGAGGACGTAGCCGGGCGGATAGATCTGCTCGGTGGCGTGGCTGACCAGCGTCCCCAGCTGCTCGTCGGTGCACTTCGAGAACAGCGGCACGCTCGCGAGCATGCTGGCCAGCACCGCGTGCGAGGCGACACGCTCCTCGCGCGTCTCGGCGAGTGCGGCCACCGCGCCCGGATCCAGGCCCGCCTCGCCGCCGGCCAGCGTCCGGGCCAGCCACGCCCGCACGCGCGCGCGGAGCATCGGAGGGCTGTAGGGCTTCGCCAGGTAGTCGGTGGCCCAGTCGCCGGCCCGATTGACCCGCGTCTCGGGATCCTCGGACAGGAGGATCACCGGAAAGTGCTCGCGCCCGAGCCGCGTGCGAAAGGCGGCCAGCAGCTCCACACCCACCGCCGGCGGCAGATCGGCGTCGACGATGGCGATGTCCGGCATGTGCTCGGAGCCGCGCGTGACGGCCGCGCGCATGTCGGGCAGCGGCAGCGCGACCATGCCGTCCTCGGCCAGCGTCTCCTCGATGGTGGTCGCGTGCGCCTCGTCGCGCATGACGACCAGGACGCGGGCGCCCGCGATGAGACAGCGCCGCAGCGCGGAGCCGTCGGTGACGCGCTCCGGACTGTGCGCGCCCGTCACGTCGAGGGTCACGCCCTCGCGCGCGGCGAAGACCTCCATGGCGCCGCCCGCGTCGGCCACGCGCTTGCGCGCGGCCGCCTCGATGGCCGCCATCTGCGTGTCGTCGTGCGTGGGGTCGTGGTGGAAGAGGGCCAGGCGCTTGACGCGCGCGGCCAGGCACACGTCGACCGCGTAATCGGGTGTGGCGTGGCCCCAGCCCACGCGGCCGCGATACTCGTCGGCCGTGTACTGCGCGTCGTGGATGACCAGGTCGGCCTCGTGCATGAACGCCACGTGCCGCTGGTCGCCCGGATGGTGGAGCAGCCCGTCCTCCGGCTTCCAGAACGGCTCGTGGTCCGTCACGTACGCGATGGTGGCGCCGCCGGCGGAGAGCCGGTAGGCGATGGTGGGCGCGGTGTGGTTCAGATACTGCGTCTCCACCAGCACGCCGCCGACGCGAAAGAAGCCCTCCTCGAGCTCGGTGAAGTGGATGCGCGAGCGCAGGTCGCGCAGCTTCACGGGAAAGTACGAGTACTCCATCTGCCCGGCCATCGCTTCTTCCAGACTCTGCTGGAATCCGAGCGGCGCGTAGACGTTCAGCTCGGCGCCCGGGATGAACGCGGGCACGAAGAATGGAAAGCCCTGGATGTGGTCCCAGTGCGTGTGGCCGATGAAGAGATGCAGACGCAGCGGCTGGGGAAGCGTCTGCAGCAGATGGAGGCCGAGCTCGCGGGCACCGGTGCCGCAGTCGAGCACGATGATCGTTCCGTCCGGCGCGCGAAGCTCGACGCACGAGGTGTTGCCGCCGTAGCGCGCGGTGCGCTCACCCGGCGAGGCGATCGAGCCGCGTGTACCCCAGAACCTGACGTGCACGATGCCCCCCGGAAGCCGTGACGTAGGCGACGTTTGCGATCTTAGCATCAAGAACGCCCGTTCCCCCTTTCTCTGCGGCCGCGCTAGAATGGCGCGCCCCGCCGAGGCGCGGGGCCACTCAAGGAGGAGCGCATGCCGATCACTCGCCGTCGCTTTCTCAAGGGCTCCGCCGCGGCGGCCGCCGCCGGCGCCACCACGCGTCTCCACCACATCCCGGCCTTCGCGCAGTCGGGACCGCTGCGGATCGGGGTGCTGGCGGCGAAGGCCGGCGTGCTGGCGCCGGTCGGCGAGTCGGGGCTGCGCGGCGTGCAGTACGCGACGGACCGCATCAACGCCGGCGGCGGCATCGCCGGCCGAAAGGTCGAGCTGATCGTCGAGGAGGAGTCCAGTCCGAAGGACACCGTCGAGCGCTTCCGCAAGCTGGCGCTCTCGGACAAGGTCGACGTGGTGACGGGCGCCATCTCGACCGGCGTGGGGCTGGCGCTCGGCCCGGCCGCCGAGGAGATGAAGACCATCTGGCTGGCGTGGGATGCGACCACCCAGAAGGGTGTCGAGGAGTCGATGCCGAAGCCGAAGTACTCGTTCCGCTCGACCGACAACGAGTGCGAGGCGGTGATGGCGTCGATCCTGACCGCGCGGCACTGGAAGGGCGCCTTCCGCACGGTGGCCGGCATCAATCCCGACTACTCCTACGGTCGCGACAACTGGGCGGCCTTCCTGGCGATCATGAAGAAGCATGGCATCGACGTGCAGGTCGTCAGCGAGCTGTGGCCCAAGCTCGGCGCGACCGACTTCACGTCGCACGTGGCGGCGCTGGCCCAGGCGAAGCCGGATCTGATCTTCTCGTGCTTCTGGGCGGGCGACACGCCGATCTTCCTCAAGCAGGCGCACGCGGCCGGCCTCACGCGCGGCACGAAGCTGGTCCTCACCACCGGTGGCGGCGTGCACGAGGCGCTCAAGAAGGACTTCACGCCCGAAGGGGCGATCCTCGGCTACAACTGCTTCTACTTCGAGAATCCGAAGGCGAGCGCGCTGGCGAAGGAGTTCACGCGCTGGCATCAGGACAAGTACAAGGAGTGGCCGAACTACGAGTCGGACCACGGCTACTTCACGCTGGCCGCGTACAAGGCGGCCGTCGAGCGCGCCGCCAAGGCGGCCGGCGGCAAGTGGCCGTCGACCGATCAGATCATCGCCGCCCTCGAGGGCGTGGAGGCCGAGTCGCTGTCCGGTCCGCGCCGGTACCGAGAGGACCACATCATGGAAGCGACCTTCTATCAGGGGCTGACCACGCACAAGAACCGGCACGATTTCGTCACCATCGATCCGGTGGAGGCGATGACGACGAAGCAGATCCAGAAGCCCTCCGGCGTCGGCCTCTACGACTGGATCAACAGCTGGAAGGCCTGACGCTTCTCGGCATCCTGCTCGGCGGCGTCTTCCACGCCGCCGGGCTCTTCCTCGTGGCGGCCGGCCTGCAGCTCGTGTTCGGCGTCCAGCGAATCCTCAACCTCGCGTGCGGCTCGTTCTACGCGCTCGGCGCCTACGCCGGCGTCTCCGCCGTGCAGTGGGCGCTGCGGCTCGGCCTCCCGCGGCCGCTGTTCCTGCTGGCCCTGCTGGCGGCGGGCGTGGCGCTGGCCGCGCTCGGACCGCTCATCGAACGGCTGCTGCGCACGATCTACGATCGCGACGAGTCGTTCCAGCTGCTGCTGACGTTCGCGCTCGTGCTGATGCTCGAGGACGTCATCCGCTTCGTGTGGGGCACGGCGCCGCAGCAGCTGGGCAACGTCTACCTCGCCTATGGACAGCTGCGCGTCGGCGCGCTCACCGTGCCGACCTACAACCTCGTCGTGATCGCATGCGCGGCGGGCATCGCGCTCGGCATGGGCTACCTGCTCACCCGCACGCGCTTCGGCCGCATCGTGGTCGCGACCGCGGAGAACCGCGAGATGGCGGCCGCGATGGGCATCGACATGAGCGGCGTGTACGCCCGGGTCTTCACGCTCGGCGTCGCCCTCGGAACCGTGGGCGGCGCCCTCGTCATCCCCGCCACCGCCGCCATGAACGAGATGGGGATCGAGGTCATCGTCGAGGCATTCGCGGTGGTCGTGATCGGCGGGCTGGGCAGCATGCGGGGCGCGTTCGTGGGCGCGCTGGTGGTGGGTGTGCTGAAGGCGGTCGCCATCGCGACGTGGCCGGAAGGCGAGATGCTCGTGATCTACGTGATCGTCATCGCCGTGCTCGTGCTGCGCCCGGCCGGGCTCTTCGCACGAGCCACCGCATGACCACGCGCCTGCTCGGCGCGGCGGCGGTGGCCATGCTGCTGCTGCTGCCGCTCGCGGGACGACCGTACACGACCACGCTGGTCCTGCCGGCGTTCGGCTACGGGATCGCGCTGCTCGGGCTGAACCTCCTCTTCGGGTACACCGGGCTGCTGTCGTTCGGGCACGCGCTCTTCCTCGCGCTCGGCGCCTACACGACGGCCGTGCTCACCACGCGCGCCGGCGTCCGGCACCTGGAGCTCCTCATCCCGGCGGCCGCGGTGGTCGCGGCTGCGGTCGCGGTGCCGGTGGGGCTGCTCTGCGTCCGCTACGTGAAGATCTACTTCGGGATGCTCACGCTCGCGTTCGGCATGCTCTTCTATTCATTCCTCTACAAGTTCTACACCCTCACCGGCGGGGACGAGGGCCTGCGCGTGCTGCGCCCGTTCCTGATGGGCCGGTCGCTCGATCAGATGGACGCCGTCGCCTTCCTGACGGGCCCCTACTACTTCTACGCGCTGGCCCTGCTCGCGGCCGCCGTGCTGCTGATGTGGCGCATCGTCGCCTCGCCGTTCGGCCTGGCGCTGCGCTCGATCCGCGAGAACCCCGTGAAGGCGGAAGCGCTCGGCGTCGACGTGCGGCGCTACCGGTTCGTCGCCTTCGTGCTCGCCGCCGTCTTCGGCGGCGTCGGCGGCGTGCTGCTCGTCATTCCGACCGGGCTGGCGGATCCCCAGCTCTCTTACTGGACGCACTCCGGCAATCTCGTGTTCATGCTGCTGCTCGGCGGATTCGACTCGTTCCTCGGGCCCGTCGCGGGCGCCTTCGTGTTCATCCTGCTGCAGGACGCCGTGATGTCGGTCACGCCGTACTGGCGCTTCGTGTTCGGCGCGATCCTCGCCGTCGTGGTCGTGTTCGTCCCGCGCGGCCTGCTGGGCCTGCTCGCGCCGCCGCCGCGAGCACTGGTGTGAGCCTGCTCGAGGCCGTCGACGTGCGGAAGTTCTACGGCGACTACTGCGCGCTGGACGGCGTCACGCTGACCATCGAGCCCGGCCAGTTCGTCTCCATCATCGGGCCCAACGGCGCCGGCAAGACGACGCTCGTCAACGTGCTGACGGGGCTGACGGCGCCGACGAGCGGCAGCGTCCGCTTCAAGGGCGGCGACGTCGCCGGCGCTGGCGTGGCGCGGCTGGCGCGGCTCGGCATCGCGCGCTCGTTCCAGCTGGTGAGCATCTTCCCTGCCCTCACCGTCGGCGAGACGCTCGCGGTGGCGGTGCTGACGCGCCTTCGCCGGACCGCCCGCATGCTCGACCGTCTCCGCGGCGACGCGCGCCTGCGCGCGGCGGTGGCCGAGGCCGCCGAGCTCTTCGGCCTCGCGGGCAAGCTCGGGCGGCCGGCCCGGACGCTGCCGCAGGGCGACAAGAAGCTGCTGGACGTCGCCAGCGCCTTCGCGCTGCGCCCCGAGATCATCGTGATGGACGAGCCGACGAGCGGCGTGAGCACGGCGGACAAGACGGCGATCATGGAGGTCCTCGTCGGCGCCGCGCGCCGCGTGGGCGTGAAGGCCATCGTGCAGGTGGAGCACGACATGGACATCGTGTTCGGGTACTCCGATCGCATCGTGGCGCTGCATCAGGGCCGCATCCTCGCCGACGGGCCGCCGGACGCCATTCGCGCCGATGCCCACGTCGTCGCCACGGTGGTCGGGCGCCGCGCGTGAGCCTCGCCGTGCGCGGCCTCGACGTCGACATCGAGACCAGCCGCATCCTGCGCGGCATCACGCTGGACGTGGGTCGCGGCGAGCTCGTCTGCATGGTGGGACGCAACGGCGCCGGAAAGACGACGACGCTTCGCACGGTCATGGGCTACCTGAAGCCCGCGGCGGGCAGCATCAGCCTCGGCGGCGAGCCGATCGGCGGGCTGTCGACCCACGTCATCGCCCGGCGCGGCGTCGGCTTCGCGCCGGAAGAAAGCGCGGTCTTCGGCGACCTCACCGTGGCCGAGAACATCGCGCTCGGCACCTGGACGCGACCGACCGGCCGGCCGGCGGCCGAGCGGATCGCGCTCGCGTACGAGATGTTCCCGCGGCTGCGCGCGTACGCCGCGCGCGGCGGCGCGCAGCTGTCCGGCGGCGAGCGCAAGATGCTGTCGATCGCCCGCGCGCTGGCGCTCGGGCCCGATCTCCTGCTGCTCGACGAGCCGTTCGAGGGCCTGTCGCCGGCCATCGTGCCGGCGCTGGCGGCGGCGATCACCGCCATCGCGCGGCTCGGACCGGGTATCCTGCTGGCCGAGTCGAACATCCATCACGTGCCCGAGCACGCGAGCCGGCTCTACGTCATCGAGCGCGGCGAGATCGTCTTCGCCGGATCGCCGGCGGAGGCGCGCCGGCGGCCCGAACTTTCACGCATCATCGGGGGAACGCTATGAATCCGAAGCGCGCGGAGCTGCCGCTGCTGCCCACCACCGTCGTCGGCTCGCACGGCAAGCCGGGGTGGTGGTTCACCGCGGTGAAGGCCTGGGAAGCGGACGAGATCGGCCCGGGCGACGTCGACGAGATGTTCGACGACGCCGTCCACACGGCCATCCGCGACATGGAGACGGCCGGCATCGACGTCATCACCGACGGCGAGGTACGTCGCACCGACGGCTACGTCGATACGTACTACCGGATCGTCAAAAACATCGCGCCGCTGCCCGTGCGGCGGAAGGCCGGGCCGTGGGGCTACGACCAGCAGCAGCGCTACGAGGCCACCGGTCGCATCGAGCTGCCGCCGGCGGGGTTCGGCCTCGCGAAGGACTTCGAGTTCTTGCGGGCGAACACGACGCGGGCGCTGAAGGCCACGTGCGCGGGGCCGCTGACGTTCGGCTCGCGCATCCATCCGGGACGCGCGTACAAGGGCGTCGTGGACGTCGCCGAGCGCTTCGCGGAGGTGATCAACGCCGAGCTCAAGGCGCTGGTGGTCGCGGGCGCGGACTTCATCCAGCTGGACGAGCCGGCTCGGGGCAACGTGTCGGGCGAGGAGATGGCGCGGCTCTTCAACATGGCGACCGAGGGCGTGCGCGCCAAGCTTGCCTTCCACATCTGCTTCGGCAACCGCTTCGGCCGCTCGCGCTTTCCGCGGTCGTACGAGCCGTACTTTCCGGGCGTGCTCGCGGCCCGCGCCGACCAGTTCGTGCTGGAGTTCGCGAGCCGCGAGCTGTCCGAGGTCGACCTGTGGCAGAAGTACGGCGACGGGCGCGAGCTGGGCGCCGGCGTCGTGGACGTCAAGGGGTTCCAGGAGGAGACCGCCGAGTCGGTAGCGCGGCGCATTCGCCGGGTGCTCCAGGTGTGCCCGGCCGACAAGCTGATGCTCAATCCCGACTGCGGCTTCGGCTGGTCACCGCGCTACATGTGCAACCAGAAGCTGCGAGGCCTCGCCGCCGGCGCCGCGCTGGTGCGTCGCGAGCTGACTGGCCAGAAATAATCGGGAACCGCGGACCCCGGGTCGGAGTTGGGCGGGTGTACCATCGCTGCGACTCGATATCCTCGGGGGGGGCACATGAGACGACGACGTTTGCTCATCGCGCTGATGGCGCTTGCGGCCACGCTGGTGGCCAGCGGTGCCCACGCGCTCGAGGTCGGCCAGAAGGCGCCGGAGTTCACGCTGCCTGGTCCCGGCAACAAGCCCGTGAAGCTGTCGGAGCTCACGGCCAAGGGACCGGTGGTGCTCTACACGGTGATCCAGGCGTTCACCGCCACCTGAACGCAGGAGATCCGCGGCTTCGAGGCGCTCTTGCCGCAATTCGAAGCCGCCGGTGCCCAGGTCGTGGGCGTCAGCGCCGATCATGCAGCGACACTCGATGCATTCACGAAGCAACAGGGCGTGCACCAGCTCCTGCTCTCCGACTTCCGACGTACCATGCTGCCGCAGTACGACGCGCTCGAGACGAACGAGCAGAGCCCGATCTACCGGTACGCCAAGCGGGCGTACTTCGTGATCGACCGCGAGGGCGTCGTGCGCTACAAGAAGATCCAGCCGAACCCGCTCGACCTGCTGAAGCCCGAGGAAGTGCTCCAGGCCTTCAAGGACTCGGGCGCGAAATGAGCCGCCTCGCCGGAATCGCCGCGGCCGTGCTGCTGATGGCCGCGGCGCCGGCGCTGGCCGCGCCGGACTTCGCATCGCTCGACATCCAGCAGTACGACCCGCCGCGCCCGGCGCCGGCGTTCTCTCTGCCCGATCTCAATGGCCGCAATGCCACGCTGGCCGAGCTGCGGGGCAAGGTCGTCATGCTGTTCTTCTGGGCCACCTGGTGACCGGTCTGTCGGGAGGAGTTGCCTTCCGTGAACGCGCTCTATGACCGGTACAAGGCTCGCGGTCTCGAGGTACGTCTGATCGCGTTCCGCGAGCCGGGCGACCTCGTCCGCCGTACCGCGCAGGAACGTCACTACACCGCGCCCGTCCTCGTGGACGAGGCCGGCGACACGACCGGACGCGTGTACGGCGTCTTCGGTCCACCGACGGCCTACATCGTCGACCGGGCCGGCAATCTCGTCGGTCGCGCCGTCGGCTCGCGAGCCTGGAACGGCGAGGCCGGGCGCAAGCTGATGGAAGCGCTGCTGGCCGCGCCCGCGCCCGTCGCACCAGCCAGGAAGTAGCCGCGGCCGGTGGCAAAGCCCGAGCGCGAGTTCGCCGACACCGCCGCGCTGCCGTGGGAGCCCGTCGACGGCTCCGCCTCCGAGGGCGCCGGCGGAGCGGGCATCGAGCAAAAGATTCTCAGCCGCGACCCGGACACGGGTGACGTCACGCGGCTGCTGCGGTTCTCTCCCGGCGTGCGGACCTCCGACACGATCGCGCATGACTTCTGGGAGGAAGTCTTCATCGTCGAGGGCGCCGTGATCGATCTCGGCCTCGGCCGGACGTTCACCGCGGGGATGTACGCATGCCGGCCGCCCGGGATGAAGCACGGGCCGTACGCCAGCCCGGCCGGCGCGCTGCTGTTCGAGATGCGCTACCGCCGCTGACCCTCACGGCCGCTCGCGGTCGCCCGGGCGACACGCTACACTCCGGTCGTGGCGCTGCCTCTCGACGGTATCGTCGTCGTCGACCTGACCCAGAACGTCGCGGGGCCCTTCTGCACGCAGATCCTCGGCGACATGGGCGCCGACGTCATCAAGGTCGAGCGGCCGGGCCGCGGCGACGACGCACGCGCCTGGGCGCCCCCGTTCTGGGGCCGCGAGAGCGCCACGTTCATGGCGTTCAACCGCAACAAGAAGAGCCTCGCGCTCGACCTCAAGCGCGACGGCGGCCTCGACGTGCTCAGGCGTCTCGTGAAGCGCGCCGACGTGTTCGTGCAGAGCCTCCGCGCGGGCGCCGTCGCCGACCTCGGGCTCGACTTCGCCGGGGCCAGCGCGCTGAATCAGCGCCTCGTGTATGCCTCGATCACCGCGTTCGGCGCCCATGGCCCCCTGGCGCACCTGCCCGGATACGACCCGCTCATGCAGGCCTACGCCGGGCTGATGTCGGTGAACGGGCATCCGGGCCAGGAGCCCGCGCGTGTCGGCACGTCGATCGTCGACATGGGCACCGGCATGTGGGCAGCGCTCGGCATCGTGGCCGCGCTGCGTGAGCGCGACCGCACGGGACGCGCGGTGGAGGTCACGACGGCGCTGTTCGAGACCGCGCTCATGTGGGTCTCCTACCACGCGCTGGCGTATTTCGGCTCGGGCGAGGTCCCCCAGCCGCAGGGCTCCGGCACCGCGATGATCGTCCCCTACCAGGCGTTTCCGACAGCCGATGGCTACGCGATGATCGCCGCGGGCTCCGACGCGCTGTTTCGCCGTCTGTGCGATGCGCTCGGCGCCGGGATCCTCGCCGCCGATCCGCGCTTCGTCGACAATCCCTCGCGCGTTCGCCATCGCCTCGCGCTCGTCGATGCGCTCGCGACGCGGACGCGCGAGCTCAAGACGGCCGACCTGCTCGACCGACTTCGTGGCGCCGGCGTACCGTCGGCCCCCATCCTCACCGTCGACCGGGTCCTCCAGGAGCCGCAGACGGAGGCGAGCGGCATGCTGGTGGCCGCTCGCCATTCCCGCCTGCCCGACTATCGCTCGATCGGGCTGCCGCTCACGTGGGACAGCGTCCGCCCCGGCGTGCGGCGGGTGCCGCCGCTGCTCGGCGACGACACGACCGACGTGCTCACCTGGCTGGGCTACACGCTGGACGACGTGCGCAATCTCCAGACGCAGGGACTCGTCGAGTGACCGCGGCCTACAGGCACCTGTTGCTGTCGCGCTCCGACGACGGCCACGTCGTCACCGTGACCCTGAACCGGCCGGAGCAGATGAACGCGATGAACACCGCGATGGGCGAGGACCTGCTCGCGTGCTTCGACGCGCTCGCCCGCGACCCCGATGTGCGCGCCGTCGTGTTCACCGGCGCCGGCGACCGCGCGTTCTGCGCGGGCGGCGACCTGAAGGAACGCAACGGCATGACGGACGAGGCGTGGCGCGCACAGCACGTCATCTTCGAGCAGGCCGCCATGCGCGTGCTTCGCTGTCCGGTGCCCGTGATCGCCGCCGTCGAGGGATTCGCGCTGGCCGGCGGCTGCGAGCTGGCCATCCTCTCGGACTTCATCGTGGCGAGCGAGACGGCGGTGTTCGGCGTGCCGGAGACGACGCTCGGGATCTTTCCCGGCATCGGCGGCACCCAGCTTCTGCCGCGCATCGTCGGCGCCCCGCTCGCCAAGGAGCTGATCTTCACCGGCCGGCGCATGAAGGCGGACGAGGCCAGAGCGGCCGGGCTCGTGAACCACCTCGTGCCCACGGGACAGGCCAAGGCCAGGGCGGGCGAGATCGCCGCCATCATCGCGCGCAACGGCCCCTTCGCCGTGCGCCAGGCCAAGAAGGCGATCGCGTACGGCAGCGAGACCGATCTCGAGACGGCGATGATCCTCGCCATCGAGGCGTACAACGCGACGGTGGTGAGCGAGGACCGGCTCGAAGGCGTGCGCGCGTTCAACGAGAAGCGGAAGCCGCAGTTCAAGGGGCGGTGACACAGGGGATCCCATGGCCACCATCGGGCTGACTCTCAACGACGAGCAGCGAGCGCTCAAGGCGGGTGTCTCGGAGATCTGCAAGCGCTATCCGGGCGAGTACTGGCGCGATCTCGACTCCCGGCGCGAGTACCCCGAGAAGTTCGTGAACGAGCTGACGCAGGCCGGTTACCTCGCCGCGCTGATTCCGCACGAGTACGGCGGCGCCGGGCTGCCGATCCGCGACGGCGCCCTGATCCTGGAGACGATCCACGCCCACGGAGGCAGCGCCTCGGCGTGTCACGCGCAGATGTACATCATGGGCACCGTGCTGCGGCACGGCAGCGAGGCGCAGAAGAAGCGCTACCTGCCAAAGATCGCCACCGGCGAGCTCCGGCTGCAGGCCTTCGGTGTCACCGAGCCCGACGCGGGCTCCGACACCACGAAGCTGAAGACGACCGCCATCCGCAAGGGCGACCGCTACGTCGTGAATGGTCGCAAGATGTTCATCTCGCGCGCGATGCAGTCGGACCTGCTGCTGCTGCTGGCGCGCACGACGCCCATGGAGCAGGTCGCGCGCCGCACGGACGGGCTGTCGGTGTTCCTCATCGACATCCGCGGGATCAAGGGCCTCGAGATCCGCCCGCTCCGCATGATGATGAACCACTCCACCAACGCGCTCTTCTTCGACGACATGGAGATCCCGGCCGACAGCCTGATCGGCGAGGAAGGCAAGGGCTTCTCCTACATCCTGTCGGGGATGAACGCCGAGCGGATCCTCGTCGCCTCGGAGTCGATCGGCGACGGTCGCTGGTTCACCGACAAGGCCGTCGCCTACTCGAGTGGCCGCGTGATCTTCGGCAAGCCGATCGGCGCCAACCAGGGCGTGCAGTTCCCCATCGCCAAGGCCCACATGGCGGTGGAGGCGGCCGCGCTCATGCGGGACAAGGCGGCCGCCATGTTCGACGCCGGCGAGCCGTGCGGGCCCGAGGCCAACATGGCGAAGTACCTGGCGGCGGAGGCGGCGTGGGAGGCGGGCAACGCGTGCATCGACTGCCACGGCGGCTACGGGTACGCGGAGGAGTACGACATCGAGCGCAAGTTCCGCGAGGCGCGCCTGTACAAGACCGCGCCCATCAACCAGAACCTGGTCATGGCGTACGTGGGCGAGCACGTCCTCGGCATGCCGCGCTCGTACTGAGCGCCGCGGTGCCGCTCTACCTGGAGGACTTCGCGCCCGGCCAGGTGCGCGAGTCACCGCCGCGCACACTGACCCGCGAGGAGATCGTCGACTTCGCACGGCAGTACGACCCGCAGCCGTTCCACACCGACGAGGCGGCGGCCAAGCGCTCGGTCTACGGCGGCCTCATCGCGAGTGGCTGGCAGACGGTCGCGGTCATGATGCGCCTGCTCTGGGACACGTTCCTGAAGGACACCGCCTCGCTCGGCTCACCGGGCTCTGACGAGATCCGCTGGCTCAAGCCGGTCCGCCCCGGCGACACGCTGCGCGCGCGCTTCACGATCCTCGAGGTCGTGCCGTCGCGCAGCAAGCCCGACCGCGGCATCGTGCGCACATCGACCGAGGTGCTGAACCAGCACGGCGACGTCGTGATGACCCACCGCGGTATGGGCATGTTCGGGCGCAGGCCTGGGTCTGGATGAAGATGGGGGCCTAGAAGGACCGCAACGGGACGGCGGTACTCACGCGAACGCGCGGAGCATCCAGGCCATCTTCTCGTGCTTTTCGAGGAGGGCGGTGAGGAAGTCGCTGGTGCCGATGTCCCCGTGACTCTCTGCGACCGGCGTGATGTCCGCGCGAAGGACCCGGATGACGGCCTCATGGTCGGCCAGCAGCGAGGCGATCATGTCCTTGGCGGCGGGCGCCGGGCCGGGCTGCTCGGTGAGGCGGGCGCTCTTCGCGAACTCCGCGAGGGTGCCGAAGGCACGGCCGCCCAGCTGCCGCGCGCGCTCCGCGATCTCGTCGACGAGCTCGTTCAGCGCCTCGTATTGCGCCTCGAAAAACTTGTGCAGGTCGTTGAACTGCGGACCGGTCACGTTCCAGTGATAGTTGCGGGTCTTGGTCAGCAGAACGTACTCGTCCGACAGCAGGTGGTTGAGGATCTCGACGACGGTGCCGCGCGCCTTGTCGGGAATGCCGATGTTGGGTGTCATGACCTTGTGATGCCGGCGGCGGCCCGGACGGTTCGCCGGCGCCGTGCTAGAGTTTTGAGCATCTGAGCTTCGGAGGTCGGTCATGCATCTGCCCGAGCGCGCGACGCTGTGCGAGGTGGGGACCCGCGACGGGTTCCAGATCGAGCCGGAGTTCATTCCGACCGACGTGAAGGTCGAGGTCGTGGATCTGCTCTCCGACGCCGGCCTCCCGCGGATCGAGGTCACCTCGTTCGTGCACCCGAAGGCGGTGCCGCAGCTGCGGGATGCCGCGGAACTCATGGCGCGCATCCGCCGGCGTCCGGGCACGCGCTACGCGGCGCTGGTGCCGAACGACACCGGCGCCGTCCGCGCCGTCGACGCCGGCGTCGATGCCATCCACACTGTCGTGTCGGCCAGCGAGACGCACAACCTGGCGAACGTCAACATGACGATTGCCGAGTCGATGGCGAAGCTGCGCGCGGTGATGCAGGTGGCGGGGCGCGCGAACCTTCACGTGGGCTGCGGCATCTCCACGTCCTTCGGCTGTCCCTTCGAGGGCGACGTGCCGATCGTCCAGCTCGAGAGCGTCGTGCGGCGGCTCGTCGACATGGGCGCGCGGGCCATCGGTCTCGCCGACACGACCGGCATGGCGAATCCGCGCCAGGTGAGCCGCGTGCTCGAGCATCTCGTGCCGCGCTTCCCCGACATCGAGTGGACGCTGCACACGCACGATACCCGCGCGATGGCCATCCCGAACATCCTGGCCGCGATGGAGTGCGGCGTCACGAACTTCGACGCGTCCATCGGGGGCCTCGGCGGTTGCCCGTTCGCGCCGGGCGCTTCCGGCAACGTGTGCACCGAGGATCTCGTGCACTGCCTCCATGCCATGGGTGTGGCCACCGGCGTCGACCTCGATCGGCTGCTTGCCGTCAGCCGGCGCGTGCAGCAGGTCATCGGTCGCGCGCTGCCGGGGCAGATCGTGAAGGCGGGCCCCTCGACCCGCCGCTATCCGGCGCCCGACGCCGTGGCCGGGCGTCTCGCCGCGACGCGTGCCTAGCAAGAAAGCAGCGCGGATGCTGGCGCTGATGGACCGCGCCACGTCGCTGTGGCACATCCCGGTGATCGGCCGCGCCAAGGGCCGCATCCTCCGGCGCCTCATCGACCGCCACCGTCCGACGCGCGCCGTGGAGATCGGCTCGCTGCTCGGCTACTCCGCGATCCTCATCGCGGGCACGCTGCCGCCACGCGGACGGCTGACGTGCATCGAGGCCAATCCGTATCTCGCCCGCTTCGTGAAGCGCAACGCCGAGGAGGCCGGCGTCGCGCGGAAGGTGAAGGTCGTGGTCGGCGACGCGCTGCGCGCGCTGCCGCTGCTCCCCGGGCGCTACGACTTCGTGCTCATCGACGCCGCCAAGGAGGACTACCTGGATTACCTGCGGCAGCTGGAGCCGAAGCTGGCCGACGGCGCCGTCGTCGTGGCCGACAACACCGGCGTCTATCGCCGCGAGGTCGCGCCCTACCTCGACCACGTGCGGGGCGGTGGGCGGTACACGAGTCGCGAGTACATCGTGGACGACGACGCCATGGAGGTGAGCGTCTTCCACCGCTGAGTACACTTGATCCATGGCGCTCGCCGCGTACATCACGCCCGGGGCCGACCTCGGCGCCGGCACCGAGCTGGTCCGGATCGCGGAGCGCGCCGGCTACGACAGCGTCTGGATCACGCACGGGCTCGGACGCGATTCCTTCCTGGTGCTGGCGGCGTACGGCGCCGCCACGACGCGCATCGGCCTCGGCAACGGCGTCGTGCCGATCTATCCACGCCATCCGGTCGCGATGGCGCAGGCGGCGCTCACGCTGAACGAGCTGACGGGCGGCCGATTCCGCCTCGGCATCGGCGTCAGTCATGCGGCCTCGATGGAGGCCATGCTCGGCCTCCGTGTCGCCGAGCCGCTGGCCACGATGCGCGAGTACGTGGCCGTGCTGCGCGGCGCGCTCGGCAACGGCGCCGACTTCGACGGCCGCCACTACCACGCGCACTGGGCGATGGCGCTGCCGCGCCGGCCGCCGGCGCCGCCGATCTATCTGGCCGGGCTGTCGCCGAAGATGCTCGAGCTGGCCGGCGAGATCGCCGACGGCGTCATCCTCTGGCTCTGCCCGCCGCGCTATGTCCGCGACGTCGCCGTCCCTGCCATCATACGCGGTCGGCAGCGCGCGAACCGGCCGCTCGACGGTTTCGCCATCGTCGCCGCCGTGCCACTCGCCGTGACCGATGACCGGGACGGCGCCCTGCAGGCGTTCCGGACCGAGCTCGCGCGGTACGCTGCGCTGCCGTTCTATCGCGCCATGCTCGCGCACGCGGGACTCGAGGCCGAGATCGCGAAGTTCGACCGGGACGGCACCGTGCCGGTCGCCATGGCCGAAGCGCTCGGCGGACTCGGAGCGCCCGAGGCGGCACGCGCGTACGTCGCGGCGTACCGCCAGGCCGGCGTCACGCTGCCGGCGGTGCGGCCGATCACGTTCCCGGATGCCCCGTGGTTCAGGCGGACGCTGGAGGCGGCGATTGAATAGACGCCGTCGCGCCGGCGTCCAACGAGTGTGATGGTCAGATCGCTGGTCGCCGCCGCACTCGCCGTGCTGATGGCCGCGTCGGTTGCCGCCGCCGACGGAACGCGCGCGGCCGTCGCCACCTCGCCGCTGTCGCGCGGGTCCATCATCCCGCGCGTGGGGCCGATCATCCCGAACGCGCCGAACATCGTGCCCAATCCGCCGCGCGAGCGCATCGAGCGGCGGGACCACCGGGGATTCCAGCCGGGCGTCGTCTTCGTCAATCCACCGGTGGTCTACGCGGCGCCGCAGCAGTGCGTGTCACCCGGGTACTGGGCCTACCAGTGGGTGCCGACGGCCTACAGTCAGAGCACCTGGATACCCGGCGGCTGGACGGCCGACGGCGCGTGGATCGACGGCCACGTGGAGCAGCGCGCGTACGCCTCGGGCTACTACCAGCCGTACTGGGTGCCCGACCAGCCGTACGCCTGCTAGCGAGCGCTCAGCCCTCGCGATAGAGCAGCAGCACGGTGGCCATGACGGTCAGAAACGTCGGCCACGCCCACGTCAGCCAGCGCCGCGGAATCTCCGTGCGCGTCCCGATCAGCAGTGCGGCGCCCACGCCGACGGCGGTGGTGCCCATCACCGCGTGCTGCAGGTAGATCTCGTCGAAGTGAATCCGGCCGTCGTGGAAATGAAAGAAGAGCGTCAGCCCGCCCGCGATGGCGAGTGCGGCCAGCACACGGGCCAGTCGTCGTGCCGGCAGCGCGCCGGCGCCGCGCAGCGCCACGATGGCGCCGATCGCGATCGGCAGCAGCGCGAGCAGCTTGTGCTGCAGGACGAGTGGGTCGGCGAAGATCTCCACGAAGCGCTGCGGGCCGTACGGCCAGGACTCGGGGTCGCTGGAGGGGATCAGGTAGACGCCGAACGCGACCCACACGGGAGCGGAGACCGCGTTCCAGGGGAATCGGCGCGGACGCCACGACTCCCACGCGGTGAGCGCGGCGAGCGTGAGCAGGATCACGCCCGCGATGCGATGTGTGAACTGCGAGTAGAACATCTCCACCGGATTGCGGGCGTGGTGATCCGGCGCCGTGAACCCCCCATAGGGCGCGAGGAACGCGTTCGTCTCCGCGAAGGCGCCGTCGGGATTCGGGTACCACGCCCACACGTGGGCCGTCGCCAGCTCCGGATGCCAGGCGACGAAGATCTCGCCGCTCTGGGGATGACGCGAGGGGCAGTCGCGTGCGGTGGCGGCGGCGATCTCGCGGAAGTCGCGATAGTGACACGACGCCTCGTGACGGTGCCACGCCGCGGGCGGCAGCGGGCTGTCCGAGGGCACGGAAGGCAACGCGTACTCGACGCCCGCGAGCTGCCAGGCGCCGTCACGCTCGACGTAGAGCAGCACGGGCGGCCGCGACAGATCGAGGGTGCCGGTGGCCACCGCGCGTCCCTGCGCCGCCGGCTGGACGAAGTGGTAGCCGTGACGCGCCTCCATCCCGCTGGCCTGGACGTAGCCGTCGGCACGAGCGTTCGCGATGTCCAGATACCGCGCGGTGGCGGCGCGGACCTCCGCGATCACGCGATCGGTGGCAACGGCGGGCTGCGCGGCCGCCGGCGCGCGAAGCGGGACGAGGACGAGCGCGAGCGCGAGCAGGGCGAGCGTCATGGCGTCCCAGTATACGGAGTTCCCGTGCGGTAGTATGACGGGCCACCGTGGACGCCTTTCTGACGGCCGACGGCCTCATCGCGCTGCTCACGCTGTCCGCGCTCGAGATCGTCCTCGGCGTGGACAACGTCGTCTTCATCGCGATCCTCACTGCGCGGCTGCCGAGCGCGCAGCAGGCGCCGGCACGCCGCATCGGCCTCACGCTGGCGCTCGGCATCCGGATCGGATTGCTGTTCGCGATCGCGTGGATCATGAGCCTCACGCGCCCGCTCTTCTCCGTCCTGGGTCACGCGGTGTCGGGTCGCGACCTCATCCTGCTCGGCGGCGGCCTGTTCCTGATCTTCAAGGCGACGTGGGAGATCTATGACAAGCTCGAAGTCCAGCACACGGAGGCCGCCCGTGGCCGCGGCCGCGGCGCCTTCGCCTCCGTGCTCGCACAGATCCTGCTGCTCGATATCGTCTTCTCGCTCGACTCGGTCATCACCGCGGTCGGCATGGCCGAGCACGTGCCGATCATGGTCGCGGCCATGGTCATCGCCATGATCGTCATGCTGTTCTCGATGGGCGCGATCTCCGGCTTCGTCGAGCGCCATCCGAGCGTGAAGATCCTGGCCCTCGCCTTCCTGCTGCTCATCGGCGTCATGCTGGTCGCGGAGGGCTTTGGCCAGCACGTCTCGAAGGGCTACATCTACTTCGCCATGGCGTTCTCGCTGCTCGTGGAGCTGCTCAACCTGCGCTACCGCAAGAAGCGCCGCGCGCTCGCGCTCCACCACCGGTTCGAGGAGCCGTCGCCCTAGCCGATGCGCCGCTATCTCGTGGCGCGAATCGGCCAGACGGTGCTCGTCGTGTTTCTCTCGCTGTCCGCCGTGTTCGGCATGGTGCGGCTCACGGGCGATCCGGTGCTGCTGTTCATGCCGATGGACATCCAGGCCAGGGACGTGAACGCGCTGCGCCAGCGCCTCGGCTTCAACGATCCGCTCGCCGTGCAGTACGCGCGCTTCATCGGCGGTGTCGTGCGCGGCGACTTCGGCGAGTCGCTGCGCTACCGGCGCGACGCGCTCGGCCTCGTCATGGAGCGGTTACCGGCCACGCTGCTGCTGGCGGGGGCCGCCATGGCCCTCACGCTGGTCGTCGCGGTGCCGCTCGGCGTGCTCGCGGCCGTGCGCCGCGACAGCCTGTTCGATCACCTCAGCACGGTGGCCACCGTGCTGGGCCAGGCGACGCCGGGCTTCTGGCTGGGTCTCATGCTGATCTACGTCTTCGCCGTGCAGCTACGCTGGCTGCCGACCGGCGGCATGGGCGGGCCGGCGCACCTCGTCATGCCGACCATCGTGCTGGCGGCGTTCTACTCGGCGCGCGTCGCCCGGCTGACGCGCTCGGCGATGCTCGACGCGCTGAACGAGGATTACGTGCTGACCGCGCGCGCCAAGGGCCTTGCCGAGACCCGCGTCATCGGCAAGCACACGCTGCGCAACTCGGCCATTCCCATCGTCACGCTCGCCGGCCTCGAGGCCGGTCAGCTCCTGGGCGGCGCCGTGGTGACGGAGACCATCTTCGCCTGGCCGGGCCTCGGTCGCCTCACCGTCCAGGCGCTTCTCAATCGCGACTTCCCCGTCGTCATGGCCGCCGTCTCCTTCACCTCGATCGTCTACACGCTCCTCAACCTGCTCGTCGACCTCGCGTACGGCTGGCTCGACCCACGAGTGAGGAGAGCATGAAACGGTGGCTCGGCCTCGGGCTGACGCTGGCCGTCGTGGCGGCGGCGGTGGCGGCACCCTGGCTCGCCGGGCACGATCCGCTGCGCGCCGACTTCACGAGCGCGCTGCAGCCGCCGGGGGCGCCGGGGCACCCGCTCGGCACCGATCAGCTGGGCCGCGATCTTCTCGCGCGCGTCCTGTACGGCGCGCGGCTCGCGCTCTTCATCGGCGTGTGCACGGTGCTGGTGACGGCGGTCGTCGGCGGGCTGCTCGGGCTGGTGGCCGGCTTCTTCGAGCGATGGCCCTCGACGGCGCTCATGCGCTTGGCCGACGTGCAGCTCTCGTTTCCGTTCATCCTGCTCGCGCTCACCATCAACGCCATCGTCGGTCTCGGCCTTCGCAACATCATCCTCAGCCTTTCGGCGGCCGGATGGGTGGTATATGCTCGCGTCGTGCGCGGCGAGGTGCTGACCGTGAAGCAGCGCGACTTCGTGCATGCCGCGGCGGCGCTCGGGGTCGGCCGCGCGCGTCTGCTCTTCCGCCACGTGCTGCCGAACGTCGCCCCGTCGCTCGTCGTCGTGGCCAGCCTGCAGTTCTCGCAGTTCGTGGTGGCCGAGGCCGCCATCAGCTTTCTCGGCTTCGGCGTGCAGCCGCCCACCCCCGCCTGGGGCAGCATGCTGAGCGAGGGCCGCGACTTCCTCTACGTCGCCTGGTGGCTCGCCGCCTTCCCCGGTCTCGCCCTGGCGCTCACCGCCCTCGGCGTGAACCTCCTCGGCGACTGGCTCCGCGACACCCTCGACCCCAAGCTCCGCGTGTAACGGACAAAGGAGATCGCGATGCACGTTCTCTGGGTTCTGATCGTCGCCCTCACGGCGGCCGTCCTCGGCGCGCCGGCGGCTCACGCGCAGGATCGCGCGCGGTCCAAGGAGATCGTGGTGGGGCTCGGCGCCGAGCCGCGCACGATGCTCGCGGTGATGATCGTCGACTGGACGACCAACGCGATGCTCGAGCACATCTACGATCGCCTGCTCGACCGCGACGCGAAGACCTTCAAGCCCAAGCCGATGCTCGCGACGGAATGGAAGGTCGTCAACGACACGACGTGGGAGTTCAAGCTTCGCCGCAACGTGAAGTTCCACAACGGCGAGCCGTTCACCGCCGCCTCCGTCAAGGCGACCATCGAGTTCGCGCTCGATCCGGCCAACAAGAGCCACTTCGCCGGCAACGCGTACTGGGGCCTCGTCAAGGAGGTGCAGATCGTCGACGACTACACCGTACGCTTCGTCACCAAGCAGCCGTGGCCGAACCTCGTCGACAGCGCGGCGCTCGTCAACTCCCTCATCATGCCGGCCAAGGCGCTGAAGGAGCTCGGCCCCGCCAAGCTCGCGGAGAAGCCGATCGGCACGGGCCCCTTCCGCTTCGTCGAGTGGCGTCGTGACGAGCGCCTCGTGCTCGACCGCAACCCGGACTACTGGGCGGGCCCGGCCGACGTCAGCCGCGTGACGTTCCGCTTCATCCCCGAATTCAGCGCGCGGATGGCCGCGCTGCTCTCGGGTGAGATCGACATCATGAAGGACGTGCCGCCGCACGCGGTGGAGGCCATCGAGCGCAGCGGTCGCGCCAAGGTGCGGGCCACCGTCTCCTCGCGGATCAACTATCTGGCGCTGGTGACGCTCAAGCCCGGTCCCATGCAGGACATCCGCGTGCGCCGCGCGATGAACCACGCCCTCGACGTCGACGAGCTCATCAAGCAGGTCCTGAAGGGCCGCGCCACGAAGATGTGCGGGCCGCTGGCTCCCGCCAACGTCGACTACGCGCCGGTGGAGTGCTACAAGCACGATCCCGCGCGCGCCCAGGCGCTCTTCAAGGAGGCCGGCGTCGATCCCACGCGGTTGACGCTCACGCTCGACACGCCGTCGGGCCGCTATCCGCTCGACAAGGACATCTCGCTCGCCATCGCGGCCCAGCTGCAGCGGCTCGGTATCACCACCAACGTCGTCGTGAACGAGTGGGGCACGCATCTCGACAAGATCAAGAACCGGAACACCGGCGACATGTTCTTCCTCGGCTGGGGCCCCGCCCTCTACGGACAGGCCACCGTGCAGCCGCTCTTCATCGGCGACCAGACCTACGCCTCGTACGGCAACAACAAGACGATCGACGAGAAGATCGCGCGCGCCGGAACGCTGCTGGATCCGAAGGCCCGCGCCGATGCCTACGCGGAGCTGCAGCGCCTGCTCCACGACGAGGCGCCGTGGGTGTTCCTGTGGCAGCAGCACGATCTCTACGGCGTCGCCCAGCACGTCGAGTGGACGCCGCGGGCGGACGAGAAGGTGTGGATGTACGACGCCAAGGTGACGCCGCGATGAGCCTGATCATCTTCACCAACGCGTTCCTGATCGACTGCACGGGTGCCGAGCCGATGGAGGGGGCGGCCGTCGTCGTCGAGGACGACCGCATCAAGGACGTCCTGCCCAAGGGCCACGCCGGCGCGCTGCCGGGGCCGGTGACGACGATCGACTGCCAGGGCGCCACGCTGATGCCGGGACTCACCGACGCCCACGTCCACATCTGCGCGGTGACCGAGAACATCACCGACCAGCACCGCTACTACCCGCCCTCGTACATCGCCGCCCGCGCGATGAAGCGCGCGGAGGAGTGCCTGATGCAGGGCTTCACCACGGTGCGGGACGCGGGCGGCGCCGACTACGGTTTCCGCATGGCGCTGGAGGAGGGACATTTCCCGGGCCCGCGGCTGCTCGTGTCGGGCCGCTACATCTCGCAGACCGGCGGCCACGGCGACAAGCGGCGGCGCTCGGAGTGGACCGACCCCATCGACTGCTGCGTCGGCATGATCGGCTTCATCGCCGACGGCCCGGACGAGGTGCGGCGGGCCGCCCGCGAGAACATCCGGCGCGACGTCGACCAGATCAAGATCATGGCCTCCGGCGGCGCCATGTCGCCCTCCGACGAGCTCGACACGACGCAGTTCACGGTGGCCGAGATGCGCGCGGCCGTCGAGGAAGCGCAAGCGGTGGGCAAGTACGTGCTGTCGCATGCCTACTCCGACTCCGCCGTCCGGCGCGCCATCGAGGCCGGCGTGCGCTCGATCGAGCACGGCAATCTCATCCGCGAGACGGCCGCCCAGGCCATCAAGGCGGCCGACGCCTTCCTGGTGCCCACGATGGTGACCTACGAGGCCATCTATCGAGAGGGCAAGCGCTACGGGATCGGCGACCACCAGATCGCCAAGATCGACATGGCGCGCCAGCAGTCGCTTCAGGGGCTGACCTACGCCTACAAGGCGGGCTGCAAGATCGGCTCGGGCTCCGATCTCCTCGGCGACATGGCCACCCAGCGCGCCGTCGAGTTCGAGCTCAAGGGGCAGGTCATGAAGCCGATGGAGGTGCTGCTCTCGGCCACGAAGGTCAACGCCGAGCTGTTCCGGATGAGCGACCGGATCGGGACCGTGGAGCCGAAGAAGTACGCGGACCTCATCGTGGTCAAGGGCAACCCGCTGAAGAATCTCCGCGCGTTCCAGGTGCAGGACAATCTTCGCGTCATCATGAAGGGCGGCCGCGTCTACAAGCGCATGGCATGATGATGCGGTGAACGCGCTCGACCTCCGGCTGGCGCCCATGGCCGGCGTCAGCAACGCGCCGTTCCGCCTCGTCTGCCGCGAGGCGGGCGCCGGCCTGCTCACCAGCGAGGAGATCGACGCCCGCGCGCTCGTCATGCGCAACGCGAAGACGGAGGCGCTCGCGCGCTACCTGCCGGACGAGCGTCCGCTGGTGATGCAGTTGCTCGGCAGCGACCCCGACATCCTCGCCGAAGCGGCCGGACAGCTCGAGGCCGCCGGGGCCGACGGCATCGACCTGAACATGGGCTGCCCGGTGGCCAAGATCGTCGCAAAAGGCCAGGGCTCGGCCCTCATGCGCGACCCGCTGGCGGCGGCGATCGTGTTCCGCACGCTGCGCAAGGCGGTGGAGAGGCCGCTGACCATCAAGATCCGCGGCGGCTGGGACGAGCACACGCTGAACGCGGTCGAGATCGCGCACGTCGCCGAGGCCGAGGGCGTGGACGGCATCACGGTGCACCCGCGCACGCGGTCGCAGCAGTTCACCGGGCGCGCGCCGTGGGACATCATCGGGGCCGTGGTGGCCGCCGTCCGCATCCCGGTGACGGGGAACGGCGACGTGCGCTCGGTCCACGACGCCGGCGCGATGGTGGCGGCCACGGGCTGTGCCGCCGTGATGATCGGCCGCGGCGCGCTCGGGCGGCCGTGGGTGTTCCGCGGACGCGAGGTCACGCGCGAGGAGCGGGCGGCGACGATCCGCCGGCACTGCGCGCTCATGGAGACGCACCTGCCCGAGCGCGTTGCGCTCGTGCAGCTCAAGAAGCACCTCGCGTGGTACTCCGAGGGGCTGCCGCACGCGGCGCGCACGCGACCGGCGCTGTTCGCGGCCCGCTCGGCCCGCGAGGTTGCGGAGCTGTTCTGGGCGCTGTGGTGACCGCGCAGCGGTGGTTCGAGGACTTCCGCGTCGGCGACACCTTCGAGAGCCCATCGAAGACGCTCACCGACGCGCACTTCATGTTCTTCGCCGGCATGACCGGTGACGCTCACCCGCTGCACTACGACGACGAGTACGCCCGGCGCACGAAGTTCGGGCGCCGACTCGCGCACGGGTTGCTGCTGACGTCGATGACCGCGGTCGGCGCCTCGACGCTGGCGCCCGTGATCGAGGCCTCGATCATCGCCTTCGTCGAGCAGACGACGCGCTTCCGCGGCCCCGCCTTCATCGGCGACACGCTGAAGCCGCGCCACGAGGTGCTGGCGCTCGACCGCAAGCGCTCGGCCGGACTGCTCACCCTGCGCGTCACGCTCACCAACCAGCGCGGTGACGTCGTGCTCGAGGGCGAGCACCGGTATCTCGTCGCCTACCGGCCGGACGCGTAGGCGCCATGGTCGCGCTGGCCGCCGCGGTGGGCCTGCTCGTGGCGGCGGCCGCGTCGGCGGACACGCCGCTCGAGGCTGGCGGCGAGCTGCTCGCGCACTATCACGACGACCTGCGGCAGCTGGATCGCGCCCGCGACGTGCTCGAGTCGGCCGCGGAGCGCGAGCCGACGCCGGAGGTGCTGAGCGGTCTCGCGCACACGTGGTTTCTGCTCGGCGAGTTCCGCGCGCGCACGGATCGCGAGCGCCTCACCGCCTACGAGCACGGCCGCGACGCCGGCCGCCGCGCGGTGGCGGCCGCGCCGCGCAGCGAGACCGCCCACGTCTGGTACGCGCTCAACAGCGCGCGCCTGGCCGGCACGCGCGGCATCACGCGCGCGGCGGCCGCGCTGCCGGGGCTGAAAGACGAAGCTGCGACCATCCTGGCCCTGAATCCGGACTCCGTGGAGGGCAACACGCTCGCGGGCGGGCTGGCGGCCGAGCTGCCGGCGATGCTGGGCGGCGATCGCACGCGCGCCGAAGCGCACTTTCGCCGCGCGCTGAAGGCGGACCCCCGGCGAACGGGGCCGCGGGTGGAGCTGGCGCGGCTCTATATCGCCACGCGTCGCTACAAGGACGCACAGCGCGAGCTCCAGCAGGTGCTGGACGAGCCGGCGCCGAGCGATCTGTCCTACTGGACGCTCGCGGATGCTCCGCACGCGCGGGAGCTGCTCACCGCGATCGCGCCCCACGTGCAGCCGCGCGAGTCGCCCTGAGCGGCCTCAGGTCTGGCCATGCCAGTCCGGGCGCGCCACCGCGCGCCAGCGCCGCCGGATCGCGTCCGTCTCGGCGGCGCTCAGCGGTCCCGCCCCCAGCAGCGCGGCGTTGTCCCGCCAGCGATCGGGGTTCGTCGTGCCGACGATGGCCGTGTGGACGCCCGGCGCCGCCAGCGTGAAGCGCAGCGCCACGCCGACCGCCTCCGGCAGCGGACGGCGCAGGAACTCGTAGTCGAGCTCGCGCAGCCGTCGCCAGTACTCGTGGTGATACCCGCTCGCCGGCTTGCGGCCCGTGCGCCACGCCGCGTTGGCGATCGGTCGCTTGGCGATGACGCCGACGTTGCGCGCCGCCGCCAGCGGCAGCACGCCGTCCAGCGCCTCCTGGTCCGCGACGCTGATTGAGATCTGCAGCGTGTCGAAGCGGCCGGTCTCCACCGCGAACCGCGCGGCGTCGCCGTCGCCGCTGTAGCCGATGTAGCGCGTCATGCCGCGCTCGCGCGCCGTCTCCAGCGCGGCGATGACGTCGCCACGCCGCAGCTCGGCCTCCGAGCACGAGTGCAGCTGCACGAGGTCGACGGCGTCCGTCTGCAGGCGCTGGAGACTGCGGGCGATGGAGTCCAGGAGCGAGGCCGGTCGCCAGTCGCCGGCGCCGAAGCCCTTCGGATGCCCGCACTTCGTGAAGAGAAAGCACTCGCGACGACGCGCCCCGAGGGCGCCGCCGATCAGCGCTTCGCTGTCGGCGTAGCACTCGGCCGTGTCGATCACGTTGAGGCCGGCGTCCAGCGCGCCGTTCAGCAGGCGTCGGACGGTGGGCGGGGCCGCGGCCTCGTAGCCGATCTCGCTGCCGCCGAAGCCGAGCACGCTGACGTCCATGTCCGTCCGGCCGAGCCGGCGCCGCTCGCAGGGCACGAGGCAGGCCGCGTCAGTCCGAGCGGCCGCGCGCGGCAACGTCCCAGACCGCCTCGACCTTGGGGCCACGGACACACCAGACGCGATCGTAGAGGTTGAACGTGGGGTCGCAGTGCGGCGGGAAGAACTCGATGCGCTCGCCGAGTCGCACGGGGCGCTCCCGGTCGATCACGGTCAGCCGCCCGTGCTCGTCGCCCGCGAACGAGTACTCGACGCCGGGGCGCTCCACGGGCTCGGGCGGAAACGGCTTGTCGGTGGAAAACGCCTTCAGCCCCGCGTCGACCATGGCCCGGTCGCCGGTCGGCACGCTGACGACGGTGGCGATGACGGTGAGCGCCATCTCGAACTCCGTCATCGCGTCGCCGTGCCGGCCGCCGATACGGCGGTAGTCGACATCCATGACGCAGTACGATCCGCTCTGCAGCTCCGTGAGGCCGTCGAGCTCCACGTCGATGTCGTGCGTGCCCGTCGAGCCGCCGGCCACGATGTCGACCGGCAGGCCGACGATCTCGAAGCGCCGACGCGTGTCCATCAGCGGCGCCATCGCGTCGTGGGACGCGCGGCGCCGCGCCTCCCAGCCGACGACGTGCGCGCAGTGGCCCGCGTAGCCCTGCAGCCCGCGCAGACGCAGCGACGGCTTGGACGTTACCAGGCGCCCGAGGGCGACCGCGGCGTCGCCGGGCTGGGCGCCGGTGCGTCGGCCTCCGACGTCGATGTCGACGAGGACGTTGAGAGTCACCCGGTCCTCGCGCGCCGCCGTCGCCAGCGTCTCCACGTTCTGCGGGTTGTCGACGACGACCATCGTGTCCGGCGCCTCGGCCACCAGCCGCGTGAGGCGGCGGACCGCGCTCGGCGGCACCACCTCGGTGGTGACGAGCAGTCCGCGGATGCCCGCCCGCGCCATCACCTCCGCTTCGCCGAGCTTTGCGCAGGCCACGCCGAGGGCGCCGGCCGCCACCTGACGCCGTGCGATCTCGGGACAGCGATGCGTCTTGGCGTGCGGCCGCAGGGCCTTGCCCGCACTCCGGACGTGCGCGGCCATGCGCGCGATATTGCGTTCGAAGCGATCGAGGTCGAGCAGCAGGGCGGGGGTCGGGATCTCGTCACGCGTCATCGCGGTGGCAGCCTAGCACGAGGGGCGGGCCGAGGGGGCGCCCGGCCGACCTGGCTCAGCGGGCGCGCAGAGCGTCGTTCAGGCGCTGCGACTGGATGCCACTCTTGACGTCGTAATCGAGATCGGGCCGGCGCGGCGCCGGCCGGGTCAGCGCCCGCGCACGGGCGTGGCTTCGCTGCTCCTGGACCTCCGCGGCGGCCGCCTCCGCGTCGTGCTCCACCGTGTCGGCCGGCGT
>DATAOC010000155.1:0-21818 GCA_036265915.1 Candidatus Methylomirabilota bacterium | reverse complement strand
GTGACTCAGATATGCGAGCTACTGGCCGCCGCTGGTGTGGCAGATCCCTCCGAGGAAAATTCCGCGCTGGATGGCGCACCGCTCCTCCTCGGTGGGAAGGACACCTGGCTCGAGCGGGCCACACGCGGACAGCAAGCATGTCACGAGCCCAGAGGCGACGACCGCAACGAGCACGATTCGCGAGCTCATCATGGGCGCAGTGTACGGGCTGGACAGCCGCGCTGCCGATCTGTTTCCGGGCGACGGCGATCATTCGGTCGCGGGACGTAAGGAGTCACGCGGCGCGGCGTCCCGGTTCGCCGGGACGCCGCGCGCGGGAGATCAGCTACGGCGAAGGCGGCGTGCGACGCTGGCGGCGGCGAAGAGGGCTGCCGCAGTGATGACGAAGGTCACCGGCTCGGTCGCGGCCATGGTGGCCTTGCCGATGGTCGCCTTGCCGAAGAAGGCGGCGCCGGCGTCGGGACCGGAGGCGGCCCGATGAACCGCGACCGTGAAGCCCGTGGCGCTCGGCGTCACGACGGCCAGGCCGGTGCGCGCGCCGCTCTCGGCGGTGCGAAACGTCATCGGGCCGTTGAAGGTGCCGTCGCCGGTCGCGATGAGCGTGCCGCTGCCGCCATCGAAGCGGAGGCTCATGCCGCCGCCGGCGAGCTCGGCAAAGCTCGCGCTGCCCGAGCCGGTCAGCGTGAACGGGCCGCTGATCGTCGAGTGCGTGGGCGAGTCGAACGTCCGCAGCCACTCCGTCGACTCCCACGCGAAGGAAAACGTGTCCGCATGCGCTGGGACGGCAGATATGAGACCGAGAAGTGCAAGAGCGAGGGAAATGCCCTTCATAGTTAGTCGACCCCCTGGGCGACTGCCGTGTCACGGAGCAAACGCGGGGCCATACGGGGCACGTCGGTACTAGCACCTGGGTCGTCTCACCGCTATACCTGTCGCGATGGATCTTCATGAGACCGTCCGCGAGTTGCTGCGGCAGGCGCGCGGTGAGGCGCTGTGCAACGCCTGTCTCGCGTTCGCGTGCTCCACCAGCCTGATTGCTATGTGGCAGGTGACCGGCAGTCTTCTCAACGAAGCCGGCGAGTTCGTGAGCGTGACCGGCACGTGCGCCAGCTGTCAGCGGGTCACAAGTACGTTCGCGGCAGCGGCGCCGCCGAAGTGCGCGCACTGCAGCCGCCAGATCACGGATAGCGCCGCCGGCATCACGGTCGGCGACGACGAGTTCCATCGCAGCTGCTGGCACCTGCTGCTCGCCGACGAGCGAGTGCGCGTCTCGCGCTCGCTCAGCCGCCAGTCGCGCGAGTTGATCGCACGGGCCCGCCTGCACCTGAACCGGGCCCGCATCGACGACGCGAGCCCGTCGCCGAAGGCGCCCGAGCTGCATTGACCGTGTCCGCGCGCGTGGCGCGGGTCGCGGCGCTCAGGACGCGCGCGTCGACACGTCGCTCGGGGCGCGGTGCCGCGCCTGCTTGGACGCGTGACGCGTGACCGCCTGCTCGATCGAATGCGACTCCGTCAACGCGCCGTTCTCGCGCGACAGCTGGGCGAGCCGCGTGTAGTGACGGTGCAGCAGCCGCACCTCGTTCTCGCTCAGGTCCTCGACGTTGATCAGCCGATTGCTGGCGCCCTCGATGGCGGCGACGAGCTCGTTCAGCTTCAGATGCAGCGCGACGGCATCCTTGTTCTGCGAGCGCTGGATCAGGAACACCATCAGGAACGTCACGATCGTCGTGCCGGTGTTGATGACGAGCTGCCAGGTATCGGAAAAGTGGAACAGCGGGCCGGTCAGCGCCCATACGACGACGATCAGCAGCGCGATTGCGAATGCCGAGGAGCCGCCTGCCCAGCTCGTGACGCGGGCAGAGAGGTTCTCCAGCGCCGACGCAAACGGGCGGCGCTGATTGCGCACTGCAGTCAGCAGTCGGTGCAATCGGTCTCCGGTTTCTGGCGCGGGCTTCGTCGGCATCGAGTTGCGAACTTGCAAGGCGAATGCCTGGCACCTCGCTTGCTGAGAGCGCGTGGGCATGCGTCTGGCAGCGCTGCAAGGCGTTTACTTCCTGGTGACGGGCCTGTGGCCGCTGGTCGACATCCGGTCGTTTCAGGCCGTCACCGGGCCAAAGCGTGATTTGTGGCTGGTGCGGACAGTGGGCGTGCTCGTCGCCGTGATCGGCGCGGCGCTGGCGGTCGATGCGCGGCGTCCCTCGCGAGGAACGACGACGCTGGCCGTCGGCAGCGCGGCCGGACTCGCAGCCGTCGATACGATCTATGCAACCCGTGGCACGATCTCCCGCGTCTATCTTCTCGACGCGGTGGCCGAGCTGGCGTTGATCATCGGCTGGCTCCGCGCACGGAGGCATTCTCGATAATCGTGCCACTGGCATCGAGGTTGCTTCGTTGACGGCCATGCGACCCGCGAGATGCAAGACCACTACGCTCGCCGACGTCCAGTCCGGCGTTCGCGGCGAGGTGTGCGCGGTGTGCCGCAAGGAGCTGCAGCTCGGCGAACCGCTCGCGTGGGGTCTCGCCAACCAGAGGCTGCACGAGCGCTGTCTCGACGGCCTGCGGGCCTCGCGGCTGCGTCCGTCAGACCGTCCCGCATCCGTGGCCGCGGGCCTCCGGAGCGTGCTCGCTCGTCACGAAGGAAGGCTGTGTGCGGCCTGCCTCGCGATGGAAATCGGTGTGAGTCTCGAGCAGTCGCGCGACGTCGTGCGCCGACTGGTCCCGGGTGACGGTCTCGCTGTGCTGCCGGTCGCGTGCGGCATGTGCGCGCGCGAGACCGACGTTGTCTGCATCACCGGCACTTCCTCTCGCTGACCGTCCGCACGCCCCCGTTGCGCCGATCGCCCGCCTCTGCCACCATCGGCCCGCCCGCGAATCGCGCGGAATCCCGCCGAGCGCGGAATCGCGTCGAGGAGGAGCCGCATGATCTACGAGTATCGGGCCTATTACGCTGTCCCGGGCCGCATGCCGGACATCCAGCGCCGGTTCGCCGACATCACGATGAAGCTCTTCGCCAAGCACGACATCCGGGTAGTCGGCTTCTGGGAGACGGTGATCGGCCAGTCCGACGAGCTGGTCTACATCTGCGCGTTCGACGACCTGGCACACCGGCAGCGCGCGTGGTCTTCATTCCTCACCGATCCCGAGTGGCTGGCCGCGAAGAAGTCGACGGAAGCGAACGGACCCATCGTCGCGCGCGTGGTCAACAAGATCTGGAAGCCAACGGCGTTCTCGCCGATGCAGTGACGCTGGGCGGGGAGCCGACCATCGCCGGGGAAGCTCCGCGGCGATGCGTCCCCGGCGCGACGCGCCGGCGGGAACCGCAGAGCGGGCGCGCCTCAAAGCGCCGGGGACGTCATAGCATCGCCGCCGGGGGTGTAGGGCAAGCCGCATACCACGGCGTGTGCGACGCAAGTGCACGCACAGGCAGTCGTTGCACTTCTTCGGTCGCGGGCAATGAGTCACGCTGCGCGACGCTTGCGTGTCAGCGAGTGTCACGGAGCGGACGCCTGTAATTCGTGGACGCGGCGCGCGCGATTTCGCGTTGCGCCGCCGGAAGACGACGGGTAGGGTAGCGCCATCAACGCTGCACGGGTCGTCCTCAAACTGCGCTCGCACCTCATCGCGCTTGCGCTCGGCGCGTTCGTGCCGCTCCTTCTGTTTGCCGTGCTGCTGACGGTCGTCCTGCACCAGCAGCAGCGCGCCGGCCGGGAGCAGGGTCTCCGCGACACCGCCCGCGCGCTGTCCCTCGCCGTCGACCGCGAGATCCAGGGACATGTCACGACGCTGGAGGCGCTCGCCACCTCGATTCATCTGGACCGCGGCGAGATCGAGTCGTTCCGGCGTGACGCCGCGCGTGTCATTGCCGCGCAGGCTGGTTGGCTGAACATCGCGCTGTTCGACCGCCGGGCCCACGAGCTGGCCACCGTCGCCCCCGTGCGCGCCTCTGCCGACGAGACGCGGGCGCTCGTCCGCGCCGTCGCCGCCAGCGGTCGGCCGTCGGTGTCCGATGTCCGCACGATACCGTACGAGGAGCGGCACATCGTCACGCTCAGCATTCCGGTCGTGCGGGACGGCCAGATCAAATACGTGCTGAGCGCCGACGTGCCGACGGTATCGATTCGCTCGTTCCTCAACGCCGAGCAGCACGAGGCGGACTGGATCGGCGCCATCGTCGACCGAGGCGGCCACGTCGTTGCGCGCTCGCGCGAGCCCGAGCGCTACCTGGGCCGGCCGGCTGCCAGCGAGCCGCTCGGCCGCATTCGCGCCGTGCCGGAGGGCTCGTTCCACGGCCCGACCTTCGATCAGGCCGACGGGTTCACCGCGTTCAGCCGCGCGCCGTTCACCGGCTGGACGGTCGCGATCATGGTTCCGCCCGACGAGTTCCTGCCCTCGGTGCGTCGCACGCTCGGTGGTCTCCTTGCTCTCGGGGTGATCCTGGGCGGCCTGGCGGTTGGCCTGGCGCTGCTGCTCGGTCGTCGCATCGCCGGCTCGATGGGCGAGCTGTCGGCGACCGCACGCTCGCTCGGCCGCGGCGAGTCGCCGACGGCGGTGACGTCGGGCATCGCCGAGGTCAATGCGGTCGCGGCCGCCATGCAGGAGGCGGCGCAGCTGTTGACCGAGCGCGCGGAGGAGCGCGCCCGCGCGGAGGCCGCGCTCCACGAGCGCGAGGAGCGCTTACGGCTGGCGCTCAGCGCAGGCCAGATGGTGACGTGGGACTGGGACCTGCGCAGTGGCGCCATCCGCTGGGGCGACGACACCGGCCTCTTCCGCCGGGACGGCTGCCCGCACGACGGCACCGTCGAGGACGTGCTGCGCTTCGTGCATCCCGGCGACCGGGCGCTGCTGCGCGACAGCGTCGGGCGCGCCATCAAGGACGGCACGGCCTGGGAGGCCGAGTTCCGCGTGGCGCTCGCCTACGGTGTGCGCGGGTGGGTGGCCGTGCGCGGCCGCGCGTTCGTCGATGCCGCCGGCGCACCCCTCCGGATGCTGGGCGTGGCGATGGACATCACCGCGCGAAAGCGTGCCGAGGACGACGCCGTGACCCTGGCCGCCATCGTGCAGTCCAGCGACGACGCCATCATCGGCAAGACGCTCGACGGGCGGATCGTGTCCTGGAATGCCGGCGCCGAGCGGATCTATGGCTACACGGCCGAGGAGATGAAGGGCCGCTCGGTCGCCGCGCTCTACCCGCCGGATCAGCACGACGCCATGGCGCGGGTCCTCGCCCGGGTCGGTGACGGCGAGCACATCGTGCAGCGACACGCGGTTCGCGTCCGCAAGGACGGCACCAGGATCGAGGTCGCCGCGAGCGTGTCGCCCATCCGCGACCCGCGCGGCCGGATCACGGGAGCGTCCACCATCGCGCGCGACGTGACGGAGCAGCGCCGTACCGAGCGCCGTCTGGCCGCCCTGCAGACGCTGACCGACGCCGCGCTGGCGCACACGACGCTCGACGACCTCCTGCGCGAGCTGCTAAGCGCGCTCTGCCGGGCGCTCGGATGCGATGTCGCGAGCATTTTGCTCCTCACCGACGACGGCCAGCGGCTGGTCGTGCGCGCCTCCCACGGTCTCGCCAGCGAGCAAGGCCTCGTCATCCCGATTGGCCACGGCGTGGTGGGCCGCATCGCGGCCGAGCGGCGGCCGTGCGTCATCGACGACGTGCGGACGGCCGCGGTGGAGAGCGCGCTCCTCCCCGCCAGCGGCCTCGCCTCGCTGATGGGCGTGCCGCTGCTGGTAGACGACCGCGTGATCGGCGTCGTCCACGTGGCCACGCTGACGCGCCGCCACTTCAGCGACGATGAGATGCGGCTGATGCTGCTCGCCGCCGACCGGATGGCGGTGGCCATCGACCACGCACGGCTGTTCGAGGCCGAGCGCGCCGCGCGCGCGGACGCCGAAGCGGCCAACCGCACGAAGGACCAGTTCCTGGCGACGCTGTCGCACGAGCTCCGCACGCCGCTCACCTCCATGCTCGGCTGGGTCCGCATGCTCCGTTCCGGGCGGCTCGACGAGCGCATGGCGGCCCGCGCGCTCGACACCGTCGAGCGGAGCACCCGCGCGCAGGCGCAGCTCATCAACGATCTGCTCGACGTGTCGCGCATCGTCAGCGGCAAGCTGACGATGGAGCTCACCGCGGTGGATGCCGACGACGTGGCGGCGGCGGCGCTGGAGGCGGTGCGGCCGCTCGCGGAGGCGAAGTCGATCACGCTCGCCCACCAGCGCGCCATGGAGCCGACCGTCGTGCAGGGCGATGCTGGCCGCCTGCAGCAAGTCGTCTGGAACCTGCTGTCCAACGCGATCAAGTTCACAGCCGAAGGCGGCCGTGTCACCGTCGACATCACCAGCTCCGAGGACGAGGTGCGGATCGCGGTCACGGACACGGGCAAGGGGATCGCGCCCGACCTGCTGCCCGAGATCTTCGAGCGCTTCCGTCAGGGCAGCGCGCGCGGGCAGGGGGGACTCGGCCTCGGTCTCGCCATCGTGCGGCACCTCATCGATCTGCACGGCGGGCGCGTCACGGCCGAGAGTGCGGGGCTCGGGCGCGGGGCGACGTTCGTGGTTCATCTGCCGCTCGCCTCCACGACCTCACCGGCGCGCCGCGAGAGCGCGCTCGACTTCCCGCGACTGGACGGCTTCCGGATCCTCGTCGTCGACGACGAGCCCGATGCCCGCGCCCTGATCGGCACGGTGCTCGGCCAGTGCGGCGCGGAGGTCGCCACCGTCGGCTCGGCCGCCGCCGCGCTCGACGTCCTGCGCCGCGAGCGTTACGACGTGCTTCTGAGCGACATCTCGATGCCGGAAGAAGACGGCTATCAGCTGATGCGCAAGGTGCGCGAGCTGAACCTCGCGATTCCCGCGGCGGCGGTCACGGCCTTCGCGCGCGCGGAAGATCGGGACGCCGCGCTGGCCGCCGGCTTCCAGGTGCACGTCGCGAAGCCGGTGGAGCCGGCGATCCTCGCCCGGGCGGTGGAGTCGCTGGTGCGCCGCGCCGCCTGACGGCGAGGGGACGACTAGAGAAAACGCCGGTTGGCGCGCTCGTCGGGCACGTCGACATCGAGCGCCTGCAGCTTGGCGTCGACGTAGCCCTTGTAGGCCTGCCGGATGGCGGCGTTGTCGACCGACTTCAGGCCCCACTGGATGAACTTCGGCGCGTTCCGCGAATCCGAGCGGCCGAACATGTCCAGCGCCGCCGGATACCACTTCTGCACCAGCCGCTGCGCCAGCTCGCGTCCGCGGCCGTCGGCCGTGATCTCGCGCAGGAAGTGATAGCCCATCTCGGAGTGGCCCAGCTCGTCGCGTTCGACCGTGGCCGCCATCTTCGCCAGCGGCACGTAGCTCGACTCGCGCCAGTCCCGCGCGTGAAAGGCGCCGTTGAGATCGACGAAGAAGTGAAAGAACGCATCGTCGGCCCACGATTCGCGCGGCAGGTGAAAGGTGTAGTGCGCGTAGGGCACGTCGCGCAGGGCGAAGTCCTGCTGCAGGCCCACCGCCACGCGATGGAACATGATGGCGTGCTTCAGCTCCTCGGCGAGGTATTCCGCCTTGAGCAGGCGTGACTCCTGCGTCGGGTACAGCGTCTCGGCAATCTCCAGGCAGGTGCCCATGAACCCCAGGAACGACTTGTTGCCGGCGCGCTCGCCCTCGTGCCGTAGCATCTTCAGCAGCAGCTCGCGATACTCGGGAGGGAGCGGGTCGCCCTCGTCGAAGCGGTGCTGCGGACGATCAGCGGCACTTTCGAGACGTGGTAGCGGATCTCCGTGCGCGTAGGCCGCCCGCCAGAACGGCCAGAGGTCGGAGCGGCCCGCGGTGAGCTCGCCGGTGCTCGAGACATCGCCCGTGCAGGAGCAGCCGAGCAGCCCATGCGCGTAGAGATCGGATTGATGCCGGACCAGCTCCGCGGCCATGCCGGGCAGCAGCCGATCCCCGACGTTGCCGACCGTGCGGCCACACCGCGCGCATCGCAGACGATAATAGGTGCCGTACGTCAGCGGCTGGTCGAGCGCGATGCCGACGGTGGCGTACGCCTCACGAATTTCGTCGAGGACCGTCATGGCGCCCTACATTCGGCCGATCTCCGCCGGTTGTCAAACGGGCATCGGTTTCGACGGCTCGAGCGGACGGTGGCCGTCGTGGCCCGGAGCACCCATTGCGCGCGCGCGGCCGCGTCGGTACTTTATGACCATGAAAACACTGCGGCCCATTGCACTCGGACTCGTGCTGCTGAGCGGTTGCGCCACGTCCGGCGCGCGTCCCCAGGCGTCGGGCAACACATATACGGGTGAGGTCTGGACCTGGGACGAGCAGGAATCGACGGTGACCCTGCGCCGCGGCGCCCAGGACCTCCGCGTGAAGGTGACGCCGGATCAGCTGCGCGGTCTGCAGCTGCACCAGACGGCCACCGTGCGCGGCGAGCTGGCGCCACCGATGGACATCCCACGCATCATCACGCCGGCCATGGCGGTGCGGCCGGTACCGAAGGGACCGATCGACCAGCAGGTCGTGAACGGCACCGTCACGGCCACGGACCCGCGCGGCCGCGTGTCGGTCAGCTCCGAGCACGGCCCGCTGCAGGTGTGGGCGGCCGCCGGTGCCGAGCAGCGCTTCCAGCCCGGAACCAAAGTCCGCGTCGACATGTCCGTGCAGCCGGTCGACATGGTCCCCGCCGGCTCCGGTGCGCCGCCGGCGGCCTCGGATCCCGCTGCATCACCGTCGCCCGAGCCGGGTGACCATGCGGTGGTCACGGGCCGCATCATCGGCGTCGAGAAGACAGGAACGCTCATCGTGGAATCCCCGACGGGCCCGGTGCAGGTCTGGGTCCCCGATAGCTCGAAGTATCGCGTCGAGCAGCCAGTCCAGGTGCGGACGGTCATCTCCGCCGCCCCCTGACCTTCGCCGTCGCATCGCGCGTCCTGGGCCGGGTATACTGACGCGGCTGACCCCGTCGTCTAGCCTGGCCCAGGACGCGACCCTTTCAAGGTCGAGATCGCGGGTTCGAATCCCGCCGGGGTCACCAACTCCTGACCGCGCGTGCTTCAGCCGATACCATCAGCGGCGCCTCAACGTTGGTCCACGAGGTGCGCCGGCAGTCGAGTTGCGCCGGATCGACCGCTGGTGGAAGATCGCGGCGGTGTTAGACCAGCACGTGGCGGTGGCAGCATGAAGTTCGCGCGCGTTGCGCTCGCGGTCGGATTCGTCCTCAGCATCCTCGCCGGCCTCCTCGCGGCGCAGGCGCAGCCGGCGGGCAAAGTCGCCCGCCTCGGCGTGCTTCTGTTCAGTACGCCGGCCGCCGATCCCAACCTGCCGGCGTTCCGTGCGGGCTTACGTGATCTTGGCTACGTCGAGGGCCGGAACGTCGCGCTCGAGTATCGCTACGCCGAGGGACAGCCGGAGCGAATCAGCGACCTCGTGCTCCAGATCGCATCGCTCAAGCCGGATGTCCTTGTGGTTCTCGGCGGAGACATGGTCCCGTTCGTGAAGAATGCGACGGCGACGGTCCCGGTCGTCATGCTGACCAGTCAGGATCCCGTTGAGGCGGGGCTGGTCGCGAGCTTCGCGCGGCCTGGCGGCAACCTGACCGGCGTCGCGTTCGTTTCGTCGGAGACGGCCGGGAAGCGGTTGCAGTTCCTGAAGGAGGCGGTTCCATCGCTCGCGCGTGTCGCGGTGCTCTGGAGCCCCGATCATCCCGACGGCGAGTATCGCAACACAGAGGTGACCGCGCGTCGGCTGGGTATCCACATCCAATCCCTCGAGGTACGGCGGCCCGGGGATTTCGATGAAGCGTTCCAGGCCGCCATGCGCGAGCGTGCCGAGGCTCTCGTGGTGGCGTCATCGCGGTTCATGAACTCCAACCGTCCCCGCGTAGAGGAGTTCGCCAAGAGGCAGCGGATCCCCCTTGTGACTGGTTGGGGGCCGTGGGCGCGCGCGGGTAGCTTGATGAGCTACGGGCCCGACCTCGACACTCTCGCGAGACGCGCGGCGGCGCACGTCGACAAGATCCTCAAAGGTGCCAAGCCCGCCGACCTTCCAGTCGAGCAGCCGACGAAGTTCGAGCTGGTGATCAACCTCAAGACCGCGAAGGCGCTTGGCCTCACGATCCCGCAATCGGTATTGATGCGCGCGGATCAGATCATCGCTGGTGACCCGTAGCCGCGCTCGGTTGCCGTCGCGACCGGCACGTCGCTGCTGGCATTTCCGTTGCTCGCATCTACAGCATGCGAGCCACGCGCCGCAGCAACGCGGGAGAAGCCGAGCGTCCGAAGCCGCCATCTGAGCCGCCACCCGGCACGCTTGGGACGCCACCGCTGGACGAAGACCGCAAGTCTGCCGCGCCTGCAGACCGTGGCGCTCGCCGGCCGCTTCGTCCGATGAAGCGCGACGGCCAGCGCTGGCGAACCAACACGAAGCAGTCGGCAAAGGTGTCGGGCCGGCTAGGCATGCCGCCGCGGGCGGCGTAGCGACGTGCAAGCGGGCCAGACGATCGGCATCTGGCTACATGACGACGCCGCCCGACGTCTCGTGGGCGCCGCGAGCGCGATTGCCGCGAGCCGCTGGCTGCTCGTCGGTACGGTGTCGGCTGAACAGCTCGCGCCCATCGGCGTCTGGGTCGATGTCGATCACATGGTGGAGTGGCGCGTGAAACGTGCGCCTGGCCCTCGATTGAGTGTCGACGACGTCGCTCGGTTTCAGGAGATTTCGACGCAGCAGGTGATCTGGACGGTGACGGCTGGATCGTGCCTGATTCGCTGGGATTACATCATCACCGCCCAGCTCGTTCGGCACGGACGCGACGCCGCCGATTTCGAGTGGCGCGCGCGGGACGAGACGGCCGCTTAGAGGTCTGTGCAGGACCCGTCGTCTGGGTCCGCGTTGATCCAGCCGCCGCCGGACACGATCGCCTCGCACGCCAGGATCTGTAACAGCTCGCGAATCTTCGTCACCGCGGTCCGCAGCTGGCTCACCGCGTCGCTGAGCTGCTCTTCTGTGGTTACCGGCTTGTCCACGCCTATCTGAAGCGATCCGCGAGCATGCCGATCAGTGCGCTTGCCCCGAGCGCCAGGCTGATCGTGAGCGGCCAGAGCACCCAGCCCCGCCCGCGGATGAACTCTTCGGCCATCAGTTGTGCACGCCGCATAGGCACCTCCACCGTGCGGCGCAGCATCCGCGCATACGTTGCCATCCGCAATGTGCCGGCCGGTACACGCGCGCGACCGCAGCTGCGAGCGTCATCCATAGCGCTCGCGGAACGGAAGGAACGAAAGCGGACTACGAGGAGTCGCGGTCACGCCGTCGCGGCCGGCTCCAGGAGCCTGACCACGAGCGAGCAGAGGCGGCCGATGTCGAGGGGCTTCCTCATGTAGGCCGTGAACCCGTGCGCCATCGTCGGCGGAAACACCGTCGAGAATGCCGTCACGGCGACGCACGGCGTGTCTCGTCCGAGCGGCTTGCTCAATGAACGCAGCCATGCGACGAGCTCGAGGCCGTTGGCGCCCGGCAGCGCGATGTCCGAGATGATGAGGTCCGGACGATGCATGACGATCTCGCGCTGCGCGTCGGTGACGTTCACGGCGGTCAGCGTTTTCGCGCCCAGGCTTCTGAACGTCCATGCGAGCAGTCCGAGAGAGTCCGCATGGTCCTCGACGATGAGGATGGTCTTCCCGCGCAGCGTCGGATCAATAGAGGGTAGTGCGTCCATGGCTGAATCATAGCCGCCGGCCGACGTCGGCCTCTACGGATATCGCGTTGGGAAAGGCTTTACCCAGCTGTCAAAATCGGTCACGTCGATGGTCTTTTCTCTTGGCGGCGCGCTCCGCCGGGGTGTATGACGTTGGCCAATGCGTCCGCTCGCTCTGCCCGACCTTCGCGACCGGACCATCCTCGTGGTCGACGACAACGACGACGCGCTCGAGATGCTCGGCACCTTCCTCCGCGTCTGCGGGGCGTACGTGCTGCATGCGCGCGGCGGTGACGGCGCCCTCGCCTACATCGACACGCATCCGCACATCGACGCGATGATCACGGACCTCGCGATGCCCGGCATGGACGGCGTCGAGCTCGTACGCCGGCTTCGAAACCATCCCTCGCGCCGCTCGATGCCCGTCATCGCGCTCACCGGGTTTCACGAGAGCTACATGGACACGAAGGACTTCACCGCGTTCTTCCGCAAGCCGGTGAATCTCGACGACCTCTGCAACGCGCTCGCGACAGCGATCGCTTGACGGTCCCCGGGGGCCGCCATATTGTGAACTCTCCATGGCCATCAATGTCGCCGCGCCCCCATGCACCGAGCGCGCATGAGCGATGTCGGCGTTGCCGCCAAGCTTCGCGCCGCCTTTGAGCTGAGTCCCACCATCCTGGCGGTGACCAGCCTCGAGGATGGCCGCCTGCTCGAAGTCAACGACGCCTTCCTGCGCGCCACCGGCTACACGCGCGACGAGGTCGTCGGTCGCCCGATCCCCGAGATCGGTCTCTGGGTGGATCCGGGACTCCGCGACGAAGGCCTCGCCGGGCTGCGGGAGGGCCGCCCGGTCCGCGACATGGAGGCCCGCTTTCGCACGAAGAGCGGGGAAGAGCTGGTCGCCATCGCGAACGCGGATGTCGTCGTCGTCGACGGCCGCAGCTGCGTGCTCACGGCGCTCATGGACATCACCGCGCGCGTACGCGCGGAGGCGGCCCTGCGCGAGACGGAGCGGCGCTTCTCGCAGGCCTTTCACGCGAACCCGCTGCCGATGTCGATCACGAGTCTGCATGACGGCCGGCACCTCGACGTGAACGAGGCGGCGCTCCGGCACAGCGGCTACACGCGCGACGAGATGCTCGGGCGCACGAAGCCCGAGCTCGGGTTCTGGGTCGCCGCCGGCGAGCGAGAGCGCCTCATGGCCCTGCTCAACTCTGAGGGGCGGGTGCGCGACTTCGAGGTCACCTTTCGCACGCGGACGGGCGAGCACCGCGATCTGCTCGTGAACTCGGAGGTCGTGCGCTATGCGGGCGAGCCAGCCGTGCTCAGCGTCTCGCTCGACATCACCGACCGCAAGCGGGCGGAAGCGCAGCAGCGCGACGCCGAGCAGCGGTCCCGGTTCCTCGCCGAGGCGAGCCGCATCCTGACCTCGACGCTGGACTACGAATCGACGCTCGACACGGTCGCGCGGCTGGCCGTCTCCGCGATCGCCGACTGGTGCGCCGTCCATCTCCGCGAGCCCGCCGGCGACATCCGCTGCGTCGCGGTGGCGCACGCCGACGCCTCGAGCGAGCGGCTGGGGCATGAGCTGATGGCGCGGCATCCGCCGCAATCGGATAGCCCGTTCGGCGTGCCGGCCGTGCTGCGCAGCGGCCGATCACTCCTGCGGCGTGACGTGCCCGACAGCCTGCTCGCGGCCATTGCCCGCACGCCGGCGGAGCTGGCGGAGCTGCGGCGCTTCGGCCTGCGCTCGGTCATCATCGTGCCGCTCACCGCCCGCGGGCGGGTGCTCGGGACGCTGACGTTCGCTACCGCGGCGTCCGAGCGCCGCTACGACGAGTCGGATCTGCGGCTGGCGGAGGATCTCGCCGCCCGCGCGGCGCTGGCCGTGGACAACTCTCGGCTGTACGCCGATGCCGAGGATCGCCGCCGCGAGGCCGAGGTCGTGGCCGACCTCGCGCGCCGGATCAACGCCTCGCTCGATGCCGACACGGTCCTTCCCGCGGTGGCCGACGCGGCACGCGCGCTCACCGGATGCGACGTGGCGCGAATCGCGCTGTGGGACGAGACGCGCACCACGCTCGTCTATCGCTACTCCGTCGGCGCGCGATCGGACCACGCCGGCCTGCGCTTGCTTGCCGGACGCGGGCTCATCGGTGAGATGGTCGCCGCCGCGGCGCCCCGGCGCACCGACGACATCCTCGCCGATCCCCGCCTGCAGGACAACGTCCGGCCGTTCGCCGAGGCGGAGGGCAGCGTGTCGGTGATGACGGTGCCGATCATGCGTCGCGAGCGAGTGGAGGGCTTCATCTACTGCGGGCGCCGGCAGCGGCGTCCGTTCTCCGACCGGGACGAGGCGGTCGCCGTGCGTGTGGCCGAGCACGCCGCCATTGCTCTGGGCAACGCCGACCTCTTCGCGCGCGAGCAGCGGGCGAGGGCCGAGGCCGAGGCGGCGAATCGCGGCAAGGACGACTTCCTCGCCGTCCTCTCGCACGAGCTGCGCACGCCGCTGCAGGCCATGCTCGGCTGGCTTCGTCTCATGCGCGGCGGCCACCTCGACGCGGCGACCGCGGCCAAGGCGCTGGCGACGGTCGAGCGCAACACGCAGACGCAGATGAAGATCATCGCCGATCTGCTGGACGTCTCCGGCATCCTGGCGGGCAAGCTGCGGGTCGACGTGGTGGCGATGGACCTGGTCGCCGCCGTCGAGGCGGCCGTGCAGTCGGTGCGGGCGACCGCGGAGGCCAAAGGCCTGAGCGTGAGCAGCGAGGCGAAGGATGGGCCGCTGTTCGTGAACGGTGATCCCAGCCGGATCGACCAGGTGCTCTCGAACCTGCTCTCGAACGCCGTGAAGTTCACGGCCGCCGGCGGAACGATCGACGTCCGGCTGCAGCGCCACGGTGGCCATGCCCGGCTCATCGTTGCCGACACCGGCATCGGCATCGCGCCCGAGTTGCTGCCGCACGTGTTCGATCGGTTCCGTCAGGCCGACAGCTCCTCGACGCGCATGCACGGCGGTCTCGGGCTGGGCCTCGCGCTCGTCCGCCACCTCGTCGAAGCGCACGGCGGCACCGTGGAGGCGGCGAGCCGCGGTCTCGGCGAAGGCGCCACGTTCGTGATCGACATTCCGCTCCGCGACGCGGCGGTGGCGTCGCCGTCGGGCACCGCCGACGCGCGCCCGACGCTGCCGCGCGGCGCGCACATCATGGTGATCGACGACGACGCCGACACCCGCGACGTCCTCGCCTACGCGCTACGCACGGCCGGAATGGTGGTCACTGCCGCCGCCTCGTCCGAAGAGGCGCTCGCCCTGCTCGCCTGCGAGTCCTGCGACGCCGTGGTCAGCGATCTCTCGATGCCGACCGAGGACGGCTACACGTTCGTGCGGCGGTTGCGACAGCTCGACGGCGGGCGGAGCCGGCGACGGGTCGCGGTGGCGCTCACCGCCCACGCCGGCACCGACGATCGTGGCCGCGCTCTGGACGCGGGCTTCGACGCGTACCTGGTCAAGCCCGTGGACGGCAACGAGATCGTTGCCCTGCTGGCGAGGCTCCTGTATACGTAGATCCCACAATGGTAGCGGCGCATCGACGGAGCGCGGCCCGGGCGCCCCACTGCGACCATCAGTTCAGCGTCGTGCGGGTACGCGGCGGCCACGCCGACGCCGTCCAGCAACTCGACGCCGTCCGGAGCCAGTTCACGGGTCTCTACGTGTCGCCCGTGTACGAAGTGGAGCCCGGGGTGTTTGGCTGGGCGATCTGCACGGCGTGTCCGACCGACTGAGCCCCGGCGTAGCCTCAGATCTCGATCGTCTGCCAGAGTCGAAAGCATTCCGGGTGCATGAACACCGGGCGGTCGGGGCCCGCCAGCTCGTGCTCCATCTCGCGCGGCTCGATCCTCTCGCCGCACGCATCGCAGATTCGTCCCGCGCTGTAGCCCGCGTAGACGACGACGGCCCGCGGGCGCGGGAGCAAGCCGGACAGAATGCGCTGCCGGATGACCTCGATGCGTGATTCCTGGCCCGTCATGTGCCGCCCCCGAGGACTGTGACGTCGCTGGCCGAGCATCGCGAGGATACCCGATCACGGCACTCGTAGAACAGCAACGATGACGCGACACGCGGAGCGCATCGCCGTCGTCGTGCTCGTGCTGCTGCCGTTCGTGCTCTTCTCCCCGGCGCTCCTGCCTGGTCGCGTGCTGTCGCCGCTCGACAACCTGTTCGTCGCCGCGCCGTGGCACGCCGTGGCACCGGGGCCGGTGCAGCCCAATCCGGCCCTGATGGACGTCACGCAGGTGTTTCACCCCTGGCTGCTCTACGGCGCGCGGGAGGTGGCGGCCGGCCGGTTTCCCCTCTGGAACCCCTACGCGTACACCGGCGCGCCGTTCTTCTCCAACCCGCAGACGGCGACCCTGTTTCCGCTGACCTGGCTCGGGTGGATCCTGCCGCCCGCGCTGGCCTTGACGTTGCCATCGCTCCTGAAGCTCGTGGCGGCCGGGCTGGCGATGTACTGGTTCCTCCGGCTGCTGGCGGTGGCGGCGCTCGCGGCGTTCGTCGGCGCCACCGGCTACATGCTGTCCTCCACGCTCATCGCCTGGCTGCCGTGGACGTTCGCGACGACCATGGCGTTCATCCCGCTGCTGTTCGCGCTGATCGAGCGGCTGGCGCGACGCGGCCGACCGCGTGACATTGCGCTGCTGGCCGCTGCGGTGGGCCTCGACGTGCTCGCCGGCTACCCGCAGGCGACCATGCACACGCTCATCGCCGTCGGCGCGTGGGCCGTCGCTCGCGCGCCGTGGCGCGGCACGCCCGCGGCATTCCTGCTGCGCGCGGCCGCGGCGGTCGTCCTGGGTCTGGCGCTTGCGGCGGCGCAGCTGCTCCCCGCGCTCGACTACGTCCGCGAGAGCGCCGTGTACGCATATCGCAGCCAGTGGACGCCGCCGCTCGCGGTTCCGCCGGCCTCGGCGGTCACCGCGCTGCTGCCGTATTTCTTCGGCACCTCGACGCAGACGTGGTCGCGGTGGCAGTTCGCCGTCACCTCCGTGTACGTCGGGCTCGTCCCGCTCGTCGCGCTGCCGCTGACCGCACTCGGCTGGCGGCGCTCGCCGACGCGATTCTTCGCCGCGCTGACGGCCGTCACGGCGGCGGTGCACTTCGGCGCGCCGCTCGCCGCCGCCCTGGCGACCGCACCGGGCATGGCGCTCAGCAACAACCTGCGTCTGATGCCGATCCTCGCCTTCGGCCTGTGCACGCTCGGCGCGCTGGGCCTCGACGCCGCCGCGCGCGGCGCGTGCCCGGCGGTGGCGACGATCGCGGTGCGCGTGGGATTCGTGTTGCTCGTGGTCATCGTCGTGGCGTCGGTGGCGCTCGCGGCCGCTGATCCGCGCTCCGCGTTCGTGCGCCCGACGCTCGTGGTGCAGGGGGTGGCCGCGCTCGCTGGTCTGACGGCGGCGGCGCTCGCGCTGCTCGGCTGGCTGCGCGACCGTCGTGCGCGCTGGGGCGTCGCGCTTGCCGCGGTGCAGGTTGCCTCCCTGGCGCCGCTGGTCGCCTATCAGCCTGTTCGCGACACGCGCTGGCTCTATCCGAGGCCTCCGGCGCTCGCCTGGCTGAGCGAGCACGTGGCCGACGCTCGCGTGCTGGAGCCGGCGTCCGCCGGGTTCCTCTACGGGCTCCGCGAGGCGCACGGCTATGACGGGCTCGGACCGCGGCGTGTGGAGCAGCTGCTGGGTCCCGTCGGCACCGGCAACGCCGCGCTCTCCGGGTACCGTGAGAACACGGTCGCACTGCACGGCAGCGAGCCGCTGTCGGCGGCCGCCGTGCTGCTGTCGCCCGCGCGTGATCTCGCCGGCGTGCGATTCATCGTGCTTGCACCGGGGACGGCGCCACCGCGCCCGGACTTTCGCCTGATCTACGACGCCGGCGACGCGCGGATCTTCGAGATCCCCACGGCCCTGCCGCGCGTGTTCGTGGCGCGACGCGCCCGCTGTGTCGACGACGGGACGGCGCTGCGCCTGCTGCGCAGCCGCGCCGTCGACCCGGTGGCCGAGGTCCTGCTCGGCGGTTGCGCCACGCCGTTGCCCGCCGGCGCGGTGGCGCGCGACGTCGACGCCCGCATCGTCCGTGATGGGCCGGACACAGTACGTGTCACGGCGATCACCGACGCGCCGGCCTGGCTGGTGCTGACCGACACCTGGTTTCCGGGCTGGCGCGCCCGCATCGACGGCGCCGAAGCGCCGGTGCTGCGCGCGCACCACGCCTTCCGCGCCGTCGCGCTGACGCCCGGCCGGCACGACGTCGAGTTCACATTCCGTCCGCGCGGTCTCGTCACCGGCGCGGTCATCAGCCTGGTGGCGCTGGCCGGGGTGCTCGCCCTCTGCCTCCGGCGCGTCCGCGCGCTCGTGACGGCGGTGGGCGCGGCGGTCGTGCTGGCCGGCGGCAGCGCGGAGGCGACGCTGCCGGAGTCACCGCTGGCCCTGTCCGTCTCACCGACGACCCTCGAGGCGGGGCAGAGCGCCGAGGTAACGCTCACGCCGCGCGTGGCGAGTGGACGGTGGGACGTCTACGTGGTGTGGCTCTACAGCGAGCGCGCGGCCTTCCTCGGCGAGGACGGCGAGTGGCATCCGCGCCCGGTGCCGTTTCGCGCCGGGCTCTCCGCGGGCGCGCCGGTCAGCGGGCGCTGGCGCAACGCCGGTCCTCCCGGCCCGGCGACCCTCGCGCTCCTCGCCGTCGACCCGGGGACCGATCCCCTCGACCGTCTCGGCTGGCGCTGGCGCCCCAGCCTGGCGAGCGTGCGCATCAGGCGTCCCGTCGCGGCGCCGATCGGCTCGGGGTCGGCTCCGGTGGTGCTGGCCGCGGTGGCCATCGTCGCCGTCGCGCTGGTCCTGTCGTGGCCGCGCGGACGGCCGGCGCACCCTTCCTCGCCCCCGGCCACTCTGGTATGATCGCGAAGCCATGCCGCAGCGCCTGCCCGAGCTCGTCGGACGCGTCATGATCGACCCGGATTTCCTCGCCGATCTGCAGCGCGCTCCGGAATCCGTTCTGGCCGAGTACGAGCTCAGCGACGACGAGCGCGCGACGGTCCTCTCCGCGCTGTCGCGCCTCGGACGGACCTCGGATAGCCAGCGGGCGAGCGCATTCCGCACGGCGCTGATCCGCCGCGTGGCCACCTAGCCGCGCGACGGCGCCCGCCGTGGGCACCTCGACCGCGACGCTGACCTTTCTCAGGTCGGTGCGCCTGTTCCGCAACGTCGACGATGCCGATCTCGCGACCTTTGCCGGCAGTATGCGCGAGCACCCGCTGCGTCGCGGCCAGGTGCTCTTCCGCGAGGGCGACCAGGGTGACGAGATGTTCCTGGTGCGCAGCGGCTCGATCGTCATCTCGAAGGCTGTGACCGGCCGCGTGGAGCAGGTCCTCGCGCGCGTCGGGTCCGGCGATTTCTTCGGCGAGATGGCGCTCTTCGACCGTTCGCCGCGCTCGGCCACCGTGCAAGCGGACACCGACGTCCTGCTGCTCGTACTCGATCGCGCGGCGCTCGCGCGGCTGACCGAGGACAGCCCGCGGGCGGCGGCCGCCTTTTTCCAGTCGCTCGTGCACGTGTTCATCGAGCGACTGCGCGCCTCCGGCGACCTGGTGGCCGAGGTCACCCGGTGGGGCCTCGAGGCCACCGGCCTCGACGTGGAGAACCGGTGAGCGTGCCCGAGATGCCGGCGCCGCGGCGCGCGAAGCTCGAGCTGCTGGTCCGCAAGGACGAGGGCGGGGACGACTTCGAGGTGCGCGAGATCGGCAGCGGCGTGGCCTTCATCCGCTCGCGGCCGCAGCGCGTGGCCGAGACGTCGTACGAGCTGGCCGAGGTCGCCTCGCGCGTCGACGGACAGCGCAGCTTCATCCTGAAGAACACGACCACCGACCGCTTCTTGCTCATCACCGAGCCCGAGCGATTCCTGTGGGAGCAGATGGACGGCAAGCGCTCGCTGCAGGAGATCGCCACCGCCTATGTGCTCCGGTACGGCGAGTTCGACTTCGACATCATCCCGATGCTGATGCGCAAGCTGCAGCGCGCGCAGCTGCTGACGCTCATGCCGACCTCGCGACTGCGACAGGCCCTGGCCCGCAATCGCCGCCGGCCGATGGCGAAGATGGCGGAGTCGGCGCTCACCGTGCTGGAGCGCATCAACATCTCCAGCCGCAACGTGCAGCCGGTCTTCCGGCGCGCCTACCGCTTCGGCGGCTTCTTCCTGTTCACCCCCGCCGGTGTCGTCGTGTGCGCGATCCTGGCCGTGACCGGCCTGCTGGCCGGGATGCGGTTGTGGCCGGATGCCGAGCGGGTCGTGTCCGGGTTCGGCAAGAATCCGCTGATGGCCGTGCTGAGCGTGAAGGCGCTGTTCCTGGTGACCGTGGCCGCGCACCAGATCGTCCACGGCCTGGCCCTCGTGCACTATGGCCGGCGCGTGCGCGAATTCGGCTTCACGTTCCTGCACGGCTTCGTGCCGACGTTCTATGTCGATGTCACCGACATCTTCATGGGCAGCCGTCGCGCCCGCGTCGTGACCGCCGTGTCGGGCGCCGTGGTCCATCTCGTGCTGGGGTCGGCCTGGTTCGTGGTCGCGCTGCGCGCCACGCCGGGATCGTTCTTGCAGGCCTTCTCGGCGGCATCCGGGATGATCCAGTGGCAGGCCTTCGTCGTGGCGCTGTACCCGTTCTGCTTCATCGAGATGGACGGCTACCACGTGCTCGTGGACGTGCTCGGCATCCCGACGCTCAAGCAGGACGCCATGCACTACGTCGGCGCGCTGCTCCGCGGTGCAGCCGCCCGACGCTTCACGCGGCAGGAGGCGCTCTACGTCGGCTACGTTGGCGTCTCGGCGGCCTCGGTGGCGGCGTTCATCGCGTTCAACGTCTGGCTCATCGCTCACGCGACCTGAGCCGCCTCCGCGAGCAGCGTCTCGACCGCCGCCGCGATGGCCGGTGCGTCGCCCGGCTCGCTGCCACTGATCTGCTGCAGCGCCGCTGACTGCGTCTCGGCATCCGCGTCCGCCAGCAGCGCCTGCGCGTGGCGACGAAGCTCGTCGCCCACGAGGTGGGCGGCCTCGCCGAGCCCGGCCACGCCGGCGCGCAGCCGATCCGCGCGTGTGGCGCTGCCGTCGAGCACCGAGCGGATGGCCCGCAGCAGGCGGGGAGACAGGCGGATGCGCGTCGGCGCCACGAGCACGAAGTCGTCTTCGACCGGACCCCACTCGAACCCGAGCGCGGTCGCCGTGCGACGGACGAACGCGGAGAGCGCCGGCGCGCTGTGGGCCGCCACGACGGCGACGACGCCTCGCACCAGCGTGGGGGGCAGGGGCCGGATAGCCGGTGGGTCCGGCGTCGGACGCGGGCGGTCGAGCACGCTGCCGTCGCGATCGAGGACGAGCCGATCCTCGAGCACCACGCCGAGCGCGCACAGCGACGCGCGGACGGTGCCGGCCGCGTCGCGTACCACGCGTGCGCCGCGCCGGCGCACGCCCTGCCAGTCCTGCCGGTAGAACGCGCGGCCGTCCACGACGACTTTTTCGATGCGCTCGCGGCGCTGGACATACACGCCGCCGCTCTCGAACGAGCGGGCGTGCGGCGCCGGCGTCCAGACGAGCCCGCCGGCCATGAACGCGGCCAGCGGATCGCCGGCCGCTTCGCCCCTGAAGCGGAACGACTCCAGCAGTGCCAGGAACAGCTGCTCGGTCGGATAGGGGCCCTCGTACCGCAGCGTCGTTGTTGCCTGGTCGGCGGCCAGGCGGGCGAGGAGATTGAGGATCGCGGTCCCTGCCCCGGGAGGCAGCCTCGCCGGCTCGGCCAGCGGGGGGATCCGCGCGACACGCGCCCAGTCGAGCGCGGCGAACGCCGTCACACGGCGGTCGTTGTGGAGAAGGGCATCGGAGGGTCCCCAGGGGCCGGCGTCAGCGCCCCCCGGGTCGATGCCGGCCCACGAGCCGTCGGGGAGCCGGACACGCGCCCGTCTCAGGCGACCGTCCGGCGCCCAGTGGAGCTCGCTCAGCAGCGTCCCGTGACGGTCGGTCTCGCCGACGAGGCGGCCGACGGCATCGCGTCGCACCGAGGGAGGGCCATCGGCGGCCACGAGCCGGATGATACAATGCCGTCGGTGCACGGCATCG
>DATAOC010000154.1:0-7364 GCA_036265915.1 Candidatus Methylomirabilota bacterium | reverse complement strand
CGGACGGTCTCCCAGCTGCTGGAGGCCGCCGCGAAACCGACCGACGAGGAGAGATAGGCCATGCCCAAGGTCCTGGTCATCGACGACAGCGTGAGCGTGCGCAAGGTCGTCGAGCGCGCGCTCGCCGGTCGCCAGATCGAGGTGGTTTCCGCCGCTTCGGGCACGGAGGCGCTGGAACGCATCGAGCGGGACGCGCCCGACGTCATCGTCTGCGACGTCGTCATGCCGGATCGTGACGGCTATGAGATCTGCGACTTCGTGAAGAACCATTCCCGGCTCGGCCGCACGCCCGTCGTGCTGATGTCGGGCATCGTGAACGACGAGGTGCGTCAGCGCGCCGCGCGTGTTCGGTCCGAGGGCGTGCTGGCCAAGCCGTTCGCGGCCGACGACCTCCTCAAGCGCCTCGAGGGCTTCCTGGGGCCGCTGGAGGCCGCGTCCGCGGCGCCGGCGGTGCCGGTCGCCATGCCAACCCTCATGCCGGTCTCACCGCTCGCGGTAGAGCCGCTCGCGCCGCCCACGCCCGAGCCGCTCACAATCCCGCCGCCGCGGCCGCTGAAGCCGGAGCCGCTCACCATCGCGCCGCCGGAACCGCGCAAGCCGGCGAGACCCGAGCCGCTGCGGCTGCCGCCGCTCGAGGCGCTGAAGTTTCCCGAGCCCGAGCCATCGCCGCCCTCGACACCCGAGCCACCCACGATGCCGACGCCGATTCAGTCACCGCGGGACCTGCCGCCGCCGACGGAGCCGACCATGCCGGCACCGATTCCGTCGCGCGCGATCCCCACGACATCGACACCGGCCGTCGGCGATGGCACGGCGGCGATCCTCGGTCAGTTCACGGCGATGGACGGCGTGCAGTGGGCGGTGCTGGCGGACCGCGAAGGGTTCGTGGTGGAGGCGACCACGAATGCCGGTGTCGACGCCGAGGTCGCGGCCGCGCTCAGCGCCTGCCTGGCGGAGTCATCGGACGGGCTCGGGCGCGAGCTCGGTCGCGGGACGCTCCACGGCATCATCCTCGAGTACGAGAAAGGCATGGTCGTCGTCTATGCCGCCGGCGCCGCGGGGCTGCTGGCCGTCGGCCTCAACGAGTCGGCGGTGCTCGGCAAGGTCCGGTACTTCGCCAAGAAGGCGTTACCTGAGCTGACCCGGGTGTTGTGATGGCGCGGTATCGCCCCGCCGAGACGCAGTGGATACGCGCGGCGTGCGTTGCCGGCGGCTATCTCGTCGCCATCGCCGTGCTGTTCATACTGCAGATCGGCGATGCCGTACACGTGCCCGTTCCGCTTGCCATCGCCGCGCCGCCGCTCGTCTACGCGGCGCTGTCCGTCATCGTCCTCCGCGACGCGGCGGTGCTGCGCAGGCTGTCCTGGATCGGCGAGGCATTCCTGGTGCACCTGATGCTCGGCCTGCTCGCCGCGGTGGAGCTCATGGTGGCCGGAGGGCTGGGCCTGGGCTCCGGGCTCGCACAGGTCTTCGTGCTCTTCGCGCCGGCGCCGGTGCTGACGCTGCTGGCGACACCGCTCGTGCTGGCTCCGTTCTCGCGACTGGCCGCCCCCCGGTCTGCCCCCGCGCCGGAGCCGCGACAGGGTCGTGCAGTCTCCGCCGCGCCGGCGTCCGCACGGCCGAGATCGATTGTCGGCGCGCCGCTGGCGCCGGGGCGCGCGGCGGCCAGGCCCGCGGCGCCCGTGCCGCCCGTCGCCGGACCCGCCGCGCGCCAGCCCACTCCGCCCGCCCCGGCGCCGCCCGCGGTGCCGGTCCGGTCAGTGGGCACGTCCTCTTCTGCGGCCGTGCTCGACACCGCAGCCGGCCGCGAGGGAGGGACCCCGCGCTCACCGGCGTCCTCGCCGGCCCGCACGGACGAGGCGATGGTGCGCGTGTCGTTCGAGCGCGTTGCCGCCCAGCTTCCGGCCGAGGCGTTCGTCCTTCCGTTCGACCGCCTCGCCGCGAGTCTGAAGGAGCCGAACACGTTACTGGTGCCGCGTCGGATCGTGCTCTCGGAAATGCGCGAGGGCGCCGTCGCGGTCGACTGGGCGACGGTCTCCTCGCAGTTCCCGGAGCTCGCACTCGGCATCTCGGATGCCGAGTTTCGCAGCCGGTATCCCGCTCTCCGTCTCTCGCTGCCAGTGGACGAGATCCTCTCGCAGCTGCCGGCCGACACGCTGCCACTCGCGTCGGCGGTCCTCGGCGTCGAGCGGCCTGCGCGCGCGTTGTCCGGCGCCGCGACCGCAACGGCCGTCGCGCCCACCGTCGTGACCGAGCCGGCCGAGCGTCGGACGACACTCCGGCCGGCCGCGCCCGCAGCGGCGCCCGTTGCGAGTGCGCCGGCGGCGGCGGCGACGTCGACGCCGGCTCAGCCACCGATTGCAGGGCTCGATCGCGAGGTGGTCGGCCGCATCGTCGCGTCCTTCGCCGGCGTGGGGCCGTTCGAGACGGTCGTTGACCGCGTGGGCGACGTGATGCTCGTCGGCCTCGTGGCCGTCGGTCTTCGGCGCGAGGCGGTGAGTTCGTGGGCCGCTCCAGTGATCCGCTTCGCCGGTGCCGAGGCGATCGTCACGGTCCGGACGACGCGCGCCGCCATCGTCGTCGCCGGCGGCCCGACGGCGGTTGCGGTGGCGTCACCCCGGCCCGGCGTCCCGGTGGCGCTGCTCGAGCTGCGGATGGCACGCGCGCTGGCGACGCTCGGAGCGGGCGCGCAAGCGGCGCCGACCCGGCCGCCGCGACCGCTGCAACGGCTGACCGTCGACGAACGCGTCGCCGGCGCCGGCCGGGCGCTCGCGAGCCTTGGCGCGGTCCAGGCCAGCGTCTTCGCCGCGGGTGGTGGCCGCGTGTACGCCTTCTGCAGCGCCGGCGACGACGCGGGCGAGCTGGCCGCGCTCGCGCTCGACCTCCGGCAGTCGCTCTCGGCTGCCGCCGGCGACCTCGGCCGGCTCGTCTCCGTCGCCATCCGTCGCGGTGAGCGCCATCATCTCGTGCGCCTGCTGGGCGACGGCATGGAGGTGCTCGCCGCGTCCGGCGTCACCCGCCGTCCGGGACGCGTGCGTCGCGATGCGGAGCGTGCCGCGACGCTCCTGGAGACACTCTGATGGCGCGCCACACGGTCGACAGGGACCGGCAGGCGGCGCGCGTGCAGGCGGTGCTCGAGCGGTTCCTGAACGACGCGGGCTGCGCGGCGGCCGTGCTGATCGACCGTGGCGGCCGCTCGCTCGCGCTCGCCGGCGCCGCGCGTGCGTACGACATGGTCTCGATCGCGGCGCTGGCCGCCGGCGCCTTCAGCTCGACGGCACCGCTGGCGCGGCTGCTCGGCGAAAACGAGTTCTCGGTCCTGATCCACGAGGGCACGAAGGAGAGCCTGCACGTCAGCACCGTCGACGACGGGTCCATCCTGCTCGCCATCTTCGATCAGCGCACCACGGTCGGCATGGTGCGACTGTTCGCACGTGAGGCGAGCCGGAGCATCGAGACGATCCTGGCCGAGGCGCGGACGTGACGCCGCGACTCAAGCTGGCGATGGATCACGACGGCCCGTCGCGCGGACGCTACGTCCGCGACATCGTCCAGCAATTCGTGAGGCTGCGCGACGTGCGCGGCGCGCTCCTGGTCGCGCCCGACGGCTTCGTGATCGCGGCCGAGATGCCGGCCACGATCGCCGTCGAGCCGCTGGCCGCCATGGCCGCTAGCCTCGGCCGCGAGCTCCAGGCGAGTGCGCAGCGCATGGAGCACTCGACGTTCTCGACCGCGCTGTTCTCCGCCGACGATGGCCGCGTGTTCCTGGCCGCTGTCGGCATCGGCTACGTCGTCGTGCTGGCGGAGCCGCACGCCAATCTCGAGGCGATCCGGGTGGCGGTGGAGGAGGCCGTCGCGCTCATTCACGCGGCGTGGGCGCCGCCGGACGGTCCGCAGACCGCATAGTCACGACCGGGCGGCGGCGGCCTCCGCGATGATGGCTGCGGCCGCGGCACGGGGGTCCGTGGCCGCGGTGATCGGCCGGCCCACCACGAGGTAGTCCGCGCCCGCCTGCATCGCGGCGCGTGCCGACGCGACCCGACGCTGGTCGTCGCCGCCATCGCCGCCGCCGCGGATGCCCGGCGTCACGATCGTGAAGCGCGGACCGAGCGCGAGGCGGACGCGCGCGATCTCCTGCGGAGAGGCCACGCAGCCGTCGATGCCGGCCGCCTGTGCGCGCTCGGCCAGCCGGAGCACATGCGACTCGACGCTGGCCACCACGCCGACCTCCGTCTCGAGCGCCCGGCGGTCGAGGCTCGTCAGCACGGTCACCGCCAGCACGATGGGCCGCGTGACCTTGAAATCGTGCGCCGCCTGCGCCGCGGCCTCGGCGGCCGCGCGCATCATGTCGCGACCGCCCGAGGCATGGACGTTCAGCATGAACACGCCGAGCCGCGTCGCGGCCCGCACGGCGCCCGCGACGGTGTTGGGAATGTCGTGGTATTTCAGATCGAGGAACACGCGGTAGCCCCGCTTGTGGATGAGCTCCACCGCGCCCGGCCCGGCCGCGGTGAAGAGCTGGGAGCCGATCTTCACCCCGCTCACCGCGCCCTCGAGCCGGTCGAGCAGCGCCCCCGCGTCGTCCAGTGTGTCGACGTCGAGGGCGACGAACAGGCGGTCACGCATCAGCGTGGTACTCCTGCAGGCTGAGCACCCGATGCTCGCCCTTCAACAGCGCCTCGATGGCGCCGATAGCCGCCTGCGCGCCGTCGACGGTGAGGTAGTACGGGATGTTCTGGCTCACGGCGGCTCGCCGGATGGCCGCCGAGTCCTTGCGCGCCCGCCCGTCCTCCGGGGTGTTGAAGACGAGCGCGATGTCGCCGCGCTTCATCAGGTCGACGATGTTCGGGCGGTGGCCCTCCAGGACCTTGTACACGAGCTCCACCGCCATGCCCTGCCGCTCCAGCACCCGCGCGGTGCCCGAGGTCGCCACCAGCGAAAAGCCCATCTCCACGAGCCGCCGCGCCAGCGTCGTCAGCGCGCGCTTGTCACGATTCTTCACGGACACGAACACCTTGCCGGAGGTGGGCAGCGCGGATCCGGCCGCGATCTGGGACTTGAGGTACGCCTTGCGAAAATCGCGATCGAGGCCCATCACCTCGCCGGTCGACTTCATCTCCGGACCGAGAACGATGTCGACGCCGGGGAACTTCACGAACGGAAACACCGACTCCTTCACCGCGATGTGGCGCAGCTCGCGCTCCTCCACGTGGGCGAGCGCCGCCACGCTGTCGCCGAGCATGGCGCGCGTGGCCAGCTTCGCGAGCGGGACGCCGATCGCCTTGGACACGAACGGCACCGTCCGCGACGCTCGCGGATTCACTTCCAGCACGTAGATCGTGTCGTTGCGGATCGCGAACTGCACATTGATGAGCCCGACCACGCCGAGCGCCCGCGCCAGCGCCTTGGTCTGCTCGCGCAGCGCGCGCACCTGACCCTCGTCCAGACTGTATGGTGGCAGCGCGCAGGCGGCGTCGCCGGAGTGGACGCCCGCCTTCTCGATATGCTCCATCACGCCGCCCACCACGACCCGCTCGCCGTCGGCCACCGCGTCGACGTCGATCTCCAGCGAGTCCTCGAGGAACTTGTCGATGAGGATCGGATGCTCGGGCGCGACCTCGACCGCCTCCCCGACGAACTGGGTCAAATCCTGATCGTCATAGACGATGCGCATGGCACGGCCGCCGAGGACGTACGACGGCCGCACGAGGACCGGGTAGCCGAGTCGCCCGGCCACCTCGCGTGCCTCGGGGAGCGAGCGCACCGTGGCTCCGGCTGCCTGGTTCAGGCCGAGCTCGTCGAGCAGCGCGCTGAATCGCTGGCGATCCTCCGCGCGATCGATGGCGTCCGGCGACGTCCCGAGAATGGGGACGCCGGCACGCTGGAGCGGCACGGCGAGCTTGAGTGGTGTCTGCCCCCCGAACTGCACGATCACGCCGAGCGGCCGCTCCTTCTCCACGACATTCAGCACGTCCTCGAAGGTCAGCGGCTCGAAGTACAGCCGGTCCGACGTGTCGTAGTCGGTCGACACGGTCTCGGGGTTGCAGTTGATCATGATCGCTTCGATGCCGCGCTCGCGCAGCGCGAACGCCGCGTGCACGCAGCAGTAGTCGAACTCGATGCCCTGGCCGATGCGGTTCGGCCCCGAGCCGAGGATGACCACTTTTTGGCGGTCGGTGGGAGGCGCCTCGTCCTCGTCCTCGTAGGTCGAGTAGAGATAGGGCGTGTGGGCGACGAACTCCGCCGCGCACGTGTCGACGGTCTTGAACGTCGCGCGGATGCCGTGGGCCAGGCGCCGGGCGCGCACCTCGACCTCCGGCCGGCCGCAGAGCCGCCCGATATAGCGGTCTGAGAAGCCGAGCTGCTTGGCCCGCCGCAGGACGAGCGGCTCGCCCAGGCCGGCGCGCCTGATGTGCGGCTCGTACGCGACGAGCTCGCGGATGTTCTCGATGAACCACGGGTCGATCTTGGTGAGCGCGTGGATCTCGCTCACGGAGACGCCGCGGCGGAGGGCGTCGCCGAGGGCGAACAGGCGATCGGGGTTTGGCACGCGCAGCAGCCCGCGCAGCGTATCGTCATCGAGGTCACGATCGAGGGTCAGCCCGTCGCGGTCCTGCTCGAGCGAGCGAACGGCCTTCTGAAGCGCTTCCTTGAAGGTCCGCCCGATGGCCATGGCCTCGCCGACGGATTTCATCTGCGTGGTCAGCGTGCGGTCCGCCTCGGGGAACTTCTCGAAGGCCCAGCGCGGGAACTTCACCACGCAGTAGTCGATGGCCGGCTCGAACGAGGCCGGCGTCTCGCGGGTGATGTCGTTCTTCACCTCGTCGAGCCGGTAGCCGACCGCGAGCTTGGCGGCGATCTTCGCGATGGGAAAGCCGGTCGCCTTGGAGGCGAGCGCGGAGGAGCGCGACACCCGCGGGTTCATCTCGATGACGACGAGGCGGCCGTCCTCGGGGTTCACCGCGAACTGGATGTTGGAGCCGCCGGTCTCGACGCCGATCTCGCGGATGATGGCCGCGGCGGCGTCGCGCATGAGCTGATATTCCTTGTCGGTGAGCGTCTGGGCGGGCGCCACCGTGATGGAGTCGCCCGTGTGGACGCCCATCGGATCGAGGTTCTCGATCGAGCAGATGATCACGACGTTGTCCGCGAGGTCGCGCATGACCTCGAGCTCGAACTCCTTCCAGCCGATCACCGACTCCTCGATGAGCACCGTACCGAGCGGCGACATCTGCACGCCCCAGCGCACGGCCTCCTCGAGCTCCTCCGGGTTGTAGGCGATCGAGCCGCCGGTGCCGCCCAGCGTGAACGACGGCCGGATGATGGCGGGATAGCCGGTGGTCCGGACGATCTGCTTGGCGTCC
>DATAOC010000153.1:0-3730 GCA_036265915.1 Candidatus Methylomirabilota bacterium | reverse complement strand
CTCGGCCTCAAGCTCGCGACCGGCATCGTCGGCCTCGCCGGCGGCAGCCTCGTGCTCACGCTCATCCTCACCATGATCGCCGCCCTCGTGCTCGGCACCGGGCTGCCGACCTCCGCCACGTACATCATCACGTCGATCATGGCCGCCCCCGCGCTGGAGCAGCTCGGTGTGCCGAAGCTCGTGGCCCACATGTTCGTGTTCTACTTCGGCAACCTGGCCGACCTCACGCCGCCCACCGCGATCTCGACGTACGCGACGTCGTCCATCGCCGGCGCCGACGTGTGGAAGACGCAGTGGCTGGCCATGACCCTGGCGCTGTCGGGCTTCATCATCCCGTTCAGCTTCGCCTACGATCCGGCGCTGCTGCTGATGGGCTCCTCGATCCCGCACATCGCGCTTCGCACCGTGATGGCGACGCTCGGCATCGTCATGCTCGGCGCCGGCCTCATCGGCTACTTTCGCCGCCGCACGAGCCCGCTCGAGCGCGCGCTGCTGCTGGCGGGCGCGCTGCTGCTGATCTTTCCCGGCGTCGTCAGCGACCTCGCGGGCATCGCCTGCTTCGTCGTCGTTCTCGTCTCGCAGCGCGCGGCGCGGCCCGCCCGCGCCACCACGGAGGTCGCCTGATGGGCTTCATGGACATGCGGCAGTGGATCGGCCTGCTCGAGAAGGAGAACGAGCTGGCGCGCGTGCGCGCCGAGGTCGACTGGGACCGCGAGATCGGCGCCATCGCGCGGCGCGTGCTGGAGAAGAAGGGACCGGCCATCCTCTTCGAGCGCATCAAGGGCTACCGCGACGGTCGGTGCACGAAACTGTTCACGGGCGGTCTCGGTGAGCGGCGACGGCTGGCGCTCGCCCTCGGCTTTCCGCGCGACGTCTCGAACGCCGAGCTGGTGCAGTACGTGATGAAGAAGAACCGCGAGACCATCGCGCCTCGCATCGTGCCGACGGGGCCGGTGAAGGAAGTGATCGTTCGCGGCGAGCAGGTCGATCAGACGCAGTTTCCCGTGCCGCGCTGGGGCTTCCGCGAGGGCGGGCGCTACATCCACACGTTCTCGGGGATCGTCACGCGCGACCCGGACACGCGCGTGATGAACGTGGGCATCTACCGCGGGATGATCGGGCGCCGGGACACGACGCCGTTCCTGCTCATCAAGGGCGGCCAGCACTGGGGGCAGCACTTCGTGAAGTACGCGGGCAAGGGGCAGCCGATGCCGGTGGCGTGCGTGATCGGCTGGGATCCGATCATGCCGTTCCTGGCCGGCTCGCCCATTCCGGTCGGCGTCTGCGAGTGGGACGTGATGGGCGCTTACCGCGGCGAGCCCGCCGAGCTCGTGCGCTGCGAGACGGTCGACCTCGAAGTGCCCGCCAGTGCCGAGATCGTGCTCGAAGGCTTCATCACCGACGATCCGGCGACCTACGAGTCGGAAGGGCCGTTCGGCGAGTTCACCGGCTACGTGTCCGACGTCCCCACGCCGCGCCCGACCATGAAGGTGACCTGCATCACGCACCGGCGCGATCCGATCTTTCGCGGCTGTCTCGAGGGCACGCTGCCCGGCTCCTACAGCGAGAACAGCGTGATGTCCTCCGTGCAGCGCGCCGCCATCGCCTGGAACATCCTGCTCGGCGCCGGCATCCCCGGCATCCGCGACGTCTATGTGCACCCCATCACCAACGGCGTGAACGTCTGCGTGAAGATCACCAAGCACTATCAAGGTCAGCCCAAGCAGATCGCGGCCGCGCTCTGGGGCAACAGCGCCGCCCAGTACCGCTACAAGCACGTGTGGGTGGTCGAGGACGACATCGACGTGTCGTCGTACGAGCAGATCGACTGGGCGGTGGCGCATCGTCTCAACGCCGGCGAGGGTGGCCTCGTCGTGTTCCCCGGGCTCTTTGGCTCGCCGATCGATCCCTCCACGCCGATGGAGGATCGCAACGTCGCCCAGCTGGGCACCGGGCTGTGGAACCGCGTGCTGTTCGACGCCACCCGGAACTGGAAGTTCGAGAAGCGCGCCGAGTGGGGCGGCGAGCGCTTTCCGCCCACCGTGCGCCCCTCGCCCGAGGACGAGGCGCGCGTGCGCGCGCGCTGGGCCGAGTACGGCCTGGGAGACTTCGCATGAAGATCACGTCCGTGCGCGCCATCCCGACCGCGGTTCCCATCCGCGAGCTGGCGCCCGTCGCGTCCTCCTGGTCGGCGCGCGCATCCAAGCAGATCCTCGTGGAGGTGCGGACGGACGCCGGCCTCACCGGCTGGGGCGAGGCGTTCGCGTACGGCGTGCCGCTTGCCGTGTGCACCATCATCGAGGACGGCCTGGCGCCGATCGTCATCGGCGAGGAGGCGGGCGCGATCGAGGCGCTCGTCGACCGCATGCACCGGGCGCTGATGATCTGGGGCCGGCGCGGACTGGCCATGATGGCCGTGAGCGGCGTGGAGCTGGCGCTGTGGGATCTCGCGGGCAAAGCGCGCGGCGTGCCCGTCTACGCGCTGCTCGGTGGCCTCGTGCAGCGCAGCGTGCGCGCGTACGCGAGCCTGCCGCGCTACGAGTCGCCCGCGGACGTCGCGCGCGCGGCCGCGGCCATGGCCGAGCACGGCTTCACCGCGATCAAGCTCCACCAGATCGACGTGCCGTCCGTCGCGGCCGCGCGGCAGGCGGTCGGCGACGGCGTCGAGCTGATGCTCGACACCAACTGCCCGTGGTCGGTGGAGGACGCGATCGCGATGGCGCGCCGGCTCGAGCCGTACCGCCTGCGCTGGCTCGAGGAGCCGGTGTGGCCCCCGGAGGACTACGCCGGGCTGGCGCGCGTCCGGGCGGCGACGTCGACGTCGATCGCGTGCGGCGAGAACGAGGCGACGGTGTTCGGCTTCCGGGAGATCATCCGCGCAGGCGCCGCCGACGTGGTGCAGCCGAGCGTGACCAAGGTCGGCGGTCTGCTCGAGATGAAGAAGATCGCCGCGCTGGCGGCCGCCTCGAACGTGACGCTGGTGCCGCACTCGTTCTACTTCGGGCCCGGGCTCGCGGCCACGGTGCACGCGGCCGCGTCCTCCGTCGGCGTGCCCTACATGGAGTTCCCGTCCGGTGAGCTGGCGCCGTCGCTGTCACGGGATCCGATCCGGTGCACGAACGGCATGGTGCGGGTGGAGGACCGCCCGGGGCTCGGCGCCGACCCAGACTTGGACGTGATCGCGCGCCACCCGTACTCGCGGGAAGGCGCGCGACCGTTCTATCTCACCTGATCAGGCGACGCGGCGATAGCGCTCGTCGCGGCGCTGCGCCTCCTCGACACCGACGCGCTCGACGTACACCATCTCGCCGCCCAGCCAGCCGGACACGATGACGCCGACGACGCCGATGATGCTGAGCGCCAGCGGCCACCACGAGTCGGCGGCCACGCGGGTCCGGATGTACCAGTTGACCGCGAAGAGCACGACGGCGGCGAGATTGAGGATCATGTGGTAGGTCGCGATGCGGCGCGCGCGGCCTTCCATGTCGAAGTAGTCCACGAAGCCGGGGATGGCGGCGAGCAGCGCGCCGATGATGCCGGCCGCGATGTTCCAGAACGAGAGCGTGCGCCATACCGGATTGCCGGTCACCGCGAAGACGATGTCGAACGCGAGCGCCGCGATCCAGAGGCCGAGCGGCAGCACGACCAGCATGGGGTGGATCGGGTGCTTGCCGATGCGAGCGGGGGTCTGGGCCATCTCTGTCCTCCTGCAGATTCGTCCGTTTGAATA
>DATAOC010000152.1:0-16576 GCA_036265915.1 Candidatus Methylomirabilota bacterium | reverse complement strand
GCCCGAGCGGGTCTACGAGCTGGAGGAGTGGGGCGCGGTCTGGGACCGCACGAAGGACGGCCGCATCCTGCAGCGCGACTTCGGCGGCCACCGCTACGCGCGGCTGGCGCACGTGGGCGACCGGACGGGGCTCGAGCTGATCCGCACGCTCCAGTACCACGGGATCCACCAGGGGATCGACGTCTACATGGAGTGCACGATCACGCGCCTGCTCAAGGACGGCGATCGCATCGCAGGCGCCGTCGGCTACTGGCGGGAGAGCGGCAAGGTCGTCATCTTCAAGGCCAAGGCGGTCGTGCTCGCCACCGGCGGCATCGGCAAGGCGTGGAAGATCACGTCGAACTCCTGGGAGTACACCGGCGACGGCCACTCGCTGGCGCTGTGGGCCGGCGCCGACCTCATCGACATGGAGTTCGTGCAGTTCCATCCGACGGGGATGGTGTGGCCCCCGTCGGTCCGCGGCATCCTCGTCACCGAGGGCGTTCGGGGCGACGGCGGCACCTTGAAGAACAGCGAAGGCAAGCGCTTCATGTTCAATTACATCCCGGACTTCTTCAAGGGCGAGACGGCCGACAACGAGGAAGAGGCGGATCGCTGGTACGCCGACAAGAAGAACAACCGCCGCACGCCGGACCTGCTGCCGCGCGACGAGGTCGCGCGCGCCATCAACTCGGAGGTGAAGGCCGGGCGCGGCAGCCCCCACGGCGGCGTCTTCCTGGACATCTGCACGCGGCGTCCCGCTGACTACATCCGCAAGCGACTGCCGTCGATGTACCACCAGTTCAAGGAGCTCGCCGGCGTCGACATCACCTCGGAGCCGATGGAAGTCGGACCGACGTGCCACTACGTGATGGGCGGCGTGCGCGTGGAGGCCGACACCACCCAGTCGACCGTGAAGGGCCTCTTCGCGGCCGGCGAGGTCGCCGGCGGCATGCACGGCAGCAACCGGCTGGGCGGCAACTCGCTCTCCGACCTGCTCGTCTTCGGCCGCCGCGCGGGCCTGCACGCTGCCCTGTACGTGAAGAACTTCGCCGGCGCCCTCGCCGTCGACTCCGGCCAGGTGGAGCAGGCGACGCGCCAGATGCTGGCGCCCTTCGAGCGCACCGGCGGCGAGAATCCCTACGCGATCCAGTCGGACCTGCAGGAGACGATGCAGAGGCTGGTCGGCATCATTCGCAACGAGGCGGAGCTGAAGGAGGCGATCAAGCGCCTGGAGCAGCTGAAGGAGCGCGCCACGAAGGTCCGCGTCGACGGCCACCGCCAGTACAACCCGGGCTGGCACACCGCGCTCGATCTCGAGTCGCTGCTGACCGTCGCCGAGTGCTCGGCGCTCGCTGCGCTCGAGCGGAAAGAGAGCCGTGGCGGCCACACCCGCGACGACCATCCCTACACCGACGACACGTGGGGCAAGGTGAACGTGGTGCTCCGGCTGACGAACGGGCGCATCCAGGTGAGTCGCGAGCCGCTGCCCGAGATGCCGCCGGATCTCAAGGCGCTGTTCCAGGAGCGCAAGTGATGCCGTCCTTCACCATGCAGGTGTTCCGCGGTGAGGGCCGGACCGGCGGCTTCAAGGAGTACACGGTCGAGGTCGACACGGGCATGGTCGTCCTCGACGTGATCCACCGCATCCAGGCCACGCAGGCCAACGACCTGGCCGTGCGGTGGAACTGCAAGGCCGGCAAGTGCGGCTCGTGCAGTGCGGAGATCAACGGCAAGCCGCGGCTGATGTGCATGACGCGCATGGACCTGTTCGCCGAGGGCGAGCCGATCACGGTGGCGCCCATCCGCGCGTTCCCGTGGATCCGCGATCTCGTCACCGACGTGTCGTTCAACTACGAGAAGGCGCGCCAGCTGCCGCCGCTGCGCCCGAAGCCGCCCGAGCCGGACGGCACGTACCGGATGATGCAGGAAGACATCGATCGCATCCAGGAGTTCCACAAGTGCATCGAGTGCTTCCTGTGCCAGGACGTCTGCCACGTCATCCGCGACCACGAGGAGAACAAGAAGGTCTTCGCCGGACCGCGCTTCTTCATCAAGGCGGCGGGGCTCGCCATGCACCCGCTGGACACGCGCACGGACCGGACCGACTTCGTGAAGAACCAGGCCGGCATCGGCCTCTGCAACATCACCAAGTGCTGCACCGAGGTCTGCCCCGAGCACATCCACATCACGGACAACGGCATCATTCCGCTCAAGGAGCGGATGGCCGACGACTTCTTCGACCCGGTCGCGCGTCTGCTTCGCATGTTCCGCGGCCAGCCCAAGGCGCGCGCGTGAAGATCCACGAGTACCAGGCGAAGACGCTGCTGCGCGAGTTCGGCGTGGCGGTGCCGCACGGCGAGGTGGCCGACACGCCGGCGCAGGCGCGTGCGATCGCGCAGCGGCTCGGTGGCAAGGTGGTGGTGAAGGCGCAGGTGCACGCGGGAGGCCGCGGCAAGGCGGGTGGGATCAAGCTCGCCGACGATCCGTCCGGTGCCGAGCAGGCGGCGAGCCAGATCCTCGGCATGATGCTGAAGACGCCGCAGACGCCGCCGGACGGGATCCAGGTGCGCAAGGTGCTCGTGGAGGAAGCCTCGCAGATCGACCGCGAGCTCTATCTGTCGATCACGCTCGACCGCGCGCGCTCGGCCGACGTGGTGATGGCCTCGCAGGCGGGGGGCATGGACATCGAGGAGGTCGCGGCCAAGACGCCGGACAAGATTCTGCGCGAGTGGACGCATCCGGCGCTCGGCGTCGCCGACTTCCAGGCGCGCCGCATCGCGTTCGGGCTCGGCCTCGCCGGCGAGCAATTCAAGCAGGGCGCCACGCTCATCCGGCGGCTCTGGGCGGTCTACCAGGCGAAGGACTGCTCGCTGGCCGAGATCAACCCGCTGGTGGTGACGAAGGACGGGCGCGTGTTCGCGCTCGACGCCAAGCTGAACTTCGACGACAACGCGCTGTTTCGCCACAAGGAGATCGTGGCCCTGCGCGACGTCCAGGAGGAGGATCCGCTCGACGTCGAGGCGTCGAAGTACGGTCTCAACTACATCAAGCTCGACGGCAACGTCGGCTGCATGGTGAACGGCGCCGGCCTCGCCATGGCCACCATGGACATCGTCAAGCTCGCGGGCGGCGAGCCCGCCAACTTCCTGGACGTCGGTGGTGGCGCCTCACCCGAGCAGATCGAGAACGCGTTCCGCATCCTGTCCTCGGATCCCAGCGTCAAGGCCGTGTTCATCAACGTCTTCGGCGGCATCCTGCGGGTCGACCGTCTCGCCGAGGGGATCATCGCTGCCGTGAGGAAGCTCGGGCTCAAGCTGCCCGTGGTCCTCCGCGCGGAAGGCACCAACGTCGAGCAGGGCAAGAAGATGCTGGCCGACTCCGGCCTGGCCCTCACCATGGCCACCGACATGGCCGACGGCGCACGCAAGGCCGTGGCGTTCGCGCGCGGCGGGAAATAAGATGCCGATTCTCGTCGACACGTCCACGCGGGTCGTCGTGCAGGGCATCACCGGCAAGGAGGGCGCGTTCCACGCCGCGCGCTGCAAGGAGTACGGCACGCAGGTCGTGGGCGGAGTCACTCCCGGCAAGGGCGGCACCACCCACGAGGGGTTTCCGGTCTGGAACACCGTGGCCGAGTCGGTCGCGAAGGAGGGCGCCGACTGCGCGCTCATCTTCGTGCCGCCGGTGGCCGCGGCCGACGCGATCATGGAGGCGGCCGCGGCGGGAATCCCGCTGGTGATCTGCATCACCGAGGGCATCCCCGTCGCCGACATGGTTCGTGCGAAGCATTTCCTGACCGGCACGAAGAGCCGCCTCATCGGGCCGAACTGCCCCGGCGTCATCACGCCCGGGCAGGCGAAGATCGGCATCATGCCGGGGCACATCCACAAGCCGGGCGACGTCGGCGTCCTGTCGCGGAGCGGCACGCTCACCTACGAGGTGGTCGGCCAGCTCAGTGCGCGCAACATCGGCCAGTCGACGTGCGTCGGCATCGGCGGCGATCCGGTGAACGGCACCAGCTTCGTCGACGTGCTGCGGCTCTTCAACGACGATCCCGGTACCCGCGCCATCATGATGATCGGCGAGATCGGCGGCACCGCCGAAGAGGACGCGGCCGCCTACATCAAGGCGAGCGTGAAGAAGCCGGTGGTGGGGTTCATCTGCGGGCAGACGGCCCCGCCGGGGCGGCGCATGGGACACGCGGGTGCGATCATCGCCGGCGGCAAGGGAACGGCAGCGGAGAAGATGGCGGCGCTGCAGAACGCGGGGGTCACCGTGGTGAAGAGTCCCGCCGACATGGGCGCCACCGTGGCCAAGGTGGTCGGACGATGAGGACGCTGGCCATCATCAAGCCGGACGCCATGCGTCAGCGCGCGGCCGGCCGCATCATCGCAAAGATCGAGGAGGCCGGCTTCACCATCGTCGCCGCCAAGCTCGTGCACATGTCGAGCGCCGACGCGGCCGGCTTCTACGCCGTGCACCGAGAGCGGCCGTTCTTCAAGAGCCTCTGCGCGTTCATGACCCAGGGCCCGTGCTTGCCGATGGTGCTCGAGGCCGACAACGCCATCCAGAAATGGCGCGACCTCATGGGGGCCACCGACCCCGCCAAGGCCGCCGCCGGCACCATCCGCAAGGAGTTCGCCACCTCGATCGAGGCCAACGCCGTGCACGGCTCCGACGCGCCGGAGACGGCCGCCACCGAGATCGCCTACTTCTTCAGCGCGCTCGAGATCCACGCGCGCTGACCGCGGCCGCGCGCCGCTCGCCGTCCCGATTCGCTAGTACACGAACGGCACGGGGTACGGCCGGCCGAATGGACGGCCCCCTTTGACGGTCAGCAGCGGGACGAGCTTGCGACTGCCGCTCTTGCGGTTCTGCCGGGTGTCGACGAACTCCACCGGCTGCCCATCGACGTAGTCGAAGACCGCGACGTCGGCGGGGGCGCCGACCGCCAGTGTCCCGAGCCCGGGGACCCGGCCGATGATCTTCGCCGGCTCCACGGTCGCCCGCTGCACCACCTCCTCGAGGGACAGGCCGAGCGCCATGAACTTCGACATCACCCACGGCAGCGTCGGATAGCCCGGCGTGTTGATCGATACCGCGTGGATGTCGCTCGAGATCGTGTCGACGTGCGCGCCTTGCATCATGGCCGGCTCGCATACCGTGAAGTCGAACGACCCGCCGCCGTGGCCGACGTCGAAGACGACGCCGCGCTGCTTGGCCGCGCGCGCGGCCGGGATCAGCTGGCCGTTCTGCACGACGTTGTTCCCGGCGCCGCTGTACGCGTGGGTGAGGATGTCACCGGGACGCAGCAGGTCGAGCACGTCGGCGAGGTTGCCGGGCGCGGCCCCGATGTGGCACATGACGCGGAAGCCCTTGCCCGCCATCTCGGCCGCGCGGACCGCGCGCCGCAGCGGCTCGACGCCGTTGGCGCCGACGACCGTGTCGGTGATGCGCACCTTCACGCCGAGTACGGTGTCCGGGTTCTCGGCCAGCGTCTTGGCGCACGCCTCGACGTTCGCATAGTCGATGTTGAGCATCTCGCCCGGCGCCAGGCCGCCGGCCAGCCCGATCGACGAGATGTGCACGAAGGCGTAGAGGCGCGTGCGCGCCTGGCCGATGACCCAGTGCTTGAGGGCGCCGTACGTGTTGGCGCCCGCGTCCCCCGCGGACACGCCGGTGGTGGTCGCCGTGATCGGCACCAGCTCGTCCGAGGGCAGGCCGATGCCGGAGATGAGCGGACCGTAGTGCGTGTGCAGGTCGATCAGGCCCGGGGTGACCAGCTTGCCGCCGGCGTCATAGCGTTGCACCGCGCGGTCGGCGGCGATCGCGCTGCTCGACATCGCCGCGATCTGTCCGTTCTTGATGCCGATGTCGCGGCGACCACGCAGCCGTGAGCCGGGATCCAGCACGTCGGCGTTCGCGATCACGAGATCGTACTTGAGCCCGGGATCGCCGGGGTCGAAGCCGCGCGGAGCGGGGCCGGTTTGCGCGACGAGCGCCGGCGTCGACGCAATCGGCGCGGCAGCGGCCGTCGTCGCAGCGAGCGTCGCCCCGGCGGCGAGGGCGCCGGACGTCACGAATTCGCGGCGCGTCAAGTCCGACGGCGTAAACTGATCACCGGTGCCTGCAGGGCGCATGGCGTGCCTCCATCGGGGGTCAGCAGCGGCTGGATGCTATGCGCGTGCTCCTCCTCCGTCAACCAGGTGGCAGCGTTGATGCAGCGTTCGCGATCATGACGCCGACGGTCTGGCGCATAGCCCGCTACGCCATGCTGCTGATGGGCGCCGCGCTGGTGGCCATCCTCATCTGGCAGAACGATCCGGCGGCGCTGCTCGCATCGATCCGCCAGCTCTCGTGGCGCCTGCTGATCGTCGTGGCCTTTCCGTTCAGCCTCATCAATCTCGTCGACACGCTGGGGTGGCGCTTTGCTTTCCGCCGTGACGACGTCCCGTTCGGCGCGCTCTTCTCGGCGCGGCTGGCCGGCGAGGCGTTCAACCTCACCACGCCAACCGCGTCGGTGGGCGGGGAGGCGGTGAAGGCCTGGCTCGTGCGCCGCCACGTCAGCTTCGTCGAGGGCTTCTCGTCGGTGATCGTGGCGAAGACGACGATCACCATCGCCCAGGGACTGCTCCTCGGCCTTGGCCTCCTGTGCGCCGCCTTCGTGCTGCCTCACGACTCGCCGGTGCTGCACGTCATGGTCTGGCTCTTCGTGATCGAGGTGCTGGCGGTGGGCGGCTTCGTCTTCGCGCAGGTGAGCGGACTCATGAGCGGTGGGGGCCGCGCGCTCGGGCGCATCGGCGCGCTGGCGCGGATGGCGGCCAGCGTCGCCCGCGTCGACGACTCGCTCGCGCAGTTCTATCGCCGCGAGCCCGCGCGCCTGACGCTGTCGATCTTCTTCCACTTTGTCGGCTGGCTCGGGAGCGCCCTGGAGGTCTGGGTGATCCTGAACCTTCTCGGGGTCGAGGTGACGTTGGTGACGGCGATGGTCATCGAAGCCTTTGCCACCGCCATCCGGTTCGCGACGTTCATGGTGCCGGCCAGCCTCGGCGCTCTCGAAGGCGGCCACGTCGCCATGTTCGCGGCCCTGGGACTCGGCGCCTCCGCCGGGCTGTCGTTCAGCCTCGTCCGTCGCATCCGCGAGGCCACCTGGGTCGGCATCGGGTTCATCGCGCTCGCCGCCTACCGGGGCCTCGCGCCGGCGGCGGTCGCCGCGACCGAGACCTGACGGGCACGCCGGGCGACGCGCCGCGCGTCTCGCGCCCGTCGGGCGGCGCCTGCGCTGTCGTGTAAACTTTCGACGGTGCAAAGCCTTCCCGAGCGCTTCAACGCCGCGACGGCGTTCGTCGATCGGCACGTGGCCGAGGGCCGCGGCGCGCGGACGGCGTTCCGGTTCGAGAGCCGCGCCATCACCTACGCCGACGTGGCCGAGTCCGTGGACCGGTGCGGCAACGCGCTTGGCGCGCTCGGGGTGGACATCGAGCACCGCGTCCTCATCGCGCTCGACGACAGGCCGGCGTTCGCGGCGACGTTCTGGGGCGCGGCCAAGCTCGGCGCGGTTGCCGTGCCCGTGAACCCCTCCATGAGCGCGGCCGAGTACGAGTTCGTCCTGAACGACAGCCGGGCCCGGGTCGCCGTCGTGGAGGCGCGCGTGGCGCCGCTGCTGCTGGCCGCGCGGCCCCGGTGTCCCTGGCTGCGCGCGATCGTCGCCGTCGGCCGGCCGGGGTCGGCGGCCCTCGACTTCGATGATCTGCTGAGCGCGGCCAAGCCGTCGCTCGCGGCCGCCGACACCTTCGCCGAGGACATCGTCTACTGGGGCTACACCTCGGGGTCGACCGGCAGGCCGAAGGCGGCCGTGCATTCTCACAAGGACTTCGTGGCGGCGGCGGACATGGTCGGCGTGAGCGTGTTCGGTCTCGCTCCCGACGATCTCGTCTTCTCGGCGTCGAAGCTCTTCTTCGCGTTCGGCCTGGGCAACAGCCTGTACTTCCCGGCGCGGGTCGGCGCCGCGTCCGTGCTCGTGCCGCAGCGGCTGGACGCCGAGGGCGCCTTCGACGTCATTGCCGCCGAGCGCCCCACCGTCTTCTTCACCGTGCCCACGCTGTACTCCCGCATGCTCGCCGTCGAGGACGCGGAGCGGCGCTGGGATCTCTCGTCGCTGCGGTTCTGCGTCTCGTCGGGCGAGGCGCTGCCGCCGGCGCTGTTCGACGCGTGGGCCGAGCGGTTCGGGCTCGAGCTGGTGGAGGTGGTCGGCTCCACGGAGGCGCTGCACGATTTCATCGCCAACCGACCGGGCGAGGCGCGTCGCGCCACCGCCGGCCGGCTGGTCCCGGGCTTCGAGGCGCGGCTGGTCGACGAGGCCGGCGCGGAGGTGCCCACGGGAACCGTCGGTCATCTGCTCATCAAGGGCGAGCCGACGTCGCCGTACTACTGGAACCGGCTGGCCACCACGCGGGCGACGATGCGGGGCGAATGGCTGCGAACCGGGGACATGTTTTCCCGCGACGGCGACGGCTTCTTCGCCTTCGCGGGTCGCGCCGACGAGATGTTCAAGACGGCCGGCATGTGGGTGTCGCCCTCGCACATCGAGGCGCGGCTCGCCGCGCATCCGGCCGTCCTGGAGGCCGGCGTGGCCGGCATCGCCGACGCGCACGGACTGACGCGTCCCCACGCGTTCGTTGTTCTCAAGGCGGGCATCGATGGCTCGGAAGAGCTGGCCGCCAGCCTCACCGATTTCGTGCGCGCGGAGATCCGCCACGGCGCGCCCGCCGCCGTGCGGTTCGTGGCCGAGCTGCCGAAGACGGCGACCGGCAAGGTGCAGCGCTTCCGGCTGCGGACGCTGTAGCGTGCGCGTCATTCTCGAGAACGTGTCGAAGACGTACGTCGACCGCCGGGGCCGCGCGGTGCCGGCGCTCGACGCGATCGATCTCGTGGTGGAGTCGCAGGAGCTTCTGGCAGTGCTCGGGCCGTCAGGATGCGGGAAGTCGACGCTCCTCAACATGATCGCGGGCCTGCTGGCGCCCACGCGCGGCGCCATCTGGCTCGACGGCGAGCTGCCGGAGGGGCGCGCGGCCACCGCGATGGTCTTCCAGGAGTTCGCCCTGTTTCCCTGGCGCACCGTGCGCGGCAACGTCGAGTTCGGCCTCGAGGAGCGCGGCGTGCCGGCCGCCGCACGCGCGCGGCGGGCACAGGCCTTCATCGAGCTGACCGGGCTCGACGGCTTCGAGTCGAAGTATCCCCACCAGCTGTCGGGCGGCATGCGGCAGCGCGCCGGCATCGCGCGCGCGCTGGCGGTCGAGCCGGCGGTGCTGCTGATGGACGAGCCGTTCTCGGCGCTCGACGCGCAGACGCGACAGCTGATGCAGGAGGAACTGCTCGCGATCTGGTCGCGCACGCGGCAGACCGTCGTCTACGTCACGCACAACATTCACGAGGCCGTCTACATGGCGGATCGCGTCATCGTCCTGTCGCGTCGGCCGGGGCGTGTGCTGGCGGAGGTGAAGATCGACCTCGATCGGCCGCGCACGGAGCGGACCATGGCCGAGCCGGCGTTCGTCACCGCCGTGGAGCGAATCTGGGCCCTGATCCGCGAGCAGGCGGCGGCGGCGCTGCGCGAATGAGCCGCGTGGCCGTGGCTGACCGCGCGGCGTTCCTCACGCGGCGCGAGCATCGGGTGCTGCGCGTCGTCGCGCTGCTGCTGCTCGTCGCCGCCTGGGAGCTGATCGCGCGCCTGGGGTGGGTGCCCGCCCTCTTCCTGCCCTCGCCCCTCGGCGTTCTGGCCGAGGCCGCCGACATGCTGCGCTCGGGGGAGCTGCTCGGCCACGTCGCCGCCTCGCTCTGGCGGCTGGTCCTCGGCTTCGGCATCGGGGCCGCGCTCGGCGTCGCCGTCGGCGTGGCCGTCGGCTTCTTCGCGGTGGCGGAGGCCGTCGGCACGCCCATCATCGCGGCGACCTTTCCGGTGCCGAAGATCGCGCTGCTGCCGCTGCTGATCCTCTGGCTCGGGCTTGGCGAGCCGTCCAAGATCGCCGTGATCGCGCTCGGCGTGTTCTTTCCGATGGCGATCAACACGTTCACGGGTGTGCGCCAGGCCGACCCGCTGCTGGTGCGGGCAGCGGTGGCGTTCGGCGCGCGGCGCTGGTCGGTCATTCGCAAGGTCGTCCTGCCCTCGGCGCTGCCCATGATCTTCGCCGGCCTGCGGCTCGGTGCGGGCACGGCGCTGCTGCTGCTCGTGGCCGCGGAGATGATCGCGGTCGAGTCCGGGATCGGTTTCCTGGTCCTGCACGCCGGCAACCTGATGCAGACGACGAAGCTGATGGTCGGCATCGTCGTCCTCTCGCTGCTCGGCGTGCTCTCGCACTTCTCGCTCGCCCGTCTGGAGCGGCTCGCCATTCCATGGCGGGCGGGCTGACCGGCATCCGCCGATCCCCTGCACGAAAAGGAGCGTGTCGATGATTCGAGCATTCGTCGCCGCCGTCCTGACCATGTCGCTGCTGTGCGCGCCGGCGGCGGCCCAGGACCGTCCGCGCGTCGGCGTGCTGAAGCTGACGTCGTCGGCGCCCATCTTCGTCGGCGTCGAGAAGGGCTTCTTCAAGGAGTACGGTGTCGACCCCGAGCTCGTGTACTTCCAGGCGGCGGCGCCGATCGCCACCGCGCTGGCGGCCGGACAGCTCGACGTGGCGGCCACCGGGCTGACCGCCGCCACCTACAACATCGTGCTCGGCGGCGAGAAGCTGTGGATCGTGGCCGACAAGGGCCGCGAGTGGCCGGATCACCGGCTCACGGCCATTGTCGTTCGCACCGACCTTCACGACGCGGGCGTGCGCACGGTGGCGGATCTCAGGGGCAAGCGCATCGCGGTCACCCAGCTCGGCTCGACGTTCCACTATCAGATCGGCAACATCCTCGAGAAAGAGGGGATGACGCTCAAGGACGTGACCATCGTGCCGCTGCAGGCGATGGCGGCGGCGCTGGAGGCGCTCAAGGGCAAGCAGGTCGACGCCGTCGTGCTGCCGCAGCCGTTTCCCGGCCGCGCCGAGGCCGACGGCTTCGGACGGATCCTGGCCTGGGGCGGCGACCTGTTCCCCTGGCAGATCGCGGCGGTCTTCTACTCGAGGCGATTCGCGGCCGACCGCGCGCGGGCCGTGAGCTTCATGAAGGGCTACGTGAAGTCGTCGCGCTTCTACCACGACGCGGTGCTCGGCCGGACGCCGGGCGCCGCCTACGACGACGTGGTGGCCGTGACCGCGCGCTACACCGGAGCCCCGGTGCCTCTCATCAAGCTCGGCCTGCCGTACCAGGACCGCAGCGGGCGACTCTGGGTGGAGGACATCGGACGGCAGATGGCGTGGTGGCAGCGCCACGGCTTCATCAAGGCGACCATTCCGCTGAAGGACATCGTGGACACGTCGTTCGTGGAGGCGGCCGTGAAGGCGATCGGTGATTGAGGGTATCATCGGCGCCGTGACCGGACGAGACGCGTGAAGCTCAAGAAGCTGCTGGTCGCCAACCGCGGCGAGATCGCCGTGCGTGTCATCCGGGCCTGCCGCGAGCAAGGCATCGCCACCGTGGCCGTCTTCTCGGAAGCCGACCGGGAGGCGCTGCACGTGCAGATGGCCGACGAGGCGTACCCGATCGGGCCGGCCCCCGCGCTCGAGAGCTATCTGGTCGTCGACCGTCTCGTCGAGGTGGCGCGGGCGGCGGGGGCGGACGCCGTGCATCCGGGGTACGGGTTCCTGTCCGAGAACGCGGCGTTCGCCGAGGCGTGCACGGCAGCGGGGCTCACCTTTGTCGGCCCGCCGGCGGCGGCCATTCGCGCCATGGGCAGCAAGACGGCCGCCCGCAAGATCGCCCGCGACATGGGCGTGCCGATGGTGCCCGGCACGCTCGACGCCGTCGCCGGCGAGGAGGCCGCGCGCGCGATGGCGCGCGAGATCGGCTATCCGGTCATGCTGAAGGCGGCCATGGGCGGCGGCGGCAAGGGGATGCGGCTCGTGCGCCGCGAAGCGGATCTGGCCGAGGCGCTGCGCTCGGCGCAGGCGGAGGCGGGCGCGGCCTTCGGCGACGCCGCGGTCTATCTCGAGCGCGCGGTCGCCGAGCCGCGGCACATCGAGATCCAGGTGTTCGCCGACAGTCACGGCGAGGTCATTCATCTCGGCGAGCGCGAGTGCTCGATCCAGCGGCGGCACCAGAAGCTGGTCGAGGAGTCGCCATCCTCGTTCGTCGACTCGGCGATGCGGCAGCGGATGGGCGAGGCGGCGTGCCGCGTGGCGCGCGCCGCCGGCTACGTCAACGCGGGCACCGTGGAGTTCCTCGTCGACGCCGAGCGCAACTTCTACTTCCTCGAGATGAACACGCGCCTGCAGGTCGAGCATCCGGTCACCGAGATGGTCACCGGCCTGGATCTCGTGGCCGAGCAGCTGCGTGTGGCGGCCGGCGAGCGGCTCTCGCTGCGTCAGGCGGACGTCACCTGGCGCGGCTGGGCCATCGAGTGCCGGATCAACGCCGAGGACCCGTTCGCCGGCTGGATGCCGTCCCCGGGGACGATCACCGGTCTGCGCGCGCCGAGCGGGCCCTGGGTCCGCGACGACTCCGGCGCTTACGAGGGCTACACGGTCCCGCGGTTCTACGACACGCTGATCAGCAAGCTGATCGTGTGGGGTCCGGATCGCGCGGCCGCGTGCGAGCGGATGGCGCGCGCACTCGCGGAGTACCGGATCGTCGGCGTGCGCACGACGATCCCGATCCTCGAGCGCATCGTGGCCCATCCCGATTTCCGCGCCGGCCGCCTGTCCACCGCCTTCCTCGAGCGCGTGTTGCCCGGCGTGCAGCCGAATGACGCCCGCCATCGCGACCTCGCCGTGATCGCGGCCGTGCTGGCGGAGTACGAGCGGGGCCGGCGCGCTGCAACGAGCGGCGGCCAGCACGACGCGTCGGCGGCGGAGTGGCCGGCCACGGCATGGCGGCGAGCCGGCTCCGGGAGCTGGACCGGCCGGTGAGCGGCGGAGGGACGAGAGAGCGGTGAAGTACGTGGCGACCGTTGGCGAGCACGAACTCGTCGTCGACGTGACGGGCACGGACGGGCGCTATCACATCGCGCTCGGCGACCAGCGCTGGGACGTCGATGCCCGACTGACGGCCCAGGGCATCTACTCGCTGCTCGTCGATGGCATCTCGTATGTGGCGGACGTGGTCGATCGCGACGGCAGCTGCCTGGTGGACGTGCGAGGCGAGCTGTACGAGGTGACGGTGGAGGAGCACACGCGCCACGTCATCCGCACCCGGGGCGGGGCGGCCGGGGCCGGCGCAGGTCGGACGCTGAGGGCGCCGCTTCCAGGTAAGATCAGCCGCGTTGCCGTGCGTCCCGGGGACCCGGTGAAGGCCGGCGACACGCTGCTCGTGATCGAGGCCATGAAGATGGAGAACGAGTTCAAGGCCGGCGCCGCCGGCACGGTGGCCGAGGTCCGCGTGCAGCCCGGCCAGGCCGTCAACGCCGGCGACGTGCTGCTCGTGATGGGCTGAGGAAAGGCGACGGAATGGCAGCCGAGTCCGCCATCGTCTTCAAGAACGTCGACAAATGGTTCGGCAAGCTCCACGTGCTCGACTCCATCGACCTCGCCGTCGCGGCGGGCGAGGTCGTCGTCGTGTGCGGGCCGTCGGGGTCCGGCAAGTCGACGCTGATCCGGTGCGTGAACGGGCTCGAGCGCGTGCAGTCGGGCGAGATCACCGTCCTGGGCGATCCGATCACCCGGCGCGGCGTGAACCTGCCGGCGCTCCGGACAAAGGTCGGCATGGTCTTCCAGGCGTTCAACCTGTTCCCGCACATGACCGCGCTCGAGAACGTGATGCTGGCGCCGATGAAGGTCCGCAAGCTCTCCCGCGCCGAGGCCGAGAAGACGGCGCGCGCCCTGCTCGCCCGCGTCGGCCTCGCCGAGAAGGCGCCGAACTATCCAGCCAACCTGTCCGGCGGACAGCAGCAGCGCGTGGCGATCGCGCGCGCGCTCGCGATGCAGCCGAAGATCATGCTGTTCGACGAGCCGACCTCGGCCCTCGACCCGGAGATGATCAACGAGGTCCTCGACGTCATGACCACGCTCGCACGCGAGGGCATGACGATGATGTGCGTCACGCACGAGATGGGGTTTGCCCGCCGCGTCGCCCACCGCGTGGTGTTCATGGACGCGGGGCAGGTGGTCGAGGAAGGCACGCCCCAGGCGTTTTTCTCGTCGCCGAAGTCGGATCGCGGCAAGCAGTTCCTGTCCAAGATTCTCACTCACTGATGGAGGTCTTCTCATGAGACGCATGCTCGTGGTGGTGCTGGCACTGGTGATCGTGGTGGCGGCGTCCGTGCCAGCCGGCGCCCAGTCGGACACGCTGGACAAGATCCGGTCGACGGGGGTCCTGACGATCGGCACGCGAACCGGCTCGCCGCCGTTCGCCTACGTCAACAAGAACAACGAATGGGTGGGCTTCTCGATCGACCTCGTGGAGCAGCTGGTCAAGCCCTCCGTCGAGAAGGCGGTGGGCAAGTCGATCAGGATCGAGAAGAAGGAATCCACGCCGCCGACGCGCATCCCGTTGCTCACGTCCAACGCCGTCGACCTGATCGCCGGCACCATGACCGACACGCCGCAGCGCCGCGAGTCGGTGGACTTCAGCCTGACGTTTTTCTACACCGGCGCGCAGTTCCTGGTGAAGAAGGGCAGCCCGATCCACGGCGTGAACGACATCGCCGGCAAGCGCATCGCGTCCCAGCAGGGGAGCACGAACGCCAAGATCGTCCGCGAGAAGTATCCGCAGGCGCAGCTTCGCGAGTTCCCCGACCAGCCGGCGGCGTTCCAGGCGCTGGTGCAGGGCCAGGTCGACGCCTATACCAACGACGGCGTCCAGCTCGCCGGACTGAAGGCCAAGGCGCCGAACCCGAACGACTGGGACGTGGTCGGCGACTTCTACTCCGAGGAGCCGTACGGCATGGCCATGCGCAAGGGCGACGCCAAGTTCAAGGCCGCCGTCGACGCCGGCCTCCGCGGCGGCTTCGAATCCGGCAAGTACTTCGAGATCTACGAGAAATGGTTCGGCCCCAAGGGCGAGCTCCCGTACCCGATGACCCCGCAGGTGAAGGCCTATCTGCTCAAGCAGATCGGCAAGTAATCGAGGTCGTCATCCCGCAACGCGCCCCGGCCCCGCCGGGCAGCGTCCGAGCGTTGGGAGGTGGGGCTTGGGGGCCATGTCTCGCAATCCCGAGGCGCGCCCGGGCTCCGCCGGGGCGCGTCCGAGCGCTGGGGGGTATGGGGGCCATTTCGGGGCCCCCATCTTCATATGACCTACACGTTCAAGTGGAGCGTCCTGTGGACCGGCCAGTCCGGGCAGTGGCTGCTCCAGGGCTTGCTCACCACGCTGGAGCTCTCCGCACTGGCGTGGATTCTGGCGGTCGCCCTCGGCATCCTCTCCGGCGCGCTGCGGACGGCGCCGTGGGCGCCGCTGCGCGTGACGGCGGTCTTCTACGTGGAATTCTTCCGCAACGTCCCGCTGCTCGTGTGGATGTTCTTCTGGTACTTCGGAGTGCCGCCGCTGCTGCCGCGGCCGGCACAGGACTGGCTGTTCAACCACGCCGCGGAGTTCTGGGCGGCCGTGGTCGCGCTCGGCGTCTATCACGGCGCGCGCATGTCGGAGGTCATCCGTTCCGGCATCCAGGCGATCCCGCGCACGCAGTTCGAGGCGTCGCTGGCGATGGGCCTCACGACCTTCCAGGCGTACCGGCTGATCATCCTGCCGGTGGCGCTGCGGCTGATCGTCCCCCCAGGCACCAACGAGTCGCTCAACCTGCTCAAGAACTCATCGGTGGCGCTCACCATCAGCGTTGCCGAGCTCACGTTCCAGACGCGCCAGATCGAGACGTACACCGCCAAGGCCATCGAGGCGCTCACGGCGGGGACGGTGATCTATCTGATCTTGTGCCTCTCGATCGCGACCATCATGGCCCGCGTGGAGCGGCACTACGCGATTCCCGGCCTCATCTCGCGCGCGGGCGGGGGCTAGGCGGTGGACTTCTCCGTCATCGCCAGCAACTGGAAGTTCCTGCTGCTGCAGGGGCTGATCGGATTCGGGCCGTTCATCGGCGGCACGCTGCGGCTGGCCATCCCGGCCATCGTGCTCGGCTTCATCCTCGGCATCTTCGTCGGCCTCGCGCGGCTGGCCGAGGCGCGGCTCATCCGCGTGCCCGCCACCGCCTACGTCGAGTTCTTCCGAGGCGTGCCGCTGGTCATGGTCATCTTCTGGATCTGGTTCATCATCCCGCAGCTGCTGCGGCTGCCGATTCCCGAGTACGGCGTGGCCCTGACGGCGTTCGTGATCTTCGAGGCGGCCTACTTCGGCGAGATCGTGCGGGCCGGCGTCCAGTCGGTGGCGCGCGGCCAGGTGGAGGCCGCGACGGCGCTGGGGATGACCGCCACCCGGACGATGGTCCACGTCGTGCTGCCCCAGGCGCTCAAGAACATGGTGCCGTCGCTCGTCACCCAGATGATCGTGCTGTTCAAGGACACGTCGCTCGCCTCGATCATCGGCTACGTCGATCTCACCAAGGCCGCCCAGATCGTGA
>DATAOC010000151.1:0-22200 GCA_036265915.1 Candidatus Methylomirabilota bacterium | reverse complement strand
ACGCGCAGCCGCTATCCCGTGCAGTCGCTCTCCGACCTTCGGCTCGTCTACACGCCGGGCGTCGCCGAGATCTGTCGCCTGATCGCGGCGAACCCGGCCAAGGCGAAGCTCTACACCTCGATCCCGCGCTCGGTCGCGATCGTGACGGACGGCACGGCGGTGCTCGGGCTCGGCGACATCGGTCCCGAGGCCGCACTGCCGGTGATGGAAGGCAAGGCGATGCTGTTCAAGGAGCTCGCCAATGTCGACGCGTTTCCGCTGTGCCTGGCCACCAAGGACACCGACAAGATCGTGGAGACCGTGAAGTACCTGGCACCGGCGTTCGGCGGCGTCAACCTGGAAGACATCGCCGCCCCGCGCTGCTTCGACATCGAGGAGCGGCTGCGCAAGGAGCTCGACATCCCGGTGTTCCACGACGATCAGCACGGAACCGCGGTGGTCGTGCTGGCCGCGCTGCTGAACGCGCTGCGCATCGTGAAGAAGGACCTCAAGAAGCTGCGCGTGGTCGTGACCGGCGTGGGCGCCGCCGGGACCGCGACCATCAAGATCCTGCTCTCGAGCGGCGTGCGCGACATCGTTGGCGTCGACGAGTTCGGCGCCATCCATGGCGGCCGGGTGCAGGGGATGGATTACATGAAGCGGTGGGTGGCCACCGCCACCAACCCGCGCCGGCTCACGGGACGGCTGTCCGACGTCATCGAGCGGGCCGACGTGTTCATCGGACTCTCGGTGCCGCGCATCCTGTCGCCGCGCGACGTCCGCAAGATGGCGCGCGATCCGATCGTGTTCGCGATGGCGAATCCCGATCCCGAGATCCGCCCCGAAGAGGCCGGCCGGCACGTCCGCGTGATGGCCACCGGGCGCTCCGACTACCCCAACCAGATCAACAACGTGCTGTGCTTCCCCGGCTTCTTCCGCGGCCTCCTCGACTCGCGGGCCCGCACGGTGAACGACGAGATGAAGGTCGCCGCCGCGCGGGCGATCGCCGCGTGCGTCGGCCGTGCCGAGCTGAGCGAGGAGTACATCATCCCGAGCGTCTTCAACAAGCAGGTGGCGCCGGCGGTCGCGGCCGCGGTGGCGCGAGCCGCCCACGCGACCGGCGTCGCCCGGCGGCGTCGCCGCCTGGATCTCTCATCGGTCCGCTAGAGACGGCGCCCAGCTGGTCGGTCGTCATCCCCGCCTACCACGAGGCGGAGCGGCTGCCGCGGTATCTGGCGGAGGTCGTCGCGTACTTCATCGAGCGCGGCGAGCCGTGGGAGGTGATCGTCGTCGACGACGGCTCCACCGACGACACCTCCGGCGTCGTGCGCGCGATGCGCGATCGCCATCCCGAGGTGCGGCTCGTGCGGCATGAGCGCAACTCGGGCAAGGGATTCGCCGTCCAGGCGGGAATGGCTGTCGCGCGTGGCGCGCAGAGGCTGTTCGCCGACGCCGATGGCGCCACCCCGATCGCGGAGCTGAAGCGGCTCGAGGCCGCGCTGGCGGCCGGCGCGGACGTCGCCATCGGCTCTCGCGCGGTCGCCGAGCCCGGCGTCGTCGTGCGGACGCGGCCGCATCGGAAGCTCGCCCGCCGGCTCTTCAACCTGGCGGCGACACGGATGGGCCTCGACGCGCTGCATGACACGCAGTGCGGCTTCAAGGCGTTCTCGCAGGCCGCCGCCGCCGACCTCTTTCCGCGGCTGTCGACCAAGGGATTCGGCTTCGACGTCGAGCTGCTGCTGCGGGCCCGGGCGGCGGGGTGGCGCATCGCCGAGGTGCCGGTGAACTGGACGGATCAGCAGGGAAGCAAGGTCGGCGTGCTGACGGACGGACCGGCGATGCTGTGGCAGATCGCCAGCGCGCGGCGGCGCATCGCCCGCGACGCACGGGGCCGGCGTTGAGCGCCTTCGCGCGACGCATCGCACAGATCGAACCGTTCCTAGCCGTCGAGGTCGGTGAGCGCGCGGGCGCGCTCGAGCGCGCCGGCATCGACGTCGTCCACCTGGAGTTCGGCGAGCCCGACTTCGAGGCGCCGATGGTCGTGCGCGAGGCGCTCGAGAAGGCGGTGAAGGACGGCCGTACGCGCTACACGCACAGCCTCGGCATCGTCGAGCTGCGCGAGGCGATCGTGGAGCATTACCAGCGCACGTACGGCGTCGGCGTCGACCGCGACCAGGTGCTCGTCACCGCGGGAACCTCGCCGGCCATGCTGCTGCTGTTCGGCCATCTCCTCGACCCCGGCGACGAGGTGGTGCTGTCGAATCCGTACTACGCGTGCTATCCGAACTTCATTCGCTACGCCGACGGTGTGCCCGTCGAGGTCGACGTCAGCGAGGCCGACCGCTTCCAGTACCGACCCGAAGCGATCCGCGACCGGCTCACGCCCCGGACCCGAGCCATCCTCGTCAACTCGCCCGCCAACCCGACGGGCAGCGTGCTCGCCGCCGACCGCATGGCCGCGATCGGGGCCCTGGCGGCCGAGACCGGCGCGTTCGTCGTCGCCGACGAGATCTATCACGGCCTCACCGACGGCGGCCGCGACCGCTCGATGCTCGAGTTCACCGACCGGACGTTCGTGCTCAACGGCTTCTCGAAGGCGTTCGCGATGACGGGCTGGCGGCTCGGCTGGATCATCGCGCCGCCGGAGCACACGCGGGCGCTGCAGCGTCTCTACGGCAACTTCTTCATCTCGACCAACGAGTTCGTGCAGTGGGCGGGCGTGGCGGCGCTGCGCGAGGCGGCCGATGAGACCGCGCGCTTCCGGAGGATCTTCGCCGAGCGGCGGCGCGCGATGGTGGCGGGACTGCGGGCCATCGGCCTGGGCGTCGGCTTCGAGCCGGAGGGCGCGTTCTACGTGCTCGCCAACGCGCGGCGGTTCACCGACGACTCCGTGCGGTTCGCCTACGAGATCCTCGAGCAGGCGCACGTCGCGGTGACGCCGGGGGCGGCGTTCGGCACGAACGCCGAGGGCTACCTGCGGTTCTCGTACGCGTCCTCCGTCGAGCGGATCGAGGAAGGCCTGCGTCGCCTCGGCGCTTACCTGCGCGGACGGTGAGCGCCGAGCGCTGCCGGGCCTGTCGCGACGACTGGCCGCCGGCCGAGACGTTCATCGCCGACTGCGGCCCCGCCCGGGCATACCTGCACGAGGATCAGTTCTTCCCCGGCTGGACACTGCTGATCCTCAAGCGCCACGCCACCGAGCTCTACGAGCTCGACCGCGCCGAGCGGCAGGCGCTCATGGAAGCGGTGAACGACGTGGCACGCGCTCTGGCGGCGGTGTACGAGGCGGTGAAGATGAACTACGAGCTGCTCGGCAATCTGCTGCCGCACATTCACTGGCATCTGGTGCCGCGCCGTGCCGACGATCCGATTCCGCGGCAACCCGTGTGGACGCTCACCCACGAGCCGCGCGCGCTGGCGCCGGCCGAGCGACGCGCGCGCATCGACGCCATTCGCGCGCACCTCGGCCGATGACGCCGCGTCCCGCAAGCGGCGAGGCCGGCCGCGACTGGGCGCTCGTCGGCGCCGGCTGGCTGGCGCTCGCCCTGGCACTCACCGTGTGGCTCGCGATGGACCGGCGGCCGCCCGAGTGGGATTACGCCAACCACCTGGAGCGGGCGGTGCACTGCGCGCAGGACCTCGGTCGCGGCGACTGGCGGGCGATCGTCGAGCGGTCGTCGTTCTATCCGCCGCTCGTCCCGTGCGCGGCCGGGCTGCTCTATCGCCTGGCGCCGTCGGATGCCGCGGCCGCCCAGGCCGTCATCCTGCTGTTCCTCGGGCTCGGCATGGCCGCCACGTACCTCCTTGCGCGCGACGTCGCCGGCTCAACGGCCGGCGTGGCGGCCGCGTGGATATTCGGCTCGGCACCGTTCGTCCTGTACATGGCGCTGCGGTTCCAGCTCGACCTGCCGCTGGCGGCGGTCGTCGCGCTCGCCCTGGTCGCGATCCGGCGCACGGATCGCTTCACCCGCCGGCCCGCGTCCCTGGTGGCTGGCATCGCCTGCGCGGCGGGCATGCTGGTCAAGCCGACCTTCGCCCTGTACGTCGCGGCCCCGATCGTGTGGGTGCTGGCGCGCGAGCGAAGCCGCCGCTCGCTGCTCGGGGGCGGGCTCGCCGTGGGCGTCGCGGCAACGCTGAGCCTGCCGTGGTACGGCCCGCGGCTGTTCGGCTTGCCGATGCAGCTCGCCAACCGCTCGGTGAAGAACGCGGCGCTCGAGGGCAAGCCGGAGACGCTCACGTCGGCCTCGCTCGGCTTCTATCCCGCGTGGCTGCTGCCGCAGCTCGGCCTGCTCGCCGTCGCGCTCCTGCTCGCAGGGCTGGTGATCGCGGTCATGCGCCGGCACGGATTCGCCATCGTTGCCTTCGCGGCGCCGTTCGTCGTCTGTCTGCTGGTGCGCAACAAGGACCTTCGCTACACGCTGCCGCTGCTGCCGGCGGCGGCCGTGCTGGCCGGCATGGCGGCCGGCGCGCTGCCATCGCGCGCGCGACTGCCCGTGCTCGTCGTGCTCGGCCTCGTCGGCGCCGCACAGGTCGGCTCGACCGCGTGGGAGCTGCCGCCGCCGTTCTACCTGCCTGGACTCGCCGTGCCGTCCGTGCTGCCCTCGCCCGCGATGCGCGATGACTGGCGGCAGCGCGACGTGCTTCGCGCCATCGCCGCCGACGGCGGCGGCCGCCCAGCCACCGTGAGCGTGGTGCCGAACCACCAGTTCTTCTCGGTCAGCAACTTCCGCTACTACGCCGTGCGCGACGGGCTGCCGCTTCGCTTCGTGCGGGCGTGGGACGGCGTCCCGCTCGGCATCGACTACATCGTCCTCAAGAGCGGGGCGATCGGGCCCACGTGGACCGCGGAGAAGATCGAGCGCGCGACGGCCGAGCTCGGCCGGAACCCGAGCCTCGCGCGTGTCTATCCCGTCGTCGGGGACTTCCGGCTGCCCGACGGCTCGAGCGCGACGCTCCGCGTGCGCCGCGTGCCGGACGGCGTGACGGCCACGCCCGAGCGCCTGGCGCGCACGCTCGAGACCTCGCTCCGACAGCAGGTGGGCACGCTGGCCCGCGACGTCGACAACCTCGCGGTCCGCCTGGAGTACGACGCGGACATCGTGCACGGCCGCGTGAAGCAGGTGGAGATCGCGGCGGACGCGGCGACGCTCGGCGAGCTCAAACACCCCGACGCGGCGACGCTGCGCGTGCGCCACCTGAAGCTCGTGGCCGAGGACGTGCTCGTCAATCCGTTCAGCCTGGAAGCCGACGAGCGAGCCACGGTCCTGAACGTCGGGCGACTGCGGCTCAGCAGCGCCGAGATCGGCGGCGACGACCTCCAGACCTTTCTCGCTGGTCTGAAGGGCTTCAGGCGTGCCCATGTGCGGCTCGCCGACGGCGCCTTCTACTTCACCGCGCGCCAGCCGGGCGCCGACGTCTGGGCGCTCGTTCGCTTCGTGCCCGTCCACGACCGGCCGTTCGCGCTGGAGGTCCAGCGCGCCGCCCTCGGCTGGGTGCCGCTGCCGTCGCCACTCGTGAACTGGGTGGTACGACACTACGACCCCACGCCGCAGCTCAAGAGTCGGCTGCCGTTCCCCGTCGAGCTCGGCCACATCAGCGTGACCGAGCAGGCAATCCGGATAGGAGAGTAGTCGCATGCCGGAGTCGCGGGCGGCGAAGCAGGCGCGGGCGCGGAGCATCCTCAACCTGCTCGCCAAGGCGTATCCCGACGCGAAGTGCGCGCTCAACTTCGGGGATCCCTACCAGCTGCTCGTCGCGACGATCCTCTCCGCGCAGTGCACGGACGAGCGCGTCAACCTCGTCACGCCGGCGCTCTTCAAGAAGTACCCGACGGCGCGCGAGCTGGCTCGCGCGCGGACGCCTTCGCTGGAGAAGGAGATCCGGTCCACGGGATTCTTCCGCGCCAAGGCGCGCTCGCTCCTCGGCATGGCGCAGGGTCTGGTGGAGCGGCACGGTGGGCAGGTGCCGGACGACCGGGAGGCGCTCATGGAGCTCCCCGGCATCGGCCTGAAGACCGCCAACGTGGTCCTCGGCAACGCCTTCGGGCGGGAGGCGCTCACCGTGGACACCCACGTGTTCAGGGTCTCACAGCGACTGGGGCTGGCTCGATCCGGGAATCCCGACGAGCTGCACGATCAGCTCGTCCGGGTGCTGCCGGCGGATCGGCTCACGCAGGCCTCGCATCTGCTGATTTTTCATGGCCGGCGCACGTGCGTGGCCCGCAAGCCGGCGTGTCCCGTGTGTCCGGTCCGTCAGCTGTGCCCGTGGCCCGACAAGACCCGCAGTTGACAGCCCCGCGCTTTTCCTTTACCGTATGGCGTTGCAAATTTGTTCTGCCCGTACGCCCACTTACGTCGAGGAGCCGAGAGACCCGATGCCGACGCTGATGCCGAAGGAAAGCGAAGTGGAACGGAAGTGGTTCGTCGTCGACGCCGACGGCCAGGTCCTGGGGCGCCTGGCCACCCAGGTGGCGACCATTCTGCGAGGCAAGCACAAGCCCAGCTTCGCGCCTCACCTCGACGTCGGTGACCACGTCGTCGTGCTCAACGCCGAGAAGGTCCACCTCACCGGCCGCAAGCTCAAGGACAAGCGCTACCGCTGGCACACGGGCTACATCGGCGGGCTGAAAGACGTGTCCGCCGAGCAGATGCTGAAGAGCCATCCCGAGCGCGTGATCGAGTGGGCGGTGCAGGGGATGCTGCCGAAGAATCGGCTTGGCCGCGCGATGGTCAAGAAGCTCAAGGTATATCGCGGCGCCTCGCACCCGCACAGCGCTCAGCAGCCGACGGCGCTTCCGCGGCCCACGTCCCGCACGTCGGCGTCGGAGGCTCGGTGATGGCAGCAGCTGTGCTCGATCGCTTCTACGGCACCGGACGGCGCAAGACGTCGATCGCTCGCGTGTGGATCAAGCCCGGGGCCGGACGCATCGTCGTCAACAAGCGCGCGTTCGAGGACTATTTCCCGCGCGAGACGCTGCGCATGATCATCGCGCAGCCGCTCGCCATCACGAACACCGTGGGGCAGTTCGATCTGCTGGTGACCGTGAAGGGCGGCGGGCCGACGGGCCAGGCGGGAGCCGTCCGGCACGGGCTCGCCCGCGCGCTGGCGCGATTCGACGAGAAGCTGCGGCAGCCGCTCAAGAAGGCGGGGCTGCTGACGCGCGACCCGCGGGCGCGCGAGCGGAAGAAGTATGGTCAGCCCGGCGCGCGGCAGAAGTTCCAGTACAGCAAGCGGTAACGTGGCCGGCGTAGGCACCCTCCGCGTCGCAGTGGCCGGCGCCAGCGGGTACATGGGCGCCGAGCTGCTGCGCCTGCTGCTCGTCCATCCGCACGTGTCGCTCACCGCCGTGACGTCGGAACGGCTGGCCGGCGAGCCGCTCGCGAGGGTCTATCCTCACCTGCGCGGGCTGTCGGACAACACCTTCCACGAGCTCGACCCCGACTGGCTGGCGACGGTGTGCGACGCGGCGTTCCTGGCGCTGCCGCACATGGAGTCGCAGAAGGTCGTGCCGGTGCTGCGGGCGCGGAGCCGGAAGGTCATCGACCTGTCGGCGGACTACCGCCTCCGGAACGCGGCCGACTACACGATCTGGTACAAGACCCCGCACATCGACGCGGCCGGGCTGGCCGAGGCTGTCTACGGTCTGCCCGAGCTGCACCGCAAGGCGATCGAGAAGGCCTCGCTCGTCGCCTCGCCGGGCTGCTATCCGGTTGGCGCGATCCTCGCCACGGCGCCGCTCGTGAAGAACGGGCTCGCGCGACTCGACGGCATCGTGATCGACGGAAAGTCGGGTGTCACCGGCGCCGGCGCGCAGGGGCGCAAGGTCGATCCGATGTACCTCTACACCGAGGCCAACGAGAACGTGCAGGCGTACGGCCTCGCCTCACACCGGCACACGGCGGAGATGGAGCAGGAGCTGTCGGCGCTTGCAGGCGAGACCGTGCGCGTGTCGTTCACGCCGCATCTGATCCCGCTCAACCGCGGGCTCTTCACCACCGCCTCCGTGCCGCTCGCGACGTCGATGAGCACGGCCGAGCTGGTGAACGTCTATCGCGAGTTCTACGCCGGCGAGCCGTTCGTCCGCGTGCTCGGCGAGGGCGAGCGGCCGGCCACTCGCGCCGTCGTCGGCTCGAACTTCTGCGACGTGACGGTCGTGGCCGATCCGCGGACCGGCCGCGCGACCTGCGTGTCGGCCATCGACAACCTGGGCAAGGGCGGCTCGGCCAACGGCGTGCAGAGCCTGAACGTCCTGTACGGCTGGCCGGAGCGCACCGGTCTCAGCGCGCCGCCGGTGTATCCCTGAGGATGGCCGGCGACCTCGAGTGGCTCGACGGCGGCGTCACCGCCGTGCCAGGGTTCCTGGCCGCCGGCGTGGCGGCCGGCATCAAGCCGAGCGGCAAGAAGGACCTGGCGCTGGTGCACTCGCCGTCGCCGGCGCGCTCGGCCGCCGTGTTCACCACGAACCAGGTCAAGGGCGCGCCGGTCATCGTGTCGATGGAGCACGCGCGCACGGGCGCCCTCCAGGCCGTGCTCGCCTCGAGCGGCTGCTCCAACGTGTGCACCGGCGAGCGTGGCGTGAAGGACGCGCGCGAGATGGTCAAGCAAGCCGCCGACCTGCTCCGCATCCCGGCCTCGCACGTCCTCATCGCCGCCACCGGTGTGATCGGCCAGGCGCTGCCGATGGACCGCGTGCGCGCGGCGATTCCGCGGCTGGTGAAGTCGCTGTCGCCGCAGGGCGGACGGGAGGCGGCCGAGGCCATCATGACGACCGACACGCGGCTGAAGGAGGCGGCCCTGCGCTGCGACGTCGGCGGGCGCACGGTGACGCTCGGTGGCATGGCCAAGGGCGTCGGGATGATCGAGCCGCACCTGGCCACCATGTTCTGCTTCGTCACCACGGACGCCGCGGTGGCCCGCGGCGCGCTCGACCCCGTGCTACGGCGCTCCGTCGATCGCTCCTTCAACCGGATCACCGTGGACAGCGATCAGTCGACCAGCGACACGGTGGCCGTGATCGCCAACGGGCTCGCCGAGAACGCGCCGCTCGACAAGGGCGCGCGCGGCCTCCGCGACTTCGCGGTGGCGCTCGACGCGCTGGTGGAGCGGCTGGCGCGCATGCTGGTGGCCGACGGCGAGGGCGCCACCAAGCTCGTGTCGATCACCGTGCGCGGCGCCGCCACGCGGCGCGACGCGCTGGTGGCCGCGCGCAGCGTCGCCAACTCGCCGCTCGTCAAGACTGCGTTCAACGGCGCCGACCCCAACTGGGGCCGCATCATGATGGCGCTCGGCAAGGCGGCCGCGCGCGTGGAGCAGGACAAGGTCTCCATCGCATTCGCGACCGACGAGGGGCAGAGCGAGCGGCTGGTCGAGCGCGGGATGCTGCGCGACGGCGTGCGTCTGGACCGCGTTCGCGAGATCATAGGACGACAGGCCTTCGACGTCACCATCGACCTCGGGATCGGCCGCGGCGAGGATCGCGTGTGGACCTGCGATTTCAGCGAGGAGTACGTCCGGATCAACGGCAAGTACACGACGTAGCTGTTCCATCACACACGCCGCACGCCTGAGGTCGGCGCCCCGTGGAGGGCGTCGCTGTGCGGCGGAGGCCAACCGAAGGAGGGTGCATGGCTGCACTGACCATGAAGGAGCTGCTCGAGGCCGGGGTGCACTTCGGCCATCAGACCAAGCGCTGGAATCCGAAGATGCAGAAGTACATCTTCGGGGAGCGCAACGGCATCTACATCATCGACCTGCAGAAGACGCTCAAGAAGTTCCGGGAGGCGTACGCCTTCGTGCGCGAGCTGGCCGGCGGCGGCGGCAGCATGCTGTTCATCGGCACCAAGAAGCAGGCGCAGGACACCGTGCTCGAGGAGGCCACCCGCTGCGGCGGGTTCTACGTGAACCAGCGCTGGCTGGGCGGGACGCTGACGAACTTCGCGACGATCCGCAAGTCCATCGCCCGCCTCAAGAAGCTCGAGGAGATGAAGGAGACGGGCGAGTTCGACCGCGTCTCCAAGAAGGAGGCGCTCGAGCTCGATCGCGAGCGGGAGAAGCTCGAGAAGGCGCTCATCGGGATCAAGGCGATGGAGTCGCTGCCCTCGGCCGTCTTCATCATCGACCCACGCAAGGAGCGCATCGCGGTGGCCGAGGCGCAGCGGCTCGGCATCCCGATCGTGGCCATCGTCGACACCAATTGCGACCCCACCGGGATCGACTACGCGATTCCGGGCAACGACGACGCCATTCGCGCCGTCCGGCTCATCACCTCCCGCATCGCCGACGCGATCAACGAGGGCCGCGGCGCGCTCGGCAAGGACGAGGGCGAGCCGGTCGCGGAGGGTGACGAGGCCGAGGACATGGACAGGGCCGAGGCGGAGGTGTCCTGATGGCCGACGCGCGGACGGTCATGGACCTGCGCGAGAAGACGGGTGCCGGCGTCATGGACTGCAAGGCCGCCTTGCAGGCGTCGAACGGCGACCTCGAGGCGGCGGTGGAGTACCTGCGCAAGAAGGGGCTCGCCGACGCCAAGAAGCGCGAGCACCGGGACGCCAAGGACGGCCTCGTGCACGCCTACATCCACCCGGGTGGCAAGCTCGGCGTCCTCATCGAGGTCGACTGCGAGACCGACTTCGTCGCGAAGACGGAGGCCTTCCAGAGCCTCGTGCGCGACCTCGCCATGCAGGTGGCGGCCACCAGCCCTGCCTACGTCTCGCGCGACGAGGTGCCCGCCACGGTGCTCGAGAAGGAGCGCGAGATCTATCGCGGACAGATGGCCGACCAGAAGAAGCCCGCGCAGGTGCTCGACAAGATCGTCGAGGGCAAGCTGGAGAAGTGGTTCAGCGAGCAGTGCCTGCTCGAGCAGGGCTTCATCAAGGATCCGTCGGGCAAGACGCGAGTGAAGGACCTCGTCGACCTCACCAACTCGAAGACGGGGGAGCGCATCGTCGTGAAGCGGTTTGCGCGCTTCCAGATCGGCGGAGGCGGATAGCCGTGACCGCGGGTGCCGACGCGGGGCGCCCGGCCTTCCGACGTATCGTCCTCAAGCTGTCCGGGGAGGCGCTCGCCGGGAGGCAGGGCTACGGCATCGATCCGCCGGTCCTCGATCGCATCGGCGAGGAGGTCCGCGAGGTCACCGATCTCGGTGTGCAGGTCGCCATCGTCATCGGCGGCGGCAACATCTTTCGCGGCGTCGCCGCCAGCGCGGTCGGGATGGACCGGGCGACCGCGGACTACATGGGGATGCTGGCCACCATCATCAACGCGCTGGCACTCCAGGACTCGCTGGAGAAGGCCGGCGTGCAGACGCGGGTGCTGTCGGCCATCGAGATGCGCGCGGTGGCCGAGCCATACATCCGCCGGCGCGCCATCCGCCACCTCGAGAAGGGCCGCGTGGTGATCTTCGCCGCCGGCACCGGCAATCCATTCTTCACCACGGACACGGCCGGCGCGCTGCGCGCGGTGGAGATCGGCGCCGACGTGATCATCAAGGCGACCAAGGTGGACGGCGTCTACTCCGCGGACCCGAAGATCGATCCCAGCGCCAAGCGGCTCGCGCGGCTGACCTACATCGAGGTGCTGAACCGCGGGCTCGGCGTGATGGACACGACCGCGATCTCGCTGTGCATGGACAACAAGCTGCCGATCGTCGTGTTCGATTTGATGCAGTCGGGAAACATCAAGCGCATCGTGCTGGGGGAGCCGGTCGGCTCCATCGTCGGCTCCTCGGCAGAATAGGGAGGACGGCATGTCTACGCAGACGGTCCTCAAGGACATGGAAGCGCGCATGACGAGCGCCATCGACGCCCTCGGCAAGGACTTCGCGTCCGTGCGGACGGGCCGCGCGTCGACGGCGCTGCTCGATCCCATCCGCGTCGACTACTACGGCACGCCGACGCCCATCGCGCAGATGGCCTCGGTGTCCACGCCCGACGCGCGTACGCTGGTGATCCAGCCGTGGGAGGCCGCGCAGCTGAAGGAGATCGAGAAGGCGATCACCAAGGCCGACCTCGGGATCCAGCCCGTCAACGACGGCAAGCTGATCCGGCTCACGATGCCGACGCCGACCGAGGAGCGCCGCAAGCAGCTGGTGAAGCAGATCGGCAAGATGGCCGAGGACGCGCGCGTCGCCGTGCGCAACGTCCGGCGCGAGGCGAACGACAAGCTCAAGGCCATGGTGAAGGACAAGAAGACGCCGATCACCGAGGACGAGGAGCGGCGCGGCCACGACCAGATCCAGAAGACCACCGATCGGTTCATCGCGCGGATCGACGAGCTCTTGAAGAAGAAGGAGCAGGAGGTCATGTCGATCTGATGGCCGTCAGCGCCCCCGGCGAAACCGAGCTCCTGGAGCAGGTGCGCGCGCAGCCGTGTCCCACGCACGTGGCCATCATCATGGACGGCAACGGTCGCTGGGCGACCTCGCGCGGACTGCCGCGCGTGGCCGGCCACCGCGAGGGCGTGAAGGCGGCGCGGCGCATCGTGCGGGCCGCGGACGGCATCGGGCTGCGCTACCTGACCCTGTATGCCTTCTCCACGGAGAACTGGAGCCGGCCCGAGGACGAGGTCACGACGCTGATGCGGCTGCTCGAGGAGTCGATCATCCGGGAGCTCCCGGAGCTCATGGAGAACAACGTCCGCCTGCGCGTCATCGGACGCACGACCGGCGTGCCGTTGCCGGTGCGGCGCGGTCTCGACCACGTCGCCACCGAGACGCGCGGCAACACCGGCCTCACCCTGCTCATGGCGTTCAACTACGGTGGTCGCGACGAGCTCCTCGACGCCTTCCGGCACCTTGCGCGGCGGGTGAAGAGCGGGGAGCTGTCGCCGGACGCGATCTGCGAGGCCGACGTCGCCGGCGCCCTCTACACGGACGGCGTGCCGGACCCCGACCTGCTCATCCGCACCAGCGGCGAGATGCGCGTGTCCAACTTCCTGCTGTGGCAGATCGCGTATACCGAGCTCTGGATCACCCCGACGTTGTGGCCCGACTTCTCACCCTCGGATCTCTACCGCGCGATCGTCGACTTCCAGCGCCGCCGCCGGCGCTTCGGTGGTGTGTGACGTGGCCGCCGCCACACGTGCCGACGTCGTCATCCCCGTCTCCGCAGGCCGGAGCATGATCAAGCGTCTGGCCAGCACACTGGTGCTGCTTCCCGTCTTCCTGCTCATCCTCATCAAGGCGCCCGCGCAGCTCTTCAACGGCCTCGTGGTCGTGGCGAGCGCGGCCGCGCTCTGGGAGCTGGCACGCCTGCTCGAGAGTGGCGGCCGGCCCGTGCACCGCGTGTTGAGCGTCGTGGCGGGCGCGGCGGTCACGGCGGCGTTCGCCGCCTCGCGCTCGCTGTCGCCGTTCGCGCTGCCGGCCTTCGTCCTCGCCCTCGCCGTGGCCGCCGTGGTGTCGGCGCCGCTCTGGCAGCGCGGGGCGCCGGCGACCGAGCGGGCGGCCAACACGCTGCTCGCCGTCCTCTATATCGGCTGGCTGCTGGGCTACGGCATCCTGCTGCACCACACCTCGCCGCTGGGTGATCAGCTCGTCCTTTTTGTGGTGGGCGTGACCTGGGTCGGCGAGACCATGGCGTACGTGGTCGGCTCCACGCTCGGTCGGCACAAGCTCGCGCCGGTGATCAGCCCGCGCAAGACGGTGGAGGGTGCCGTCGCTCAGGTCCTCGCTTCGGTGCTGGCCGGCCTGGCCCTCGGCGCCTGGCTGCTGCCGGCGTGCGGGGTCACGGTCGCGGTCGCCGGCGGCGCGCTGCTCGGCGTGATCGGTCAGATCGGCGATCTCGTGGAGTCCGTCATCAAGCGCAGCGTCGGCACCAAGGACACGGGCGGCATCATTCCGGGCCACGGTGGCGTCCTGGATCGGATCGACAGTCTGCTCTTCAATTTGCCCGCGTTCTACTATTTCTCCGTGCTGGTGGCCTGCCGATGAAGCGCGTGACGCTGCTCGGCGCCACCGGATCGATCGGCCTGCGCACCCTGGAAATCGTGTCCGCGTTTCCCGAGGAGCTCTGCGTGGCGGGCATGGCCGCCCGCGGCTCGAATCCGGAGCGCGTGGCCGACCTGTGCCGCAAGTACAATCCGGCCGCCGTCGCGCTCCTCGAGCCGGCCGCGGTGGACGAGCTTGCGCGGCTGCTGCCGCCGCCGCGCCCGGAGCTGCTGACCGGCATCGACGGGCTCGTGACCCTGGCCCGTGACCTCGACGCCGACGTCGTCCTGTCCGCGCTCGTGGGCGGCGTCGGCCTGCTGCCGACGATGGCCGCCATCAAGGCCGGGCGCACCATGGCGCTGGCGAACAAGGAGACGCTCGTCATGGCCGGCGCGCTCATGACGGCGGAGGCGCGCGCCCGGCGCGTGGCGCTGCTGCCCGTGGACTCCGAGCACAGCGCCGTGTTCCAGTGCCTGGTCGGACACAACCGCGGCGATGTCCACCGCGTGCTGCTCACGGCCTCCGGCGGACCCTTCCGGCAGCGGCCGAAGGACGCCTTCGCGTCGATCACCGTCGAGGACGCGCTGAAGCACCCGACGTGGAAGATGGGCGCCAAGATCACCATCGACTCGGCCACGCTGATGAACAAGGGCCTCGAGATCATCGAGGCGCGCTGGCTCTTCGACCTGGCGCCGTCGCAGGTACAGGTCATCGTGCATCCGCAGTCGATCGTGCACTCGATGGTCGAGTACATCGACGGCTCCGTGCTCGCGCAGCTCGGCGTCCCCGACATGGGCATTCCGATCCTCTATGCGCTGACCTACCCAGAGCGCCGGCCGACGCCCGCGGCGCGGCTGGACCTGACGCGCACCGGTCCGCTCACGTTCGAGGAGCCGGACGCCCAGCGCTTTCCGGCGCTGCGGCTCGCGCGCGCCGCCCTCGAGCAGGGCGGGGCGGCGCCGGTCGTGCTCAATGCCGCCAACGAGATCGCCGTCGCCGCGTTCCTCGAACGCCGCATCGGCTTCATCGAGATCACGCAACTGATCGAGCGAGCGCTCGCTGCCGAGCCGGCAGCCGACCTCGCGTCCATCGAGGCCTGTGTCGACGTCGACGCACGAACGCGCCGCCGTGTGAGCGCGTGGGTCGGCACGCAGGCCAAGGGGTGAACTGTGAGTAATATCCTGTCGCGCGGCGGACCGATCGAGATGGTCGTGTCCTTCGTGGTCGTCATCGGCATCCTCATCCTGATCCACGAGCTCGGCCACTTCTTCGTCGCGCGCTGGTGCGGCGTCGGGGTCGAGCGCTTCTCCATCGGCTTCGGGCCCGTGCTGCTCCGGTGGCGCGGCAAGGAGACGGAGTACGCGGTCTCCGCGATCCCGATGGGCGGCTACGTGAAGATGATGGGCGAGGAGAATCCTCTCGAAGGCGGCGCCGCGCTGCCGTTCGATCCCAAGAAGGCGTTTGCGCTCAAGCCGCTGTGGGCTCGCTTTCTCATCGTCTTCGCGGGACCGGGGATGAACTTCGTGCTGGCGGCGGTGATCTTTGCCGCCGTGCTGGCCACGGTCGGGCGTCCCGTCTGGCCGGCGGCGGTCGGCAAGGTCGCGGAGGGCAGCCCGGCGGCGGCCGCCGGGTTGAGAACGGGCGACGTGATCACGTCCGTCAACAACCGCCCCGTCTCGTACTGGGAGGACCTCGAGCGCGCGGTGGCCGACTCCAATGGCCGACCGCTGACGCTGCACGCGCGGCAGGGCGACGTGTCGCGCACGATCACGCTCACGCCGCGGCGCAAGGCGGTGCCGGATCCGATCTTCAAGGAGCAGCGCGAGGTCTGGGACATCGGCGCCGGCCCGCAACTGGTCCCGCAGATCAGCTCGGTCGCCGCCGACTCGCCGGCGGCGCGCGCGGGACTGCAGCCGGGCGACGTCGTCGTCAGCGTCGCCGGGCAGCCGGTGTTCACGCCCGAGGATCTCGTCGACACCATCCGGACACGGCCGGGGCAACCATTCGACATCACCATCGACCGCGACGGCAAGCGGTTGACCCTCAGCGTCACGCCGGAGCCGTCGAAGGACAAGACGCCGACCGGCGAGGACATCGTGGTCGGCAAGATCCAGGCGGGCATCGCGACGAAGGCAGTACGGTTCGAGCCCTACAACCCGGCGCTCGCCGTGGGCTACGGCGCCGCCCGCACGTGGGACATGACTGTCCTGACCGTCAAGGGCCTCTGGAAGCTGGTGTCGCGGCAGATCGACTCCTCGAACATCGGCGGGCCGATCCAGATCGCGACCGAGGCGGGGCGCCAGGCCAAGGAGGGCATGGGCTCGCTGGCCCTGTTCACCGCGATCATCAGCGTCAACCTCGCCGTTCTCAACCTGTTGCCGGTGCCCATGCTCGACGGCGGCCATCTCTTCTTCTTCGTCATCGAGGCCGTCCTCGGTCGCCCGCTGTCGCTCAAGAAGCGCGAGGCCGCCCAGCAGCTCGGCTTCGTGCTGCTCATGCTGCTCATGGTGTACGCGCTGTGGAACGATTTGAACCGCATCGGCGCGTTCAAGCTCTTCGGAGGATAGGCGGCGAATGATCACGCGGCGGAAGACCAGGCAGATCCAGCTCGGAAGCGTGAAGGTGGGCGGCGGGGCGCCCATCACCGTCCAGTCGATGACGAAGACGGACACGCGCGATGTTCAGGCAACGCTGCTGGAGATCTGGGCGCTCGAGGCCGCGGGCTGTGACATCGTTCGCTGCGCGGTGCCGGTGCGCGAGGCCGCCGAGAAGCTCGGGGAGATCAAGCGCCAGATCCGCATCCCGCTCGTGGCGGACATCCACTTCAATTACAAGCTGGCGCTGATCGCGCTCGACCAGGGCGTGGACGGACTGCGGCTCAACCCGGGGAACATCGGCGGCAAGAAGTTCGTGATGGAGGTCGTCGAGCGCGCCAAGGACAAGCGTATCCCGATCCGCATCGGCGTGAACGCCGGCTCGCTGGAGAAGGATCTGCTCGACAAGTACAGCGGGCCCACCGCGCAGGGAATGGTCGAGTCCGCGCTGCGGCACATCGGCATTCTCGAGGACTGCAACTATCCCGAGATGAAGGTCTCGCTCAAGGCCTCCGACCCGCTGATGATGATCGAGGCGTACCGGATGCTCGCCGAGAAGGTCGACTATCCGTTCCATCTGGGCGTGACGGAGGCGGGGACACCGGGCGTGGGCACCATCAAGTCCGCCGTCGGCCTGGGCGCCGTGCTGTCGCAAGGCATCGGCGACACCATCCGCGTGTCGCTGTCGGCCGATCCGACCGAGGAGGTGCGGGTCGGTATCGACATCCTGAAATCCCTCGGCCTGCGCAAGGGCGGCCTCACGTTCGTGTCCTGCCCGTCGTGTGGTCGCGCGGACGTCGACCTCGTCAAGCTCGCCAAGGAAGTCGAAGACGAGTTCCGCGGCCTCAACGAGGAGATTCACATCGCGGTCATGGGATGTGAGGTGAACGGCCCCGGCGAGGCGCGGGCGGCGGACATCGGCGTGGCCGGCGGCCGCGGGATCGGGCTGATCTTCAAGGGCGGCGAGGTGATTCGCAAGGTGCCGGAGGCGGAGATCGTGCGGGCGATGCGCGAGGAAGTGGACAAGTTCGTCGCCGAGCGCAAGGCGAAGCTGGCCGCCGCTGCGAGCGCCTGATGGGCCAGTACGAGACGCACGTCTTCGTGTGCACCACCGGGGACGACTGCCCGCACCAGGCCGACGTCGAGGGATTCGTGAAGTACCTGCGCGGCGAGGTGGCGAAGGCGGGCCGGCATCAGGACATCCGCATCAACAAGGCAGGCTGCTTCTCGCAGTGCGGTCACGGCCCGATGCTGGTCGTCTATCCCGAGAACGTCTGGTACGCCGGCGTGCAGCAGTCGGATCTCGACGAGATCGTCCGCTCCCACATCCTCGGCGGCAGGCCGGTCGAGCGGCTGATCTACGCCCCCGGCGTGAAGGGCGCCAACAAGAAGAAGACGTAACAGATGCGCCTCTCGCGCTCCCTCGTTCCCACGCTCCGCGAAGATCCCGCCGACGCCGAGGCGATCAGTCACAAGCTCATGGTCCGCGCCGGCCTCGTGCGCCAGCTGGCGGCCGGCATTTACGTCTGGCTGCCGCTCGGCCTGCGCGTGCTGGAGAAGGTCAACGCGATCATCCGCGCGGAGATGAACGCCATCGGCGGCCAGGAACTGACGATGCCCGTGCTGCATCCGGCGGAGATCTGGCGCGAGAGCGGACGCTGGGACGCCATCGGCTCCGAGATGTTCCGGCTGAAGGATCGCAACGAGCGCGACATGTGTCTGGCCATGACGCACGAGGAGGTCGTGGCCTGGCTCGCCGCGCGCGAGATCCGGTCGTATCGCGACCTGCCGCAGATCTGGTACCAGATCCAGACAAAGGAGCGCGACGAGGCACGACCGCGCTCCGGCGTGCTGCGCACGCGTGAGTTCGTGATGAAGGACAGCTACACGCTCGATCCCGACGTGGCCGCGCTCGACCGCTCCTACGCGGCGCACGAGGCGGCCTACCGGAAGATCTTCGATCGCTGCGGCCTGCGCTACCGCGTGGTCGAGTCGGATCCCGGCATGATGGGCGGTCTCGGCGCACACGAGTTCATGGCGCCGAGCGCGGCCGGCGAGGACGAGATCGCGATCTGCGAGGGCTGTGGGTACTCGGCCAACGTCGAGCTCGCGCGCGGGGTGCCGGCGGCGCCGACGTTCCCGCAAGGCGCGCGTGACGAGGTCGCCACGCCCAACGTGCGGACGATCGCGGAGGTCGCCGCCTTCCTCGGCATCGATCCGCGCCTGACGGTCAAGTCGCTGCTCTTCGTGGCGCCGAAGATGGGGCCCGTGCTCGTGCTCGTCCGTGGCGATCACAGCGTCCACGAGCGCAAGCTCGCGCGCGCGCTCGGCGAGGACGCGCGTCCCGCGCACGCCGAGGAGGTGCGCCAGCACCTCGGCGCCGCCGTCGGCTCCGTGGGACCCGTCGGCGCGCGGGTGGCCATCATCGCGGACGAGACGCTGCGCCAGGGCGCGTACGTCGTCGGCGCGAATCGCGAGGGCGTCCACCTGCGGAACGTCGTGCCCGGGCGCGATTTCGAGCCGCGCTGGGCTGACCTGCACACCGTGCAGGCCGGCGAGCGCTGCCTGACGTGCGGCAAGGCGCTCGCCGTCGAGCGCGTGATCGAGATCGGCAACATCTTCAAGCTGGGGACGAAATACTCGGAAGGCCTGAAGGCGATGTACCTCGACGAGGCGGGCCAGGAGCGCCCGATCGTCATGGGCTCGTACGGGATCGGGCCCGCCCGCATCGCCGCCACCGCGATCGAGCAAGGGGCCGACGCCGACGGCATCGTGTGGCCGGCCTCGATCGCGCCATTCAAGGTGCACGTCGTCGTCGTCAGTCTCAAGGACGCCGCGCAGGTGGCGACGGCGACGGCGATCTACGACGCGTGCTGGGCCGCCGGCCTCGAGGCGCTGCTCGACGACCGCGACGAGCGTCCCGGTGTGAAATTCAAGGACGCCGACCTGCTCGGGATGCCGGTCCGTGTCACCGTCGGCAACGCGCTCGCGAAGGACGGCGTGGTCGAGCTCAAGGAGCGGCGGGCGCCGCGGCGCGAGCAGCGCGTCGCGCCCGGCGCCGTGATCGATGTCGTCCGCAGTCTGGAGGTCTTCCGCCCCGCCTGAATCGCCTCGACGGCCCGGACAGTGCTTGCCAGCGGTGTATCCTCGTGCTAAAGTCCTGAAAAAGTGGGCCTTGCCCACTTTTTTACTTTTGCGTGCAGGGATGCAGGAAGACGAACGGCAGCACCAGATCGAGGAGGTCGTGCAGCCGGTGCTCCTGGATCACGGGCTGACGCTCGTGGATCTGGAGTTCAGGCCGCGCCGGCCCCGGGGCGTGCTGCGCCTGTTCGTGGACAAGCCGGGGGGAGTCGGAATCGACGACTGCCAGCGCGTCAGTCGCGAGGTGGGCGACGTGCTCGACGCGTCGGCGTTGATCGAGGAGGCGTACGATCTCGAGGTTTCGTCGCCGGGGCTGGATCGCCAGCTCCGCAAGGATCGAGAGTTTCGCTGGGCGGCCGGCAAGCGCGTGCGCTGCTGGCTCGCCGGCGGAGAAGAGATTCGCGGACGACTGGTCGGCGTCGACGATGATCAGGTCGTCATCGAGCGGGACGGCGGCGAGGTGCGGCTCACGCGCACGGACATCACGAAGGCGAAGCTGGACGCGGACGTTCCCTGGGAGAAGCGGTCGGCAGAGACATGAATCGCGAACTGATCATGGTCATCGATCAGCTGGGACGCGAGAAGGGGATCGACAAGGAAGTCCTCTTCGAGGCGCTGGAGTCTGCCCTCCTGTCGGCCTCACGCAAGAGTCTCGGTCCCGCTGAAAACCTCCGCGTCCACATCGACCGCAAGACCGGGGCCTTTCGCGTCTACCAGCGCAAGAAGGTCGTCGAAGAGGTCGCCGATCCCGAGACGGAGATCTCGCTCACCGAGGCCAAGGCACTGAATCCCGAGGCCGAGCTGGACGTCGAGCTGGAGCTGCTCTCGGATCGGCCGCTCCAGGATCTCGGGCGCATCGCCGCCCAGACGGCGAAGCAGGTGATCCTCCAGAAGGTGCGGGACGCCGAGCGCGAGGGCATCTACTCCGAGTTCATCGGCAAGGAGGGGCAGATCCTTCGCGGGCTCGTGCATCGCATCGAGAAGCGCAACGTCATCCTCGAGATCGGCAAGGCGGAGGCGATCCTGCCCGAGCGCGAGCAGATCCCCGGCGAGCGCTACAACCCGGGCGATCGCGTGCGCGCCTTCGTGCTCGAGGTGCGTCGCACGGCGAAGGGCCCGCAGATCTCGCTGTCGCGGACGCATCCCGGGTATCTCGCTCGGCTCTTCGAGACCGAGATCCCCGAGATCCAGGAAGGGATCGTGATCGTGAAGGCGACCGCCCGCGAGGCGGGCGAGCGGGCGAAGGTGGCCGTCGCCTCCACCAAGCGCGACGTCGATCCCATCGGCGCCTGCGTCGGCCTCCGCGGCACGCGGATCCAGGTCATCAGCCGCGAGCTGCGCGGCGAGAAGATCGACATCATCGAGTGGTCGCACGATCCCGCCACCTTCGTCGCGCGGGCGCTGTCACCGGCCAAGGTATCCTCGGTGACCATCGCCGATGAGCCCGACGAGGAGGGGCAGTTCTCCGCGCTGGTCGTCGTGCCGGACAACCAGCTGTCGCTCGCGATCGGCAAGAAGGGGCAGAACGCGCGGCTGGCGGCCAAGCTCACCGGCATGCGGATCGACATCAAGAGCGAGGGTGAGGTCGAGGCCGAGCGCGCGGAGGCGGAGGACGCCGAGGCGGGCCGCCTGGCGCTGTCGACGCTGCCCGGCGTGACGTCCTCGGTCTTCGAGGCGCTGATCGCGGCGGGCCTGTCGAACCCGCGTGCCATCGTTGCCGCCGGTCGCGAGCGCCTCGCGGACATCCCGGGTGTGGCGGACGCGGCGCCCGTCGTGCACGCCGCGGCCGAGGACTGGCTCGCCGCGCATGCGCCGAAGACGGACGAGGAGCCGGCGCCGGCGGAGTCGGAGCATCCGCCGGCCACCGCATGACGACGACGTCCTGCCCGACGCGCACGTGCGTGGGATGCCGGCGCCGCCGTCCGAAGGCGGCGCTGCTGCGGCTGGTGCGGCGTCCGGACGGGCGCGTGGATGCCGATGCGGCCGGGCCAGGTCGCGGCGCGTACGTCTGTGCCGATGCCGAGTGTCTCGAGCGGGCGTTGAAGCCGGGACGACTGGCGCACGCGTTCAGAAAACCCAGCGAAGCGAGAACGGACTTGATCGACACTGTGGTCTTCAGGAGGTGATGAGACGGTGGCAGCGACGAAAGTAAAGGTGATCGAGCTGGCGAAGGAGCTCGGCGTGACGAGCAAGGATCTCATGCTCGCGGCCGAGGAGATGGGGCACAAGGGCGTGCGGGCGATGACTCCGCTCGACGCGAAGCTGGCGAACGAGCTCCGCACGAAGCTCGGCAAGGGCCGCGAGCTGCCGGAGGAGCCGGTGAAGCCGAAGCGCGTGCCGAAGCCGAAGACGGAGGGTGTCGACGCGGCGCCGAAGAAGCCCCGCACGCGGAAGGTGAAGACGGACGAGGCGGAAGAAGCGCCCGCCGCGGCGCCGGCCGCGACGATCGTGAAGCCGCGCCCGGTCGAGATCGCCGCCGAGCCGCCGCTCGTCGCGCCGCGTCCGCCCGAGATCGCGCCGGAGCCGCCGCGCGTGCAGCCGCCGGTGACGCCGCCGCCCCCGATC
>DATAOC010000150.1:0-20524 GCA_036265915.1 Candidatus Methylomirabilota bacterium | reverse complement strand
ACTGCATCGGGCCTCCCCTGGCCGGCCAGAGGCGTCACCCGCTGGCCAGCGCTGCCAGTACGACACGACAAGCATACACGGCGATGCGGTGGGAGAGAGCGAAGGGAAGGAGGCTCAGCAGCCGGCGACACCGTGTGCGGGCCGGCACACGGCGTGAACGATCTGTCCGTCGCACAGCTTGACGCCGTCCGCGGCCTCGACGATAGGGTCACCGCAAGAGTCGCAGTGTAGCGCCCCGCGCATCGCGACGGAGACGAGGCCGCCGCAGAGACCACAGGTCACGCTCTGCGTCGGAAGCGACGCGAGCAGCGACCGCCGCGGCGAGCACACCGAGCAGGTGTCGCCGCCCTCGCTGACAGCGCCCGCGGCGATCACACGACGCATACCGGCTCCGGGGATAGGGCTCCGTCGGCCGGCAGGCCGGAATCGCCCAGCATGCACGCCACGAGACCCCCGAGCGTCTTGAGACGCGCGCTTCGAGGCCTCAGCTGCAGGGCGACGTTGACACCGGCCGACGCCAGTTTGAGCGTAGCGCGGCGAACGACCGGCCGGAGCGAGCGGCGCAGAACGAAGGCGCGATGGACCGGCACGGCCTCGAAGCCAACCTTCAGCTTGAAGCGATGGAGGCCGGCCGCCTTGCCTCCGAGCTGGATCGAGCTGAGCCCGTAGCTCACGACCCGACAGCGCGTGTCTGCCGCATACCGTGACAGCGCGCAGTACATCAGCGCGTCGTTCGGGCGATGGCGAAGCATCGAGCTCATCGAGAACGAGCCAAGCTCCACCCAGTCGTCCACCTGCGTGATACTCAAGAACGCCGCGAGCTGACCGTGGTGCCAGGCGCCGAGGTACGTCCGCCCTGGCCGGTGGGCACCGTACTGGAAATAGCGCCGGAACGCCTGCAATGTCCCGTCATCCAGCTCGCTGCGCCGTCGTGTATCGCAGAATGCCCGGCTACCATATGCGAGCACTTCGCCGACGGACAGCTCGGTGACCCGCAGCTCGCGCAGCGCGCGCCTCACATTCCGCTGCATGGCCGATGGGCGGGCCCGGAGGGCGTATCCGCGGTCGCGGCACACGTACAGCCACGCGTTGCCTGGAACACGGTCGCTCGGCTCCTGGATGAACGTCGCCACCAACGCCCCGGTGACGTGCAGAGCCTCATCGACCTCTGCTTCGCTCGGCTCGCTCATGTCGATCGTCGGGACACGTCGGACAACGCGGGCCGCCGATCCCACCCAGTAGCAGCCAGCACTTCCACGGAACACGGGAAGACCGGCCGCCCGGAACGCGGTGACGTACTCCGGAAGCCTCGCCCAGCCGGCGCCGACGAGCGGCGGGCTGGCGATGGCGGTCACGGAGCGGAGCTGATCATCACGCCTTGTCGCAGCGACAAGTGACCACGATCCCGCAGCCTCAACGCGAGCCCGACGATGGAGACGAGGGCGAGAAGCCAGAACGCCTTGCCGATGTAGAAATGCAGGCGGCCGGTGGCGACGTACGAGCCGAAGAAGTACGCGCCGGCAGTCGTCGCCGCGACCCGAGTGGCATTCGCGATGATCGCCATGGGCACGCACAGTGCCATGAGGGTGAGCTGACCGGTCGGCTCGGGCACGACGATGCGAGCGAACGCGGCGCCGAAGACGACCAGGATCGGCAGGAAACGCAGTCCCGCGCATTGCTCGGCGACCTCGAGAGTCACGCTCGGCAGGTGCAGGAATATTCCGTCTCGACCGACCGGCACCCCGATGGCCTGGACGACGACTTCCGAGAATACGGCGACGAACTGTTGCACTGCGGGGGCGACCGCGCCGACGGCGTCCGCGGGCGGCGGAATGCTGAGCAGCAGGAATCCGAGCGCAAAGGCCGCTCGGCGCAGACCGCGTCGGCCGAAATGCCATGCCATCGTACCGGCGGCCGCTGCGACGAGGCACAACGCCTGCAGCTTCAGATTGTCCGCCGCATACCCGATGCCGAGCAGCCCGAGTGCGCCGCCCACGACGGGCAGCGCACCCGGAGTGCATCCGGCGAGCCCACGAAAACGGGACCGTTCGACGGCGACGATGACGACGCTGAGGATCGGCACGAACACCACGTGTCCCGCATAGGGGTTTCGTGCCGATTCCCTGACCAGCGCAGCAAAAAAGGGAATGAAGGCGACCAGAACGCCGACCGGGATCAGATAGGCCGACCACGACCGATTCTGGTCGAGCGCGTACATAGCGCTGCCGCTCCGCTCGCTACTTCCGCCGGCGGATGTACCAGCCCGCGCCGCCCAGCAGCGCCACGCCCGAGCCCAGCGCATAGAGCGTCGACGGCTCGGGAACCGACGTGGTCGGACCCTTCGAATCCGAGAAGAACCTCCGAAATCCCTGACCGTCGGAACCGCCGCTACCGCCATGGCTGCCGCCCATCGCATGGACATCGGCCGCGGCGACGACGAGGACGCCAACAAAGGCGGCCATTGTGAAGATCGACTTCATATATTCCTCCCTTAGACGGCCGCGCAAGAAATTCACGCCGTCAACGCAGGGGAGGTTAGACCTCTTACAAGAGCCCGTCCATATCCATACGGATCTATACCTTTTGAAACGATCGGCACATATCGACCAGGTCAGACCTTTTCAGGAAGGCTCACCGAGGAGTCGCCGGATGGTTGCTTCGGTCTCCTCATAACCGCCCTCGCCGAAGTGGCGGTATCGCACGAGGCCCCGTCGGTCGACGAGCAGCGTGGTCGGCCAGTAGCGGATCTCCCAGCGTTTCCAGATCGCGAAGTCGTTGTCCTGGACGACGGGATAGCGGACACCGAGGTCCTTCGCTGCGGCCACGAGCTTGTCGTACGGCTTCTCCCAGGGAAACTCGGGCGAGTGCACGCCCACCACGGTGAGACCAGCCGGCCGATACTTGTCGTCCCAGCCCCGCAACTGCGGGATGACGTTCTTGCAGTTGATTCAGCCGAACGTCCAGAACTCCACGAGCACCACGCGTCCGCGCAGGTCGAGCATCGTCAGCGGCGCGCTGTTGACCCAGCGCTCCCCGGCAATGTCGGGTGCCGGCTGCCCGGGGCGCGGCTCCGCCGCGGCAAGCCATGCCACTGCGAACACCGCGACGGCCGCCACCAGAACACGCATCCCTAGGCCGCTGCCCTTCGAAGCCATAAGCTCCCCCCCGTGTTGCGCAAGCACAGCGGCATGTGCTTCTCGAACCACGCACGATGGAAATATTCGAGGAACGTGTTGAAGAACGCGATCTCGAACGTGTCGTTGAACGTCAAAAAGGCTCGGACCATGTAGGCCTCGTTCCAGGCGATTCCGCGCTCGACCCAGTCGCGAAAATACTCGAACGGGTACGGCACGTCATGGATATGGACATAGACGCCCACCGCGAGTGTTGGAATCACTTCGCCGAGCAGGTAGTTGACGTCGCTGCCGATCTTCGCCACGTGGCTGCCATCGATGAACAGGACATCGCCCGCGCCCAGCTCGGCGAACGTCTCGACCGGCACGTCCTGGACGCGTCGTTCCAGGATCGTGGCATGACGCCGATCCTCCGTCCTCAGCAGGCGATAGAGCCGTGCCGGGTCAGGCTCGATGAACGTGAACTGCACACGGTCTGCGAGAAAGAGCTCGCTCGTGTCCAGCATGGCCGCCGAGGAAAAGCCCGACCCCACTTCGATGATGCGCCGCGGTGTCGCGTGTCGGAGCATGCAGTACAGGGTGATGCCGTCCGCATACGTGAAGACCGAGTTCTTCAGGTAGTAGCGGCGTGCCGGCGAGGGCGCCTCAGGAAAGGGAAGCTCCTTGTAGTACTCGGCAAACTCGTCCAGCAACCGGAGCTGCGCTTGTTCGCGCAAGTCGATCCCGGGCAGCGTCCGCGGCATCCGCCACAAGCGCTCCGCATCTCGTTGTACCTCGTCGGCAGACGGGATCGGCGAATAGTAATGGCCGGGACGGTAGAGACCGCACGCTCGATACAACGCCTCGCGATCGGCCAGCAGGCGTCCGACGACGGGCAACCGAAACGCGAGCCGCTTGACCGTATCCCTCATCACGAATCACCGTACCACCTTGCGCGGGCCTCGCGCGGACGGGCGCCGGACGCGCATGTCAGGCACGCCGGAATGCGCGCCCGATGTAGTCCATGAATCGCGCCTCGAGCTCTTCCAGCACCGCCGTGCCGACCTCGCGTGCGCTGCCCGGCCGCTCGCCGCCCGGAAGCTTTCGCCACTGCTCGAGGTACGCCTCGGAGCCTTCGAGGCCTTGCTGCATGGCGACGGAGTCGATGAGCGCCTGGAATCGCTCACTGAGCTGAAGCGTGAGCTGACCATCGTCGTCGGTGATTTCGACGGCGGCGGGGATGTCCTGCCACGCCACGATCTCCCAGCGCGCCATCAGCGTCCGCCCATGAACTGCGCGAGCAGCGTGACCCGGTCGCCCGGCTTCAGCGGCGAGTCCAGCGTGTGGTCGATGCCAAGCACCGCGTCGTTGACCAGGATCTCGATGTGCTCGCCGAGACCGCCGCCGTGCCAGAGCGCGGCGTCGAGCTCGGGGTAGCGCACGCTGAGCGACTTGAGCACGGAGCGTACGGTGGATGACGGCGACACCGGCTCCTCGAAGACCCGTCGGGTGGCGCCGTCGCCGCCGATGAAGCGCGTCGGCCAGCCGGCGATCTCCACCGACGCGTGCGGCACGGTCGTGTTACCTCTCCGTGCGCCGGGGCGCCGCGTCCTTCTCGGCCAGGAACTCGCCCTGCGTGCGCAGGCGCTTGACCAGCTCGGGGTACGACGCCGTCCGGATGATCCGGTCGAACTGCGAGCGGTAGTTGCCGATCAGGCTGATGTTCTCGATGACGACGTCATAGATCTGCCAGCGGCCGGTGCGGTTCAGCATCCGCGCCTCCACCGGGACCTCGGTTCCTTGCTTGGTGACGACCTTGGCGCGCACGACCGCGTGGTCGCCGTCGACCTTCTCCTCGGTGAACTTCAACCGCTCACCGCCGAACAGATCGATCTTGTTGATGTACGTCCGCTCCAGCAGATCGGCAAAGAGCTGCACGAACTCCTCGCGCTCGGGCGGCGTGCGCTGCTGCCAGTGCGGCCCGAGCGCGCGGCGCGCGGTCTCCTGGACGTCGAAGATGTCGATGGCAATCTTGCGGACCATTGCACGGCGGTCGGCCTTCTTGTCCTCGGTCTTCAGCGAGGGATCTTCGAGGACGCGGACGACCGCGTCGGTGTACTCCCGAACCGTATCGGTCGGCGCGCCTGCGCGGGCCGGCACTGCGCCGCCAACCACCGCGATCGCGGCCATGGCGGCGACGAGAATCTTCATCATTGAGCGGCTCCTTCCCTCAGGGAGTATACCGTGCGCACGACGGGAGGGTTCCGGCGGGGGACTCGGCGGGCGGCGCGTTAGCGGACGACGGTCTTGAGATGCGCGAGCACTTCCTGCTCGAACTGATCGAGGCTCTGGCCAAAGGTTTCCCGGAAGTTGGCGTGGCGATCCTGCCGTCGCTCGAAGGTACGGAAGTAGCTCACCACGCGCGCGAAGCCGTCGCGCTCGATCAGGTAGTCGGCCATCAGGAACGCCAGCTGGTACGTCGGCAGCGAGCCTTCCTTCAGGTGCCGGACCGTGAAGCCGCGCGGGTTGCCGAGCGTCTCGAGATCGAGGCGTGCCGCGACGAGCGCGGCGTGGTTCCGGATGCCCTTCGTCGCCAGCACACGGCGATTCGCCACCGTGTCGAGCGACAGGCGCTCGAGCGCGCTGAAGGCGACATACTCCGCCATGCCCTCGGCCAGCCACTGCTCCGCGCGTCCCTCCCCACCGGCCATCTCGATCTGCGACACGTGCGCGAGCTCGTGGGCGATCAAGCGAAACCACTCGCGGCCCTGCGCCTGGCCCGCATCGTCGTTCAGCAGGAGTTGACGCCACTTGCCGATGCCGACCGCGAACTCGCTGAGCTCGGCGGCGCGGACCGGGGTGACCTGTGCGTCGTTGATCAGCCCTTGCTCGAACGTCTGGCGGCCGGAGTAGACGTAGACCGTGAACGACGACGGCATCGGCAACCCGAGGTTGCGGACGAGGATCGCGGCAATCCCGCGCACGGCGCTCTCGTGAGTCGTGAGCGAGCGAGGGTCGCGCGGGGCGACCATGGCCGAGGGCTCGATCTGGACGGGAAGGACGAGGCGACCGCTGCCACAGCCCGCGACCAGAACGACGGCAGAGAAGAGAATGGGCCCGAGCAGGCGCTGGGAAATCCTCTTCATACCTGCAGGCGATTCTCACACGCCCGCAGCGCGAGATGAAGAAATTAATGCGCAATCCGAGTGTGAATCTTACATTTTCCCGCCCCGGAGAGCTGTCCCGGCCGGAACCCATGACTCCAGAACTTTCACGCCCTCGTCGGCGAAGCGAGCTAGGGGCCGTAACCCGGGTAGATTTTCGAGACACGGCGCCCGAACCACGCGACGAGCCCGACCCCAGGCCCATATCGTGCCGGCCGGCCCCGGCCCATCGAACGTCAGGATCACGACGCGAGCCGGTCGGCTGACGTATGTCGGCAGTTCGTCACACTTTCGCAGCACCATGAGACGCGATCGGTCCACGGCACCGTCCGCCAGAAACCACTGGGCCTTGGTCGTCAGAAGTATGATGCCGGGGTCGCGACTCAGCAGCCCGGCGACGAACTGCCGTGCCTCGTATGTCTCGTATGTCGCGCGCGTGGAAGGCCAGTGCGCGAACGACGCCGTTCCGATGAGCCGCGTGCGCTGCATCGAGCCGCGCTCGCCCGGGGTGAACAGCAGCATGATGCCGAGCGCGCTGACGCCGACGTAACCCACGACGTAGATCACGGCGGCCAGCATAGAGACGTTCACTGTCTCGCTCCGCGACGCGAGCGCATGGAAGAGCAGCACGCCGAGCGGCACGAGCGACCAGTAGTAGCGCTGATCGGCCATGAACGTGGAGTGGCTGAGCATCGTGCAGACCCACAGCGCCAGCGGCAGCACCATGAACAGTCCGAGGCCGACGATCCGGGGATCCCGTCCGGCGGCCAGCGGCCCGAGTCGATACGTCATGATCGACACGACGAAAACGACCGTGACGACGGCCAGGATCGCGGCCCGCCACGGCACCGCGCCGTCCCGGAGGGTCAAGAAGTCCACCGCTTGTCCCGGCAGCCAGAACAGCCATGCGTAGTTCGAATTGCCGAACAGCGAGACGCCTTCCCAGGCGCGTTGCGCGATGAAGCTCGTATTGTTCTCGCCGATCTCGAGCCCACCCGGGCGCGCGGGGACGACCGCGAGTATCTCGTTGATGTAGAGCTGCGCCGCAACTGCCGGCAGGCACCCGAGCCCGAAGAGTAGCGACCGCCGGAGCACGACAGCCAGGCGCAGCCGCGACTGCCAGACGATCACCGCGCCGACATAGGCGGCGAGGAACAGGCTCGCATAGCGCCACATGATGCACACGCCGCACACCGCGCCGGCGGCGAGGTCGAGCCGATTGCTCCGTGGTGTGTCGTCGGCCGAAGCCGTCACCACCCAGAGCAGCACCCACGGCACCGCCGCCCAGAGCACGACGTCGGTCCCCCACCATGGCGGCGTGTACCGCAGCGGCGTGACGGTGGCGATCACGACGGCGACCCACCACCAGACCCGACTGCGCTTGGCGTCGGCGGAAAGGAACGACTCGCCGAGCCGTCCCCATCCCCACCAGCCCAGCATGGTAGCCACCGCGCCCTGCAGCTTGACGATGATCGGCAGCGTGGCGCCAACGGACAGCAGTCCGGCGGTCAGCAGGGAGAATCCCGCCGGGAAATGGGTCAGCGTGAAGAGGCGCGCTGGCTGAGAGAGGTCCGGGCTGTCGTGCTTGTAGATCGAGAGCCCATTGCCTGCGATCAGATTCTGCGCAGCCTGGATCTGGAACGTCAGGTCATAACCGATGTCAGCGACGTTCAGGCAGCGCAAGCCGGTCACGAGGGCCGCCGACAGCAGCCAAGCCGCCAGTATTGCTCGCCTGCTCGCTTCAGCGTCCTCCACCGCTGCCGATTGTGTCACGACGCGCGCTTCTTCACGCCACACGGCCGACGTCGGACACATCCCCAAGCGTTTACCTTGTCGACGTCGTGGGCGGCAATAGCCCGTGAGGTATAGAGCGTCAACGTGCGCGCATTCCGCACCGCCGCCGCGCGGCCGTCGTTGTTGAAATACACGTACACGTCGCGGCCACCGGCGGTCCAGTCCGCGATCCGCGCCGAGTCGGCGCGCAGCATCCGCTCCGTGTACGAGCCGCCATAGCGCAGGCGCGTGCCGTGGCGGCGCACGTAGACGAAGTCGGCGGTCAGCGGCCCCGTCACCGGCTGCTCGCGCCAGTCGTGCAGGCACAAGGCGACGTTGGCGCGCGCCAGGCGCTCGTAGACCTCGTCGGTCAGCCACGAGCCGTGGCGCACTTCCAGGACGGCCCGGCCGAGGCGGCGGCGCGTGAGCGCCGCCAGGAAACCGTCGAGCCGCTCGAGATTCGCGTGGAAGCGCGCGGGCAGCTGGAACAGGATCGGACCGCGCGTCTCGCCGAGCCCCCGTGCGCGCTTCATGAACAGCGTCAGCGGCGGCCCCGGATCGCGCAGCCGCTTGATGTGCGTCAGGAACCGGCTGGCCTTGACGGCGAACACGAACTCGGGCGGCACCGCGGCCGCCCACGCCCGGAACGTCGCCGCGCGCGGCAGCCGGTAGAACGGGCTGTTGAGCTCGACGGTCGGAAAACGCGCGGCGTAGAACGGTAGCCAGTCCCGCGCCGGCACGTCGCGCGGGTAGAAGCGCCGGCGCCAGTCGCCGTAGACGTAGCCGCTGGTGCCGATGAGCACGCGTGCCATCGATCACGCGTGCCATTGCATGATTGGGGCCCGTGGACCGGCCGCGCACGGTGATACTCTCCTGACCCATGGCGACGATCTCCGCGGCCGATTTCTACGAGCGCCGCCGGCTGCCGGTGCTGGACAGCCACATCGCCTACGTCGAGGTCGGCGTCGGGGCGCCAGTCGTCTTCCTGCACGGCAACCCGACGTCCTCATACCTCTGGCGCAACGTGATTCCGCTCCTCGAGGCGTCGGGCCGCTGTCTGGCGCCCGATCTCATCGGCATGGGGCGCTCCGGCAAGGCAAGCGGCGGCTCGTACCGCTTCGTCGACCACGCGCGCTATCTGGACGCGTGGTTCGACGCGCTCGACGTCACGAACGCCACGCTGGTCATGCACGACTGGGGCTCGGCGCTGGGCTTCGACTGGGCGCGTCGCCATCCCGATCGCGTGCGCGCGCTCGTCTACATGGAAGCGCTCGTGATGCCGGTGACGTGGAACGACTGGCCGGAGGCGGCGCGGAAGATCTTTCAGGCCATGCGCTCGCCCGCCGGCGAGGACATGGTGCTGCAGAAGAACGTCTTCGTCGAGCGCATCTTGCCGGCGAGCGTGCTGCGCGGGCTCACGCAGGAAGAGATGGACCACTATCGCGAGCCGTTCCGCCACCCCGGCGAGTCCCGCCGCCCGACCCTCACGTGGCCGCGCGAGATCCCGGTCGACGGCGAGCCGGCAGACGTGGTCGCGGTCGTGGAGGCGTACGGCGCCTGGCACAGCCAGAGCATCGTGCCCAAGCTGTTCGTCAACGCCGAGCCCGGCTCCATCCTCACCGGTCGCCAGCGCGACTTCTGCCGGCGCTGGCGCAACCAGCAGGAGGTCACGGTCCGCGGCAGCCACTTCATCCAGGAGGACTCGCCGACGGAGATCGGCCGCGCCATCGCGGGCTTTCTGCGTCGCCTCCGCTGAGCCGTGCGCGCCTACGTGCTGCGGCGCCTGGTCCTGTTCGTGCCGACGCTGTTCGGCGCCTCCCTGCTGATCTTCGTGCTCATGCGCATGGTGCCGGGTGATATCGCCGAGATCCTCGTCTACCAGACGGGCGCCGAGACGTCGTCGGTGCAGAAGAAGCAGATCGAGCAGATCCGCCGTGAGCTCGGCCTCGACCGATCACTGGTGAGCCAGTACGTCGGCTGGCTCGCCGGCGCCGTGCGCGGCGACTTCGGCTACTCCTACAGTCAGCGCCGTCCGGTGACCGACATCGTGGCCGAGCGCTTTCCGCGCTCGCTGGAGCTGGCCGCGGTGACGCTCGTGCTCGCCGCGCTGTGGTCGATCCCGCTCGGCGTCGTATCCGCGGTCCGTCAGAACACCTGGCTCGACTATCTCGTGCGCGTGCTGAGCATCAGCGGCCTCAGCCTGCCCATCTTCTTCACCGGCGTGCTGATGCTCTACCTCCTCGTGCGCGTCTTCCGCTGGCTGCCACCGCTCGAGTACGTCTCGCTCACGGAGGCGCCGCTGGAGAACCTCAAGCAGCTGATTTGGCCCGCGCTCGCGCAGGCGTACTACATCAGCGCGCCGATCATGCGGCTCACGCGCTCGCAGATGCTCGAGGTCGTCCGCCAGGATTACGTGCGTACCGCGCGCGCCAAGGGCCTGGGCGAGCGCGCGGTCATGTACCGCCACGCGCTGCGCAACTCGCTGCTGCCCGTGGTGACCTTCATCGGCTGGTGGGGCGGCCGCCTGCTCGGCGGCGTCGTCATCATGGAGATCATCTTCGCCGTGCCCGGCATGGGCCTGGCCCTCGTGCAGGCCGTCTCCTACCGCGACTACCCCACCGTCCAGGCGATCATCTTTCTCATGGCGCTCATCTTCCTCGCCGTCAACCTCGCCGTGGACGTCCTCTACGGCTGGCTCGACCCCCGGATCCGCTTCGCATGAGGCCACGCGCGGTCGCCGCGAGCGCAGCCGCGCCCGCCTTGAACAGGCCGGCCGCGGTCCGCGCCCGGCTCACGACGCTCGCGACGATCATCCGCCGCCAGCCGCTCGGCGCCGTGGGCGCGGTCATCGTCTTCGCGCTCGTCGTCGTGGCGCTGCTCGCGCCCCTGCTGGCGCCGCACGGCCCCAAGGAGACCGGCTTCGCGCCCTACCTGCCGCCGAGCGCGGCATTTCCGATGGGCACCGACCAGATCGGGCGCGACGTGCTCAGCCGTGTCGTGTGGGGCGCGCGGCTCTCGCTCTACGTCGGCCTCACCTCGGTGCTGATCGGCGTCACGCTGGGCGGCCTCTGGGGCGTCGTGACCGCGTACGTGGGCGGCGCACCGGACTCCGGCAGCCAGCGCGTGGTCGACTCGCTGATGGCCCTGCCGCCGATCATCCTGGCGCTCGCCCTGATGGCCGCGCTCGGCCAGTCGGTGAACAACGTCGTGCTCGCGCTGCTCCTGCTGCTGGTGCCCACCGCCGCCCGCACGGTGCGCGCGGTCGCGCTGTCGGTGAAGGAGTTTCCGTTCGTGGAGGCGGCCACCGCCGCCGGCTGCTCGCACACGCGCGTGGTGGTGCGCCACATCTTGCCCAACTGCCTGGCCACGTATATCGTGCTCGTCACCACGAACGTGTCGTACGCGATCGTGGTGGAAGCCTCGCTCAGCTTCATCGGCGCCGGCGCGCCGCCGGACGAGCCGTCGTGGGGCGGGATGCTGACGGCGGGCACGCAGGCCATCGAGAACGCGCCGTGGCTGGTCTTCTTTCCCGGCGTCGCCATCAGCCTCGCGGTGTTCGGCCTCAACCTCCTGGGCGACGCCATTCGCGACCTCGCCGACCCGCGGCTGCGCGGCGGCCTCGGCTGACGACATCGACGACAAGGGAGATCGAGCATGAAGATACGCGCGGTGCTTCTCGCGCTCCTGTGCGGCGCGCTCGCCGTGCCGGCGGGGGTGGTGGCGCAGGACAAGCCGCGGTACGGCGGCATCCTGAACTGGTTCGACTATGGCGATCCCGGGCGGCTCGACGTCCACGCCGAGTCTCCGCTGGTCGTCCAGCAGGCGACGGCGGGCGTCTACAGCGGCCTGCTCCACTGGGATCCCGACGATCCGTCGAAGATCGCTCCCGATCTCGCCGAGCGCTGGACGGTCTCGCCGGACGGCAAGACGTACACGTTTCACCTCCGGAAAGGCGTGAAGTGGCACGACGGCCAGCCGTTCACCTCGGCCGACGTGAAAGCCTCGTTCGACCGCATGCTCGCCCCCGATTTCAAGAGCCCGAAGTGCGGCGCCTCGCTCAAGCCGCTCGTCGCCTCCGTCGAGGCGACGGATGCGAGCACCGTGCAGTTCACGCTGAAGGCGCCCGTGTCCTACTTCACGGGCGCCATCGCCTCGGCGTGGTGCCGGGTGGCGGCCAAGCACGTGCTCGAGAAGTACGGGGACCTGAACCGGCCGGAGGCCCAGATCGGCACCGGTCCCTTCAAGTTCAAGAAATACGATCGCGGCTCCGTCATCGAGTGGGAGAAGAACAAGGACTACTTCATCCCCGGCCTGCCGTACCTCGACGGCGTGAAGCAGTACATCCTCGTCGGCGGCCCGACCCAGGTCGCGGCCGCGAAAGCCGGGCGCATCATGCTGTGGGACGCCTGGCCCCCGATGCGCAAGACGCAGGCCGACGAGGTGAAGAACGCCCGCGGCGACGACGTGGAGATCTATCGCTGGCCGATCAACACGATCTTCGTGCTGTACATGAACAGCAAGCGCGCGCCGTTCGACAATCCCGACATGCGCCGGGCGGTGTTCCTCGCCGTCGATCGCCAGGATCTCGTCGCCAAGGCGCTGGAAGGCGCCGGCGTGCCGTGCGCGATCCTCGATCCGAAGCTGGTCGGTGATTTCGCGCTGCCGCTGGAGGAGGTCAACAAGACGCCCGGCTGCCGCCAGAGCAAGGAGGCCGACCTCGCCGAGGCGGAGAAGCTGGTGAAGAAGCATCATCCGAACGGCGTGGACATCGAGGTCGCCGTCCGCCAGGTCGGCAACTACGTGGACCGTGCCCAGCTCGTGATCGCGCAGCTGCGCAAGATCGGGATCCGCGGCACGCTGAAGACGCACGAGAGCGCGGCCGGGTATGCAAGCTTCGGCAAGGGCGACTTCCAGATGATCGCCAGCCAGGATCGCGCGATGGACGGCACCGATCCCGGCGATGTCTTCCACGTCGTCTACCACACGAACGCGGGGAGCAACTACGCGCAGCTGTCGGAGGCCAAGGTCGACGAGCTGACGGATCGAGCCGCCCGGGAGACGAACCGGGACAAGCGCAAGCAGCTCTACTGGGAGCTGCAGCGCCACATCCTGACCAGCGGCACCACGGGGGCCGTCCCCGTCGCCTGGGTCGAAGGCTTCTTCTTCCGCGACAAGAAGCTGCGCGGCTACAAGCCGGCTCTGACGACGTACGATGGCAACACGTTCATGAAGGCCTGGTTAGCGCAGTAGGTGGCATAAGCGCTGCACGCAACCGGGGCATGCTTGGTTTCGCGCTCGCGGCGGTCGGCGCATTCGCGGTCACGTCGCGGGTGCGCCAGGCACGCCGGCGTCAGGCGAGCCTCTTCGGATCCGTCGCCATCGTCACGGGCGGCTCCCGCGGCCTCGGGTTCTTGATCGCGCGCGAGCTGGCCCGTGCCGGCTGCCGGCTGTCCATCTGCGCGCGCGACGCGGCGGAGCTGGACCGCGCCCGCGCGGAGCTGGAGAGGCACGGCGCCGAGGTCATCGGCATCCGGTGCGACGTGGCGGATCCCGTCGCCACTGCGGCGCTGGTGGCGGAGACCGAGAGCCGGCTCGGCCCGGTCGACATTCTGGTGAACAACGCCAGCATCATCCAGGTCGCGCCGGTGGAGGCCCTGGGGCCTCGCGAGTTCCAGCACGCCATGGCCGTGAACTTCTGGGGTGTCGTCCACCCGACGCTGGCCGTGCTGCCCAGGATGCGAGCGCGGCGGCGCGGCCGGATCGTCAACATCACGTCGATCGGCGGCAAGGTCAGCGTCCCCCATCTCCTGCCATACGGCGCGGCCAAGTTCGCCGCGGTCGGATTCTCCGAGGGGCTGACCGCCGAGGTGGCGAAGGACGGCGTGCGTGTGACCACCGTGGTGCCCGGGCTCATGCGCACGGGGTCGTACCTGAACGCGGAGTTCGAGGGCCGACCGGCCGAGGAGTTCACCTGGTTCGCGCTCGGCTCGACCCTCCCGCTCGTCTCCATGGACGCCGAGCGCGCGGCGCGACGCATCGTCCGCGCCATCCGACGCGGCGAGCGCGAGCCCATCCTGTCACTGCCCGCGCAGATCCTCGCGCGGACGCACGGCCTCTTCCCCGGCACCGTCGTCGGCGCGCTGGGTCTCGTCAATCGGCTGCTCCCGGACGCCGGCGACACGCGCGGTCATGCGCGAGGCCTGCAGCTGCAGCGCGCGGCCGGAAGCGGCGCTCTCTATGCGGTCACGCGGCTCGGCCGCGCCGCCGCCCGACGCTTCAACCAGTATCCTCCGCAGACGCGCACGACGTGACGTTCCGACGGATCCTGGTGGCCACGGATTTCGCCGAGTCCGCCGAGCGGGCGCTCGAGTGCGCGGTGGACCTCGCGAAGATTCACGGCGCCGAGCTGGTCCTGCTGCACGTCTACATGGACCTGCCCGCGTATCCGGAGGTCAGCGCCGGCCAGGTGGCGACCATCTACGAGGAGCAGCGTCGCTGGGTCGACGACGCGCTCGACCGCCGGGCGCGGAGCGCGCGGGCCAGCGGCGTCCTCGCGCGCGCGCTGGTGCGCACGGGCGCGCCGGCGCCCGTCATCGCCGAGACCGCGGCGGACGAGCGCGTCGATCTGGTCGTGGTGGGCACGCACGGCCGCTCGGGCCTCGACCGGCTGCTGGTCGGCAGCGTCGCCGAGCGCGTGGTGCGCACAGCGCCCTGCCCCGTGCTCGTCGCGAAGACACGCACGACCGCCGCGCGCGTCGACGCGGCCTGATCAGCGCTTCAGGCGGTCGAGTCGCACGACGAGCAGCGCGCCGGGCGTGTCGCGCAGCTCGAACGCGACCCGCTCTCCGACCTTGAGGTCGGCGAACCGCGCGGCGGAGTCCACGATGAACGGCATGGACATCCGTTCTTCCATCAGTCCCGGGATCGGCTCGTGGTCGAGGATGATCACCGGTCGCGTGGCGTGCAGCGCCGAGGGTGGCGGCAGCAGCGCCATGATGACGCCCACGCCCTCCCAGTGCGTCGTCTGCGCGTGGGCGGAGCCGGACAGGGCGAGCGTGAGGACGAGCGCGGCGAGGCGCACGGCAGCAGCATAGCGCCGCGCGCGCCGGAGGTCACGCCGCCTGTGAGGGCACGGGCTCCGTGCGCACCCGCCGGTACTGCAGCACGCTGGCGCGCGCCTCGCGCATCGAGCCGACGAAGTCGGTGGCCCCGGCCGCAAGGAGCCGCGCACGCGCGTCGTCGGCGCCGTCGGGCGGACCCCACCGCACGGCCACGAGCGGCAGCTCCGCGAAGCGCGCGCGCAGCCGCTTCAAGATGTAGCGGGCCTGCGCGAGGCCGCCGGGTGCGAGCAGCGCCACCACGACCGCCGCCGGCTCGACGGCCGTCACGCGCTCGACGACCTCTGCCGCCAGCAGGCTCGACGGCACGATGTCGACCTCGACCGCGTCGGTCGCGAGCCGGCTCGCGAGGATGCGCAGCGCGGCCTCGTCGATCTCATCTCGCGCCGCGCACGCCAGCACGCGCAGCGTCGGTGTCGGCGCGGCGACGGTGCTGTCCCCGGCGTCCCGCGCGGCCGCGGCCGGGAGCGCACTGACGTCGAAGGCGTCGAGCATCTCCTGCATCGCGCGCGTCATCGCGAGCGCGTCCTCGGGGCCGATGGCGCCGCGCGCGGCGTCGGTGCGCACGCGACACAGCGCCGGCATCAGCACCTCGTCGTAGACGTCGTCCGCCTCGTGCGTCTTCACGTAGTCGTGCAGCACGTGCTGCGCCTCGTCCTCGTCGCCCTTGAGCAGCCGCTGGTAGAGGGCCACGTCGGGCGTCACCACCGGCTCGTCGCCGAAGAGCACGACGATGAATTCCATGCCGGGGACGTACTTGCCGAGGGTGACCAGGCACACGGTGAGCGGCGTGCCGACGACGAGGCCGATCGGCCCCCAGAGCCAAGTCCAGAACGCGAGCGTCACGAGCAGGGCCAGCGGCGACACACCCGCGCTGTGGCCGATGAGGAACGGCTCGACGAGCAGGTAGATCACCAGCTCGACGCCGGCGAACACCGCGATCACCATCATCGGCTCGCGCCAGCCGGTGAACACGGCCAGGCTCATCACGAACGGCAGGCTGGCCGCGAGCCAGGCGCCGACGTAGGGAATGAAGCGCAGCATCGCGGCCAGCACGCCGAAGAGCAGCGCGTACGGCACGCCGATCAGGAACAGCCCGAGGCCGATGGCGACGCCGAACCCCGCGTTGATGATCGACTGCATGACGAGGTAGCGGCTGATCCGCTCGCCGGCGTCGGCGAGGATCTTCGTCGTCATCGACATCCGCGTGTAGCCGCCGAGCCGGATGAGCCGGTCCAGCAGGCGCTGCCGCTCGGCGAGCATGAAGATGACGAGGACGATCACGAGGCCCGCGGTGGCCAGCACAGCGGCCGCGCCGCCGAGCACTTCGCGAATCCCGGCCAGTCCCGTCGCCGGCTCGCGCTCGATGACCACCGGCGCCGGCGCGCGCTTCTTCGCGTCGTCGTTCTTCTGCAGCTCGCCGATGACCTCCTTCACCGTCGACTGCGCCTTTTCGATCGTCCCGCCCTTGCCGGCGCGCCGCAGCTCGCGCACCTTGCGCTTGATGGTGCCCTCGTAGTTGGGCAGGTCGCCGGCGAGCGCGTTGACCTGGGAGGCGAGCAGGTATCCGACCCCGCCGATCGCGGAGAACGCGAGCACGACGGTGAGGACGACCGCGGCCACGTGCGGCAGCCGCCGCCGCTCGAGGAAGCGCACGACCGGCGCCAGCATGAACGTCAGCAGCATGGCCAGCGCGATCGGGATCAGCACCTCGCGGGCGATGGCCAGGCAGAAGATCGCGAACGCGAGGATGCCGGCGACGATCAGCGGCTGGAAGCGGCGAAGCGACGCGGCGCGGCCGTCGGGCATCCCTGCATGACGGTGCACATACCGCGCCAGCACGGGGTAGACTCTCGGCTCATGGATCTCGTTGCCCGGTACGCCGCCGCGCAGCCGGACCGGCCGGCCCTGATCGAGGGCACGCGTTCCCTCACCTGGCGAGAGTTTTTCCACACCCGCAACCGGCTGGCGAGCTCGCTGGCCGCGCTCGGCGTCGCCCAGGGCGAGCACGCGGTGATCTACGCGCACAACTCCGCGGAGAACCTCATCGCCTCCGCCGCGATCCGCGCGCTGGGCGCCATCGCGGTCCCGCTGAACCACCGGCTCACGGCCGACGAGGTCGCCTACATCCTCGACAACGCCGACGCCACGACGCTGTTCGTGGGCGACGCGTTCCTGCCGATGGTCGAGCGCGTTCGCGACGGCGCCGGCGTGCGCCGCTTCATCACGCTCGGCGCCGAGCGCCGTCCGTGGGCCGAGACCTATGACGATCTTCTGGCGCGCGGCAGTCGCGAGGCGCCGCCCCCGCCGGCCGCCGTGGGCGGCTCGATGGTCTACACGGCCGGCACGACCGGCAAGCCGAAGGGCGCGCTGCGGCGCGTGACCGATCCGTCATCGGTCCTTCCGCGCCTCGCCGCCCTCGACTGCGTCGATCCGGCCCACGTTCATCTCGTGGCGGGGCCGCTCTACCACTCGGCGCCCGGCGGCTTCGCGTCCTACGCCCACATGGTCGGCGCCACCGTCGTCGTGATGCGGAAGTTCGACGCCGAGGACGCGCTCCGCCACATCGCGCGCCACCGCTGCACGACGACCTTCATGGCGCCCACGCTGCTCAAGCGCATCGTCGACCTGCCGGCCGACGTCCGCGCGCGCTACGACGTCTCGTCCATGCGGTCAATCGTCGTGGCTGCCGCCCCGTGCCCGATGCGGGTGAAGGAGCAGATCGCCGCGATGTTCGGCCCGGTGCTCTACGAGTTCTACGGCTCGACCGAGCTCGGCATCAACACCGTGCTGCGCCCGGAGGACGTGCTGCGCAAGCCGGGCTCGTGCGGCCGCGCCGCGCCCGGCGTCGAGCTCGCCGTGCTCGACGACGACGGCCGTCCCGCGCCCACCGGAACGCCGGGCGAGCTGTTCGTGCGCCGCTACAGCGGTGTCTTCGACGAGTACTACAAGAACCCCGTCGCGACGGCCCAGACGTCCCGCGGCGACTGGATGTCCGTCGGCGACGTGGCGTGGATCGACACCGACGGCTTCGTGTACATCTGCGATCGCAAGCGGGACATGATCATCTCCGGCGGCGTGAACATCTACCCCGCCGAGATCGAGGACGCCCTGCACCGCCATCCCGCCATCGAGGACGCCGCCGTCTTCGGCGTCCCCGACGCCGACTGGGGCGAGCGCGTGCACGCCGCCATCCAGCTTCGCCCCGGCATGTCCGCCAGCGAGCGTGACGTCGTGGACTTCTGCCGCGTCCACCTCGCCGACTACAAGGCTCCGCGCGAGGTGTCGTTCCACGAGCACTTCCCGCGCGACACGGCGGGGAAGCTCGTCAAGCGCGTGCTCCGCGAGCCGTACTGGGCCGGGCAGAGCACGCGCGTGTAGGTCTAGGCCCCGGGCGCCTCCGGCGCCGTCTGGTTGGCCGGGTCGAAATCGATGCGCTCGCGCGCGGAGCGATCCAGCTCCTTACCGCCGAGCACGCGGCTGAGTTGCGCGGCGTCCGAGATCGGCCCGTGCTCCGTACGATATCGGACGATCGCGTCCGCTTCGTCCGGACGCAACCCCGGCACTTCTAGCAGTTCCTGAGCGTTGGCGGTGTTCACGCGGATCTTGTTGCCCATGGCGGCCTCCTATCGTGAAGGCTACAGGTACCGAGGCATCCGCGGCGATCGCGTGCCAGGCGCCGAGGGCCTGGACCTAGATCGCCGAATATATTTCAATTAAGTCCCTGTTCTGGTTTATTTGACGAAATCTCCGCCCGGACTCGGGAGGCCGATGGTCATTGAATCCCGCCGACGTCACTGGGGCAAAGCGCTCCGGGCACAGCTGCTGATCCTCGCGGCTTCGCTGCTCTGCGCGGAGCTCGGCCTCCACCTGCTGTTCGCCTCCGCTCTGGGCGCGCGATTTGAGCCCATATCGCTCTGGCTCGAAGACCCGATCTTGCGTGTTCGGGGGAACCCCCGGCATCCCGACCACGACACGCGCGGCTTTCGCAACCGGGCAGCGCTGTCGCATGCCGACATCGTGGCCATCGGCGACTCCCACACGTACGGAATCGGCGTGGCGCGCGAAGACGCCTGGCCCGCGGTTCTGGCCGGGACGACCGGCACGACCGTGTACAGCATGGCGCACGGCGGCTACGGCCCAGGACAGTACGAGCGAATGCTGCCTGACGCACTCACGCTCCGTCCCAAGCTGGTGATCACCGCCGTATTCATGGGAAACGACTTCTTCGACACCTACGCGCTCGTAAGCCGTCTGCACCCACCTGGGTCGTCGTCGGATGAACTCGCCGCTCGGGCGGCCGACGTCGACGCACGCGAACCGATCGAACCCCAGGTGGAGCGGCTCTTCGCTCGCGGCCGGTTGTCGCACGTGCGCGGGTGGCTTGGTGATCACGTCCGCCTGTACCGCTTCGCGCACGAGGTGCGTACGCAGCTCACCGCGCGGCCGGCGTCGACGGAAACGTTCGACGAGGCAGTCGCGAAGCTCACGCCGGACGACCGGAGGCACTTTTCGGTCGTGTATGGGCCGGACTGGCGCACGATTCTGCGCGCACCATACAGTCACCTCGGAATGAACACGCGAGACCCGCGCATAGAGCTCGGATTTCAGTGGAGCATCCGGGCCCTGGAGGCGATGGCCGTCCGCTGCGCACGGGAGCATGTCGACTTCGTCGTGCTCATCGTGCCCACGAAGGAGAGCGTCTTCTGGCCGCGGGTGCACGATCCCGAGCACCACCCCGACCTGCGTGAGACGGTCGCCGATGAAGCCGCGTTGCGCGGCCGTCTCATCCGTGAGATGCATGCCGCTCACATCGACGTCCTCGATGTCTTGCGCGCGCTTCGCACGTCGACGCAGCAGCCGTATGCCGAGACCCGCGACGGTCATCCTAACGCGGTAGGACATCGCATCATCGCCGAGTACCTCGCCGGCTGGCTGAAGGACCGAGCACCAAGGCGACACGTCGCCCCCCGCGAGCTACTCGTCGTCCCCCTCGTCCCCATCCTCCCGCCGCAGCCGCAGGACGGCGATGGAGCGCGCTTCCATCTCGTAGGTCTGGCCGCCGCGGTACGGGCGGGTGCGTCGGCGACCGGTCGGCTCGCGGGAGTCGAGCATCGGCTCCCAGCGCACGTTCTTGCGGTGCGCGGGGAGGACGAAGGCCATCGGCTCGTGGTGGGCGTTGAGCATGACCAGGAAGGTGTCGTCGACGATGCGGCGGCCCATCGCGTCGAGCTCGGTGATGGCGTCGCCGGCCAGGCGCAGGCCGAAGCAGCGCGTGTAGGCGTTCTTCCAGTCTTCCTCGGTCATCTCGCGGCCGTCGCAGCGGAACCACGTCAGGTCCTTCACCTCGGAGCCG
>DATAOC010000149.1:0-15848 GCA_036265915.1 Candidatus Methylomirabilota bacterium | reverse complement strand
TGCTCATACGGCACCTCCTGCCTGCAGGAGCGCAGTATGCCTCGGCGACTCCCGAACGGGTAGAGGCGCTGGGGCCGCGCGGCCCGCCTAGTGGCAGGCCTCGAACAGCCCGGCGGCGCCCTGGCCGCCGCCGATGCACATCGTGACCACGCCGTAGCGCGCCTTGCGGCGCAGCATCTCGTTCGCGATGGTGCCAACCATGCGCGAGCCGGTCATGCCGAACGGATGGCCGATGGAGATCGAGCCGCCGTTGAGGTTCAGCTTGTCGGAGTCGAGGCCGAGCGTGTCCCGGCAGTAGATGACCTGCGAGGCGAACGCCTCGTTCAGCTCCCACACGTCGATGTCCTTGACCGCGAGCCCGTGCCGCTTCAGCAGCTTGGGCACCGCGTACACCGGCCCGATGCCCATCTCGTCCGGCTCGCAGCCGGCGATGGCGAAGCCGCGGAAGATCAGCTTCGGCTTGATGCCGAGCGCTTTCGCGCGCTCCATGGACATCAGCAGGGTGGCGGAGGCGCCATCGGAGAGCTGCGAGGAATTGCCGGCCGTCACCGTCCCCTGCCCGCTCGTCTTGTCGAAGTGCGGTGGCAGCGAGGCAAGCCCCTCGAGGGTCGTGTCGGGCCGGTTGCACTCGTCCTTCTCGACGTAGTACGGCTCCTCGCCGATCTTTTCGCCGGTCTTCTTGTCGAGGACGGCGCGTGTCACGTGCATCGGCGCCAGCTCTTCCTTGAAGAACCCTTCCTGCTGCGCGCGCGCGGTGCGCTGCTGGCTCAGCAGCGAGTACTCGTCCTGCGCGCGGCGGCTGATCTTGTAGCGCTGGGCCACCACCTCGGCCGTGTCGCCCATGACCATGTAGATTCCCGGCAGATGCTCCTTGACCCACGGGTTCGGCGCGTTGTCCCGCTGCATCATCGTGATCGACTCCACACCACCGCCGAACACGACATCGGCGCCCTCGTTCATGATGTAGCCGGCCGCGATGGCGATCGCGTTCAGTCCCGACGAGCAGAAGCGATTGATCGTCAGCCCGGCCACGCTCACCGGCAGGCCGGCGCGCATGGCCGACACGCGCGCGATGTTGTGACCCTGGCTGCCGTGCGGCTGGCCGCAGCCGAGGATGACGTCCTCGACTTCCCTGGGATCGAGCTGGGGCACCTTGCCGAGCGCGTCCTTGATGCAGTGCGCGGCGAGGTCGGACGGCAGCGTCATGTTGAACGAGCCTCGCTGCGACTTGGCGAGCGGGGTCCGGGAGCTGGCGACGATGACGGCTTCCCTCATGGTGGTTCCTTTCACACGGATGGGTGGTGCGATAGTACCATCCGCGGCCGGCTCGGTGGCATCACCGTTGCCATCCTCGACGGCATGCACTGGAACTCGACCACCGTCATGTGGAGCCTCGCCGGCGTGCTGTCCGTGCTCACGCTGGCCCGCTGCGACAGCTCGGTGCCGACCGATCCCTCCGCGCTGCCGCGCGCGCGAGCGCCGCGCGACTGGGCGCTGAGCCATGCCAAGGAAACCGGCGCGCCGACGCCCGACATGCCGCGGCAGCATCCGCCGAACCAGGGTGGCGACGCGCGGACGCTGAACCCGGCCACGCCCGCCCGGGCGGACGCGACCACCCGCTGAGCGCCTACGTCGCTCCCGGCGGCGCACCCGCGGCCCAGCCGGCGGCGATGTCCTTCGACACGTCGCGCTGGAAGGTAGGCGAGATGATGATCTCCTCGATGACGGTCCGCTGGGGCAGCGTGCACACGAGCAGGATCGCGCGCGCGACGTCCTCGGCCTGCATCATCGTCGAGCGCGCCCGGGCGTCCGGCACGAGCGGACGCTTGTCGAGGATGGGCGTGTCGACCTCCGCCGGAAAGATCGTGCAGGCCCGGATGCCCTTGTTGCGCAGCTCGGTGTGCGTCGCCTGCATCACGGCGCGGGCGCCGGCCTTCGCGGCGCCGTAGGCGACGCCGCCGAGCCCACCCGGCCGCAGGGCGGCCAGCGACGCCACGGTCACCACCGTTCCCGCGCCGCGATCGAGCATCGACGGCAGCACCGACTGCGTCAGCGCGTACACGCCGGTGAGATTCACGTTGATCACCGATTCCCACTGCTCCTGCGGCGTCCAGCGGATGCTGCGGGCGTGCGACGACTCGCCCGCGTTGTTGATCAGGATGTCGACGCCGCCGAACGTCTTCACGGCCCACGCGCCCAGCTCGCGCGCCTCCGCCGACTTCGTGAGGTCGCACGTCCGCGCCAGCGCGCTGCCCTTCTCGCGCTCGACCTCGGCCACGACCTGCTGCAGCGGCTCCTTGCGCCGCCCGACCACGGCCACGCGCGCGCCCTCGGCGGCGAGCATGAGGGCGGCGGCGCGGCCGATGCCGGAGCCGCCACCGGTGACGATGGCCGTCTTGCCCTCGAGCGTCTTCATAGCGCGCGCCTCGGCAGTCGGGAGGTCTCGGCGCACGTGCGCTCGACCTCGTCGATGGTCTTGGGGGTGCCGGCGGTCAGGTTCTCGTGACCGGCCTCGGTGATCACGATATCGTCCTCGATCCGGATGCCGATGCCGCGGAACTCCTTGGGCACCGGATGGGTGACCGTCGCCGCCTTGGCCTTCTCCTCCTCCTCGATCTTCTTCGCGGCGGCCATGCCGAGCCGGTGCCGTCGCTCCCACTGCTCCTCTTCGCTGTACTCGCGCAGCGTGTAGGTCACGCTGTCGCGCTCGGGGTCGAAGTAGAGGCCGGGCTCGACGGTGAACACCATGCCGGGCTCGAGGGTCCGCGAGCCGCTGGTGAGCCGGTAGTCGCCGACGTCGTGCACGTCCATGCCGAGCCAGTGCCCGGTGCCGTGCATGTAGAACTCGCGATAGTGGTGCATGGCGAGCGAGTCGGCGAGACCGCGGGGCAAGAGCTTCAGCTCGACGAGGCCCTCGGCGAGCACGCGGCGCGCGGCATCGTGGATGACCTCGTACTTCACGCCGGGTCTGGCGGCCGCGATGCCCGCCTGGTTGGCGCGGAAGACGACATCGTAGATGGCGCGCTGCGGGGCGCTGAAGCGCCCGCTGACCGGGAAGGTACGCGTGATGTCGGACGCCATGTAGCCGTACTCGCAGCCGGCGTCGATGAGCAGCAGGTCGCCGTTCTCGAGCCGCCGCGCGTTCTCGACGTAGTGCAGGATGCAGGCGTTGGCGCCGGAGGCCACGATGGACGGATACGCGTTGCGCGCCGAGCCGCGCGTGCGGAACACGAACTCGAGCGCGGCCTGGACCTCGTACTCGTGCAGTCCCGCCGTCGCATAGCGCATGGCTTCGGCGTGCGCGTCGCGGCTGATCTCGCACGCGCGACGCAGCCGCGCGAGCTCGGCCGGCGTCTTGCGGAGGCGCAGCTCGTGCAGCAGCGGCCCGGGGTCCTCGACGCGGACCGGCGCGCTGAAGCCGCGGGCGCGCGCCGCGCGCAGCTCGGCGACCAGCCGCGTCACGCGCGCGTCGAACGCCGGCTGGCCGAGCCGGTAGTAGAGCGTGGGTCGCTCCACCGCGTACTCGCGCAGCTTGGCGTCGAGCTGATCGATCGGGTAGGCGGCGTCCGCGCCATACGTCGCGATGGCGCCCTCGACACCGGCGCGCCGGCCGTTCCAGATCTCCATCTCGCGATCGCGGGGACGCACGAAGAGCACGTAGCGCTCCTTCGAGTGCGCGGGATTGACGACGGCCACCGCGTCGGGCTCGTCGAACCCCGTCAGGAAGAAGAAGTCGCTCGCCTGGCGGAACTCGAAGTGGACGTCACCGTTGCGCGGCGCCTCCTGGGCGCCGGGGATGATGGCCATGGCGTCGCCGATGGCGGCGGTGAAGCGCTGCCGACGCTCGAAGAACGGCGCGAGATCGGGACTCATGCCCCCTTGATACCATAGGAGCCACCCGATGTTGCGCCTCAGCGTCCTCGACCAGTCACCTGTCCGCAGCGGCGCCAAGCCCGTCGACGCGATCCGCGAGACGCTCACCCTCGCCCAAGCGTGTGACCGGCTCGGCTACACGCGTTACTGGCTGGCCGAACACCATTCGACGCCCGCGCTCGCCGGCTCGGCGCCGGAGGTGCTCATCGGCCAGGTGGCGGCGCGGACGTCCCGCATGCGCGTCGGCTCGGGCGGCGTCATGCTGCAGCACTACAGCCCGCTGAAGGTGGCCGAATCGTTCCGCGTGCTGGAGACGCTCTTCCCCGGACGGATCGACCTGGGCCTCGGCCGCGCGCCGGGCAGCGATCAGCTCACCGCCCGTGCGCTCGCCGGTCCGGCCGGGGGCTCACCCGAGTTCTTTCCGCAGCAGGTCGGCGATCTCCTCGCCTGGCTCGGGGGCGAGCCGCCGCCCGAGCACCCGTTCGCCAAGGTCCGCGCCATGCCGACGGGCGACACGGTGCCGGAGGTGTGGCTGCTCGGCTCGAGTGATCAGTCGGCCGCGCTCGCCGCCCACTTCGGCACCGCGTTCTCGTTCGCGCACTTCATCAACGCCGACGGCGGCGCCCGGATCACGCGCGCCTACGCGCGGGAGTTCAAGCCCTCACCGCTGCTCGCGGCGCCGCTCGCGAGCGTGGCCGTCTTCGTCGTGTGCGCCGAGCGGGAAGAGGACGCCGAGCGGCTGTCCAGGAGCCGCGACCTGTTCATTGCGCGCCTGTACACCGGCCGCGGCGGACGCTATCCGACGGTGGCCGAGGCCGAGGCTCACCCGTACACCGCCTGGGAGCAGCAGATCGTCGAGCATGCGCGTCAACGCCGCGTGGCCGGCACGCCAGCGCAGTGTCGCGCGCGGCTCGAGACCCTCGCCGCCGACTACGGCGTGGAGGAGGTGGTCGTCGTGACGATCACCGAGACGGCGGCGACCCGGCTCCGGTCATACGAGCTGCTCGCCGACGCGTTCGAGCTGCCCGCCCGCTAGATCCGCCGCGCGTCGGCACGGCCGAACAGCCCGCAGGGCCTCACGAACAGGACCGCGAGCAGCACCAGGTACGACGCGACGGTGCTGAAGCCGCCGCCGACGAGCGGATCGACGTAGCCGGCGGCCAGCGACTCGAGCACGCCGATCAGGACGGCCGCCACGATGCTGCCGCCGATGCTGTCGACACCACCGAGGATGACGACGGGAAAGACCTTGAGCCCGACGAGCGCCACGCCGAAGCCGCCGCCCGCCGCGACGGCCCACAGCGTGCCGGCCACGACGGAGACGAGGCCGACCAGGCCCCAGGCGAGACCGAAGTAACGGTGGAGGTCGATGCCGACCGCCATCGCGCTCTGCTGGTCGTCGGCGATCGCACGAAGCGCGACGCCCGTGCGGCTCCGCTTCAGGCTCACGCTCACCGCGGCGATACATGCGGCGGCCACCGCCGCCGCGACCATTTTCTCCGTGGCGACCGCGATGCCGGCGACCATCAGCGGCGCCGGCGGAGCGACGATCAGCATCGCCGGCACACCGGCCAGCAGCAGCGGGGTCGCGCCCCGCATCAGCGCGGCGAGACCGATCGTGATCATCAAGAGCGCGATCACCGGGCGGCCGGCCAGGCGGCGCAGGACGGCGGCGTTGAAGCCGAGCATGGCGGCGACCATTCCGGCGCAGCCGACGACCACCCCGCCCGCAAGGCCGAGCCCGAGACCGTGGACACCGAACGCCACCAGCCGCGAGGCGAGCGTCAGCGTCTCACCGAGCGCGAAGTTGATCATGCCGGAAGCCCGGTAGACGACGACGAAGGCCAGAGCGACGAGCGCGTAGAGCGCCCCCGTGAGGGCGCCGTCGATCACGAGCGCGACGAAGAAGGCCATCGCGGTCGACAGCGTAGCGCGTTCCAGGGCGGCCCGGGCGCGACCCCGGACAAGGCTGCCGCGGCCCTTATAATGGTCGCAAGGAGACCACCATGGCTGACGCCGTCATCGTTTCGACCGCCCGCACGCCGATCGGCAAGGCGTATCGCGGCGCCTTCAACAACACCCATGGCGCCGACATCGGCGGCCACGTGATCGCCCATGCCGTCAAGCGCGCCGGCGTCGACCCCGGCGAGGTCGAGGACGTCATCATGGGCTGCGCGCTGCCCGAGGGCGCCACCGGCCAGAACATCGCGCGTCAGGCCGCGCTGCGGGCCGGGCTGCCGGTGACGACGGCGGGGATGACCGTCAACCGGTTCTGCTCGTCGGGAATGCAGGCCATCGCACTCGCAGCCCAGCGCGTGCTCGTCGACAAGGTGCCGATCGTCGTCGCGGGCGGCCTCGAGTCCATCAGTCTCGTACAGACGGAGCACATGAACCTGCATCGCCTGCGCGACGAGTGGCTGGAGGAGCACAAGCCCGAGATCTACATGACGATGATCGAGACGGCGGAGGTCGTGGCCAAGCGGTACTACATCACCCGCGAGAAGCAGGACGAGTACGCGCTGATCAGCCAGCAGCGCTGCGCGGCCGGACAGAAGGCCGGGCGCTTCGATGCGGAGATCGTGCCCATGACCACGAAGAAGGTGGTCGTCGACAAGGCCAGCGGCGCGACGCGTATCGAGGAGGTCACGCTGAAGCAGGACGAGGGCAACCGCCCGGACACGACCGCCGAAGGCCTGGCGGCGCTGAAGCCGGTGACCGGCGAGAAGGGACACATCACGGCCGGCAATGCCAGCCAGCTGTCCGACGGCGCCTCTGCGTGCGTGATCATGGACGGAGCGCTCGCGGCCAGGCGCGGCCTGAAGCCGCTCGGCGTCTTCCGCGGCCTCGCCGTCGCCGCGTGCGAGCCGGACGAGATGGGGATCGGCCCCGTGTTCGCGGTGCCGCGGCTGCTGCAGCGCTTCGGTGTGAAGATGGAGGACGTCGGTCTCTGGGAGCTCAACGAGGCGTTCGCCGTCCAGGTCGTCTACTGCCGCGACAAGCTCGGCATCCCGATGGACCGGCTGAACGTCGACGGCGGCGCCATCGCCATCGGCCATCCGTACGGCATGAGCGGCTCGCGCATGGTGGGCCACGCGCTCATCGAGGGCAAGCGGCGGGGCGTCAAGTACGTGGTGTGCACGATGTGCATCGGCGGCGGCATGGGCGCGGCCGGACTGTTCGAGGTCGCGTAGCGCGCGTCGAGCTGAGCACGAAGGGCGCGTCCGTCGATCCGGGCGCGCCCTTCGTCTGTCTCAGCTATTTCTTGGTCGGATCGTGCGGGGCGCGGTCGGCGCTGTCCCGCTTGCCATCCTTGTCCGAGTCAGTCGTGCGCGGGCTGGCGGCCGGCGACCGGTCGCGATCCGCACGGGCCGTCCGCTCGTAGCGCGGCGCGCTGTCGAGCTTGGCCTGGTCCATCGTGATGGTCGCCTTGCGACCCTCGTGGTCGGCCTTCGCCATCTTCAGATCGGACCACGGGACGACCACGTTCTTGCCGCCGACGCCCAGCACGCCACCGAGGCTCACCACGGCATCCGAGACCTTGCCGGTCTGCGGGTCGATCAGCAGCTTCTCGATCTTGCCGACATCCTTGCCGTCCATGTTCTTGATGTGCGTGCCGATGATGTCACTCGACTCATGCAGGCCCGCCTCGTTGCGCCAGGCCGGACGCGTGTCCCGCACGGCGCTCGACGACTCGCGCTGCTTCGTGGTGTCGCGCTGCCGCGTGGTGGTGGTGTCACTGCGGTTGGCCTGCGCGCCGGCGACGAGCGGCGTGGCCACGATGAGAGCGGCGATGCCTACGAGTATTTTTTTCATTCTCTCCTCCTCCGCGAGATCTCCCTCACGAGGAGGCAGCAACCGGGATGCCACTACGCGCGTGACTGGACCAGCCGCCACCCCGCCTCGGCCAGCGGCCGCGCACGCTCGCCGCGCTCCCGCGCGTTCGGATCGTTGGCGGTGCCGGCGATGACGCGGCCCATGATGCCCTGCGCGATGGCCGCGAGCCGGAACTCGGCGAAGGCGATGTAGAACTCCCAGTCGTCGATGCGCGCGCGTCGGGTTCGCCGGCAATAGGCGTCGAGGTACGCCCGCTCGGTCGGGATGCCAAGATCGGCCAGCGGCGCATCGCGCAAGCCTTCCCACTCGTTGCCGAGGTGGTACGGCATGCAGTTGTAGGCGAGATCGGCCATCGGGTGACCGAGCGTCGACAGCTCCCAGTCGAGGACGGCCACCACGCGCGGCTCCGTCGGGTGCACGATCATGTTGCCGGGGCGATAGTCGCCGTGCACCAGCGTCGTGTCGTCGCTGGCGGGAATGTGCTGGGGCAGCCACTCCATCAGGCGCTCCATCGCGTCGATGCGCTCCGTCTCCGAAGCGCGGTACTGCTGACTCCACCGATGGATCTGCCGGGCGTAGTAGTTGCCGGGACGGCCGAAATCGGCGAGCCCGATCTTCTGCCAGTCGACCGTGTGCAGCCGCGCCAGCACGTCGTTCATCGAGTCGTAGATGGCCGTCCGCTCGATCCGCGTGGCGCCCGGAAGGTTCGCGTCGCGAAAGATCCGCCCGTGCACGCAGTCCATCACGTAGAAGATGGTCCCGATCACGGACTCGTCCTCGCAGAGCAGGTACGGCCTCGGAACCGGGACGTCGGTGTGCGCGGCCAGCGCCGCCAGCACGCGATACTCGCGGTCGACGGCGTGCGCGGACGGCAGCAGCTTGCCGGGCGGCTTGCGGCGCAGCACGTACTCGCGCCCGCCGGCGGCGAGGTAGTAGGTCGGATTCGACTGGCCGCCGCGAAACTGGCGAACCGCGAGCTCGCCGGTGAAGCCGTCGATGCGCGCCTGGAGGTAACGCTCCAGTGCGCTGACGTCGAAGCGGTGAACGTCGCGGACGTCGGCGGTGCCGTCCATGGGCGGTCGAGCATACCGCATGGGCACAACGCAGCCTAGCCGGTGCGGCGAGGCGGCGTCAGGCCGCGGCGTACGGCAGCGCCCGCGCTTCCAGCCGCTCGCGGCGACGCCGCACCACGCTCAGCGCCATGAGCGCCCCGGTGCCATCGATGACGACGTCGCGTGCGCTGGGGGTGCGGTTGGGCACCATGGCCTGGTGGGTCTCGTCCGCGACCGCGCACGCCAGGCAGATGAGCAGCGCGATCCAGCTCGCGCGCATCGCCGAGCGTCGCTCCGAGAGCGCGTAGAACCAGAGGCCCGCCAGCACCGCGTACTCGGTCACGTGGGCCGCCTTGCGCACCAGCGCGTGCAGCGTGTGCGGCGACACGCCGACGAGCGGGGCGAGCGCCCGGAAGAGCGGCTGCAGCAGCACGCCCGTATGATCGGCGCCGAAATAGACGGAGCCGAGGAAGAGGACGAGGCCGGTCCAGGCGAGCGAGGAGGCCAGGCGCATCTGACTCCAGCGTACCAGCCGGCGCCAGCGTCACGGGCCGGCCGATCGGGATCGGCCGCCGGCGGCCTTGACGCGGACGGCGCCCTTCCGCATGATTCGCGGCGGAGGACGCCGCCATGCGCTACGAGGTCGTCGAGGGCTGGGAGCAGCTGCCGAAGGGCTACGAACACCGCGACGTTGCCGGCGTCGCCGTCGACGGCGAGGATCGGGTGTTCCTCATCTGCCGCGGTGATCACCCGGTCATCGCCTACGACCGCAAGGGCGAGTTTCTTCGCTCGTGGGGTGAGGGCGACTTCACGTACCGTACGCACGGCATCAGCGTCGCGCCCGACGGCACCGTGTGGTGCACGGACGACGGCAACCACACGGTTCGTCAGTTCACACCGCAGGGCAAGCTCCTCAAAACCCTCGGCACCTTGAACACGCCTTCCGACACCGGCTACGACGGCAAGGACTACATGACGATCACGCGAGCGGCGGGGCCGTTCAATCGGCCGACGAACATCGCGGTCGCTCCGAGCGGTGATCTCTACGTCTCCGACGGCTATGGCAACTGCCGCGTCCACCAGTTCTCGCCCACGGGCACGCTGAAGCGGTCGTGGGGGACGCCGGGCACCGGACCGGGTGAGTTCTATCTTCCGCACGGGATCGCGGTGGCGTCGGACGGCCGCGTGTTCGTCTGCGACCGTGAGAGCGACCGCATCCAGATCTTCAGTCCCGACGGCGAGTATCTCTCCGAGTGGACGGACACCCAGCGCCCGACGCACCTGGTCTTCGACGAGCAGGGCCGCGCGTACGTCTCCGAGCTGTGGTGGCACAAGGGACAGACGTCGCGCCGCCACGGCGTGACGCAGGATCCGAAGCACGGCCGCGTGAGCGTCTTCGACCGTGACGGCCGGCTGCTCGCGCGCTGGGGCACGCCCGAGGCGACGAAGCCGGGCAGCTTCGCCGCCCCGCACGGCCTGGCCGTCGACTCGAAGGGCGACGTCTACGTGGCCGAGGTCACGTGGACCTTCGCCGTCAGTCGCGGCCTCGCGCCCGCCGACTGCCACACGTTCCAGAAGTTCGCGGCCCGCGCGTAGCGGCGACGCGCGACACGCGAGGAGCCGGCGGCCGTCCCGCGGCCCCGCGTCGTCAGCACACTCGCTCCGCGATGGCGACGAGCTCCTCGTACTCGCTCATCCAGTAGTTGGCCTGGCGGAAGGTCGGGAACGCCACCGGGAACGCGGGATCCTCCCACCGGCGCGCGATCCAGCCCGACATGTAGACGATGCGGAGGGCGCGCAGCGGCTCCGCGAGCGCCAGCGTCGCGCGATCGAACTCGCGGAAGAGCTCGTAGCCCGTCAGCAGATCCTCGCGCTCGCGCTGCGCCTCCTCCGAGTACCCGCGGGCCAGCAGCCAGAGATCCTGCACGGGCGGCCCCGTCAGCATGTCGTCGAAGTCCACGAGCACGGGACCGTCGGCGGTCCACAGCACGTTGCCCCAGTGCAGGTCGCCGTGAATGCGCTGGGGCTTGGCGGCGGCCAGCAGTGGCGCGGTCGCCTGCGCGATGCGCACCGCCACGTCCCGGTAGCGGGGCAGGAGGTTGTCGGGCATGTAGTGGCCGCCGGCCAGTGACTCGAGCGGCTCCTGGACGTAGCGCTGCACGGTGAGCTGCGGTCGATGGGGCGCCGCGCGCGCAGCGCCGACAGCGTGCATGCGCCCGAGCGTGCGGCCGATGAGGCGCCGCCGCTCGGCGTCCAGCTCGTCCATGATGCGGCCGCGGACCTTCGGGAACGCGCTGTAGAAGATGCCGTCGATCTCGCCGAGCGTGGTGCCGGTGCCGAGATCGAGCGGGGGCACCACCGGAATCTCCGCCGCCGCGAGCTCGGCCAGGAACGCGTGCTCGTCGAGGATCGTCTCGCGCGACCAGCGTCCCGGCCGGTGGAACTTCACGACCAGCCGGCGCTCGTCCTCGAGCTCGACCTCGTACACGCGGTTCTCGAACGCGCGCAGCGGCATGCACCGGCCCGTGGAGCGCAGGCCGCCGACCTCGACGGCGTCCAGGACGCGATCGGGCGTGAGACCGAAGAATGACGCGCTCGGCTCGCTCAGAGGATCGATTTCCCGGCGTCGACCATCAGCGCCGTGCCGGTCATGAACGACGACTCCCGGCAGGACAGGAAGAGGATCGGGTAGGCGACCTCGCGCGGCTCCGCCCAGCGGCCGAAGAGCCCGTTGTCCGCCGCGCGAGCGCCTCGCAGCTCGGCTTCCGAGACGCCCTGACGCGCGGCGCGGTCGACGTGGTAGCGCGTGATCGTGCCGCCCGGGCAGACGGCGTTGACCCGGATGCCGTGGCGCGCTTCCTCGACGGCCAGCGCGCGCGTGAAGCCGAGCACGGCCGCCTTGGTGGTGTCGTACTGGCCCATGCCGGCGCGACCGAGCACGCCGAAGACCGACGAGACGTTGACGATGGTGCCGTCGGCCGCCGCGCGCAGACGCGCGAGCGCCGCCTTCGCGCAAAACGCCGTGGCCAGCACGTTGACGTCGACAATGCGCCGCCAGTCCTCCGCCGTGGCCTCCGCGAGCGTTGCGTACACGCGGATGCCGGCGACGTTGACGAGCGCGTGCAGCGCGCCGAAGCGGGCGACGGCGGTCTCCACCGCCCGGCGCGCGTCCGCCTCGTCGGCGACGTCGGCGCCGAGCGCCAGCACGCGAGCGCCGGGAACCGCGGCCCCGATCGAGGCGGCGGCCGTCCTGGCGGCGTCGCCGTCGACGTCGACCAGCACCACCGCGCCGTCCTCTTCCGCGAAGAGCCGCGCGGTCGCCTCACCGATGCCGCCGCCGCCCCCGGTCACGAGGGCGACGCGGCCGCTCATGCGTCCCGGCATCGCGGGGTCAGGCGAGGCTGAGCGTCTGTCCGGCGCGCACGAGGATGAGCGACTGCGCGGCCGCCAGCCACTCGTCGTCCGGCCTCAAGACCAGCGAGGCGGAGCGCACACAGAACGATCGGGGATCGCCGCCCGGGGCCGGCTCGCCGCGATCGCGCAGCGCGCGGGCGGCGCTCATCAGCCGCCGGCGAACCTGGATGATCGCGGTATCGCTCGATCCGAGGCGCTCCTGCGAGCGGTCGACGATGGGCCCCTGGCTCTCCTGGATCGCCTGGTCCTGCACACCGAAGCCGGGGATGCCGCAGAACATCGTCGTCCGATGCGCCTGCCAGTCCATGAAGTAGTCGTTGTCGCGGTTGGCCGCCGTGCGGACGTCCCCGTAGGGCTCCGGCGTCTCGGGCGCATAGTCGCAGACGTGCGCCCCCTTGCCCGCGATGTGCAGCGCGATCTCGTCGGCGGCGAGCGGCCGCTCGACGTGCCAGGTGACCATCCAGTTCACCACGTGCGTGTCGTCCATCGGCACCCAGATGTGCGACTGGACGACCTTCTCGCCGATGCCGACGGGCGGCATGGTGTAGAACGGCAGCAGGAATTGCGTCACGCGCCAGAGCCAGCGACCGTCCGGCTGCGTGCGCCGCGCGCCGATGACGGCGCCGTAATCCGTGTCCACCACCTCGAAGCGCGGCGCGCGATCACCGGTCTGGACGGCGGCGCCGACGCCGAAGCTGACGCGGTCCATGTCGTGCGCGATCTCGCGGTCGGTGTGGTCGAGCGGCGCGTGCAGGAACGAGATGTGGCTGGAGTCGATGCCGCCCTCGAGCGCCTGAAACCAGTTGCAGTCCTGGACACGCCGCGACACGAACACGTGGTCCGCCGGCAACATCGTCCACTCGAGCGCGGGCAGCGCCGGCGGCCGCCCGGGTCCCATGAAGGCCCATACGACACCGCCGCGCTCCTCGCACGGATATGCGACGTGGCACACCTTCGCGGCAAAGCTCGACTCCGGCGGCTCGCTCGGCATCTCGACACACTGGCCGTCGAGCGCGAACTTCCAGCCGTGATACACACACCGGATACCGCCCTCTTCGTTGCGGGCAAAATACAGCGACGCCGCGCGATGCGGACAGAACTCGGCGACGAGTCCGACGCGACCGGAAGGCGTGCGGTGGACGATGAGGCGCTCGCCCAGGAGCTGCACGCGCTTGACGCGCCCGCCGGGTGTCAGATCGCTCGAGCCGACCACGGGAATCCAGTAGCGGCGCAGGAGGTCGCCCATCGGCGTTCCCGGGCCGGTCCGAGTCAGGAGCTCGTTGTCCGCCGCGCTGAGCATCGTCGCGATCCTCCCGCGATCTCGAAGGTATCATGCTCGCGTGCGTGATGGTCGCCGCTCGGAAAGTCACTGGCTCCGGCCTTGCAAAGATTTTGTGCCGCGATGCGGATCGCGCAGGTGGCGCCGCTGTACGAAGCCGTTCCTCCGACGCTCTACGGCGGCACCGAGCGCGTCGTGTCGCTGCTCACCGAAGAGCTGGTGCGCCGCGGCCACGAGGTCACGCTCTTCGCGAGCGGCGACTCGGTGACCACGGCCCGTCTCGTGGCGGCGACGCCCCGCGCGCTCCGACTCGACAGCGCGAATCGGGAGGTGCTGAGCGCCGACTTCGTCCGCCAGCTCGATCTCGTGTTCCGCCACGCGCGCGAGTTCGACGTGATCCACTGCCATGTCGATTACTTCGCGTATCCCTGCGCGGGCCTCGTGACCACGCCGACGCTGCACACCGTGCACGGCCGCCTCGATCTTCCCTACCTGGCCCCGCTCTACCGGCAGTTCACCCACGTGCCGCTGGTGTCGATCAGCGACGCTCAGCGCGCCCCGCTGGCCGGCATCCCGGTGACGTGGGCAGGCACCGTGCACCACGGCCTGGCGCCGGAGCGCTTCGCATTCTCGCCCGCGCCCGACGATTACCTGGCCTTTCTCGGTCGGCTCTCGCCCGAGAAGCAGCCGGACGTCGCCATCGAGGTGGCGCGCCGCGCCGGCGTGCCGCTCCGGATCGCGGCCAAGGTCGACCCGGCCGACCGCGAGTATTTCGAGCGCGTGGTGGCTCCGCTGCTCGACGATCCGCTGGTGGAGTTCGTGGGCGAGATCAGCGACGCGCAGAAGGCGGAGTTCCTCGGCGGCGCGCGAGCGCTGCTGTTCCCGATCGACTGGCCCGAGCCGTTCGGGCTGGTGATGATCGAGGCGATGGCGTGCGGCACTCCGGTGATCGCGCGACCCTGCGGCTCGGTGCCGGAGGTGGTGCGACCGGGCGTCAGCGGCTTCATCGCCGACTCGGTGCCCGAGCTGGTGGAGGCCGTGAAGCGCGTCGAGGAGCTCGACCGCGCCGCATGCCGCCGCGACTTCGAGCGGCGCTTCAGCGTGGCGCGGATGGTCGACGGCTACGAGACGCTCTATCGTCGCGCGTGCGCGCGACCGCGCGCGGCATGAGCGACGAGCGGCCGCGCGACGACCTGGTGGTCGGCGAGCACTACTACATCCTCGCCTCGAGCGTCGCCGGCGACCTCCCCAAGCTCGTCCTCAAGCACGACACCGCCTTCCTCGTGGCCGACCGCCGCGGCGACCTGCCCGGCGCGGCCGCCGAGTTCGGCTTCTATGTCGACGACACGCGGTTCCTGAGCCAGTGCGAGCTGCGCCTCTATGGCCAGCGCGGGTTGATGCTGAATGCCGGCGTGTCGGACGACGGGCTCGAAGCGGCCGTGGACCTGACGAACCCCGACGTGTCGCACGCGGCCCTCGTCCTGCCGGGCCGGTCCACGCGCGTGCTGCGGCGCCTCACCATCCTGGGCCGCCAGCTCTACCAGTGGATCGCCATCGAGGCCTTCGTCTCCGAGCCTCACGAGCTGGCGCTGCGGCTCGGGTTCGCCGCGGATTTCGTCGACGTGTTCGAGGTGCGCGGCCATCCGCGCCCGCGGCGGGGCAGCATGCTGCCGCCCGACGTCGATGCGAGCACCGTGGCCCTGCGCTACCGCGGCCTCGACGACGTGACGCGCACCACCACGCTCGCCTTCCATCCGCCGCCCACGCAGCTCGAGGCGGACGGGGCGGAGTATCGCCTCGTGCTCCGGCCGCGCGAGCGTCAGGAGATCGCGGTCGTGGTGAGCGCCACTCGTGACGCCACGCCGCCGCCGCGGGTGCTGGCGTTCCATGATGCGGCGGCGCGGCGGCGCGCGGTCACCGAGCGGCTGGACAGCGAGGCGGCGCGCATCCGGACCGGCCACGAGCGCCTCGACTACTGGCTCACGCGCTCGCGTCACGATCTCCATCTGCTGCTCACGGAGACGGCGGACGGCTTCGTGCCCGATGCCGGCATCCCGTGGTACGTCGCGCCGTTCGGCCGCGACGGACTCATCACCTCGCTGCAGGTCCTGCCGTTCGAGCCCGAGATCGCGCGCGGCGTGCTGCGCTACTTCGCGCGCCTGCAGGGCACGGGGGACGACGACTTCACCGAGGAGGCGCCGGGGCGGATCCTCCACGAGCTGCGGCGCGGCGAGATGGCCGGTTGCCGGGAGATTCCGTTCATCCCATACTACGGCACGGTCGACGCCACGCCGCTCTACGTCATGCTGGCCGCGGAGTACCTGCGCTGGACGCACGACGTCGACTTCGCGCGCGAGCTGTGGCCGGCGGTCGCGCGCGCGCTCGCCTGGATGCAG
>DATAOC010000148.1:0-44918 GCA_036265915.1 Candidatus Methylomirabilota bacterium | reverse complement strand
ACCTGAATCACGTGGCCAAGGCCCAGGCGCTCGGCACCGGCCTCAACATCGGCGCCGTCATCCTCGACCAGATCATCCCGGGCAGCGGCGCGCTGACGCCGATCGCCGGCGAGCTTGCCATGCGCGGGTACAGCCGCAAGGAGGAGTACGCCGCCGACCGCCACGGCGTCGAGATCCTCGAGCGGACCGGCCACTCCAAGCAGGAGATGATCAACACCCTGAACTGGCTGATCCAGCAGACGGGCGGCGGCAAGGGCGGATTTCTCGCGACCCACCCCGGCACCACCGATCGCATCGAAGCTCTGCGCAGCGTCCCGTAGTCGTGAGCATGACGAGGCGGCCTATCGGGCCGCCTCGTCACTGTTCAGATCTGAACGTCTTCTCCCACCGAGGCGGCCGGCGCGTCGTCATCCGGTGCCAGGTCCTGGAAGGTCTGCTCGCCGTCCGCGTCGGCGAGCAGCAGCCGCACGTAGAGACGGTGGCCCATGACCATGGCGTGCGTCAGTACGACCAGCGTCGGGTGAAACGCGATGGCATCGTGGAGCACGTTCTCCACGGCGGCCTGGATGGCGTTGCGGATCTGACCGGTGTCCTCGGCATCCTCGACGCCGACAGAGGTTGTGACCTCGACGACGAAGGCCGCGGCGGGTGCGGAGAGCGACCCGAGCAGCAGCGCCCCGCACGCCGCCGCGGCCAGCCGGCGCATCAGTCGCGTCCGAGAATCTTGCCGAGCAGGAAACCGAGCCCGATCGTCAGCGCGATCGCCTGCAGCGGGCGATCCTGAACGAACCGCCGCGCCTGATCCATGTACGGCCCCATCTGTCCCCCGACACGCGAGAGCTGGTCGCCGGCGTCGGAGGCCAGGTCCTGTGCGCGATCCGAGACGCGGTTCAGACGCGACTGCATCGACGACGCTGCCCGCGCGGCCGCGTCTCCCATTGCTTCCGTGCGCCGATCATCCATCGCGAGTTCCTCCTCGAGGGACCGGGGGTGCGACTTCTATGCCAGCGGGCGCGCCCGTCGCGATCGCCCGCTCTCGAGCAGAGACGCCAACGACTGGGGCTCCTGGTAGAACGTCGCGAACGGATCGCTCGTGCGTGCCAGCCGTTCGCGAATGGTGGCGAGCGTGAAATCCTCGGGGTACATCGCGCGCTCGAGCTCGGGCCACTCGATCGGCGTCGACACCGTCGCCGACGGATACTCCCGCACCGCCCACGGGCTGACGAGCGTCGCTCCGCGATGATTGCGGTGGACGTCGATGAGGATCTTCCCGCGCCGCCGGGCGCGCCGCATGTCGAGGGTGAACAGGCTTGGCTCGCGCGAGCGCGCCAGCCGCGTGATCGTCTCTGCCGCCGTGCGGACCTGCGCGAATGTGTGGTTCGGCTGCAGCGGCACCAGGATGTGCAGGCCGCGGCCGCCCGACGTCTTCACCCACGCGCGCACGCGGAAGCTCCCCAGCAGGTCGCGCACGAGCAGCGCCGCGTTGCGCACCTCGCGGAAGGCGATCTCCGTGGGATCCAGGTCGAGGGCCATGAGGTCCGGTCGATCGAGCGCCTCGACCGTGCAGGCCCACGGATGGAGGGAGATGAAGCCGAGATTCACGAGGTACACGAGCGTGGCGCGGTCGGGCACCAGCAGGTAGTCGGCGTAACCGAGGGCGGCGTGCTCGCTGCGGATGCGCCGAGTGGGAATCCACGGCGGCAGTCCGGCCGGAGCCGTCTTCTGGTATGCGCACTCCCCGGTGATGGGGTCCGGCGCGCGCAGCAAGCTCACCGGCCGGCCGGCGACGAAGGGCAGGAGCCGGTCGGCGACGTCGACATAGTAGTCGATCAGATCGGCCTTGGTGACACCGGCCTCCGGCCACAGCTCGTCGTCGAGCCGGTTCAGCAGGAGCTTGCGGTCGTCGATCTCGAGCACGCGGCTGGGTGCGGTCATGACGCGCGCCGCTTGGACGACGCACGACGTGCCGGCGTCTCCGTCCGCCCCCCCGCCTTGCCGCCGCGGGGCTGCGCCTTGAGGCTGGCCTCCAGCGCCTGCATGAGATCGACGACCTTCGTGGGTGGCTTCCGCGTCGCCGGCGTCGCCGGCGTGCGGCCCTGCAGCTTCTGGTCGATCACGGCGAGCAGCGCCTCGCGATACTGGTCGCGATACTTCTCGGCGTCGAACTCACCGGCCAGCGTGTCGACGAGCTGCAGGGCCAGCTCGATCTCGCGCCGGTCGAGGCCGGCGTCGGCGGGCAGCGTGAGGCCGCTCGGCGGCACGATGTCGTGGGCGAAGCGCATGGTGGTCAGCGTCAGGGCGTCGCCGGCGGGCTGCACGGCGGCCAGATGCTCGCGCTGGCGGAGGACCACGGTGGCCACGCCGATGCGCTGGCTGCGCCGCAGCGCCTCGCGCAGCAGCGCATACGCCTTGGTGCCGGTCTTCTGCGGCTCCAGGTAGTACGGCTGCTCGAAATACGTGGCGGGGATCGCGTCGGCGCGCACGAAGTCGCGGATGTCGATCGTCTGGGTCGCCTCCACGTCCGCCTTGTCGAAGTCTGCCTCCGTCATCACGACGAACTGGCCCTTCTCGTACTCGTAGCCCTTGACGATTTCCGGCCACGGCACTTCGACGTTTTCCTCGGTGCACACGCGTCGGTACGCGATGGGCGCCTGGTCCTTGGCGTGCAGCAGACGGAACGAGAGATCGTTGCGCGTCGTGGCCGAGTAGAGCCCGACGGGAATGTTGACCAGGCCGAACGTGAGCGCGCCTTTCCAGATCGGTCGCATGCCCTCGCTCACCGCCGCCCGGGTCGCAACGGCTTGCGCACCTGCTGGAACTGTTTCACATCACGCCGCGCGCAGCCGGCGGCGGTCCGCCACGAAGCGGTCGACGGCGGACAGCGCCGTGGCCAGCGCGACACCGGTCTGCACGGTGCCGGCGGCGACACCCACGAGGCGCCCGAGCGGCATGCGAGAGAGGAGGAAGCCGACCGCGACGCCTCCGGCCACGACTGCGTACGGCGCCCACCACCGCCCCTCGACGGCGCGGCCGAGCGCGTCGAGCTGGTGCTCGATCACGCGACGGGTTACCGCAATGTCAGCTTGGATTTCAGCAGGGTCGCGAGCCATCGCCAGGTGTCCTCCAGAGAACGAAGCGTTTGATGCGGCCAATCGAGATGCGTGAGCCGCCACGCGCTCCACGCGAGCGCGGCCAGGGACAGCAGCGCGACCGCGCCGCCGGCAATCACGAGATGCTGCCAGGCGCCGTTGAACAGCGGCGCGAGGGCGCCGGCCACGAGGACGATGATGGCGGCGAGCAGCGCGATGGCGGCCACGAGCGCGACCACGACCGCGAGACCGAGCCGCTTGATGAACCCTTGCGTCTCCGCCCAGCCGAGCTCGAATTCGAGCGCAGCGAGACGCGTCAGGCGGGAGAACAGCGATTCTTGGTGCGCAGGATCCGGTGCGTCGATGCGATGCAAGCTAGCCATCGCCTCGATAGGCTGCAATACAAGGGCCAGCAACTATGCGCATGTTGTTGCGACATCGGGCGAAACGCCGTCATGCGATCGGCTGAAATCTGGATCAGCCGAAATCATGGGAGGGCACCACGTGGGCCAGGCGCGGCAGCGGCTCCGCCCGTCCGGCTCGAATCGATACCACGCCGTCCTGTTTTTGTAAGATTCCCTCCACGAGCAGAAATGGCTCGGCCACGAGCGGCAGCCGCTGCCGTGCGAACAGCCGTGGCGTGACGATCACGTTCGCGATGCCCGTCTCGTCTTCGAGACTCAGGAAGACGAATCCCTTCGCGGTGCCTGGACGCTGACGCACGATCACGCTGCCCGCCACCCGGACCCGGCGGCCGTCTTCGAGCGCGGGCAGATCGAGCGCTCGCGTCACGCCCTGCCGCGCGAGCTCCGCACGACGCAGCGCCATCGGATGCGGCCCGAGCGTCACACCGGTGCCCGCATAGTCGGCCACGAGGCGCTCGGTGGCTGTCATCTCGCGCAGCGGCGAGACGCCGTCCGCGCGCGGCGCGCCGGCGAAGAGCGGCCCCGCGTCGGTTTCCGCCACCGCCCACAGATTCGCGCGCCGCGAGCCGCCGAGCGGCGCCAGCGCGCCGATGGCGGCCAGCGTCTGCATCTCGTCGGCGGCCAGCTCCGCGCGAGCGGCCAGGTCTCGCGCGGACGCGAACGCGCGCTCGGCGCGCGCGGCGACGATGGCGCGGCCCGCCCGCTCGCGCAGGCCCTTGACGTAGCGCAGGCCCAGTCGCACCACCCACGCGGCGTCGTGCCGCTCCAGCGTGCAGGCCCAGTCCGAGCGCGTGATGTCCACCGGCAGCACGCGGACGTCGTGGCGTCGCGCGTCGTTGACGACGGTCGCCGCGTGATAGAACCCCATCGGCTGGTTGTTCAGCAGCGCGGTGTAGAACGCCGGTCCGTGATGCGCCTTGAGATACGCGCTCGCATACGCGAGCAGCGCGAAGCTGCTGCTGTGACTTTCCGGAAACCCATAGAGCGCGAATGACGTCACCTGGTGGACGATCTGGTCGGCGGCCGGACCCGAGATGCCCTGACGCGCCATGCCCTCGCGCAGCTTCACCTCCACCTCGGCCATGCGGCGCTCGCTGCGCTTGAAGCCGAACGCCCGGCGCAGCTCTTCGGCCTCGCTGCCGGTGAAGCCGGCGGTCACCATCGCCATCCGGAGCAGCTGCTCCTGGAAGAGCGGGACGCCGAGCGTGCGGGACAGGATCGGCTCCAGACTCGGGTGGGCGTAGGTCACGGGCTCCCGACCGCGTCGGCGACGCACGTAGGGATGCACCATGTCCCCGACGATCGGCCCCGGCCGGATGATCGCGATCTGGACGACCAGGTCATAGAACCGCTCGGGATGGATGCGCGGCAGCGTGGCCATCTGAGCGCGGCTCTCGACCTGGAACACGCCGATGGTGTCCGCGCGCTGGAGCATGCGATACACGGCGGGGTCGTCAGGCGGCAGGCGCGCGAGATCCACGGCGCCGCCTGTCTCGCGCACCAGCGTGATCGCCTCCTGGAGCGCCGACATCATGCGCAGGCCGAGCAGATCGACCTTCACGATGCCGAGCGCCGCGCAGTCGTCCTTGTCCCACTGCACCACCACCCGACCCGGCATCGTCGCCGGCTCGAGCGGCACGACGTCGTCGAGCCGGCCGGCCGCGATCACCATGCCGCCGGAGTGCTGACCCAGATGGCGCGGCAGGTCCTGGAGCCGCGTCCACAGCGCGGCGAACTTGCGGATGCGCGGATGGCGGATATCGCAGCCGGCCTCCTGCAGATGCCGCGTCAGCACCGCTTCCGGATCCTGGTAGCCCCAGTTCTCCACGAGCCGCGCCAGACGGTCCTGCATGTCGGCGGGCAACCCGAGGACCTTGCCGACTTCGCGCGCGGCGCTGCGACCCCGATAGCTGATGACATTCGCCGTCATGCCGGCCCCCAGCCGGCCGTAGCGTCGATAGACGTACTGGATCACCGCCTCGCGCCGCTCGCCGCTCGGCAGGTCGAGATCGATGTCGGGCCACTCGCCGCGCGACTCGGAGAGGAAGCGCTCGAACAGCAGCTCCATGCCGACCGGATCGACGGCGGTGATCCCGAGCGCGTAGCAAACCGCGCTGTTGGCGGCCGACCCGCGCCCCTGCACCAGGATGTCGTTGGCGCGGCAGAACTCGACGATGTCCCACACGATGAGGAAGTAGCCCGCGAGATCGAGGCGCCCGATCATGGCCAGCTCGTGCTCCACCTGGCGTCGCGCGCGGTCGGCCATGGGACCGCGACTGCCGTAGCGCGCGCGCACGCCGCGCGCGGTGAGATCGCGCAGGTGCGCGAGCGGGCTCTCGCCCGGCGGCAGCGGGAAATCCGGGAACCGGTAGCCGAGGTCCTTCAGCGTGAACCCCAGACGGAGGGCCAGCTCGCCGGTGGCGGCCACGGCCGCCGGCAGGTCGTGAAAGACGTCGCGCATCTCCGCCGCATCGCGCAGTCGCCGCTCGTTGCTCGGCAGCAGCCGCCGGCCGGCGTGATCGAGGTCGGTCTTCTCGCGCAGGCAGGTGAACACGTCGGCGACCGCGCGCCCGCCCGCACGCGCGTACAGCGGCTGGTTGGTCGCCACCGGCGTCACGCGGGCCTCGCGCGCGAGCCCCACCAGCCGCTCGAGGTCGCGCTCCTGCGCGCGATCGAAGTGGCGCTGCACTTCCACGAAGGTGCTGGCACGGCCAAAGATCCGCACCAGCTGCTCGAGCGTTCGACGGGCGCCCTCGCGGTCCCCGCGGCGCACGGCGACGGCCAGCGGCCCGCGCGCGCCGCCGGTGAGACACACCAGCCCCGTCGCATAGGGGGCCACCTGCTCCAGCGTGAGCGCCGACCGGCCCTTCGGTGCGCCGAGCTTGGCGAGCGTGATGAGACGGCAGAGGTTCTGCCAGCCCTCGCGATCCTCGACGAGCAGCGGCAGACGGCTGCCGTCGGCGAGCGTGAGCTCGCTGCCCAGCAACGCCCGGATGCCGGCGTCCACGGCCGCGCGATGCACGCGCGCGGCGCCGTAGACGCCGTCGCGATCCACCAGGGCCACCGCGCTCATGCCGCGGCGCGCCGCTTCCTGCGCGATCGTCTCGGGCTGCTCGGCACCCTCGAGAAACGAGAACGCGCTCTGCGCGTGGAGCTCGACGAACCCGACGCCGCGATGGCTCATCCGTCAGTCGTAGACCGCGTCGAGCAGCCACTCGCCGCGGAGCAGGTCGCGGGCCAGGCGCACCACCGTCCGATCGTCGAGCGCGACGTCCCATTCCTCGCGAGCCCAGCGGTCGCGGTCCCACCAGTCGCCGGAAACGTGCCACGGCCCGGCGCAATCGCAGACCCGCGCGACGGCGCTGAGCGCCCCGTGGACGACCGCAGGCCGGCCGGTGGCGTCCGTCTCGACGTCGATCACGCGCGGAGGTCGCAGTCTCCGGAAGGCCAGCACGTCGTCGTCCCGCCCCGCGTCCTCGGCGTCCGCCTCGGCGTCCACGCGCAGCATGGTGGTGGCGAACGCGTCGGGATGGTGGGAATCCGCGGGCGCGATGGCGCCGACGTTCTCCGCGCCCACGAGCGCAACGAGCCGCGCCAGGACGGTGGCCAGATCGCGCACGGCGGGTGCAGACGACCGCCCCAGCACCCCAGGAACCGCACGCCGCGGCACCGCGTGGGCCTGAAGCGCGACGCCGATCACGGCCGTTTCCGGCGGTCGCGCGGCCAGCTCGTGCGCGAGCAGCGTGAGCATCGGACGCGGCTCGTCCATCGGGCAGGCCAGCGTCAGCGCGCGGACGTGATGGCCGCCGGACGCCAGTGCGACGCGCAGCTGCAGGCCGTCGGCGGCCAGATGCGCGGCCACGAGCCGCGCGGTGAGACGCTCCAGCACGCGCTCGAGCACGGCCTCGAGCGCGGGGAGCGTGTCGATCTCCCAGTCGAGCGCCTGCGCCTCCTCCCAGAATGGCGGCGGCGTCCACGGCTGAAACGGCGTGACGTCGCGCCCGCTCGCGACGTCATGCGCGGCGAGACCTGCGGCGCCGAGCCGTGCGGCGAGTGCTGCGCGCGACAAAGCCGCGATCTCGCCGAGCGAGGCGATGCCCCAGCGCGCGAGCGCCTCGGCAACGCCCGGCGGCCAGTCGAGCGCGCTCACCTCGACGGAGGCCAGCGTCGCCGCCTCGGCGCCGGGCGGGATGACGGACGGGCGCGTCGCTCGCCGGACGGCCACGCGCGCGGCGGTCCGCGTGCCGGCCACCGCCACGCGCGCCGGCAGCCCGACGCTGCGCGCTGCGCGCGCCAGTTGGTGCGCGATGACGTCGTCCGCGCCGAGGAGCCGCTCGAGACCCGCAATATCGACGAAGACCAGGCCGGGGCCGGAGTCCTCGATGCGCGGCGACAGCCCGTAGCAGGCGTCGAGCAGCGCGCGACGCGCCGACGCCACGATGTCGTCCGAGGCGCCACGACGCACCAGCGCCGGACAGCGGGCGACGGCCTCGGCCTCGCCCATGTCCTCTCGCACGCTCGCGTCGCGCGCGGCGGCGTTGGCATCGACCACGCGGCGCGCCGGCGGCGTCCCCGTCACGATCGCCAGCGGGATCTCGCGCAGTGCGGGCTCGGCGCGCGCGACGGCGGCGGCCGCGAAGGACTCGACCCAGACACAGGCGACGCGGGTCACGCCGTCCACCAGTGCTCCTCGCGATCCGTGGATGGCGCCCCCTGCTTGCGGATCACCTGCACCGCGGTGCGCATTCCAATCAGGCGCGTGGGTCTCCGTCGCGGACCGGCCCACGCCAGCTCTTGTCGCCGTGTCCGGACGGCCAGCGCGGCGCCGGCGCCCGCGACGCGATGTCGTCCGACGAGAACCACGGCGACGTCCGCGCGCCGGGCCGCCTGGCGAAGCCGGAACGCCTGGGCCAGCGACAGGCGCGGTGGTGTTTCACCGGCGTCGAGTGCCACGAGCGCGAAGCCCGGACAGCGGACGAGCAGATCGAGCGCGGCCACGGCAGCCTCGCGCCGACCGCCACAGCGCACCCAGAGCACGCGGTCCAGCGCGACACCGGCACGGGTGGCGCACGCAGGGTCGAGGGTGGCATCGGCATCGATCAGCGCAGCCGCGCCGGCGGCGGCGGTGACAGCACGCAACGCTGCGAGCAGCAGACTCGTGCGGCCGGACGACAGCGGCCCAACGATCTCGGTGATCCTCCCGCGCTGTAACCAAGAAGTCTGCGTCATGCTCCAAAGCTAAACACGAGTTGAGTACCGATCAAGCCCGTACATCTCGTGGCTGCGAGCCCTCGCTGCACGAGATCTTGGGTGTGCAGCGCTCCGCAACGCCGTGTCGAGTCGGCACTCCATGGCCCCACGCTTGCACCCTTCCTCATCCGAAAACGAGTCAGGAGAAGGGCAATGGCGAAGCAGATCGGGTACGCCGTCGTCGGCACGGGTGCGGTCGTCGAGCGTGCCCTGCTTCCAGCGTTTGCGCGCGCCGGCGAGGAAACGCGCCTGGCGGCCATCGTCTCCACCGACCGCGGGCGCGCCCAGGCGCTCGCCCAGGAACACCGCGCCACCGGGTATCACCTCGACGAGTTCCGCCAGTGCCTGCAGCGCGACGACGTGCACGCCGTCTATGTCGCACTGCCAAACTCCATGCACTGCGACTACGCCGTCGAAGCCGCACGCGCCGGCGCGCATGTTCTCGTGGAACGCCCGATGGCCGTGATGGCCGATGAGTGTCGCCGCATGCTGCGCACGTGTCAGACGAACCGCGTCAAGCTGATGGTCGCCTACCATCTGCAGTTCCACGCCGGTCACGCGCGGCTGGCGGAGCTGGTGCGGAGCGGCGGGATCGGCGCGCCGAAGACGGCCAGCTCCGACTTCACCGTGCGCGTGCAGGACGCCGAGGACGTCCGCCTGCAGCGGCGGCTCGGCGGCGGCACCATGTACGACCTCGGCATCTCGGTCGTGTTCGCGGCGCGGACGCTGTTCGCGGCGGAGCCCGCGCAGGTCATGGCCATGACGGCGCGCATGACGCGGCGCTACGGCGGCGACGTCGACGAGAGCACGGTGGCGCTGATCCGCTTCCCGGAGGACCGGCTCGCGCACTTGCACACGAGCTTCGGTGAGGAGCCGACGACGACGCTCACCGTGTTCGGTGAGGACGGCTACGCGCGCCTGACCGGGGCCTACGACACCGCGCAGCCATCCACCCTCGAGATCGTGCGCGGCGGCCGGCGCGAGGAGCAGACGTTCGAGCCGGTCGATGCCTACGCGAGCGAGCTCGAGTACTTCGCCGGCTGCATCGCTCGCGACAGCGTCCCCGAGCCCTCGGGCATCGAGGGCCTGCAGGACGTCCGCATCGTCGAGGCGATCTATCGTTCTGCGCGCGACGGCCGTCCCGTGACGCTGCCGCGACTCGCGCGCGTCGAAGCGCCCCCCGCCGAGCAGGATCTGCGGAAGGTGGCGGACCGACGCCAGGCCAGCTGAGCCGGCGCCGGACAACATTCACAGCACCAGGAGGACAGTGATGAAGACATGGATGAGCGCACTGGCGCTGACCGTGGCCGGCGCGATGCTGGCCACGCCAGCGTTCGCCCAGAGCGGGTCCGGAAGTGCCGGCAGCTCGGGCAGCGGCGCCGCCAGCGGGTCGTCATCGGGCGCGGGCGTGAGCAGCGGTAGCCCGAGCACGGGCGGCGGCAGCGGCAGCAGCCCCAGCACGAGCGGCAGCAGCAGCACGTCGAGCCCGTCGAGCAAGGGCAGCTCCCCGTCGGCCAGCACCAGCACCGGCTCCTCGCCGGCCACGAGCTCCGGCAGCGGCGCGGGGTCGTCGACCGACACGTCGAGCAGCACGTCCGGCTCCTCGGGCACGATGTCGGGCTCCTCGAGCACGGGCAGCGACATGAAGTCGGGCTCGACCGCGCGTAGCGGCCGGTCCGGACGCAGCGCGATGGGCGGCAACGCCGAGCAGGTGAAGGCCGTTCAGCAGGCGCTGAAGGACAAGGGTCACGATCCGGGCGACGTCGACGGGAAGATGGGTCCCAAGACCCAGGCCGCCCTTCGTGATTACCAGCAGAAGGAAGGTCTGAAGGCCACCGGTCGTCTCGACAGCGAGACGGCGTCCAAGCTCGGTGTCCAGATGAGCTCGTCCTCGAGCAGCAGCCCGTCGGCGTCGCCGAGCGGCAGCAGCTCGACCTCGGGCGGTTCCTCCACAGGCGCATCGTCGTCGGGCTCGTCGAGCTCGTCGTCCCCGAGCGGCTCGTCGGGTTCCAGCGCCTCATCGCCGAGCGGGTCGTCCTCATCGACCGGCGGCGCGTCCGGCTCGTCGTCCACGGGCGCCAAGCCGAGCAAGTAGCTTCATCGATCCGAGCACGCAGGGAAAGGCCGGGAGCGATCCCGGCCTTTTTCCTGCCCCGCATACCGGCGAGCGTTCGTCGCGCGCCGGCGGAGCCGGGCCTTCTGTATCCGGAGCTAGGCGGAGCCGGGCGCTTCTGTATCCGGAACTAGGCGGAGCCGGGCGCTTCTGTATCCGGAGCTAGAGTGAGTCGGGGGTGCGCTGAGGAGAGGCGCAGGCGGTGGCGAGGGCGGCCGCGATCGATTGAAGCGTCGGCTCGCTGGGGAGCTTGACGGTGGCGTCGACGAGCGTGCAGGTCGCCGTCTCGATGCTGCCTGCGCGGAACGCGCCTTCCGCCTGACGGAAGTCGCGTGACAGCGACCCTTCGACGGTGACGCGTCCGTGCGCACCGACGCCGGCGCGGCCGGTGACGACGAAGCCGGCGCCGGCGAGACGCTCGCGGGCCTGGAGCGCCAGCGTGAGACCGCGCATGGTGACCGGCCCGTCCGGCGCGTCGAGGGTGAGGAGACCGTCGACCACGCGCACGCGGCGCAGGACGATGTCGGCGTCGCCGAGCGCGTCGAGCAGCGTGGTGAGCGTGCGCGGCATGCCGCGCCGCAGCGAGACGCTCAGTCGCGGCGCGCGCAGCTCGAGCCGCGAGATCCGGCCGGCGTTCGCGCCGATGTCCCAGCGATCGACGCCGACCACGATCGCCGACGCCGAGAACGGTGACAGCCGACGATCGGCGAAGCGTGCGAGGACACGCTCGAGCTTGGCCTGTCCGGACACCAGAAGGCGCTCGGGTGCGAAGAGCAGCGTGCCGTCGACATCGGCGCGGCCGCTCGCAAGCGTCACGCCGGTGCCGGTGAGGAGCGCGGGAAAATCTCGCAGCGCCGCGACGGCGTCGACGCCGATCGCCTGCACGTGGACCGCGTAGCCGGGGGCGCCGAGCGCGCGCTGACCCGTCAGACGCACGCGCGCTCCATAGAGCGCCATCTCGGCGGCGAACGCGCCGTCCCCCCGGAAGGCGGCCACGCGATCGGCGCGAACGGTCACGTCGCTCAGCTCGAGCGGCTCGCCCCCCGCGGCGTCCTGCAGCACGAGGGCGCCCTTCGTCACCACGAGCCCATTGACGGCGATGGGCGACGTGCCGGCCGACCCGCCGACGCCGATGAGCTGCAGCACCGGCGCGATAGGAACCACGAGCCGGGGCGAGGCCACGCGCACGCGCTGCAGCGTGATGGCGCCGGCCAGGACGTCCGCCGCGCTCGCCACCGCGCTGATGTCGTCCGCGCGGAACATCTCGCGACCCGTCGCGTCGCGCGCGCTCACGTGCGTCAGACGCAGGGCACCGGTGAGCGGATTGTAGTGGAGCGCGTCGAACTCGACGCCGCCCGGCGCCAGCGTGGCGAGTCGCTGCTCGACGAGCCAGGTCACCGCCCCAGATCCGCCCAGCACGACCGCCGCGAGGGCGGTGATACCGAGCAGCGCGATCAGCGCCTTCATGCCGCTCGCTGCCGGGCGCGCATGGTGGGCATCGCCGCCACCAGCTGCTGCAGATCGCGGTGCGTGACCACGCCGACCACGGCGCCGTTCTCCAGGACGGCGACACGGCCGCGTCCGTTCCGTGTGATCGCGACAAACGCGTCCCACGCGGAGTCGCGCGGCGACACGACGCTCGCCGGCGCCCCCGCGGTGACCGTGTCGACCAAGGCCGGCGCGGTGTTCATCACGTCCGCGACCCGCAGCGAATCGAGCGCCGCGCGCAGGCGCACCGTGTCGTACGAGGCGCGCGCCGCCTGCTGCAGGAACATGCCGATCAGCGCGAACCAGAGGCCGCCCATGACTTCACCGGTGGCCGCGCGACCGAGGCCGACCACGATCATCACGAGCGCCAGCGCCGAGCCCACACGACTCGCGACGCGGGTGGCCCAGTCGAGCCGGCCGCGCCACCACCACAGCGCCGCGCGCAGGACGCGGCCGCCGTCGAGCGGAAAGGCCGGCACGAGGTTGAACACGCCGACGACGAGGTTGACCGCGGCCACGTAGCCGCCGAGCGCGTGCGCCCACGCGGGCCCCGACACCAACCGTCCCACACCGTGCGAGAGCCCCGCGATCGCGAAGCTGGTGAGCGGCCCGACGATGGCGATGAGCATCTCGGCGCGCGGGGTGTCCGGCTCGCTGTCGAGCTGTGAGACGCCGCCGAACACGTGCAGGGTGATCCCGCCCACGGGAACGCCGTGGCGAATCGCCACGAGCGCATGAGCGAGCTCGTGGAGCAGGACGGAGCCGAAGAGCAGCGCGGCGGCGATCAGACCTTGCGCCCAGTAGGCGGCCGACGACTGCGACGGGAGCACGTGCGGGAAGTATCCGGAGGCCAGGCTCCACGAGATGAGACCGAAGACGAGGAGCCAGCCGAAATCGATGCGCACGGGGATCCCCCGCACGCGGAAGATCTGCATCACCGACGGACCCGGGCCAGCTCCAGCGCGCCGTCACCCGGGATGAACCCGGCGGCGCTACCTCCCCTGACGTCGCCGATGAGATGGCCGTTCGCGTCGGCGGTCAGCCGCAACCCGCCGCCGGCCGGAAGCTGCAGCCAGACGCCGTCATTCTCGTACCGGCCGGACAGCCGGGCCGTCCGCCGGTCGCGTCCGACGCCCGACACGGCCACGCCGATCAGGCTTCCGGGCTCCCTGCCTCGCGCGAGGACAGCCTCGATCGGAATCGGCTGTCGACCATCCGCGGGATGCCAGCTTCCACGCCAGACGCCCGTGACCGGAGCCGGGGCGACGGCCGTCCCGACGGCCGGGGAAGCGGCCGGGGTCGCTCCGCCGCCCCCCAGGGCGAGGAGCAACAGCAGCATCGATTCCATCATGGCGGTATGCTGAGGACGACGGGAGCAAACGATGCGCCAGCAGCTTCACTGACGTGGCGAAGCTCTCATCTCCGGCCCGCGAGCGGGTTCGCGGCGTACTACCAGGGTGCGCGTTCATGCCCATGCGTCGTCGTGCGTCGACGGTCGTCCTCGCCTTCGTTGTGCTGGTCGGGCTCGTTGGTTGCGCCGCGCGCGTGCATCGCCACACGGTGCTGCCGGAGCTCGCGCTCGGCGAGCCATCCTTCTTCCCCACCCTGGAGGCATACGCGTCGGCGCCGATTCTCGGCGGCAACTCCGCCGAGTTCCTGCTGAACGGCGAGCAGATCTTCCCGGCGATCGTCGAGGCGATCCACTCGGCCCGGAAGAGCATCAGTTACGCGCAGTACTTCTTCGAGGATGGCCCGGTGTCGCGCGACATCGCCGAGGCGCTCGCCGAGCGATGCCGCGCCGGGCTCGGCGTCAACGTGCTCCTCGACGCCTTCGGGACCCTCAACATCCCCACGGAATACACGGAGATCATGAAGAAGTCCGGCTGTCACGTGGCGTACTTTCGCCCGCTCGGCCAGTACATCTTCCGCCGCTACAACAACCGCAACCACCGCCGCATCCTCGTCGTCGACGGGCGCATCGGGTTCACGGGCGGCTCCGGCGTGAGCCGGAAGTGGATGGGCAACGGGCGCGTCGAGCACCACTGGCGCGACACCGACGTGCGTGTGGAAGGGCCCGCCGTGGAGTATTTGCAGGCGGCATTCGCCGAGAACTGGCTCGAGACGACCGGCGTGGTGCTCGGGGGTGAGACCTATTTCCCGAGGCCGATCGAGCCGCGGGGCGAGGTGTACGCGCAGGTCGTGAAGAGCTCCCCGGCCGCCGGCAGCTTCTCCATGTACACGACGTTCCTGCTGGCCGTGTCATCGGCGCGGCGCTCGATCCACATCACCAACCCCTACTTCGTGCTCGACGAGAAAATGCGCGAGGCGCTGATCCAGTCGGCGACGCGCGGGACGAAGGTGAAGGTGCTGGTGCCGGGCGCCATCGACCACAACATCGTGCGGCAGGCGAGCCGCCGTCAGTTCGGCGAGATGCTCCGCGCCGGCATCGAGATCTACGAGTACACGCCGGCGCTGCTACACAGCAAGACCATGGTCATCGACGGCGTCTGGGCCACCATCGGCTCGACGAACCTCGACAACCGCTCCTTCGCGCTGAACGACGAGCTCAACCTGATCCTGTACAGCCGGCCGATGGCGCAGCAGCTGGAGCGGATCTTCGCCGACGACATCGCGCTGTCCCGGCCGGTGACCTACGAGGCGTGGCGCAAACGCGGCTTCACCGCCCGCGTCCTCGAGACACTCGCCCTTCCGATCCGCGACCTCTTGTAGGAACGACGGCCCGTCTCGGAAGCGCCGAAACACACGAGCGCCCCGGGGACGTGCCCCGGGGCGCTCACACCATCCGTTTCGTGGGGGGTCGCTGCCCCGCCGACTACACCCGCGTACGGCCGGGGAGGACCAGGCGGTAAATGCCGAGCACGATAATGGCGCCAACGACGGCCATGATGAAACCGGCCGCCTCACCCTCGCGGTACAGGCCGAGCACGCGCCCGAGCCACCCGCCGAGCAGAGCGCCAACGATGCCGAGGACGATCGTCAGGATGATCCCACCCGGGTCGTTCCCGGGCATGATCAGCTTGGCGACCAGCCCCACTACGAGGCCGAAGACGATCCACAGCAGAATGTCCATCGTCGAACTCCTTTCACTGGCGCTCGAAAGGTAACGCGCGCCTCTGACGATGGACCTCGGTGCACAGCCGATGCCAGCGTGGCCGACCTGGCGTGTAGCTTTTACTCTTCGCCCCGGCGCCGCCAGGCATCGAGCACGCGGGTAGCGCTCATCGCGGTGAGTCCGACCAGCGGGAATGTGAGCAAGCCTGGCAGCAGCCGTTCGTCCGACGGTAGCGTGACGGCGGCCTTGAGCGCTTCGACGCCGAGCAGATTCGAGACGAGGAAAAAGGCGCCCCAGAGCATCAATCGCATCCAGCATGATCCTTTCGCGAAAATTTTCGCTGTGGATAGAACTTTCGCACTCTACGTCATTCCGTACCGGCGGCCAAGCGGGTTTTCGGGTTGGCACGTCCTTCGCTTTGCTCTCACGGCATGAGCTTGTGTGCTTCGTGCGGACTGCAACTCTCGGGCGATGCCGGCCTGTGCCCGCACCACCACTGCGTCTACGGCGACGACTGGGCGGTCGCGAACAGGATCATGTGCGACTTCTTCCACCGGAAGAAAGTCCCACCGCGCCTCGTGCAGAGCGAGCGCGACGACGATTTCTGGGCGCACACCGGCGAAGCCGCGTAGGCGTCAGCCGGGGACGGCCGTGGGCGTCGACGGCGCCGTTGCCGTGGCGGCCGCGCCGGGTGCGTAGAACGACGATTCGCCGAGTCCACGCACGCAGTCGCGGGTGAATTCGATGAGGTGGTGGCTCACGATGGCGGCGTGGATGAGCCCCTCGATCCGGCCCGCCTTGAGCGCCGGCCACGCGAACCGCCAGAACGTCCCGCGGTAGTCACCGAGCACGCCAACCTTCCAGATCAGGCGTCCCAGAATGCCAAACCCCATTCTCACATTTGCCCAGGACGCACGCTGGGGGCTGGTCGGAAAGTCGCGTCGACGCGCGAACGTGTGCGCCAGCTGATAGGCAAAGCGCCCGTACACCGCCTCTGGCTCATAGGCGACGGTGATGCAGCGGCGCCACATCTCCACGACGCGCTCGTACGGCAGTCTGAATTCGACGTTGGACTGGCGTCCGACGTCCGAGCGGAGCCGGCCGTCCGCCTCCAGGCGCCTCCACAGCGGCGTCTTCGGCAACGCGTACAGGATGTTGATGGTCAGCAGCGGAATCTGCGAGGCGCGGATGAACTCGACGATGTGATCCGCCGTTTCCGGTGTGTCCGTGTCGAGCCCGAGGATGATCCCGGACACCACCTCGAGACCGTGATCGTTGATGCGGCGCACGGCGTCCAGGATCGGCATCCGGAGATTCTGATCCTTGGCCATGAACCTGAGCGCCTGCGGCTCCGGTGTCTCGATGCCGCAGAAGACGGTGATGAAGCCCGCATCGCGCATCAGCTCCAGGACGCGCTCGCTCTTGGCGATGTTCAGGGTCGCCTCGCACGCGAACCGGAGGGGAAACTTGTTCCGCTCCTGCCAGGCCACGAGGTGCGGCAGCAGCTCCAGCGCCGCTTTCTGGTTGCCGATGAAATTGTCGTCGACGAAGTAGACCGACGTTGCGCCGGCGGCCGCGATCACGTCGAGCTCCCGGCAGATCTGCTCCGGCGTCTTCAGTCGCGGGTTCCGTCCGTAGAGCGCCGGAATGTCGCAGAATTCGCACGCGTACGGGCAGCCGCTGGAGAACTGGATGTTCGCGATGAAGTACTCGCGCATCCGGATGCGGTCGTACGCGGGCGTCGGAAAGTCCGATAGCGGCAGTCGCGTGGACGTCTCGAAGCGAAGCTGGGCCCGCGGCCGCCCGGGGTGCTGGTCCACGTACTCGATCAGCTGGTCGGTGGCATCGCCGAGCTCGCCGACGTGGATGATGTCCGCGTCGGGATAGAACTCGGGGCAGCCCGAGACCGACGGCCCGCCGACCACGACCGGCCGGTCGACGGCGTGGCCGCGCGCGATGACGTCGTGGATCGACGCGCGCTGCACGTGCATGCCGGAGACGAACACCACGTCCGCCCAGCGCAGATCGGCGTCATTCGCGCGGCGGGAGTTCTCGTCGATGATGCGGACGTCCCACGACTCCGGCAGGTAGGCGGCCACCGCCAGCAGCCCCTGAGGAGGCATGAACGCGCGCACGCGGGACCCGAAGAACTGATACGCATGCTGGAAAGTCCCGAAGGACCGCGCGTACTCCGGATAGACGCATAGCACGCGGCGAATCGTGGACGGAACGTACGGCGTGCGCATGGAGTCGAGCCCGAGGATATCATTCCGGGCTAAAATGCGCGCGCCAAGGAGGGGACTCGCATGGAACTCGCAGCCGTCCGCGCCGTCGTGACCGGCGGCGCCTCCGGGCTCGGTCGCGCGACCGCCGCCCGCTTCGCCGCCGCCGGGGGCCGCGTGGCCATCCTGGACCGCCCTGCCTCAGCCGGCGCCGACGTCGCCAAGTCGCTCGGCGACGCCGTCTTCACGCCGGCCGACGTCACCAGCGCCGACGACGTCGCCCGCGCCCTCGATACGGCGCACGAGCGCCTCGGGGCCATCAACGTCCTCGTGAACTGCGCCGGCATCGGCACCGCCATGAAGACGTTCGGCAAGGCCGGGCCGGCGAAGCTCGAGGAGTTCACGCGCGTCATCAGCGTCAATCTGATCGGGACCTTCAACTGCATCCGGCTCGCGGCCGCGCACATGGCGAAGAACGCGCCCGGCACGGACGGCGAGCGCGGCGTCGTCGTCAATACCGCGTCGGTGGCGGCCTTCGACGGACAGATCGGTCAGGCCGCGTACTCGGCGTCGAAGGGCGGCATCGTTGGGATGACGCTGCCGATCGCGCGGGACCTCGCCGAGCTCGGTATCCGCGTCATGACGATCGCGCCGGGCATCTTCGAGACGCCCTTGCTCGGCACGCTGCCCGAGCCCGTCCGCGCCTCCCTCGCCAAGCAGGTGCCATTCCCCTCGCGCCTCGGCCAGCCCGACGAGTACGCGGCGCTCGCCTGCCACATCGTGACCAACGCGATGCTGAACGGCGAGACGATCCGCCTCGACGGCGCCATCCGCATGGCACCGCGCTAGCAGCCCGGCCCGATCACCGGCGGTGGGACGCGCGCGACGGTCGTGGACGGCGCACGCCGGCTGGTCCGCCATCTCGGGCAAGATTCGCGTCGTGGATTTCCGGCGCGAGCGCCGGCTCATCGTCGGCGGCGCCATCCTGTCCGTCTACCCGCTCGACGGCGACTGGTCGACCGTCGAGCGCGAGTACTGGTGGCAGGGCGTCGCCGACGTGCGCTTCCCGCGGCGCCCGCGCGTGCTGCTGGTGGGACTCGGCGGCGGCACCCAGGCGCATCTCATCCATCGGCTCACCACGCCGCGACTCGTCACCGCCATCGAGCGCGATCCGGTGATCCTGGAGGTCGCGCAGCGCTGGTTCGGCCTCGACACGCTCGGGCCGATGGAGTTTTACTGCGGCGACGCCGAGGAGACGGCGGGGATGCTCGCCCGCGCGGGACGCCGGTTCGACTTCGTGATGGAAGACGCCGCCTACGCGAACATCGACGGCCGCTCGCGGGCCGTCGTGGAGGCGGTGCGCCCGCTGGTGGCGCCGCGCGGCACGCTCGTCGTCAACCGCCACCGGCGCGGCGATGCGGGAGCGCTGGCGCGCACGCTCCGCGGCCGCTTCGAGTCCGTACGCCTGCGCCGCGTGCGGCGCGAAGGCGAGAACGTGCTGGTGTTCGCGGAACGGCCGCTCTGATCAAACGCCCGGGCCACGCGGCAAGGCCGCGCCGGCCCTCGATCATGCGCGGGGAAGCTTCTTGTAGCGCAGGCGGTGGGGCCGCTCCGCCTCGGCGCCGAGGCGGCGCCTGCGGTCGGCCTCGTAGTCCGCGTAGTTGCCCTCGAACCACACCACACGCCCCTCGTCCTCGAAGGCGAGCATGTGGGTCGCGATACGGTCGAGGAACCAGCGATCGTGGCTGATGACGACCGCGCAGCCCGCGAAGTCGAGCAGCGAGTCCTCGAGCGCGCGGAGCGTGTCGACGTCGAGGTCGTTGGTGGGCTCGTCGAGCAGCAGCACGTTGCCGCCGCTGGTGAGCACCTTGGCGAGATGCAGCCGGTTCCGCTCACCGCCCGAGAGCTCGCTGACCCGCTTCTGCTGGTCGGTCCCCTTGAAGTTGAACGAGGCGACGTACGCGCGCGACTGCAGTGTGCGGCCGCCGACATTCATCAGATCCAGCCCGCCGGAGATCTCCTGCCACACGGACTTCGAGCCGTCGAGAACATCGCGGCTCTGATCCACGTAGGCGAGCTTCACCGTCTCCCCGACACGCAGCGTCCCCTTGTCCGGCTTGTCCTGACCGACGATCATCCGGAACAGCGTCGTCTTGCCGGCGCCGTTCGGCCCGATCACACCGACGATGCCGCCGCGCGGCAGCTTGAACGACAGATCGTCGATGAGGACCCGGTCGCCGTAGCCCTTGACGAGATGATCGGCCTCGACCACGACGTCGCCGAGACGCGGGCCGGGCGGGATGCTCATCTCGAGCGCCTCTGTCCGCTTCTCGCTCGCTTCCTGCAGCAGCGCGTCATAGGCGGCGAGCCGCGCCTTGCTCTTGGCCTGGCGCGCTCGCGGCGACATCTGCACCCACTCCAGCTCGCGCGCCAGCGTGCGCTGGCGGGCGGCGTCGGCCTTCTCCTCCTGCGCCAGTCGTCGCTCTTTCTGTTCGAGCCACGAGGTGTAGTTGCCTTCCCACGGGATGCCGTGGCCGCGGTCGAGCTCGAGGATCCACTTGGCGACGTTGTCGAGGAAGTAGCGATCGTGCGTGATGGCGACCACGGTGCCGGGATACTCGTCCAGAAAGCGCTCGAGCCACGCCACTGACTCGGCGTCGAGGTGGTTGGTCGGCTCGTCGAGCAGCAGCATGTCGGGACGTGACAGCAGCAGCCGGCAGAGCGCCACCCGCCGGCGCTCGCCGCCCGAGATCGTCTTCACGTCGGCGTCGCCCGGTGGCACGCGGAGGGCGTCCATCGCGAGCTCCACGGTGCGGTCGAGGTCCCAGGCGTTGCTCGCGTCGATCCTGTCTTGCAAACGCGCCTGCTCGTCGAGCAGCTTCTCCATCTCGTCGCCGTCGAGCGGCTCGCCGAGCTTGTTGGAGACCGCCTCGAAGCGCGTGAGCAGCGCGCGCGTCGCGGCCACGCCGTCCTCGACGTTGCCGCGCACGTCCTTGGCGGGATCGAGCTGCGGCTCCTGCGGCAGGTAGCCGATCTTCAGTCCGTCGGCCGCGAACGCCTCGCCGAGGAAGTCCTTGTCGACGCCGGCCATGATGCGCAGCAGCGAGGACTTGCCGGCGCCGTTGGCGCCGAGCACGCCGATCTTGGCGCCATGGAAGAACGACAGATAGATGCCGCGCAGGATCTCCCGCTTCGGCGGGACGACCTTGCGCAGATCCTTCATCACGAACGCGTACTCTCCCGCCATGCCTTCCCTGTCTTCTACGCGCCTGCGCGCGCGGTTATGCGGCCCCGAGCAAGCGGCGATGCTCGGGCATCATGCAGCGATCCTGCACCACACGAATGCCCGCGCGCGCCAGCTCCGCCGCCGCGCCGTCGTGACGGATGCCGAGCTGAAACCACACGACGGCCGGCTTCCACGGCAGCCGGAGGATCTCGCCGGCGTGGCCGGGAAGGAACTGCGGCCGTCGGAACACCTCGATCACGTCGACCGGAGCTGGAAGATCGGCCAGGGTGGCGACCACCGGCTCGCCGAACAGTCGCTCGCCCGCGCGCGTGGGATTCACGCCAACGACGTGGTAGCCGCGCGCCTTCAGGTACGCGGGCACGTAGCAGGCCGGCTGTCCGGGCTCCCCCTTGGCACCGAGCACCGCGATGCTGCGCGTCTCGCGCAAGATTCGTACGAGGCCCGCGTCGTCGTCGACGAGGAGCGTTCGCCAGTCCATCGACCAGCTACGATCTCACGACCGTTCGAGAGCCGCAATGAGTTCGCCGCCGAAGTGCTCGGCGCGCCAGCGTCGCACGCCGTCGAGCGCGCTGAGCGCCTCCACCGTGCGCGGCGCCGCCTCAGCGATCACCGAGATGAGACGGTTGGGAAGCAGGACACCGGGCTCGAGGCCGACGCGCTCGGTGGCCGCCGCGCGCCACTTCCGCAGCGCCTCCACACGCCGGCTCGTCGCGCCGGGAATGATGGGGCGCGGTCGCCGCGGCCATTGCGGCAGCCGCGTCTCGTCCAGCGTCTGCGCGCGCTGGATGGCGGCGAGCAGCACGCCGCCCCAGCGGCCGATGACGCGCGGAGTGACGCCGCGCACCGTGGCAAGGCCCTCGGTGTCGCTCGGCAGCGTGCGCGCCAGCTCCAGGAGGATCTCCTCCGACAGGATCTTGAACGGCGGCCGGTCCGCCGCCCGCGCCAGCGACTCGCGCAGCTCGTACAGCTCGCGCAGCGCCGCCAGATTTCGCGCGGCAAGCTCTCGCGCGCCCTTCACGTACATCCATGCGTCGGGATCCGGCGCGCGCTCGGGGACGACCTGGGCCGCGAGCGCCGCGCACTCCTCCTCGACCCACGCCAGCCGGCCCACCGCCTGCAGCTCCTCCGTCAGTCGCGCTTTCAGCGCGAAGAGGTGGCGCACGTCGGCCGCGGCGTAATCGATCTGCGAGGGGCTCAGCGGCCGGGCCGACCAGTCGTCGCGCTGCCGAGACGGCGGCAGGGTCACGCCGAGCCAGGTCGTGAGCAGCGTATCGAGACCGAGCGACTTGCCGCCGAGGAAGCGCGCGGCGATCGCCGTGTCGAAGATCGAGCGAAAGCCGAAGCCGTACCGTCGCTTCAGGTGCGACAGATCGTTGTCGCCGGCGTGGACGACGAGCACCGGGCTGACGTCCGCGAAGACCGGGGTGAGCGGCGTGAGATCGGCGATCGCGAGCGGATCCACGAGCCAGACGGCGCCGTCCGGCGCCGCCAGCTGCAGCAGCGAGAGACGCTCGGGATAGTGATGCAGACTGTCGCCCTCGGTGTCGAGGGCCACTTCGGGCGCGGCCGACAGTCGCTCCGCGAGCCGGACGAGCGCGATCGAGTCCCCGACCCAGGCGGCGTCGATCAGCGGGCCCGGCTCGTGATGGCGCGCTCCAGCCGCTCGGCGCGTCGCCGCAGCGGCTCCAGTCCCTCGTCGTGCGTGATCACGTACAGCTCGTTGGCGTGAATGGCCGCCAGCACCATGTCAGCGACCGCGTCGGGCGAGAGATAGCGGCCGATCAGGTCCACCGGCGTGCCCGTGCTCGCGCGCTCGTTCCGCAGCGGCGAGGGCCGATTGCGCTCGGACTCGCGGATGCGCGTCTCGACGCCCATTGGGCAGAGGACCGAGACGCCGATGCCATAGGGCTTCAGATCCTTGGCAAGCGTCTCGGATAGCCCGACGACGGCGTACTTCGAGGTGTTGTACACGCCGAGGCCCTTGCTGGCGATCAGACCGGCCATGGAGGCCGTGTTGACGATGTGGGCCGACTCGCCGCGCGCGATCATGCGCGGCACGAACGCCTCGACACCGTGGATGACTCCCCACAGATTGACCCCGAGCACCCATTGCCAGTCCCGGTGTGTTGCGGCCTCGAGCCCACCCCAGGCCGCGACGCCGGCGTTGTTGCAGAGCACGTGGACCGCGCCGAACGTCTCCGATGCGCGGGCGGCCAGGGCCTCCACCTGCGGAAGGTCGCTGACATCGGTCCGAACGGCGAGGGCTTTCACGCCGAGCCCGCGCGCTTCCGCGGCCACGGCCTCCATGCCCGCCGTGTCGACGTCGGCGACGACGACGTTGGAGCCCTCGCGCGCGAAGCGAAGAACGAGCGCGCGCCCGATGCCGCTGGCGCCGCCCGTCACGACCGACGTCTTGCCTCGCAGCTCCACCGGGCGCCTCCCGCTCAGGCTTCGAGAATGGGCCGGAGCACCGCCTCCAGGCGATCGACGTCGGCAGGCTTGCTCAGAAACGCCGCGAACCCGGCGGTCTCGGCCTTCCTCACGGTAGCCGGGCTCGTGTCGCCGGTCAATGCGACGATCGGCGGCGTCGGGCGCTCGTCGAGCGCGGCGACGCGGTGCGCAAAGTCGAAGCCCTGGATCCCGCGCAGATGGAGGTCGAGCACGACGACGCTGGGACGGGTCCGCTGGATCAGCTCCAGCGCAGCCTCTCCCGACTCGGCCATCAGGACGCGGCTATCGGGGAAGAGCCCGGTCAGGAGCTCGCCAAGCGCCCGACGGGTGTCGGTGTCATCCTCGACGACGAGGATCGACCCCACTCAGCCCGCGGGTGCCAGCTCCACGCGCCCCAGCCAGGCCGGCTGCCAGCCCGTCCGCCGCATGGTGGCCATGACGCGCTGGGGATGCCCCCAGTCGCTCCACTCGACGCCCTTGACGCGCACGGTGACGAGCCCGTCCGTGGCGGGCGCGAGGATCCGTTCCGAGAATCCGAGGGGCTCGACGAGCGTGCTGTAGACCTGCTGCGCCACGCGCTCCTCGGCGGCGGTGCCGAGCGCGCGCTCGAGCGGCTCGAATGCCGCGGCGATCTCCGGCGCATTGCGGCGAGTCAGGCCCAGCAGGGCGTCGACCCAGCCGACCATCACGAAGCTGTTCCAGAGCGCACCGCGCTCGAACAGCCGCTCGGCGAGGCGCCCGGATGGCTTCTCCCAGAAGCGCTGGATCGGGAAGGCCGGCTCGCCGGGAAGGGCGAGCGGGAGGGGATCCGGCTCGATCCACCCGTACTCCGTCTCCGGTCCCGACGCCTCGACGCCCATGAGGACGACCAGCTCCGGTCGCAGGCGAGCCACCTCGACGGCGTGGGCGACGGCGCCGACGAAGACGGCTTCGTCCGAGACATAGTGGTCGGAAGGAAAGATCGCCACCGGGACATTGCCACCCAGCTGTCTGATGCGCAGCAGCGGGTAAACGATGCCGGCCGCCGTCCCGGCGTTGCTCGGCTGCACCACCAGGCGGTCGGGCGCCAGCTCGCGGACGAGACCGGCGTAGTACGCCTCGTGCGCTCGGGTCACGACGACGACCTGGTGATCGAGACGCGTCAGCAGGTCGGCACGGCGGCGCGTGCGATCCAGCAGCGTCTCACCGTCGTAGATCGGACAGAACTGCTTCGGACGAGGATCACCGGCGATCTGTCGCGTGAGGGACCGGAGGCGGCGTCCCTCGCCACCGGCCAGCAACAACGCCCACGGGGGCGTCGGGATGGTGCGCATGGTGCCCCTCCGAAACTCGGTGTTGTAATCCGGGGCACGGAATCAGCAATAGCGGTGCCGGCTGGCACGTCGCAGGCGACGGGGAGTTCCTCGATCACGGGTTCATCGAGTGGGAAAGCTTCTTCTCAGGTTGGATGGGAAAAGGCGACCGCGACTCAGCGCGGCGCCAGTGTCGCGCCATTGCCGGTGGAGTCGACGGTCACCGAGAACGCGTCGAGCACGTCACGGCCGAGCAGACCATCGACGCCATCTCCGGGCACGGGATGCGCCACCACGCTCAGTGGTCCGACCTGAGCGCCCGCCACATCGAGCCGCTGGATCGGGACGAGCACCGCGACCGCCGAGCCCGTCACACCCGTGATCTGCACGGGCGCGCCGCGTGTGGTGTCGTAGCCGGCGCGCGACAGCGCGGCGGGCGCGATGACCGTGCGGTCGGCGCCCGTGTCGACGAGAAGTCGCAGAGGCACGCCGTTCAGGTGTGCGTCGACGATCAGCGGGCCTCCGCCCGGTGATACCGGAATACCAGGCGCCGCAGGCGCAGGCAGCGCCGACGGATCCGGTGCGCGTGCCGGCTCCGACGCGCCCGACGACTCGGATGCTCGCGCGCCCGGAGCCTCGAGGAGCTCGGCGCGGGTGCGATACCGTTCGGGAATCGAGTCGCGCTCGTCCGTGTAGTGAACCACCCCGTCGGTGTCGATCCATCGATAGAGCGCGGCGGCAGCCGGTGAGGCAATGGCCACCGTCAGAGCGGCGACGAGGAGGAGCGAGCGAATCACACGACCGCCTCCTTCGCGCGGAGCTCACGGATCTCGGCGGCGCTGTAGCCGTACTCCGCCAGCACCTCGTCCGTGTGCTCGCCGCGCATCGGCGCATGGCGCCGAATCCCCGGCTCCATCCCCGAGAACGAGACCGGCATGCCGACGACCGGGATGTCGCCGAGCTTCGGGTGCTGAACGCGACGGATGGTGGGACGCGTGGCCGTCTGCGGATCGTTGATGACCTGGTCGACGCTGTTCACGGGCGTGGCCGGCACATCGGCCTTCTCGAGCATCGTGAGCAGCGGCTCACGATCGAGGCGCGCGATCGCCTCGCTCACGCGCTGCTCGAGCTCCGCGCGGTGCTTCACGCGCTCGATGTTGGTCGCAAACCGCGGATCGTTCGCCATGTCGGCGAGGCCGAGCGCACCGGCCAGGCGCTTCCACAGGCGATCGTTGGCGCCCGCGATGAAGACCCACTGTCCGTCGCGACACCGGAAGTTGCGGTACGGCGACAGCGACGGATGCGCGGAGCCGAGCGGCTTCGGCACCGTGCCGGCGAGCAGATATCCCTCGACCTGGAAGTTCAGCAGGCCGAGCGCGGTCTCGAGCAGCGAGCCGTCGACGCGCTGCCCCCGCCCGGTCCGGTCACGCAGTCGTAGCGCGCTCACGACGCCCAGCGCGCACAGGATGCCCGTGGTGAGATCGAGAAAGGAGACGCCGCAGCGCACGGGCGCCCCGCCCGGCTCGCCCGTGATCGACATGATGCCCGAGAATGCCTGCATGAGCGCCTCGTAACCCGCGCCCTCCGCGCGCGGCCCCGTCCGCCCGAACGCCGACACCGAGCAGTAGACGAGACGCGCGTTGTCTTTTGCGAGCGTCTCGTAGCCGAGGCCGAACTCTTCCATCGTGCCCGTGCGGAAGTTCTCGATCAGCACGTCGGCCGAGGACGCGAGGCGGCGCACGAGAGCGACGCCTTCCGGTCGCTTGAGATTGACCGCGATCCCGCGCTTGTTACGGTTGTTGACGATGTAGCCGGCGGACTCGCCGTCCTTGTGGGGCGGCCACGTACGCGACTCGTCGCCGACACCGGGATCCTCGACCTTGATCACGTCGGCGCCCATGTCGCCGAGGAGGGCGCCGCAGTAAGGTCCTGCGAGCACGCGAGACAGGTCGATCACGCGAACGCCGTCGAGCGCGAGTGGGCTGGTCATGGCCGAATACTATACCCGGTCGCGACGCCGATGCCGCGCGTGGCCCAAGCCGTCGTCGGTTGAGATCGCGAAAGAAGTCCAACCGCGGCGCTCGGCTTGTCGTTCGTACCACGCAGCGGAAATGCATTTCAGGGGTTGTGCGACGTACTGCGATCGGTCTACATCGACGCGACATCCATGCTGTCCCACTCAGGCATCCGTCGGAGGACCGATGACGATCGTGGTCATTCTGAGCGCCACGCGCTTGCTCGGCGAGGCGCTGCAATTGCTGCTGAGCACCGAAGAGGGGTTGCGCATTGCGGGCCATGCCGATCAGTGGCGCGACGCCGTCACGCTCATTGCCGACGCCAAGCCGGACGTCGTGCTTCTGGACACCGCATTCGCGCGGCTGGAGCCGCCCGCCGCGATCCGGCTCGTCAAGCAGCACAGTCCGCAGTCCAGAGTGCTGCTGCTGACCGGCAGGCGCGATTGCGCCGAGATCCGTGCGGGGTTGAAGGCCGGCGCGAGCGGGTACGTGTCGAAGGAGGGGCCGCTGGCCGAGCTCGTGCGCGGCATCCACGCCGTTCAGCACGGGGACGTCTGGATCGAGCCGGGCGTCATCACCGCGCTGCTCAGCGGCGACACTCGCGGCCGCTCCGGCACGAAGCTCACACCGCGTGAGGAGGAGATTCTCAAGCTGCTGGCCTCCGGGTGCACGAACCGCGACATCGGCCGTGCGCTTCACATCAGCGAGAAGACCGTCAAGACGCACCTCAACAACGTCTTCCGCAAGCTCGGCGTCACGCGGAGGGTGGAGGCCGCGCTGTACGCGGTGCGCACCGGGCTGAAGGGCGCATGAGCGACCGCGGCTGATGCAACGGCATCCGGATTGCTTACCGCTAAAGCTGTCCGCCTCCATGCACCTATGCGCGAACGCCTGACACCGCTGGACGGTTTGCGAGGACTGGCCGCCGTCGGCGTGGCGTGCGGTTATCACTACCGCTTCTTCGGGGGGCCGATCACCGAGTTTCCGCTGCACTGGCTGCTACCCATGCGCTGGCTCTACCACTACGGCTGGCTCTGCGTCGATCTCTTCTTCGTGCTGAGCGGCCTGGTGTTCATGTTCCGCTACCGCGACGCGCTGGCCGCCCGCCGGGTGGGCGCCTGGAATTTCTTTCTCTATCGTGTGTCGCGCCTCTACCCGCTGCACCTCGCGACGCTACTCGTCGCCTCGGCCATCCAGTGGACGTGGCTCAGCCGCGGAGCCAGCCCGTTCGTGTTCGCGGACAACGACTGGTACCACTTCGGGCTGAACCTCGTCTTCATGCAGGCGGGGTGGTTCGAAGACGGGTTCTCGTACAACGGGCCGTCGTGGTCCATCGCGGTCGAGATCTTCCTGTACGCGGTCTTCTACGTGGTCGCCGTCACGGCCGTGCGCACGCGCCATTTTGCGCTCACCGCCGCGGTCCTCGTCGGCCTCGGCGCGTACCTCAGCGCACTGCAGCTCGACGCGCCGCTCGTGAACTGGTGGATCGCGCGTGGCGTCGCCGGTTTCTTCGCGGGCGCACTCACCCTCCTCCTGATCCAGTGGCTCGTCCATCTCCGCAAGGCACGGCTGCTCGGATGGATCGCGGTGGCGCTCATGGCGTCGATTGTCGTCCTCCGCGCGCATTTCGCGGTCGGCGGCCTGTACGGCGTGAACGCCCACGCGCTGCTGCTGTTCCCCCTCCTCATCGCCGCCTCACTCACCTGGCGGCCACTCTCGCGCCTGCTCTCCTCGAGACCGCTGACCTTTCTCGGCGACATCTCGTACTCCGTCTACATGATTCACTTTCCGGTGGCGCTGGTCTTCCTCAGCACCGCACGCATTCTCGGCGCGGATCTCCCGGTGCGAAGCCTCGCGCTATGGATGGCGTACGCCGTCACCGTGCTCGGCGTCGCCGTGCTCAGCTATCGGTACTTCGAATTGCCGGCGCAGCGGTGGCTGCGCGCCCGCTACGAGCACCGGGACGGCGCGACCGCCCCGGCGAGTCCGGGAAACGCGCGGCGACTTCGCCCCGCCGAGCACCGGGGAAGCCTTCTCACGGACGGCTGAGGCAGGGCATTCTCGGTGGCCGACGCGCGCGCCGGCGGCGCAGACGATGCCGGTGGCTGCTGGCCGCTGAAAGGGCGGTCCGCGCGTAGCCGCTGATACTATGGACAGGTGAACCGCCTGGCCCGCGCACTGACCGACCGGATCCTCGTCCTGGACGGGGCCATGGGCACGATGATCCAGGCCGCGGGCCTCGAGGCTCGGGACTTCGGCGGCGAGCGCTACGACGGGTGCAACGAGCAGCTCAATCTCACCCGTCCCGACGTCATCCGGGCGATTCACGGCGCCTACTTCGACGCCGGCGCCGACTGCGCGTCGACCAACACCTTCGGGTGCGCGCCCTACGTCCTTGCCGAATACGGCCTGGCCGACCGTGTCCACGAGATCACCCGCGCGGCCGCACGCATCGCCCGCGAGGCGGCCGGCGAGCGCTTCGTCCTCGGGGCGATGGGCCCCTCGACGCGCTCGATCACCGTCACGCGCAACGTCACATTCGACGACGTGCTCACGGGGTACGAGGCGCAGGCCGCTGGGCTGCTCGAGGGCGGCGTCGACGCGCTGCTGCTGGAGACCGCCCAGGACACCCTGAACGTCAAGGCGGCCGCGATCGGTGTGAAGCGGGCGCTACGGGCGGCCGGCCGTGACGACGTTCCGCTGATGGTGAGCGCGACGATCGAGCCGATGGGGACCATGCTCGCCGGTCAGGGTGTCGAGGCGCTCTACGTGTCGCTCCAGCACCTGGGGCTCTTCTCGATCGGCCTGAACTGCGCGACGGGCCCGGAGTTCATGACCGACCACCTGCGCTCGCTGGCGGCGATGGCGACGTGCTGGACGAGCGTGTACCCGAATGCCGGCCTACCGGACGAGCGCGGTCAGTACGGCGAGACGCCGAGCAGCCTCGCGCTCAAGCTCGCGCGCTTCGTGGAAGAGCGCTGGGTCAATCTCGTCGGCGGCTGCTGCGGCACCACGCCCGAGCACATCCGGGCCATCGCGCGGCTGGCGCAGGGCCGGGCGCCTCGCACGCCGGCGAGCCAGGAGCCGCAAGCGGTCAGCGGCATCGACGTCCTCTACCCCAGCGACGACAACAGGCCGATCTTCGTCGGCGAGCGGACGAACGTCATCGGGTCGCGAAAGTTCAAGGAGCTCGTCGTCGCCGACCGCTTCGAGGACGCCGCCGAGGTCGGCCGCGCGCAGGTCAAGGCTGGCGCGCAGGTGCTGGACGCCTGCCTGGCGAATCCCGATCGCGACGAGGCGGGCGACATGGACCGCTTCATGCGCGAGCTGACGCGGCGGGTGAAGGCGCCGCTGATGATCGACTCCACCGATGCCGCCGTCATCGAGCTCGCCCTGCGCCACAGCCAGGGCAAGGCCATCGTGAACTCGATCAACCTCGAGGATGGCGAGGAGCGCTTCGAACACGTGGCGCCTCTGCTGAAGACGTACGGCGCGGCGGTGGTCGTCGGATGCATCGACGAGGACAAGCAGCAGGGCATGGCGGTGACACGCCACCGCAAGCTGGCCATCGCCGAGCGCGCCTACGACCTCTTGACGCGGAAGTACGGAATCCCCGCCCGCGATTTGATCTTCGATCCGCTCGTCTTCCCCGTCGGGACGGGCGACGCGAATTACATCGGCTCCGCGGTCGAGACCATCGAGGGACTGCGCGCGATCAAGGCGCGGTTCCCCCAGTGCAAGACCATCCTCGGCATCTCGAACGTCTCCTTCGGGCTGCCGGCCGCCGGGCGCGAGGTCCTCAACGGCGTCTTCCTCTACCACTGCACAAAGGCGGGCCTCGACTACGCGATCATCAACACCGAGCGCCTGGAGCGGTATCCGTCGATCCCGGAGGAGGAACGGCGGCTCGCGGAGGATCTCATCGAGAACCGGGGGACCGACCCGGTCGCCGCGTTCGCGGCACACTTCCGCAACCGCGCCAAGACGGCGCCGTCACGGGAGCGGCTGCCCCTCGACGAGCGCCTGGCCCGCTACATCGTCGAAGGCAGCCGCGACGGGCTTCTCGAGGATCTGGATCTCAAGCTCGCCGACACCCGCCCGCTGGACATCATCAACGGCCCGCTCATGCGCGGCATGGACGAGGTCGGGCGCCTCTTCAACGACAACCAGCTCATCGTGGCCGAGGTGCTGCAGTCCGCGGAGGCCATGAAGGCGGCCGTGGCCCATCTCGAGCCGCACATGGAGCGGACCGAGTCGTCGACACGCGGCGTGATCGTGCTCGCCACCGTGAAGGGCGACGTCCACGACATCGGAAAGAACCTCGTGGAGATCATCTTCGGCAACAACGGCTACCGCATCGTGAATCTCGGCATCAAGGTTCCCCCGGAGGACCTCATCGCCGCCTATCGCGCGCACAAGCCGGACGCCTTCGGGCTGTCGGGGCTGCTCGTGAAGTCGGCGCAGCAGATGGTCGTCACCGCGCAAGACCTGAAGGCGGCCGGCATCGACATCCCGCTGTTCGTCGGCGGCGCGGCCCTGACGAAGAAATTCACCGCCACGCGGATCGCGGCGGAGTACGGCGGGCTGACGCTGTACGCGAAAGACGCGATGGACGGCCTCGACCTGGCCAACCAGCTGTTCTCCGCCGTCACGCGCGAGCGCCTGGTGGAGCGCGTCCGCGGCGAGCAGGCCGCGCTCGTTGCCGGCGCCGAATCGCCCGGCGCGCCGCAGCCCGCACGGCCGCCGCTCCGTGCGCGCGCCGAGGTGCCGCCCGTCACGCCGCCCGCACCGCCGGACCTCGAGCCCCACGTCCTGCGCGATGTGCCGCTGCGCCACATCTATCCGTATCTCAACGTGCAGATGCTGTACGGCAAGCACCTCGGGTTGCGGGGGGTCGTCAGCCGGCTGCTCGAGGAGGGCGACGCGAAGGCGCGCGAACTCCACGAGGTCGTCGAGGCGCTCAAGGAAGAAGCGGTCCGCGACGGCCTGCTGCGCGCCGACGGGCTGTACCGCTGGTATCGCGCGCGCGCGAGCGGCGATGCGCTCGTGCTGCTCGAGCCCCAGGGCGCCGAGGCCGCGCGCTTCGCCTTTCCGCGCCAGCGGGACGGCGAGCGCCTGTGCCTGGCGGACTACGTGCGGGAGGATGTCGACGACTACGTCGCGCTCTTCGCGGTCACGTGTGGCCGCGGCGTGCGCGAGCGCGCGGCCGCCCTGAAGGAGCAGGGCGCCTACCTCAAGTCACACGCGCTGCAGGCGCTGGCGATCGAATGCGCCGAAGCCTTTGCGGAGATGCTTCACGCCCGGCTCCGGACCCTGTGGGGATTCCCGGATCCCGCCGAGCTGACGATGGACGACAAGCTGAAGGCCCGCTACCGCGGGCTGCGTGTCTCCTTCGGGTACCCCGCCTGTCCCGACCTGGCCGACCAGGCCACGCTCTGGCGGCTTCTGCAGCCGGAACAGATCGGCATCCAGCTGACCGAGGGCTTCATGATGGATCCCGAGGCGTCGGTCTCCGCGGTCGTCTTCCACCACCCCGCCGCGAAGTACTTCAAGGCCGAGTAGCGCTCGCCGCAGTTTTTGCGGGACCGCGCGCAATGAAGCGGCCATGTCCTGCCCGCGATCGGCCGGCAAGGCAGCGAACCAACCCGGCGTACGCCGTTATCGAACGAATCGCATTTGGCACGGCCCGTGCTGAGGACAGTATCGGCACGTAGCCGAGTCGCTGTTATTGTTTGGGGGCGCATGGCCACCGGCGGTGGCATGCCGACAAATATGCGCGTCATATGTGCGTGGTGCCAGCAAGAAGGTCGTACCGGACTGCTACGCGTCCGGGAGCCTCTCGAAGACTCGAGCGAAACTCACGGAATATGCGACCGACATCAGCAGGCCGTCTTCGAGACGTTTCCGTCGACATCGTTCCCGACGACGCGCTGGCTGTTCATCGTGCCGCGGGGCGACATCTCCCGCTTCGAGCACATGACCAAGTTGCTCCGGGATGTCGCGGGAACGACGGTCATCCTCGACCGTCGTCGAGCCGATCGACGGCGGGCGCCCGCGGACGGCGCACCCGACCGCCGGCGTTACGACCGTCGAGTACGACGTCCGGAGACGAATAGTCTGGGCTATGGGCTCGTCCGCTTCAAGGTCGATCGCGGCACGTCGCAGGTAAGCTCGCCGCCGGTCGCGGACCCTGCCGGAGAGCGGCCGGGCGATCCGTCGATCCGCTGAGCGCCGTCGCCATGCACACGTTCTTCATCGTGTCGCGCCGTCATGAAGATCTCTACATCTACCTCACGGGCCGTTTTGCCGCGGACCCATCGGTCACCGTGATCCTCGATCGCCGAGTCGCCGCCTTCACGGCTCGGTCCTCGGAGCATGCGCCAGACCCGGCAGACCGCCGCCGACGCCCGTACGTGGACACCGAGCTGCGCTCGCGATCACACGCGATCCTCACGGTTGCCGAGCCGGGTCCCTGCTGAGCGAACAGCCTGCATTCTCTGCTGTGCGTCATGCCTCTGACATGCACAGCCAACCAGTCATTGCGCGGACGCAGGCAGCCCCTTCGACTGCCGTCGAGGTGTTTGGATAGCGCGGCTTACAGCGCATCGAGAACACGGCACATCTCCTGCAACGGAACTCGCCACTAGGTCGCATCGAGGAGGATATTGATGCACCAGGTCGCGAAGGTACGACGGTTAGCGGCTACGGCGGCGCACCTGTGCTCGGCCTACGACGATCTCGTGGCGGCGGGCTACGACAGCTGGGGTGAAGAGCTGCGCGCGGTTCTCGAGATCATCGACGCCGAGATCCAGTGGCTCGCCTCCGAGAAGGAATCGGCCGCCGCGGCATCACGTTAGCCGGGAAGCCGCACGATAACGAAACCGCGGACATTCAGCTCGTCGTAGATATTTAGCGCCGTCCGGCGCTCGCTGTCGGCCAGATGCGGCGGCGGTGGAGGCGCCGGCGGGCCGATGCGCCTGTCGATCATCACCTCGACGTCCCTCACGCCTGCCAGTCCAGCCTTGAAGTATTCGAACAGCTCGGGCCGGCTCTTCGCGACGACGATGAAGATCTTCACACCGGAAGGGTACCGCACCAGCGCCGCGTCTCGCTGTCTCGTGTAACGATTATCTTGGGTCTACCGGCCCATCCGTCTAAAATTGCTGCGGTACAGGGACTGTGTGATCGGTTGTCAAGGAACTCGACAGATAAGCGGGCATTGCGCCGATCCGAAGCCCGCGGAAACACAGTGCCGACGTCGGGAAACGTTACATGTGCGGTTCCGGATATCGCACTTGGAGGCTATGTGCGCGTGGTTACAGGATTGGCATTCATTAAGCTGTCTTCAGGCTACTGAAGTGGTCTCTGGACAACTGCGCTCAGGCCAAAGCAGTTCCCGGTACTCAGACCGCGAGGAGCAGATGGGGAGAAACGTCTTTATCGTCTCCCGCCGTCATCCCGACCTGTACCAGTACCTGCGGGAGCGATTCGCCTCCGACACCGACGTCGAGGTAATCCTGGATCGCCGCGTGGCCGAACGGCGACAGCGGCAGAGCGCACATGACGGTGAACGGCGTCGTGCCGACCGACGGCGTCGCCCCGAAGTCGAGCGTGAATTGGAGAACCGGTCGCACGCCATCATCACCATTCCGGAGGAAGCGACATAGCCGTTTCGGCATAGATCTTCGCTGTTGACTGGTGTCGGTACATTTGCCATTATCAGGCCCCCTGGTTGGGCGAACCGTGAGCCGTTCACGGACACAGCCAAAGGAGGCCGCTCCTCGTGCAGGTCATCGTTTTCGATCCTACGCAGGACATCGTGCGCCAGGCAGAGCAGGCATTCGGTGCGCGTGTGATCCTGGTGTCTTCGATTCACGGGCTCGAGATTCCCGTCGCGACCGCAGCCCCAGACGATATTCTGCTCGCACGAATTCGTCGCGACGAGGATGCCATCAAGCTCGCCGAGCATCTTCGCGAGCACCAGTTTGCAGGCCGAACCTTCATGATCGTCGACCGCCGCGAGCAGCTCGCGATGCAGTCGACAATCGAGCTGCCCCGTCTCGAATGTCTGCTTCTCACATCGAGCGTCGCCGAAACCGTGCGGACCCGCGTTCAGGGCAGCGCGGCCGCGCTGTGTCGTCCTCGCAATGCCCCGACGTTCTACGGACTCGTGGGCCGCTCCCGGCAGATCCTGGACGTCTTCGCGCGCGTCGAGAAGGCCGCGGCCGGCGATGCGAATGTCTGTATCTACGGCGAGAGCGGTACCGGTAAAGAATTGATCGCCCGTGCGATCCACGCCATGAGCGACCGGCATCAGGGGCCACTCGTGACGTTCGACTGCACGGCGGTTCCCGAGGGCCTGGCCGAAAGCCAGCTGTTTGGCCATGTACGGGGTGCCTTCACCGGCGCCATCGAGAACCGGGACGGCGTGTTTGCACAGGCCGACGGCGGGACGCTCTTCATCGATGAGCTGTGCGAGCTCAGCTTGCCGCTCCAGGCCAAGCTGCTGCGGGTCGTTCAGAGTCGTGAGTTCGTCAAGGTCGGTGGCTCGAAGCCGATCCGGACGAATATTCGGCTGGTGACGGCAACGAACAAGGATCCAAAGCAAGCGGTCGACGCCCGGGCATTCCGCGCGGACCTTTACTATCGCGTGGCGGTCGTCATGATCAAGGTCCCTGCACTTCGCGAGCGCCGCGAAGATATTCCGCTTCTGGTGGAGCACTTCCTGTCCCGTTTCTCGACGGCGTGGAAGAAACCGATCCGTGGTGTCCAGCCGTCTGCGATGCGGCGCATGATGGATCTCCCGTGGCCAGGCAACATCCGTCAGCTCGAGAACTTCCTCGCCCAGGCGGTTGTCCTCGTCGAGGGCGATATGCTGACTGAGCGAGATCTCTTCGTCGAAGATACGCCGGCATCCTCAGCCGATATGGCGGGCCCCCAGCACGGTGGCTTCGAGCCGGGTCTTCCGCTCCGCGAAGTCGAGCGCCGGCATATCCTCAGGACGCTGCAGCAGGTCGACGGTAACCGCACCGAGGCGGCCCGGCGCCTGGAAATCAGCGTCAGGTGCCTGCAGTACAAGCTCAAGGCATACGCGCAAACTTCAGACGTCGCGTCACCCGAGCACGCTGCGGCGCCGACACCCGATTCGAGGCTCGCACGTAACGGAAGCGAGAACATCGCGAGACTCGGAGTTGCCCCGGTACCGTCGCTGAACCTCTCGGGACCGGTCTAAGCGCGGAGCTCTACACCGGATCACCGCGGCGGCCCGAGACGGGCCGCCGTGCCGGTCTCTTCCTGCCGCTCTCTCCCAGCCGCAGCCACCGCACCTCACTGCCATCGCGTGTCTATATCGCTAGGCCATCGCGCAAAGTTTGCGGATGACGATCGTTACATGACCGATTGTTGCGTACCAGGTCGTGGTCGTATCCGAAAACGTCTTTCGTGAAGCCGGCTTACAACGTACTCCGACGGGCATGTCGATTGCGTTGTGCCAGCGCCCGGCGACGTCAACGAGTGCAGACGCCACGATGACCAAGCACAGGTCGCGGCCAGGCGCGTGGCGTCCGTGAGAGGCCAGTGATGACGAGAGTGAAGCTGTTGCTCGTGGAAGACGATGCGGCAACCCAGGCGAAGATGCAGCAAGCGCTGGGTGAGCGCTACGTGGTTGCGCTCGCCGACACACGTCCGAAAGCGATCGGAGTTCTCGTCGACTTCAAGCCGGACGTCTTCATCGTCGACCTGGCTCTGGGCTCCGCCTCGACGAGCGCGCCGGACGAAGGATTACGCACACTACAGGACGTCCTGCGTGCTTCACCAGGCGCGAAGGTCATCGCCATCGTAGCGACCGGGGACGAGGCGCGCAGGGCCGTTCAATCGGGTGCCGCAGACTATCTCTCGCGGCCGATCGACTTCGCCGAGCTCGATATGGTCATCAAACGCGTCGCATACCTGGATGTCGATGATGCGAGTGTCGACAGCCACCATCCGACGGCGGATGACCTCCTGCGTCCCTATCGGATCATCGGGTACACGCCGGGCATGCGCGACGTCTTCACGATGGTGTCCCTGGTCTCGAAGACCGACGCGACCGTGCTCATCCAGGGTGAAAGCGGTACCGGCAAGGAGCTCCTCGCCCGAGCAATCCACGACGCGAGCCGATGTCACGCGGGCCCGTTCGTGCCGATCAGCTGCGGCGCAATCCCCGACGGACTCCTCGAAGCGGAGCTGTTCGGGCATGAGAAGGGTGCCTACACCGGCGCTCACATCCAGCGCAAGGGGAAGCTCGAGCTCGCAGACAGCGGAACGGTCTTTCTCGACGAGGTGGCGGAGCTCAGTGTCCCGCTGCAGGTCAAGCTCCTTCGCTTCCTTCAGGAGCGCGAAATCGAGCGGATCGGCGGACGCCACCGGATTCCGATCGCGACCCGGATCATTGCGGCCACGAACAAGGATATGAAGCGCGAGGTGGCCGCGGGCCGGCTGCGCGAAGACCTCTTCTTCCGGCTCTCGGTCGTCACCATCGTGCTGCCACCACTGCGCGACCGGGGCGAGGACGTCGGTATGCTGGCCGCCGAGTTCCTCCGCCGAAATTGCGTGCAGTATCGCCGCAAGCTGCAGTTCAGCGCGGACGCGCTCGACGCCATCGTCCGGTATCCCTGGCCGGGAAACATCCGCGAGCTGGAGAATGCGATTCACCGCGCCGTCATCCTGACCCGCGGCACCACCATCGAGGCGTCCGACCTCGGTATCGCGGCGGCCGCACCGTCCGATCGACTGTCGCTGCGTGAGGCGCGGAACCGGGTCGAGCGGCAGATGGTTGTGGAGACACTGACGAGAACGCGAGGAAACATCAGTCGGGCCGCCGTCGAGCTTGGCGTGAGCCGCCCAACGCTGCACGACCTCCTTCACAAGCACCAGATCGCCGGTCGAACAATCGCTGGTCGCCGGCGTGACTTGAGCGGACAACCCGCGGCTTCGAGCAGTTCCCGGAGCAATGGAGCGCAATGAAAAGTCACATGTCAACACTGAGCACGGTTCGCCGTCCCGCCGATCGCCATCGGTCGTCCACCACCATCAACGCTCCGGTCCGGCGTCAGCAGGCACGTATGCGGATCATCGTCGTCGACGATCACCCGATTACGCTGGCCGGGCTCCATTCGTTGCTGTCGAGCGAGCGGGACTTCGTCGTCGTCGCGCGCTGTCTCGATGCCAATGAGGCGGTCCGCGCCGTCCAGACGTACGAGCCCGACGTCGTCATCCTCGACCAGGACATGCCGGTCATCGACGGAGTGGCCATCCTCAGGCAGTTACGGACATCCGGCAACGAGACTCCCGTCGTTCTCCTGGCCACCGGGAACAACGAGAAGCTCAGCGAGGCGCTCAGCTTCGACGTCGAAGGCGTTGTCTTCAAGAACTCGGATCCGAAACATCTCATCCGTTGCCTGCGCGAGGTCCACGCGGGTCGCCGGTGGCTCGATTCGAATGTCAGCGCCCGTGTCAGTGTCCCGGTCGGCGCCCCGGTGCTCGACACGCTCACCCGGCGCCAGATCGAGGTGGCTCGGGCCGCGGTCAGTGGGCTGAGCAACAAGGAGCTCGCGCAGCGGCTCGGCGTCTCCGAGGGAACGATCAAGAACCACTTGCACGCGATCTACGAACGGCTTCAGCTGGACGGCCGACTGGCGCTCCTGCTGTACCTGAAGGAGAAGGCCCTGGCCTAGGTCAAGCCGTGACGGCGCGCGAAGAGAATGAGGCCGAGGCGCCCGCCGACGTTCAGCTTCTCGTAGATGCTGTGGAGATGGATCTTGACGGTCCCCTGCTTGACGTCGAGATGCGTGGCGATGTCTTTCGTCGGCACGCCGAGGACGGCCAGCCGCGCGATCTCGGCTTCGCGCGGGGTCAGGGGCCGCGTGGCATGCCGCGTGGCCGAGCGGCCCTTCAGGAGCTTGCTCACGCGGTTCTCGAAGCGACGGACGGCCAGCGGCCCATCGTCTCCGAGCGGTCCACCGTCGAGTTGTTCGTCGGTGTCGAAGACCTTCCGGATCCGTTCCACGAATGCCTCCGGCGGCAGCTCCTTGAGCACGACGGCCCGGGCGCCGAGCCGCACGGCCGCCGCGATCTGATCGCTGTCGGAGGCGGCCGCGAGCACGACCACGCGGGTTGCCACATGCGCCCGCCGGAGGCGCCGCAGCACCCTGAAGCCATCCTGTCCGTCGAGATCGAGGATGAGCACGTCCGGACGATGTCGCTGGACGGTGGCCACGATCTCGTCGGGATCGCTGCACACTGAGAGGACGACGCAGTCCGGCTCCTTCTCGAACACCTGGGACAGGCCGCACAACGTCACGGGATGATGGCTGGCCAGCACCAGACTGATGGCGCGGACCGGAGGCTCCGTCGTCGAGCCCGTGGCCGATGAATGGACCGGACTAGAGCCGAATGACGTTTCGGGAATGTTCGATACCCTCGGTGACGTTGCGCGTGTCGACCACCAGAGCGCCCGCTCGCGCGAAGCGCTGCCAATCGCACCCGTCGTGCGCGGTCAGGATGAGCACGACATCCCAGCTCGCTGCGTCGGCTGAGGTGACGTCCACCGAGCGCAGCAGGGTCCCACCGGCGTTGAATGTCGCCACGAATGGATCGTGGTAATCGACGGTGGCGCCCTTTCGCTGCAGCGTCTCGATGATCTCGAGCGCGGGCGAGTCCCGGGTATCCGCAACGTTCGCCTTGTACGCGACCCCGATCACGACCACCCGCGCGCCGCGCAGCGACCGTTCCCGATCGTTCAGCCCATCGGCGACCATCTGGACGACGTACCCGGGCATCTGGCGGTTGATGTCGTCCGCGAAGGTGATGAAGCGCGGCTCGTAACCGTCGAGCCGCAGCCGCCATGACAGGTAATGAGGATCCGACGGCAGGCAGTGTCCGCCGAGGCCCGGCCCGGGGTAGAAGGGCATGAAGCCGAACGGCTTCGTGGCCGCGGCGCGGATAACCTCCCACACGGAGATCCCGAGCCGCCGGCACATGATTGCCAGCTCGTTGACCAGGGCGATGTTCACCGCCCGGAAGGTGTTCTCGAAGACCTTCACCATCTCGGCCGTCTCCGCACTCGAGACGGGGACGATCTTGCCGACGATTCTCCCGTACAGGGCGCTGACAAGCTCCAGCGATTCCGGGCTGACACCGCCGACGACCTTCGGGATGTCCTCGAGGCGATGCGTCCGGCTGCCCGGGTCGATGCGCTCGGGCGAGAAGGCCAGGAAGAAGTCCCGACCCGCCACGAGACCGCTGGCCTCGAGTCGCGGCCGCAGGACGTCCTCGGTGGTGCCCGGATACGTCGTCGACTCGAGAACGATCAGCTGTCCAGGCCGAAGGATGCGCGCGACGTCTTCCGTCGCCTGCTCGATGTAAGAGATGTCCGGCTGCCGGGATTTCCCGAGCGGCGTCGGAACGCAGATCACGATGGCGTCTGCATCCTTCAACGACCAGACGTCGCGGGAGACGCGAAGCCGGTTGCCGCCGATCAGCGCGCTCACGCGCTCACCGGCAATGTCCTCGGTGATACTGCCCCCGCCGGCGATGGTGGCCGCGCGGCGCTCGTCTCGATCTACGCCGATCACGTCCGCGCCCGACTCACCGAACGCCACTGCCAGCGGTAGCCCGACGTAGCCGAGCCCGATCACACCGATCGTCGGTCGTCCGCACAAGCGCGCCTTCAGACGCGCGGAAACCTCACGTAGCTCGTGTGCCTCGTCGGTCCGCATCTCGATCCCCGTGCTCATCTCATGACCTCGCGCGGCCGCGCCGATATGCGCGATAGTGCTTGTAGGCCTCAGCATCCGAGGAGCGGAGGTCGGCGCCGTTGAGCAGCACGCCGATCACCCGTCCCTTCACCTGCCTGACCTGTCCGATCGCCCGCCGCAGGACACTGAACGGAATGCTGCCAGACCGCACGACGAGGACGACCTCACCGCACACCGCGGCCAGGTTCAGCGCGTCCGCGGCGAGAATGGGGGGGCCGTCGAAGAGAACGAGGTCGAAGGCGGCCTCGCAGCCCTCGAGCACCTTCCCCAGCCGCTGCGACGTGAGCACGTCGTGCGAGCTCTCGGTGGCTCCCGACCCGGCGACGACAACAGACAAGTTCTCGATATCGGCGGACTTCGCGACCGCGTGAAGCGGCTTGCCATACGCGAGTGCTGCCGCCAGGCCGTCGACGTTCGGCAGCCCGAAGATCTCGTGGACGATCGGCCGACGGAGGTCTGCGTCGACCAGACACACGCGGCGTCCGGCCTGCGCCGCCACCACCGCGAGGTTGGCGGCCGTGGTGGACTTACCATCACCACCGGAGGCAGACGTGATCGCGATGCGGCGGAAGACGCCGTTCTCGGACATCAGCTCGATGTTGGCGCGGACCGTCCGATAGGCGTCCGCCTCGATGGACGCCGGCGACACGTGAGTGACGAGCGACGGCGCGTGTCCGTTGCTGCGGCCCAGAAGCGACGGCCGCTCCGACGTCCGCAGCGAGGGACGGAAAACACTCGCGGGATCCGCCGTCACTGCCTTCTCGCGCAGACTCATCGGTTTCGGCTCGAGAGCGTCCGGTTGGCGCTCGGCCGGCCGCTCCGCTGACCGCTCCGCGGGCCGCTCCGTCTGGCGCTCGGCCTTCTGCTCGGCCGGCCGCTCCGCCTGGCGCTCGGCCTTCCGCTCGGGCGGCCGCTCCGCCTGGCGCTCGGCCTTCCGCTCGGCCGGCCGCTCCACCTGGCGCTCGGCCTTCCGCTCGGCCGGCCGCTCCGCCACCGGCGTGGCCGTGGTGTCCGTCACAGCACCACCGTTCTGCCTGGACGCCGTCCGGGGTGGCGGCGGCGCAGCCTCGGCCTGGTCCTCGCGCGCGCGGTCGCGCTCCGCCTGTTCGAGCGCCTTGAAGAATTCGCTCATGATCCCCACCAATGTGTGAGCCAGCGGACGACCCCGCCAAATGGTGACTCCATCGTCGAAAAGATCGCGTGCAGCGCAGACCGATACGCAGATTGTGACGCGATGCCAAACGTCGCCGCCGCCACCGCGACGGCCCCGGCCGACCAGGCCACCAGGTCGCGCCGCGACTGGCGCGTCATGGGAGCGTTGAGAAGCCGCCGCACCTGCCGCCAGCCGTTGGGGTCGGCCCCACCCGCCTCGATATACGCGATGGCACGCTTCGCGATACCGCCGTCGACGTCCCGTGCCTGGTCGGCATAGGCCAGCAGCAAGCAGTGATCGCAGATCATGTTCACGACGCGCGGAATCCCCCGTGAGTATTGCGTGATCTGCCGCACGGCGGCCGGCGTGAACATCTGCCGGCGGCCGCCTGCCACGCGGATGTGGCTCACGATGTACTGCTCGACCTGCTCGGGCGTCATCGGCGCCAGCGTGCAGCGGAGCCCGATTCGTTGCTTCAGCTGTCGCAACGCAGTGAGCTGGAGCTTCGCCTGAAGCTCCGGCTGTCCGGACAGGATGATCTGAATCAGCTTCTCCGAGTTCGTCTCGAAGTTCGAGAGCAGGCGGATCTGCTCCAGCGTCTCGATGCTGAGGTTCTGCGCCTCGTCGATGATGAGGATGGTCTTGCGCTTCGCCCGCCGTTGCTCGATGAGAAACGCATTCAGAGCCATCAGCCGCTGCGCCCGGGTCTCCTTCGGATCCGGTATGCCAAGATCCGCGAGCACGTATTCCAGAATCTCGTCGAACGGCAAAGTCGAATTGATGATCAGGGCCGACTCGATCTGGCCTTCCATCCGCTGGACCAGCGTGCGCAGCAGGGTCGTCTTGCCGGTGCCGACCTCGCCGGTCATGAGGATGAAGCCCTTCTGCTCCTGGACCCCGTACGTCAGCTGGGCGAGCGCCTCTCGGTGGCCCGGCGTGAGGAACAGGAATTTCGGGTCGGGAGTGAGCTCGAACGGCTTCTCGCTCAGACCAAAAAATTTCAGATACATGAGATCACCCGTGCCCGCCGCCGCCGGTCCACGCTCCGAGGACCCCGGTCAGTCATTTCGCTTACCGCTGAACACCGGGACGACCCCGAGGATCGGCACACCAAGAACCCGCTCGATGTCCTCGGGAGATCGCACACGATTGTCGAGGGAATCGGTCAGGAACGCCACGCCGACGCCGAGCGCCAGCCCCGCCACTGCGGAGAGCGCCCAGATCAGCTGGCTACGCGGGCGGATGGGAAACGTCGGCACCGTCGCCGCCTCCACCACGCGGATGTTGCTGGCGGTCAGCGCGCTGGTCAAGCCCGTCTCCTTCAGCCGCTTCAAGACGGTCGCCTGCAGCTCCTCGAGGGAATCCTTCTCCCGCTGAAGGGACGTCGCCTGGGCCTCTCGCTCGTTCAGGGCCCGCGCCTCACGCCGTAGCTCGTTCATGTTCGTGAGAAGCGTCTCCTCGCGGCCCCTGGCGACCTTCACCTCGCTGTCGACGGCGCGCACCATGCGCTGGACCTCTTCCGTGAGGCGCACGTTCACCTGGCGCAGCTGCGCATCGAGCTGCTGGAGGTCCGGATGCTTCTCGCGGTAGATCTGCGACAGCTTCGAGCGCTCGATCTGCAGATCCGATGCTTCTGTCTTCAGCTTCTGGATCAGCGGGTCGTTGATGACGGTCAGGGCCGTATCCGAGCCCGTCGGATCACGCAAGATGCGCGTCAGCTCGCGGAGCTTCGACTCGCTCGCCATCCGTTGGCTCTGGGCCTCGAGATACGCTCGATTGAAATCGATGATCTTCTGCTGCGTGATCTGGCGCTGGTCCTGGACCCCGAGGAGGTCCGCCTTCGCCTGGTAGGCCTGGAGGGCATGTGAGGACTGCTCGGCCTTGCCGCGCAGCGCCCGGATCTGGTCGTTCAACCAGGCGGTGGCCGTCTGAGCCTCGCCCTGCTTCACATCGAGGCCGTACCGGACGTACTGGTTGGCCACCGCGTTTGCGATCTCCGCCGCCAGCACCGGATTGGCATCGTCGAACTTCACGAGCACCAGGCGCGTGTTCTTCACCGGCTCGATCACCAGGGCGTCCTTGCCGTACACGAAGGCGCCGTAAGGATCCGGATGGCGTCCGATCCGGGGGAGGCGTCGCTTGAGATCCAGCTGATCGATTACCGCCTGGACCACGGGGCGGGACTGCAAGACTTTGTACTGCGTCGAGTAATAGTCCTGGGTCGTCCCCATGTCGTTCGTGACGTCCTGGATGTTGACGACCTTCGGCGGTTCCGGATCGATCATGACCGTGGCGGCCGCTTCGTAGATCGGCGTCTGCCGCGACGTGAACACGACCGCCGAGAGCACGGTCAGCACGAACACGAGAACGACGAGGAGCCAGTGCCGTCGCAAGACTTTCACGTACGCGTGCAGCGGCGAGGTGGCCTCGTGGTCTTCAGGATGCGTCGTCGTCGATGTCATTCATCCGCCTCTGGTACGGTGTCGGCGGGGCGCGCCCGCCGTCGTAGCGGTGTTCTCCGAAACGCTGCCAAGTTATAGTCCGAATGCTGATTCGCGCAATATACCCGACGGTATACGGGGACACTACCGACCGGCATAGATCGAACGAACCTTGACCGTCGGTAGGACGCAGCCGCATTCTGGGTCCGCAGTCGTCGCGTCTCGAGCCTGAGGGACAGCAGCGTGGCACGGAGGCCTATGGAAAGCAGCGTCGCGACCCCGGTGATCACCATCAACGCCTCGCGCGGCTGGACCGCCGTGCGGATGGACCAGCTCTGGGAGTACAGGGAGTTGCTGTACTTCCTGATTTGGCGGGACGTCAAGGTCCGGTACAAGCAGACCGCCCTTGGCGCGTCGTGGGCCATCATCCAGCCGTTCTTCACCATGGTCGTGTTCAGCCTGTTCTTCGGCAAGCTGGCCAAGGTCGCATCCGACGGCGTGCCTTACCCGATCTTCTCCTTCACCGCGCTGGTGCCGTGGACCTTCTTCGCCAATGGGCTGACCCAGTCCTCACAGAGCCTGGTGGCCAGCTCACAGCTGGTGCGCAAGATCTACTTCCCGCGCCTCATCATCCCGTTCAGCTCCATGCTGCACAGCCTCGTCGACTACTTCTTCTCCTGCGTGGTCCTCGCCCTGGTCATGGCCTGGTTCCAGTTCTACCCGGACTGGCGGGCGCTGGCGCTTCCGGGCCTGACGTTCCTGACCCTGCTGACCGCGACGGGGGTCGGCCTGTGGTTCGCCGCGCTCAACGTGCGCTACCGGGACGTCACGAACATCGTCGGCATCCTCATCCAGGTCGGCAT
>DATAOC010000147.1:0-11663 GCA_036265915.1 Candidatus Methylomirabilota bacterium | reverse complement strand
CCTGGTCGGTGACGTCCACCGCCTTCACGATCATGAAGCCGCGCAGCAGGAAGCGCTCGGGGGGCAGCAGCTCGCGCAGGTAGTCGGCGTCGACGACGCCGCTCTGCAGCCGCTGCCGCGCTGCCTCGGTCAGCGACGGCTTGGTCCCGGTGATGGCGACGTCGACGAAGCGCCAGTCGAACTGCAGCCGGAAGTGCTGATCGAGCCCGGTGGCGGCATCGACCGCGGTGAAGATGATCGGAACGTCCGTCGCCAGATCGATGCCGTAGACCCGCTCGAGGATCAGCTCGTACGCCAGCACCAGGCGTGCGGCGGCCAGGCTGCCGGCGCCGTGCGCCTGCATGAAGCTCGCGCGGCCCTGGAGCGATCCGTCCGCGCTCGTGAGCACGCGCCGGAAGGGAGGCGTCGCGTAGAACGCCCGCAGCTGGAAGGGGAACAGGGCCGCGCCGTACTCCTGCTCCCAGAAGGCCGGCGGGAACATCGCGGTCATCATCAGGTCCACGAACGCGCGATGCTTCTCGATGACGGACGGGTCGTCGATCACGCCGGCCAGCTCCGGCGCCTCGCGCGCCTTTTCCCGCACGATGCCGGGAATCGGTCCCCGGCCGAACTCGTGGTAGGCCGAGAGCTGCGTCCAGAAGGTGACCAGCGGCGCGAGGCTCAGCTCACACCGGAACGGGAACGCGGCCGCATCCATGGCCGGGGTCCCCGAACCGGCGGCCGAGCCTGCCGTCAGACTGGCCGAGGTCGCCACATGAGAATTCTACCAACCTCGTCGAACCCGGCCGCGCGACTATCTGGTCGCAAAGCCAGAGAGCAGCCCTTGGCTTCCACCCGGGATCACCCCCACCGGCCACGGCGGCGGCGACCGCCGATTGACACCCGCGCGGGCGCGCCCTACCGTACGCGTCGATGATCGACACCGCGGACGTCGTCGTGATCGGCGGCGGCGTGATCGGCACCAGCATCACGTTCGCCCTTGCCGAGGCCGGCGTGAAGCGCGTCATCCTTCTCGAGAAGAGCGCGCTCGCGAGCGGCGCCTCCGGCCGCTCGAGCGCGCTGGTCCGCATGCACTACACGAACATCGAGGACGCTCGCCTGGCGTGGGCCAGCTATCCGGTGTTCCGGGACTGGAGCGAGCGCATGGACGGGCCGCCCGTCTTCCGGCGCACCGGCGTTCTCGCCGTCGTCGCGCCCGAGGACGCCACGGCACTCGGCAGCAACGTCGAGATGCTGCGCGAGATCGGCGTCGACACGGTGGCGCTCACGCCGTCCGAGGTCAAGACGCTGCAGCCGTTCATGAACGTCGACGACATCGGCGCCGCCGCCTACGAGCCGGCCAGCGGCTACGCGAGTCCGGCCGACGTCGTCGAAGGCTTCCGCCGGCAGGCCGCAGCGCGCGGCGCCGAGATCCGTCAGTGGACGCCGGTGATCCGCATCCTCCGGCGCGACAGCGCGGTGACCGGCGTGGACACGCCGAGCGGCCGCATCGACGCCGGTGCGGTCGTGGTGGCGGCAGGCGCGTGGGCGCCGCGGCTGTGCAACGAGATCGGCCTGGCGCTTCCTGCGCGACCCAAGGCGCTGGACACGATGCTCGTGACGCGGCCACCCGAGATGGTGAAGCCCCACATGGTCGTGCTGGATCATGTGCAGGGCACGTACTTCCGCCCGGAGAGCGACGTCCTCACGATCGCCGGTGTGCCGTGCCAGGTATGGGACATCGATCCCGACACGATGGGCACCGGACTTCCGCCGTCGGCACCGAGCGAAGGCGCTCAGCTCCTCACGCAACGATTCCGGAGCATGGAGCGCGCGGAGCTCGCGCGCGGCTATCGCGCGTTCGACTGCTACAGTCCCGATCGTCACGCGATCCTGGGCGCGGCACCGGGGATCGACGGGCTCTATCTCGCCACGGCCTTCAGCGGCTCCGGCTTCAAGATCGCGCCCGCCGTCGGTCGTTGCATGGCGGAGCTCGTCACCGAGGGGCGCGCGCACAGTGTGGACATCACCGCGTTTCGGCCACAGCGGTTCGTCGAGGGAAAGCTCATCGCGGGCCAGCATCCCTATAAGCCGCGACGCGACCACGCAGAGCCGGCGCGCTGAGCCCATGGCCGTCTACGCGCTCCGCCGGCTGCTGCAAGCGGTGCCGCTGCTGGTCGGCGTGTCGATGGCGGGCTTCCTGCTGCTGCGGCTCGCCCCGGGGGGGCCGATGGCTGTCTACGCGCAGAACCCGAACATGAGCGAGGCGGACCTGCGCCGCATCGAGAAGAGCCTGGGGCTCGATAAGCCAATCCACGTGCAGTACGTCAAGTGGGCGTCTGGTATGGCGGCGGGCGAGCTGGGTTACTCGTACCGTACCGGCCGCCCGGTCGGCGCCGTCATCCTCGAGCGCGTGCCGGCCACGCTCGTGCTGATGGGCGTGGCCTATCTCATCGCCATCGCGCTCGGGCTCACCACAGGGATCGTCAGCGCCGTGCGCCGGCACTCGCTCTTCGATTACATCGCGACCACGACGGCGATGATCGGACTGTCCGTGCCGACGTTCTGGTTCGGGCTCGTGGTCGTCATCGTCTTCGCGGGCGCGTTGCGGTGGATTCCGTCCGGCGGCATGGCCACGCTCGGCGCGCCGTTCTCGCTGTGGGATCGCTTCATCCATCTGATCGGACCGGCCGCGGTGCTCGGGCTCTGGATGACGGCGACGTGGAGCCGCTACACGCGCTCGAGCGTGCTCGAGGTCATCGGGCAGGATTACATCAGGACGGCGCGCGCCAAGGGGCTGCGTGGCCGCACGATTCTGATGTCCCACACGCTGCGCAACGCGCTCATACCGCTCATCACGCTGGGCGGCCTCGAGTTCCGCAATCTGTTCGGCGGCGCGCTGGTGACCGAGACGGTGTTCTCGTGGCCGGGCGTCGGGCGGCTCTATCTCGACTCGCTCAACTACCAGGACTATTCGGTGATCCTCGGTCTCTTGCTCGTCACCTCGCTCACGGTCGTGGCCGGCAGCCTGCTCGCCGACCTGCTGTACGCCGCGGCGGATCCGCGGATTCGCCTCGGCTGATGCTCGACCGCTCGATCGTCTGGCGGCGCTTCACGCGCAACCGGCTGGCGACGGCGGGCGCCATCGGCGTGTTCGTGCTCGTGGGGCTGGCACTGTTTGCGCCGTGGGTGGCGCCGCGCGACCCGCTCTACATCGACATGGACCACAAGTTCGCGCGGCCGGGCCAGGCCGGTTTCGTGCTCGGCGCCGACGAGCTCGGCCGCGATCTGCTGAGCCGTCTGCTCCACGCCGGCCGCGTGTCGCTCGCGGTCGGGCTGATCACCGCGCTCATCGCGGTGCTCGTCGGATCCGTCCTGGGGGCGCTGGCGGGATTCTACGGCGGCGGGCTCGATACCGCGATCATGCGCGTGGTCGACGTGCTGCTGTCCATCCCGACCATCTTCCTGCTGCTCGCGCTGTCGGCGTTCCTCAAGCCGACCATGCTGACGATCACGCTCATCATCGGGCTGAACTCGTGGATGTCGGTCGCGCGGATGGTGCGCGGCCAGGTGCTGTCGCTCAAGGAGCAGGAGTTCGTGCTGGCGGCGCGCGCGGCGGGGGCCGGCTCGCCGCGGCTCATCGTCCGCCAGCTGCTGCCGAACGCGGTGGCGCCGGTGCTCGTGGCGGCCACGCTCACGGTGGCCACGGCCATCCTGCTCGAGTCCTCGCTGAGCTATCTGGGCTACGGCATCCAGCCGCCGACGGCGAGCTGGGGCAACATGCTCAACAACGCGCAGTCCTACGTCCTCTACGCGCCGTGGGTGGCCGTCTATCCCGGCGCCATGATCAGTCTCACCGTGCTGAGCTTCAACTTCGCCGGCGACGGGCTGCGCGACGCGCTCGACCCGCGGCTGGGCCCATGAGGAGACTTCAATGACGCTGTCCAGACGAACGTTCCTCGCCGGCACGGCGGCGGTTGGTGTGGTCGGTGTGCGCGGGGCGGCGGCGCAGACAGCCACCCCCCAGAAGGGCGGCCAGATCATCGTCGGCATCTCGCAGGAGCCACAGAATTTCAACCCGCTCATGCCGACCATCGAGAGCCAGCGCGGCGTCCACATGGCGATCTTCGACGATCTCTGGCGCATCGACGCCAAGGGCAACTTCGTGCCGGATCTGGCGGTGGCCATGCCGACCCAGGCCAACGGTGGCATCTCGAAGGACGGCACCGTCTTCACGGTCAAGCTGCGCAACGACGTCAAGTGGCACGACGGCCAGGCCTTCACCGCCCGCGACGTCGTCTTCACCTGGAAGACGCTCATGGGCGGCAAGGTCACCGCCTTCTCGACGGTGGGCTTCGATCAGATCGCCGACATGTGGGCGGCGGACGACGCGACGGTGAAGTGGAAGATGAAGCAGCCGTTCGCGCCGATCCTCGAGATGATGGCCGACCTCTTCATCGTGCCCGAGCACGTGCTCGGAAAGAGCGCCGACATCAACAAGGACGAGTTCAACACGCGCCGGCCCATCGGCACCGGCCCCTTCAAGTTCGTGCAGTGGGCGTCCGGCGAGCACGTCACGCTGGAGGCCAACCGCGCCTATCACGGGCCCGGCCCGTATCTCGACCGCCTGATCTTCAAATACATCCCCGACCTCACGGTCCTCTTCACGCAGCTCAAGACGGGCGAGATCGACGTGGCCGGCATCCAGGGCATTCCGGTCGACCTCTATCCTGAGGCCAAGACGCTCTCGAACATCAATCTCTACGTCGATCCTTCGACGAGCTACGAGACGATCGCGCCGAACCATCTGCTGCCGATGTTCAAGGACAAGCGCATGCGGCAGGCGCTCTATCTCGGCATGGACAAGAAGCCCATCGTGGAGAAGATCTACCTCGGCCTCGCGCCCGAGGCGGAGAGCTACGTGCCGCCGCAGTCGTGGGCCTACAACCCCAAGATCAAGGGCCATCACAAGTACGATCCCGAGCGCGCCAAGCGCCTGCTCGACGAGATCGGCTGGAAGGTCGGCGGCGACGGCATCCGCGTCAAGGACGGCGCGCGGCTATCGTTCGAGAACGCGTGCACGGCCGGCAACAAGCAGCGCGAGCAGATCCAGCAGCTCCTGCAGCAGCAGTGGCGACAGCTCGGCGTCGAGATGAAGATCAGCAACAAGCCGGCGGCCGTGCTGTTCGGCGACTTCTACCGCATGTCGAAGTTCGAGACGATCATCATCGGCATGGCCATGGGGCCGGATCCCGAGCACAGCTTCCGGCTGCACAGCAAGTACATCCCGGCCAAGGGCGGCCTCGGCCGCAACTCCATCGCCTACGAGAGTGCCGAGGTGGACCGCTTGCTCGACGCCGGAGTGCGCGACATCGACCGCGAGAAGCGCAAGAAGGCCTACTTCCGGCTCCAGGAGGTCCTCGCCGATGAGGTGCCCTACCTGCCGATCTACCACTTCGTGAACATCCGCGGCACCCGCAAGGGCGTGGAGGGCTTTCGCCCCAACGCCAACATGCAGGAGTACACGTGGAACACGAACGAGTGGTGGCTCCGGAAGGCGTGAGGGCTGGCCCGTCCGGCGCTCGGTTATCTCGGGATGTCGTCCTGCGTGATCTCGGCGACTTCGCGAAATCGCTCTCCGTCGACGACGTTCACGAAGATGACGGCGCCTTTGTTGTCGCCCTTGGCGTCCCACTCGACGGGGCGCGCGTAGGCGATGCCCTGGAAATGCACCGTGCGCAGCGCGGCCAGGACGTCGGCACGCGTCGGTGGCCCGCTCGCCTTCCGAGTTGCTTGCTCGATCGCCGACAACAAGACGCGAGCCGCGTCGTACGAGCTCGCCGCATAGTTGGCGATCGGGCCGAAGCGCTGCCCGTACCGATCGGCGAACGCCTGCGATCCGGCCACGCGGCCGATGGCGGGGGCGGCCGAGAGCACGAGCACGCCCTCGCCTTTCGCCGTCGCGCCGTCGGCCGGCTGGATGAAGCCCTTCACGCTCCAGCAGCCGTCGCCGCACGCGAACAGTTGATCGAGGCCGCGCTCCCGCAGCTGCTTGAGCACGAACGGAGCCTCGGCGATTCCACCGTAGAACAGGACATCGAAGTCCCTGGGGAGGCTGCCGAGCATCGCACGGAAATCGCGGTCACCGGGCTTGACGGTCGGGCGCGCGACGACGGCGCCTCCCTGAGCTGAGAACGCCTTCGCGAACGCGTCCGCCAGTCCCTTCCCATAGAGGGTCTGGTCATCGACGACGACGGCCTTGCGCTTTCCGCGCTTCTGATAGAGATACGCGGCGAGCCCGGGGCCCTTGTTGTCGTCGCGGTTGGTCAACCGGAAGACGTTGCGCAGGCCGCGATCCGTGACCCCGGGATTCGACGACATGGGCGTGATCATCGCCAGCCCGCACGCCTGGTAAATCGTCGAGGCGGTGATGCTGACGTTGCTGTTGACGTGGCCGACGACTCCGAGAATGGCCGGATCGTCGCAGTAGGCACGCGCCACGTGTTGCGCCTTCTGGTCACTGCCCTCGTCGTCGATGACGGCCGCTTCTACCGGACGCCCGGCGATCGCCTTCTGCTCGTCCAGGGCCAGCTCCACCGCCTGCTTCATCTCGACGCCGAAGGTGGCGGCGCCGCCGGTCAGCGGTGCGCCGATGGCGACGCGGATCGGTGCCGGCGATTGCGCGTGCGCCGGAGCCGGCAGTGCCATACAGAGCCACCCCGAGATGATCACGAGCGAGCCACGGTGCCGCATGCGTCCTCCCGCGTCGAAGAGCCGTGTTACCATCTAACTGACGTACGACGGTTAGGTCGGGATTGTCGACGAGTCATCCCGCCTTGTCAACGCCTCCGCCGATGAGACGACAGCGTGCGAGAGAGAAGGACATGAAGAAGACGGGCGCCGCGAAGGGTGCATCACCGGCACGGCTCATCGATGCGCGAATCGAGGAGCTGGGCGACTGGCGCGGCGAGATGCTCTCCCGCCTCCGCGCCCTGATCAAGCAGGCCGAACCCGCGGTGGTCGAGGAATGGAAGTGGAGAGGCGTGCCGGTATGGTCATACGATGGGATCCTCTGCACCGGCGAGACGTACAAGGCCGTCGTGAAAGTGACCTTCGCCCAGGGCGCATCGTTGAAGGACCCTTCCCGCCTGTTCAACTCGAGCCTCGAAGGCAATACCAGGCGCGCCATCGACTTCCATGAGGGCGACGCGATCGACGAGAGCGCATTCAAGGCGTTGATCCGCGCGGCCGTGAGCCGGAACAAGACGTCGCGCCACGCGTCCCCGAAGAGCCGGGCCGGCGCCTAAGAGCATATCGGTGGCCGCGCAACACTGGCGATTCCACCTGTCGGGCCGTGCGTCGGTGGATCTGGCCAACACGGTGAGCTGGCGAGCGAGCGGCCGACCCGTCGAGCGCCTCGAGAGCGTCGGGGATGTCGTCCGGTGGGCCACGCAATGCCGACTGATCGGCGACCGCGACGCCAGAGAGCTCGCCCGGCAGGCCAAGGGCAATGCGGCCCGGGCCGCGCTCGCCGTGGCCCGGATCCGGGCGCTCCGCGAGGCGATCTACCGGGTGTTCTCCCGGCTTGCCGACGGACACGCGCCCCACCGGACCGATCTCGCTGCGATCAATCGCGTGCTCGCGCAGGCGCTGGGTCACCTGCGAGTCACGACAGGCACGGACCGGCGCTTCGTCCTCGCCTGGGAGAAGGGGAGCACGAGCCTCGACAAGCTGGTCTGGCCCGCGGCGCGGTCGGTGGCCGAGATTCTCACCTCCGAGCAGGTCGGCCGCATCAAGAAGTGCCCCTCCGCGAATTGCGGCTGGATCTTCCTGGACACCACGCGCAGCGGCACTCGGCGCTGGTGCGATATGCGCGTGTGCGGAAACCGCGCGAAGGCGCGTCGACACTATCATCGTGCGCGCTCGGCTCGACGCATTCGGTGAAGACGTCCCGCAGCTCGGCGCGGCGCGCGGCACTGACCGCCCCATCGAGCCAGCCACAGAAGTCCTCGCGGTTGCCGTGCGCCCACACGGCGGCGGCGGTGACCGTCCGGAACGCTTCGGTGAGCTTGCGGTCCACGAACCAGCCGAAGAGCAGCAGGAACGGACGGCTCAGACCAGCCGCGACCCCGTGATCGATGATGACGTGGGCGTCGAGCCGCTGCGCCGAGCCCTCGCCGTCGGCGGCAAGCTCCAGCTCCGCCAGCGCGCTACCGCCAATCGAGCCGAGGATCGAGCCGTCGTGCGTCCCCCACGACAGGATCACGCGCCGGGCGCCATCGCGCGCCAGCACGCGGTATTTCCCGCGCGTGCGGTTGCCATCGCCGGCCTCGTAGAAGTCGTCGCCCAGCACCTTGACGTCGTAGGTCGTGAGATGGAGATGGCGCGCGGCGGCGGCCGTGACGTCGGGCGCGTCGACGAACCGCAAATAGAACCGCAGCGGCACCGGGGCGGGCGCCGCCGTCACCGTTCGCGTGAACGTCGCATCCGTCCACAGGCGCCTGACGGCGTTAGCGACGTCGGCCGGATACTCGTCGCTCGCGGGCAGGAAGGGTGGCCACTCGGGCGACGCCGCGAAGCCGAGCGTGGTCAGGGCCACAAGAACGGTGGCGCCCCGGATCCACGACGTGCTCACCTCCCTACTGTACCGGGCTTGCCGCCGCGTAGCGCGCGCACCATAATCCTCTCGATCCAGCCGCCCGTTGCCTGATGCGGGCGGCAGCGGCGTCATTTGCCCGCCCCTCATTCCGGAGGTCGCGATGCCAGCGCTGAATCTCACCGTCCGTCACGGCCGCACGCAGGACGAGGCGAAGCGCGGTCTCGAGGTCGCCGTACAGCGTGTTGCCGGACAGTTCGGCGCGTTCGTCCGGCAGGTCGACTGGGCGCCGGATCGCGATCGCGTGAAGCTTCATGGCGCCGGGTTCTGGATCGAGATGTGGGTGGACGCGCAGGACGTCCATGCGACGGGCGACATTCCGATGCTCGCCGGACTGGTCGGCGGCCGGCTGGGCGAGGGGCTGAAGCAGATCGTCCAGCACGCGTTTCAGAAGAAGCTGCCATAGGCGCTCATGCCGCGGCGCGCAGGCCGCGGGTCAGCGGAAGAGCGGCCGCACAGAGCAGCGCCATCAGCAGGAATCCGTGCGCGCCGACAGCGCCGTAGAGCCAGCCGGACGCCAGCGTCAGCAGCGCAGTCGTCACGCCCGCGCCGAGCGCGTACATCGCCTGCGCGGTCGCGGCCAGGTGTGGCGGGACGATCGCCGCGATGACGCGCATGCAGGCCAGATGCAGGGCGGCGAACGTGAGCCCATGGAGCGGCTGCACGAGGGCGAGGACGAGCACGCTGGTGGACGAGGCCATCGCGATCCAGCGCAGGATGCCGGCCGCGGCCGCCAGGGCCACGACGGCGGCCGGCCCGGATCGCCTCACCAGCGGCGGGCCGATGAAGAAGAAGACAACGACCTCGGCCGCCACCGACATCGACCAGAGCGCGCTGGCCCACGTCGGAGCGATCCCGGCCGCGCTCCAGCGGATCACGGCGAAGGTGTCGTGCATCGCGTGGCTACCGAGCACGAGTGCGGAGACGAGCATGATGCGCCGGAAGACCGGCATGCCGAGGAGCGTCGCCACACCACCCCGAGCCACGTGCCTGGTTGCGTCGACGGCTTCCTGCCGCTGACCGATCGGCACCAGCATCGCCGCGCCCGCGGCAGCAACGAGCAGCACGGCCTGAAAGCCGATGATCGAGGCGAGGCCCCACAATCCGACGACCTGCCCGCTGACGAGCGTGCCCACGATGAAGACGGCGGAACCGGTTCCGCGAACCCAGCCGTATTCGAATCCCGGCCGGCCCCGGTCGGGCTGCGCGGCGCGGAGCGCCAGCGCATCGGCCAGCGTCGTCGTTGGCGCGAGCGCCGCGGACTGAACGAGGCTCGTCACGAACAGCGGCGTGAAGACCGGGGCGCGCAGCAGGCCCAGCGCCACCACCGCGGCAAGCACCTCACAGATCGCGAGCACCGCCCGCAGCGCCTGCGTGAGATCGGCGACGCGCCCGACCAGGGGGCCGGCAACGAGCCGGATTGCCGTGCCGGCGCCGAACAGCAATCCGATCTGCTCGGAACCGAGACCTCGCCGCTCGAAGAAGGCCGGCATGAAGGGCGACGAGACGCCGAACGCCGCGTACATGAGCGCAAAGAGAACGACGAAACGCGGCAGTGCGCTCATCGCGCCTCAGAGATTCGCGAGCGACCTCAGTCGCGGGTCGAGCTCGTCCCGCAGCGCGTCGCCGACGAGATTGACAGCGACCACCGTGAGCATGATGCAGAACCCCGGCACCGACGAGATCCACCACGCACGCAGCAGATAGTTGCGCCCGGTGCTGAGATCGATCCCCCACTCCGGGATCGGCGGCCGCGGGCCGAGGCCGAGAAAGCTCAGCGAGGCGCCGAGGATGATCGACCAGGCGATGGCCACCGTCGAGATGACGATGATCGGCGCGATGACGTTGGGAAAGACGTGACGCAGTGCCACGCGCACCGGCCAGCAGCCGAGCGCGCGCGCCGCCTCGACGTACTGGTTCTCGCGGACGGACAGCACGTCGCCCCGCACCAGGCGCACGAAGGTCGGGATGAGCGACACGCCGACCGCGAGCATGACGTTCAGCGTCCCCTGCCCGAGCACGGCGACGACCACCAGCGCCATCAGGATGCCGGGGAACGCCATCATGATGTCGACCACGCGCATGACCAGCAGGTCCGTCCAGCCGCCGATGACGCCGCACGCGAGGCCGACGACGACGCCCGCCGTCAGCGCGACCACGACGGCGCCGAGCCCGGTCAGCAGCGACAGCCGGGCGCCCGTCATCGCGCGGCTCAGGATGTCGCGGCCGTACTGGTCGGTGCCGAATGGATGCGCGAGCGACGGCGGCGAGAGCGCCTCGGCCGGACGGATCCTGATCGGATCGTACGGCGCCAGCGCCGGCGCGAACAGCGCGGTCACGACGATCACGGCCAGGATGACGGAGCCGACGAGGGCGGATGTTCGCCGGCGCAGCACGCGCGGCAGCATCACGCCTTCACCGCCTCGCGCTGGCGGATGCGAGGATCCAGCGCGGAATACGACAGATCGACGAGCAGGTTCGTGAGCACGTAGCCGAGCGCGCTCACCAGCACAACGCCCTGGATGAGCGGATAGTCCTTGTCGAGCACGGCGGTGACGGCCAGGCGGCCCATGCCGCGGCGCGAGAAGACCGTCTCCACGATGATGGTGCCGGCCAGGAGATTTCCGAGCTGCACGCCGATGATCGTGGTCACGGGGATGAGCGCGTTGCCGAGCGCGTGCTTGAGCGTCACGCCCCACTCCGACAGGCCCTTGGCGCGCGCGGTCTCGATGTAGCCGTTGCCGAGCACGTCCAGGAGGCTCGAGCGCACGAGGCGCGCGATGACGGCGGAGTAGTTGAGCCCGATGGTCGCCGCGGGCAGCAGCAGACGGCTCCAGCCGCCCTGGCCGGTCGCAGGCAGCCAGCCGAGCTGGAGCGAGAAGACGAAGATGAGGAGCAGCCCCAGCCAGAAGCTCGGCATCGACACGCCGCCCAGGGCGACCAGCATCGCGGCGCGGTCGATCCAGGTGTTGTGCCACACCGCGGCCAGCAGCCCGAGCGCCAGCCCCACGAGGCTCGCGATCACGAT
>DATAOC010000146.1:0-7889 GCA_036265915.1 Candidatus Methylomirabilota bacterium | reverse complement strand
CAGCTGGCGCGACCTCTGGCGCGACGGCTTGCTCGCGGCCGCCATACCGGCCGCGCACGGCGGCCTCGGCCTCGACATGCCGACCTACGTGGCCGTGATCCGCGCGCTCGCACGCGGCTGCGCCAGCACCGCCATGACCGTGCACATGCATTCCACCGTGATGCGCTTCATCGACGCCCTCGCCACGGAGGCGCAGAAGCGCCGCTTCTACGCCGAGGTCGTGCGGAACGGCAAGCTGTTCGGCTCCTGGGGCAGCGAGCCCGCCGTGAGCCTCTCGCGCACGTTCCACATGGAGACGATGATCCGCGCCGACGGCGGCGGCTTCATCATCGACGGTGTCAAGCACTTCTGCACCATGGCCCTCGGCGCCTCCTACTACATGGTGTGGTGCGCGATCGACGGCGAGCCGGACATGGGCAAGGCGCTGATCCAGGCCATCGTGCCGGCCGAGGCGCCCGGCATGGCCACGGACGGCAAGTGGGACACCCTCGGCATGCGCGGGACCTATAGTCCCTCGGTGACGTTCACGGGCGTCCGCGTCGGCGCCGACGCCACGCTGGGCCGCCCGGGCGCGGCCGTGCAGGTCGGCGTCGTGGAGAGCTTCGGGCTCGGCTACGCCGCCGTCTACGTCGGCATCGCGGAGGCGTCGCTGGCCTTTGCGCTCGACTATCTGCGCAAGCGCGTGGTGAAGCCCGAGAACATCTCGGTGGCGCAGGACCCGACCGTGCAGCGCCACGTCGGCGAGCTCGCGGTGAAGCTCGACGCCGCGCGGCTCGTGCTCGAGCAGGCCGCGGACGCCTGGGAGCCCGCCGACCCCGTCGAGCGCGGCATGCTGGCCAACCGTGCCAAGTACCTGGCGAGCGAGGTCGGCCTCGAGGTCACCTCGCGCGTGATCCAGACCGTCGGCGGCCGCGGCGCCTACAAGGACTTTCTCGCCGAGCGCGCCTTCCGCGACATGCGCACGGCCACGCTCATGCCGCCCACCGTCGATCGCATGCTGGAGACCATCGGCAAGAGCGCGCTCGGCCTCGCGGACGGCATGTTCCGCATCGGCACCGGGCCGCAGGGCTCCTGAGCCGCGCGGCTGGCAACCGCTGGATCCCCGCAACCCCCGAGCACGCGGGCATCCTCGAATGGCGCTGGAGCGCGATGGACGCTGGACGGTTTTCGGTTCCGCATTCGGTCCCCCGTGGAACAGCCCGGTCCGGGCCTGTCCCGTGAACTGACGCAGACCGGAGGAAGACATGGCGTTCATCCACACGATCCCGCCATCGGAGGCCGAGGGGGCGGTGCGCGAGATGTACGAGCGCGCCCAGAAGCAGGTCGGCTACGTGCCCAACTGGGCGCAGGCGTTCAGTCTCAGGCCGGGCGTCATGGCGGGCTGGACAGCGCTGCTCTCATCGATCAGGACGAACCTGTCGACGCGGATGTACGAGCTGGCAACACTCGCCGCCGCGCGCGCGCTCCGCAGCTCCTACTGCGCCCTGGCGCACGGCAACGTGCTCGCGACGTCCGTCTTCGATCCGAAGACGGTGACCGTCATCGCCGAGGACGCGGCGGCGGCGGCGCCGCTCGAGCCGCGGGAGCGCGCGGTGATGAGGTTCGCGGAGAAGGTCGTCCGCAGCGCCAGCGAGGTGACTCGCGCCGACGTCGCCGGGCTGCGCGCGCACGGCCTGCGCGACGAGGAGATCTTCGACGTGGCGGCGGCGGCCGCCGCCCGCTGCTTCTTCAGCACGCTGCTCGACGCCCTCGGCGCCGAGCCGGATTCGCGCTTCCACGAGCTCGACCCGGCGTTGCGGCGCGCGCTCACCGTCGGCCGTGCCGTCGGCACCGAGCCGATCGCCACGCTGCCCGACCGTGACGGCAGCAAGGGCGGAACTGTGGCATGATCACGGGCATGACGACGCTTGAGAAAGCCGAGGCCGCGGAGCGCGCGCTGAGCGACGAGCTGGACCGGGTGGTCGTGAAGTCGGTCATCTACACGTCCGGCGAGCGCGACCCGCGCCAGCCGGTGCCGCGGCCGCCCGACGGGGGCAAGCGCTACATGATGGGTCAGGACCCGCGCCTGGCCCGCATGCCCGAGCGCCCCACGCTCTTCGACTTCTTCAGATATCGGTTCGGGCCGGCCAACCATCTGATGCAGAGCGCGCGGCTGGCGCTCAAGAGCGGGGCCGGCGAGAAGGTCGTCATGGCGTGCCTCGTACACGACATCGCCATCGCGGGCTTCATCCGCGGCGACCACGGCTACTGGGGCGCCCAGCTCGTGGAGCCGTACGTCGACGAAGAGGTGAGCTGGGCGATCCGGTATCACCAGGCGCTGCGGTTCTTCGCCGACGAGTCGGTGGGCTACCAGTACCCCGCCATGTACGTGAAGCTGTTCGGCGCCGACTACGAGCCCGACGACTACATCAAGCGCGATTACGAGTACGCGCGCAACCACCGCTGGTACATGACGTCCCGGCTGATCTGCATCAACGATCTCTACGCGTTCGATCCGGCCGTGCAGGTGCAGCTGGACGAGTTCACCGACATCGTCGGCCGGAACTTCCGGCAGCCGAAGGAGGGCCTCGGCTTCGACGCGAGCCCCTCGGCGCACATGTGGCGGACGATCATGTGCCCGACGAAGTACCTCTAGGAGCCGGCCAGCTCCCGCGCGATCAGGATCTTCTGGACCTCGTTGGTCCCGTCGTAGATCTGGAACACGCGCGCGTCGCGGTACAGCTTCTCCACCGGGTAATCGTTGACGAAGCCGTACCCGCCATGGATCTGGATGGCCGCCGAGCAGACCCGCTCGCACATCTGCGAGGCGAACAGCTTGGACATCGAGGCTTCCTTGATGCATCGCGCGCCCGACTGCTTCAGCGCCGCGGCGTGCAGGCCGAGACGCCGCGCCGCCTCGAGATCCGTCGCCATCTCGGCCAGCGTGAAGGCCACGGCCTGATGCTCGAGCAGCTTCTTGCCGAACGTCTCGCGCTCGCGCGCGTGACGGAGCGCGGCCTCCAGCGCCGCGCGGGCCACGCCGACCGACTGCGCCGCCACGCCGATGCGCCCCGTGTCCAGGTACGTCAGCGCGATCTTGAGCCCCTGACCCGGTGGACCGAGCATGTCGTCGGCGGACACCTCCAGATCCTCCAGCGCCACCTGGCAGGTGTCGTTGGTGCGATGGCCCAGCTTGTCCTCGACCCGCACGACGCGATAGCCGGGCGCGTCGGTGCGCACGAGGAAGGCCGAGATGCCGCGCTTGCCGGCCGCGGGATCCGTCACCGCCAGCAGCACGCCGACCGCGGCGGAGCGGCCCGACGTGATGAACGACTTCGTGCCGTTGATCAGCCACCGGTCGCCGCGCCGCACTGCCCGCGTCTGCTGGTTGGCGGCGTCGGAGCCCGCCTGCGGCTCGGTGAACATCAGGCACGCGATCGCCTCACCGGCGGCCACCGGACGCAGAAAGCGCTCCTTCTGGGCGGCCGTGCCGTAGTCCCGCACCTTCCAGGCGAACGCATTGGTGGCGCTGATCATGTTGCAGATGCCCGCGTCGCCGTACGCGAGCTCCTCGGTCATCAAGAAGTAGGAGACGAAGTCGGCGCCGGCGCCGCCCCACTCGGGCGGCACGCAGAGGCCGAAGAGACCGAGCGCGCCCGCCTTGCGCACCGTCTCCAGCGGCACGGTGCCGTGACGGTCCCACTCGGCCGCAAAGGGCGCGACCTCCTTGCGGACGAAGGCGCGGGCGAGGTCGCGGATCGAGGCCTGCTCGTTCGTCAGGTCGGCCATCGCCCGGCAACGGTATCATCCCTCGCATGAAACGGAGCCTCGACCGTCTCCTGACCACCCACGTCGGCAGCCTTCCGCGGCCGCCCGCCCTGCGCGACCTGCTGGTCCGCCAGGACCGCGGCGAGCCGGTCGATCCGGGCGCGCTCGCGCGCGAGGCGCGGGCGGCCGTGCGTCACGTGGTCGCACGGCAGCTCGAGGTCGGGATCGACATCGGCAACGACGGTGAGCAGCCGCGCGTCGGCTTCTCGACCTACCCGGCCAAACGCATGCGCGGCTTCGGCGGCACCAGCGCCCGCCCGCTGGCCCGCGACCTGCTCGACCACCCGGATTACGCCGCGCGCCTGGCGCGACAGCGCGCAGGGGCCGCGCGCATCGGCGACGCGCCGCAGGCGGTCGGCGAGATCGCCTACACGGATCTGAGCGAGGCGATCGCGGAGTGCGAGCTGTTCCGGACGAGCGGCGGCGCCGACAAGTTCGCCGAGGCCTTCATGACCGCCGCCTCGCCGGGCGTCATCGCGACCATCATGCTCGACGCCTACTACGGCTCGCACGAGCGCTACGTTCGCGCGCTGGCGCGCGCGATGCGCAACGAGTACGAGCTCATCGTGGCGCGCGGCTTCGTGCTGCAGCTCGACTGCCCGGACCTCGCCATGGAGCGTGCGCGCTTCTTCCAGAACGAGCCGCTGCCGAAGTTCCTCGAGGCCGTCGCGCTGCACGTCGACGCCATCAACGAGGCCATCGCCGGGCTGCCCGCGGACCGCATCCGTCTCCATCTCTGCTGGGGCAACTACGACGGCCCGCACACCTACGACGTACCGCTGGAGCCGCTGCTGCCGATCGTGTACGGCGCTCGCGTCGGCGCGCTGTCGCTGCCGCTCGCCAGCCCGCGCCACCAGCACGAGCTGAAGGCATTCCGCCGGCACCCGCTGCCGGACGGCATGCTCTTCATCCCGGGCGTGGTGGACTCGACCACCAACGTCGTGGAGCACCCCGAGGTCGTGGCCGACCGGCTCGTGGCCGCCGTCGCGGCGATCGGCGATCGGACGCGGGTGCTGGCCGGCGTCGACTGCGGCTTCGGCACCTTCGCGGGCTCCCAGCTCGTGGAGGACAGCGTCGTGTGGACAAAGCTGCGCACGCTGCGCGAGGGCGCCGACCTCGCCAGCCGCAGGCTGTGGTCATGAGCCGGCGTCTGCTCGCCGCGCTGCTCGGCGTCTGGACGCTGCTCGTCGTCTCGCTGGCGACCGCGCAGGCGCCGCCGCCGCTGGCGCTCGTCATCTCCATCGACGGCCTGCGTCCCGACTACGTGACGGACGCCGATCGGTACGGCGTGAAGATCCCCGCGCTGCGCCGCTTTCTCCGCGACGGCGCGCACGCGCGGGTCGAGGGCGTCATCCCGACCGTCACCTACCCGAGTCACACGACGCTGGTCACTGGCGTGGCGCCGGCCAGGCACGGCATCGTCTCCAACACCGTGTTCGAGCCGGCGCGGACGGGTCCCGCCAACTGGTACTGGTATGCCGAGGACATCGCCGTGCCGACGCTCTGGGACGTCGCGGCACGCGCCGGCCTCACGACGGCGAGCCTCAACTGGCCGGTCACCGTCGGCGCGCGGATCACCTGGAACATCCCGGAGTACTGGCGCTCGGGCGGAGCCGAGGACGCCAAGCTCCTGCGCGTCGTGTCGACGCCCGGCTTGCTCGCCGAGCTCGAGGCCGCGCTGGGCCCCTATCCGCGCGCGCTCGACGCGGAGTCGGACGAGGCGCGCGCGCGTTTCGCGGTGCGGGTGCTCGAGGCCAAGCGTCCCGCCCTGCTGACCCTGCACCTCATCGCACTCGATCACGCGCAGCACGAGACGGGTCCGGCGAGCGCCGAGACGTTCGCCGCGCTGGAGCGGCTGGACGCCGTCGTCGCCATGCTGCGCGACGCCGCCGAGCGCTTGGCGCCCGGACGCGCGCTCGTGGCCATCGTCTCCGACCACGGCTTCGCGCGCGTGGACTCGCAGCTGAACCTCGCCGCTCCACTCCGCCGGGCCGGTCTCTTCACACTCGAGCGTGGACGCGTCGCCGACTGGAAGGCGATGCCATGGAGCGCCGGCGGGGCCGCGGCCATCGTGCTCAAGGATCCGAGCGACGAGGCGACCCGTCAGCGCGTCCGCGAGGTCCTCGACAACCTCGCCGCCGACCCGGCCAACGGGATCGATCGCATCCTCGACGCCGACACACTGCGCGCGAAGGGCGCGTTTCCCACCGCCGCTTTCCTGGTCGGGCTCAAGCCCGGCTGGCAGACGGCGGCGCCGACCGCGGCCATCCTGTCCAGGTCCCGCGGCGGGCAGCATGGTCATCTCCCCGACGTGCCCGAGCTGCACGCGTCGTTCCTGCTGGTCGGACCCGGTGTGCCGCCGGGCCGGGATCTCGGGCTCGTCGACATGCGCGACGTCGCACCGACGCTCGCGCGTCGGCTCGGGCTCACGCTGGCCGATGCCGATGGCAAGTCCCTGCTTCCCTGACACGCGGAGGAATCCATGCGCACACAGGCCGAGCGAGCCGAGGCATTCCGCGCCCTCCACGAGCGGCCGGGCGCGTTCATCATCCCGAATCCGTGGGACGCGGGCACCGCGCGGCTGCTCGCCTCGCTCGGCTTCGAGGCGCTCGCGACGACGAGCCTCGGGCTGGCGAACGCGCTCGGCCGCGTCGACGGCACCAACGCCGTCAGCCGGAGCGAGGTGATCGACAACTGCCGCGTGATCGCCAGCGCCACCGACCTGCCCGTCAACGCCGACCTCGAGAACGGCTACGCCGACGCGCCGCGCGAGGCGGCGGAGATGATCCGCCTTGCCGCCGAGGCCGGCATCGTGGGCGGCTCCATCGAGGACGCCACCGGCGACGCGAGCCGCCCCATCTACGACTTCGGCCTGGCGGTCGAGCGGGTCCACGCCGCCGTCGAGACGGCCCGTGCGCTGCCGTTCCGGTTCATGCTCACGGCGCGCGCGGAGAACCTGCTGCACGGCCGCAACGACCTGGACGACACCATCAAGCGGCTGCAGGCCTTCGAGAAGGCCGGCGCCGACGTGCTGTACGCGCCCGGCGTCAAGGACCTGGCCCAGATCCGCGCGGTGACGTCCGCGGTGAGCCGCCCCGTGAACGTCGTCATGAGCGCCGCCGACCCCGGGCTCTCGCTGAGCCAGCTCGCCGAGGCCGGCGTCAAGCGCGTGAGCGTCGGCGGCGCGCTCTCGCGCCTGGCCCTGGCCGCGTTCCTCGACGGTGCGCGCGAGATGGCAGACAAGGGCACGTTCACCTGGGTGCGCCGCACCGTGCCGAGCAAGGAGCTGAAGGCGATCTTCACTCGCTGAGGAGGACTTCCATGGACTACGGCGTCGTGATGTTCCCGACCGAGTACGCGATGGCCCCGGACGAGCTCGCGCGGGCACTGGAGGAGCGCGGCTTCGAGTCGGTGTGGTTTCCCGAGCACACGCACATTCCCGCGAGCCGGCGCAGCCCGTGGCCGGGCGGCGGCGAGCTGCCGCGCGAGTACTGGTCGTCTTACGATCCGTTCGTCGCGCTGATGGCGGCGGGCGCGGCCACCCGGAAACTCAAGCTCGGCACCGGCATCTGCCTCGTGGTCGAGCGCGACCCGATCACCACCGCCAAGGAGGTGGCCACGCTCGATCGCCTCTCGGGCGGTCGCGTGCTCTTCGGCATCGGCGGCGGCTGGAACGCCGAGGAGATGGAGAACCACGGGACGGCGTTCAAGTCACGCTGGCGCCTGCTGCGCGAGCGCGTGCTGGCCATGAAGGAGATCTGGACCAAGAAAGAGCCCGCGTTTCACGGCGAGTACGTGAACTTCGACGCGATCTGGGCCGACCCCAAGCCGATCCAGAAGCCGCACCCGCCGATCCTCATCGGCGGCGACGGCGCGACCACGTTCGACCGCGTGGTCGAGTTCGGCGACGGCTGGATGCCCATCATGCGGCCGAACCAGAACCCGGTCGAGAAGATCCCCCAGCTGCGCGAGCGCTTGCAGAAGGCCGGCCGCGACCCGAAGTCGGTGCCGGTCTCGATCTTCTTCGCGCCCACGAAGAAGCCGGGACTCGACGCCCTCGTCGCCGCCGGCGTGTCGCGCGC
>DATAOC010000145.1:0-78151 GCA_036265915.1 Candidatus Methylomirabilota bacterium | reverse complement strand
GGCCGCCGTCATCCCGGGCCGGCTCGTCGCGACCGGCGTGACCGGGGTCACCGTGACGACCGGCGTCCCGGGGGCGCCGGGGACGCCGCTTGCCACGACCGCGCCCGGCGGCATCGCGGCCACCGCCTCGAATGTCGCCAGGGCGTGACGGAACATGTCGCGATGGTGGCGCTCGCGATCGAGCGCCAGCCGGAAGGAGGCCGCCGCGTCCGGGCGCCCGTCGGCCTCGGCCTCCTGGATCATCCGGGGCAGGACCACGTCGATCTCCAGCATCTCGCCGGTGGCCGCGGTCTGCAGATTCTCGCGGGTGCTGCGCACGACACCCATCGTCTTCAGGTGCGCGAGCGCGTGAATCGTCTCCGCGCCGGCCGCCTCGAAGAACAGCTGCGCGACGTCCGGACGGCCCTCGTGCAGCGCCTGGATGCCGTACGCCAGATAGCGGCGATTGGCGTCCGCTTCGCCGGCCAGCGCGACCTGCAGATTGGCATCCGTGCGACTTCCGGTCGTCGGCATGGGTCGCATTGTACCGCCGCGCATCTCCATGGTACGGTCAGCCGATGAAGGCGGCCGTCGTCGTCGTTGCCGTTCTCGGCTGGGCCCTCGGCACGCCGGGCGTCGCGGCCGCGCTGACGGTACAGGAAGCCATCCTCGTCGCCAAACCCGCCGTCGCGCTCGTGACGGCCGAGGTCCGCGCGGAGGTCACGCTCGACTGCGGACGGGGCGTCGTGACCGTGCGACCGACGCCCTTCGTCGAGACGGGAACCGGCTGGTTCGTCGACGGTCGCGGCTACGTCGTGACCAACGGCCACGTCGTGGACCCCGCCCACCGCATTCCGCCGTGGGTGATCCACGAGCTGAAGAAGAAGGCCATCGACCAGGCCTGCGTCGATCCTGCGTTACGCGCGCAGGGCGTGGCGCGCGGAGCGCGGCCGGAGATGGAGGAGACAATCCGCCGCGAAGCCACCGCGCGCGGTCTCGCCACCGCCCAGGTGGCGCCGCAGCCGCAGCTCTCGGTGCTGCTGTCCAACGGCGTGTCGCTCAAGGCCGAGGTCGTCAAGTTCAGTCCACCCCTGGGCCTCGACATGAACGGCCGGCCGGTCGCCGACTCCGGCCGCGACCTCGCGCTGTTGCGCGTGAAGGACGGCGCGTATCCCGCGATCCGCATCAGCGATCGCGACGCGAAGATCGGCGATCCCGTCCACATCCTCGGCTTCCCGGGCGTCGTGCTCTCGCACGAGCTGCTGAACCAGTCGGTCACGCTGGAGGCATCGGTCACCAACGGCGCCGTTTCCGGGTTCAAGCAGGACGCGATCGGACAGGACGTCATCCAGACGGACGCGCCGGCGGCGCACGGCAACTCCGGCGGGCCGGCCATCGGCGACGACGCGACGCTGCTGGGCGTGATGACGTTCGTGTCGCTGTCGTCCTCCGGCGGCGCCATCGTGCAAGGGTTCAACTTCTTGATTCCTGCGAAGGACGTGCGGACGTTCCTGAAGGACTCCGCCGTGAGCCGTCCCGGCGACAGCCGCTTCACCGACGCCTGGCTGGCCGGTCTGGACGCGCTGTTCGCCGGCCGCTACGCGGCCGCGGTGGCGCGACTCGGCGAGGCGAACGCGCTCCAGCCGAACCTCACCGACGTCAAGCGCGCGCTCGCCGAGGCCGAGCAGAAGCTGAAGAATCCGCCGCCGCAGCCGTTTCCGTGGGCGTGGGTGGCGGCCGGCGTCACCATCATCAGCGTGGGCGTGTACGGCGCCATGTTCGGCCGACGCTGGTGGAAGAACCGCTATCGCATCCTGCCGGGACAGGTCATCGGCGCCATCGAGAATGGCCGCAACCCGCTCCTCGTCGACGTGCGCACGCGCACCGACTTCGAGACGAGCCCGCTCCGCCTGCCGGGCGCTGTGCGCCTCGAGCCCGAAGCGGTCGAGGCCGGACAGGTCGACCTGAGCGCGGAGCCGGACGCGCTCATCGTCGCGTATGACACGAGCCCCGGCGAGATGACGGCAGAGAAGACGGCCACCGCGCTGCGCAGCCGCGGCTTCAAGAACGTGCGCATTCTCAAGGGCGGCCTCGGCGGCTGGACGAACGCGCGGCTGCCGGTGGAGTCGAAGTCGCACCTGCCGTCGATCGGGCTGGAAATCTACAAGAACCTGACGCTGGGCGACCTGGAACGGCGGAAGTTCAAGGCGGGCGAGGTGATTTTCAAGGAAGGCGCCGACCCGCACGGCGAGGCGTACGTGGTGCATGCCGGTACCGTGCGTATCGTCCGCCAGTTCGAGGGCTCCGAGAAGACACTCTCGACGCTCGGCGAGGGCGAGCTCTTCGGCGAGGTCGCGCTGTTCCGCGACGCGCCCCGCTCGGCGGACGCGGTGGCCGCGACCGACGTCGAGCTGCTCGTCATCAAGAACGAGCGGCTCGACTGGCTGATCCGCAACCGCCCGCAGCTCACGCGCGAGGTGGTGCGTCGTCTGTCGAACTGGGTGGTGCAGACGGACCGCGAGCGCGCGCTCTCGAACCGCTGAGTGATCCGTCTCGCGTTCCAGCGGCTCGATCCCGACTTGCCCGTGCCCGCGTACGCGCACGACGGCGACGCGGGCCTGGACCTGCACGCGGCCGAGTCCGTCACGCTGGCGCCCGGCGCGCGAGCGGCCGTCGGCACCGGCATCGCCGTCGCGATACCCGCCGGCTGCGCCGGATTCGTCCTCCCGCGCTCGGGCCTGGCGCTCCGGCACGGTCTGAGCCTCGTGAACACCCCGGGGCTGATCGATGCGGGCTATCGCGGCGAGATCCGGGTGCTGCTCGTGAACCACGATCCAACGGCGAGCGTCAGCGTAACGCGCGGCGACCGCATCGCGCAGCTGGTGATTCAACGCGTGGAGACCGCGGAGCTGGTGGAGATGGAGGCGCTGCCGCCGACCGGCCGCGGCGCCGGCGGCTTCGGAAGCACGGGCGCCTGACTACGCGGCAGCGGTGAATGCGACGACGCGCTCCGGAATCCGGAGCGCGTCGTCGGCGAGCGCGATATCAGTCGCGGGCGGTCATACCGCCCGACGTCATTGCCGCTTCACGCGGAAGTGCGCGCGGCGATTCTTGGCCCAGCAGTCCTCGCTGGCGTCGGAGCACAGCGGTCGGTTCTCGCCGTAGCTGATGATCGAGATCCGGCGCGAGTCGATCCCGCGCGAGACGAGATAGTTCTGTGTCATCTTCGCCCGCCGGTCGCCGAGCGTGACGTTGTAGGCGTCGGTGCCGCGCTCGTCCGTGTGTCCCTCGATCAGCACGAGATAGTTCTTGTTGCTCTGCAGCCACGCGGCATTCGTCTGCAGCGTCGCCTCGTCCTGACCGCGGACCTCATAGCGATCGAAGTCGAAGTGGATGTCCGCCAGCTCCGTCGCCTGCTGGAACTCCTTGATGGGGACGCGCTCGGCCATCCCGCCGCCGCCCGACCGGCCGGCGCGGGTGGCGCCGCTGCCGCCGCCCGCCTGCCCGCTCGATCCCGAAGAGCCGTCCATACCGGTGGACGGGCCGCCGGTCCCGTCCTCCGACCCCGCCATCATCTTGGCGCACCCCGTTGCCAGGGCGAGCAGGGCCACCGCACAGACCGCGGTGCGTGCCGTCTTCATCGAGCCCCTCCTTGTCGTTCCCTTCGCGTGCCGCTCGTCCGGCGTTGTTGCCGTATGAGTCGCTCGAGGACGGTCACCAGTGCCCGTCCGTCGCGGTGCAGCTCCGCCGTCGAATAGTGGGCCAGGCGCCGGAGCACCGCCTGGCCTGCCGGTCGGAGGGCGACCTCCACGGCGCGACCGTCGTCGCCGTTGCGCCGGCGGCCGACCATTCCTCGCGCGGCGAGCCGGTCGACCAGCTCCACCGCGCTGTGATGCCGGATCTGGAGTCGCTCGGCCAGCGCACCGATCGTCATCCGCCGCCGGCCTTCGAGCCCCTTGAGCTGTAGCAGCAGCGCGTACTGCTGCGGCTCCACGCCCGCGGCGCGGGCAGCCTCCTCTCGACGCCCGAGGAAGCGCCGCAGCTGGTATCGAAGCTCGGCGAGCCTCGCGTAATCGACGCGCGAGCCGCTCGACCGTGCCATGTAAGCGAGTCTATCGCCGGGCGATATAAAGTCTGCAATTCTGCGTGAACGACACACCGGCACGGTGCTTGCCTCTTTGTCGTGCCACGGATCAGGCAATGGAAGTCTCGCGGCGCGATTTCCTCCGCGTGTCGACGGCAGCGGCGGCCGGCACGGCCCTTGGCGGGCTGACCGGGCTGGGCGCCAACCTGGCGCCGACACTGGCGCAAGCCGCCGAGCTCCGGATCAAGGACGCCAAGACCGTCCCCAGCATCTGTCCCTACTGCTCCGTCGGCTGCGCGACCCTCGTCCACACCGTCGACAGCAAGATCGTGAACATCGAGGGCGACCCACGGAGCCCATTCAACGAGGGCACGCTGTGCCCCAAGGGCGCCGCGATCTACCAGCTACACGTCAATCCCAACCGGCCGACGAAGGTGCTCCACCGCGCCCCCGGCGCCACCGACTGGGAAGTCTGGGACCTCGAGCGCGCCATGACTCGCGTGGCCGAGCTGGTGAAGAAGACACGCGACGAGACGTTCATCGAGCGGCTCGACAACGGCAAGCGTGTCGACATGACGCCGGCGATCTTCTCCCTCGGCGGCGCCACGCTCGACAACGAGTGGAATCACATCCAGCAGAAGCTGATGCGCGGCCTCGGCATCGTCGCCATCGAGAACCAGGCCAGGATCTGACACAGCTCCAGCGTCCCCGGGCTGGGGACACGGTTCGGACGCGGCGCCGCGACGTTCTTCTACCGCAACATGGAGGAGTCCGACTGCGTCGTCGTCCAGGGCTCGAACATGGCCGAGTGCCACCCGGTGGCCTTCCGCTGGCCGATGGTCGCCAAGTCGCGCGGCGCCAAGATCATCCACGTCGATCCGCGGTTCACTCGCACCAGCGCGATGGCCGACATCTACGCTCCCGTGCGCGCGGGATCGGACATCGCGTTCCTCGGCGGACTGATCAACTACGTGCTGAACAGCGAGCGCTGGCAGCGCGACACGTTCTTCCGCGAGTTCCTCCTCAACTACACGAACGCCTCGATGATCATCAACGATCAATTCAAGGACACCGAGCAGCTCGACGGCGTGTTCTCCGGGCTCATGCAGTACGACGAGAAGATCAAGACATGGCCGTACAACGGCTTTCTCGGCCAGTACGACAACAAGAGCTGGCAGTACGCGGGCACCGAGGCGGAGCAGCGCGGGTGGACGGCGAACACGCAGCAGTCCGCCGAGCAGTCAGTCGGCGATCGTGACACCGGCGCGCGCGGCGCAGCCGCCGGTCAGGCCACCCCGAAGTCATCCGAGGACAAGCCGCTGCCCGGGCCGCCGTTCGAGCCGCTCGTCAAGGCGCTGCTGAAGCCGCCGCCGCAGCGCGATCGAACGCTGCGGCATCCCGGGACGGTGTTCCAGATCTTGAAGAAGCACTACGCGCGCTACACGCCCGAGATGGTGGAGCGGACGACCGGCTGTCCTCAGGAGACGTTCCTGAAGGTCGCGGAGACGATCCTGGCCAATTCCGGGCGCGATCGCACCACGTCGTTCGCGTACGCGGTCGCGTGGACCCAGCACACCAACGGGCCGCAGGTGATCGGCGCCTGCGCGCTGCTGCAGCTGCTGCTCGGCAACGTGGGCCGGCCCGGCGCCGGGATCATGGCGCTGCGCGGCCACGCGTCGATCCAGGGCTCGACCGACATCCCGACGCTCTACCACTCGATCCACGGCTACATGGCGCACCCCACGGCGCTGAAGAAGCACGACACGCTGACCGACTGGCTGACCGCCGAGACGAGCGCGCGCGGCTACTGGGCCAACACGCCGAAGTTCATGGTGTCGTATCTCAAGTCGATGTACGGCGAGGCGGCGACGGCGGAGAACAGCTTCGGCTACGACTGGCATCCCAAGATCATCGGCGACCACTCGCACATGGCGATGTTCGCGGCCATGAACGACGGGCACGTGAAGGGCATGCTGTGCATCGGCCAGAATCCCGCCACCTCGCTCAACGCCGCCCTCGAGCGGAAAGGACTCCGCCACCTCGACTGGCTGGTCGTGAAGGACAACTGGGTGACGGAGACCGCCACCTTCTGGCAGCGCGCGCCCGAGGTGGTCGCCGGTCAGGTGAAGCCGCAGGACATCAAGACCGAGGTCTTCTTCTTCCCGTCGGCGCAGGTCGCCGAGTACGAGGGCTCGTTCACCAACACGTTCCGGATGCTGCAGTGGCACTTCAAGGCCGCCAGCCCGCCCGGGGACTGCCGCTCCGACATGTGGTTCACCCACCAGCTCGCCAAGCGGCTCAAGACGATGTACGCGAATTCCACGGAGCCGCGCGACGTGGGGTTCAAGAACCTCACGTGGGACTTCGACCCCAATCCCACCCAGGCGGTCGCCGGCGAGCCGCAGCAGACCGAGGGCGAGCCCGACGGTCTCAAGATCCTCCGCGAGATCAACGGCTACTACACCGACGATCCCACGCGGCACATCGCCGGCTTCGGTGATCTGAAGGACGACGGCTCCACGACGGCCGCGTCGTGGATTTACTGCGGCGTCTTCCCCGCACCGGATCAGAACCGCGCGGCCAACCGCAAGGCCGATCCGCCGGGCACGCGGGGCGCGCAGCTCGGCTGGGGCTACTCGTGGCCGGCCAACCGCCGGATCATGTACAACCGCTGCTCGGCCGACCTGCAAGGACGACCGTGGAGTGAGCGGAAGAAGTGGGTGTGGTGGGACAACGGCCAGGCCAAGTGGGTCGGCCTCGACGTGCCGGACTTCCAGGTGACGAAGGCGCCGACGTCGCGGGCAAAGCCGGACGCCATCGGCCTCGACGCGCTCAGCGGCAGCGATCCGTTCATCATGAAGAACGACGGCCTCGGCTGGCTGTTCGTGCCGAACGGGCTCGTCGACGGTCCGCTGCCGACGCATTACGAGGCGGCCGAGTCGCCGGTGCACAACCCGATGTACAAGCAGCAGTCGAGCCCCGTCTACAAGTACTGGAAGCGCGACGACAACCCGCTGGCCGGCGTGGCCGATCCGAAGTATCCGTACGTCATCACGACGTACCGGCTCACCGAGCACTACCTCGCGGGCGCGATGAGCCGCTGGAACCCGTGGCTGACCGAGCTCATGCCGGAAGTCTTCGTCGAGATCTCGCCCGAGCTCGCAAAAGAAAAGGGCATCGAGAACACGGGCTGGGTGCGGGTCACGAGCCCGCGCGGATCCATCCGCGCCAAGGCGCTGGTGACGCGGCGCCTCCGCCCGTTCCGGATCAACGGCCAGGTCGTCCACCAGGTCGGCATGCCGTGGCACTGGGGCTACGAGGGCGTCGTCACCGGCGATGCGGGCAACGAGCTCACCGCGCTCGTCGGCGATCCGAACGTCTCGATCCACGAGGGCAAGGCCTTCGTCTGCAACGTGGAGAAGGCGTAGCGCCATGGCCGAGCCGATGGGCTTCTACACCGACACCACGGTCTGCATCGGGTGCAAGGCGTGCGAGGTCGCCTGCAAGGAGTGGAACCAGCTGCCAGCGACGAACGGCGGTCGCAACACGCTGTCGGGCGATTCCTATGACAACACGCGGCGGCTCGACGGCATCCACTGGCGGCACGTGAAGTTCATCGAGCAATTCAACGCCGACCGCAGCCAGGGCCGCTGGCTCATGATGTCGGACGTCTGCAAGCACTGCGTGCGCGCGGGCTGTCTGGAGGTCTGCCCGACCGGCGCCATCATCCGCACGGAGTTCGACACGGTGGTGATCCAGTCCGACGTGTGCAACGGCTGCCGTGACTGCATCGCCGGCTGCCCCTTCGGCGTCATCGACATCAATCCGGTCTCGGGCACCGCCCAGAAGTGCACCCTCTGCTACGACCGGATGCGCGCGGGCATGGAGCCCGCGTGCGCCAAGGCGTGTCCCACGGACTCCATCAACTTCGGGCCCATCCGGCAGCTCAAGGAGATGGCGGAGCGCCGCGTGGGCCAGCTCAAGCAAGGCGGAGAGAGCCGTGCCTATCTCTACGGCGCCGACGACAAGATCGTCGGCGGTCTGAACTCCTTCTACCTGCTCGTCGACAAGCCGGAGGTGTACGGGCTGCCCGCCGACCCGAGGCTACCGTCTCGCAACCTGAAACCATCGTCGCTGTGGGCAACGGTCGGTGCCGCGCTGATCGGCATCATGGGCGTCATCTCGTTCCGCAGCCGGGGTCGCGACCATGCCTAGCACGTTCTTCACGGAGCCGCCGCACTGGCGTTGGCTGATCGTCCTGTATTTCTTCATCGGCGGCCTCGCGGGTGGCTGCTACTTCCTGGCCGCGCTCATCGATCTCTTCGGACGGATCACGGACCGACCGCTCGCCCGCCTCGGGTACCGCATCGCGTTTCCCGCGGTGGTGGTCTGCGGCGTGCTGCTGATCGTCGATCTCGGGCGGCCGGAGCGCTTCTGGCACATGCTGCTGCAGTCCGAGACGTGGCGGCCGATGTTCAAGAGCTACTCGCCGATGTCGTTCGGCGCCTGGGGCCTGCTGCTCTTCGGATTGTTCGCCTTCCTGTCGTTCCTCGGCGCGCTGGGCCCGGACGCCAACCGCGACGGCCTCGGACGGCTACGCCCGCCGGCGCTTCTCGGCACCGTCATCGCCATCCTCGGCGGCCTGGCCGGCTTCTTTCTCGCCTCGTACACCGGCGTCCTGCTCGCCGTCACCAACCGTCCGATCTGGGCGGACACGACGCTGCTCGGGCTGCTCTTCGTCGTGTCGAGCGCGTCGACCTCGATCGCGCTGTTGCTCCTGCTCGGGTCGGGGCGCGTGTTCCTGATCGGCGGACTCCGCGCGCTGCAACGCTTCGACATCGGCGTGCTCGTGCTGGAGCTCATCGCGATCGTGGCGGTGATCGCCTCGCTCGGCTCGGTGGCGCGGGTGTGGCTCGACGTCTGGGGCGTGCTGCTCGTCGTCGGCGTGATCGGCCTCGGCATCGTCGTGCCCGCGCTGTTGCATTTGCGGGCGCACGCGCCGACCGCGCTGTCGGCACGAGCCGCCGCACTGCTCGTGCTCGTCGGCGGATTCCTGCTTCGCATCGTGATCGTGCTGTCCTCCGAGGCCGTGTGAGGCAGCTGATCGCCGTCGCCGCCGGGCTCGTGGTGCTCCTCACCGGCTGTACGTCGCCCGAGTCCACGCGCCAGCGCGCCGGCGGTCCGGGTGCCGACGTGGGCAACTCCGGATCCATCGAGCTGCACGGCGGCGCCGACCCCTACTATCGGACGCCGAGCGTCGTGCGCGCCCCGCGGAGCACCGCACTGGCCGCCTCTCCCGGCAGCACCACCCGGTGACGACGGGCGCGGCGTTCGCGGCACCGACGGCCGAGCGGCTGGCGGCCGAGCACCCCGAATGGCGAGGCTGGCTCGGCCTCCTCGACGTCGTCGCCGCGGCCGCGCGCGACCGTGTCTGGCGCGACGCGATGCCCGATCGGATCGACGGCCGCGCTCCCGCGCTCGCAGGCGCGACGCTTCGCGTGGAGCGGGACGCCGTGCAGCGCCTGATAGAGGCACTGTTCACCGCCAGTGGGGTTGCAGGTCTTCAGCGCGCGGCCACGCGCACGAACGCTCTCGAGCTGCTGTCCGCCTCCATCGACCTCGACGCCGCACGGTTCTCGTCGCTCGCCGAGGCGGCGGGCGCACCGGCTTCCGCGTTCGCCGCGGTCGCGCCGCTGGTGGCCGTACCGTGGCTGCAGGCATGCGGCGAGCGGAGACGGAACGCCGCCGCCGCGGCTGATACCGCGTGGTGCCCGGTGTGCGGTGCGTGGGCCGCGCTCGCCGAGGCGCGCGGCCTCGAGCGGGAGCGCCGACTGCGCTGCACACGCTGCGGCGCCGACTGGCGGACGTCGTGGCTCGCGTGCCCGTTCTGCGAGAACGACGACCACACGCAGCTGGCGTCGCTTGTCGCGCCCGAGGTGGGCGACGTCCGCAAGGTCGATGCGTGCAACGTGTGCCGCGGATACGTGAAGACGGTCACGACGCTCGCGGCCGCCGACGCAGGGTCGGTGCGCCTGCTCGACCTCGCGACCGTCGATCTCGATGTGGCCGCCGTCGAGCGCGGCTACGGGCGGCCGCCCGGGCTCGGGCACGTTCTCGACGTCAGCGTGGTGGAGCGGCGCGGTGGAAGGCGGTTCTGGCGGTGAGCGCCCCGCGCCCGGCCGTGATCTGTCGGGAGCTGATCGCGGCCCTCGAGGCTTCCGAGGGCCGGCGGCGGCGGCGCAAGCGGGACACGACGCCGGATGCCATCGGCCTCGGCATCAAGCGCGACCTGCTGGAAGCGGCGGTGGTCGCCGATCCCGAGCCAGAGACGTTCGAAGGCTGGCTGCTGGAACGATGTCTGGCGTCCGCCGCCGGCGCCTCCGTCGGCGCGACACGCGCCATGGCGCTCGAGATCCTCACGGAGTGGCGGCTCGCGCTTGCCGCGGAGGACTTTGGCGCCTGGCTCGAGCGCGGCGCGCCGTCCGCCGACGCGCCCTAGATCGCGCGGCGGGCGGCGCCGCTCGTGTCGCCGAGGCCGCCCTCGACCGACTCGGCAACGCTTTGCAGACGATCCGCGGCGCCCTCGAGACCCGCCACGGCGCGATCACGGACGCCCGAGGTCATATCGTCCACGTACTCGATGATCCGGTCGCCGTACAGCCACATCGCCACGCCGCCTGCAATCGCTCCGAGGATGAAACCCTTCATCGTGGGTCTCCTTGCGTAGAAGTCTGATGGAGCGAAGCAAAGCAAGCTGGGTGCCGGCCACTGCGTCCTCAGCGCCGCCACGACCCGAACGGCCCGCGGAACTGCGCGAGCGAGAGGACTCGGATGGCACCGCCGGCGGCCGCCGCGGCGCGATGCTCCAGCGTGTTGTAGCCCCAGGAGGCCAGGAACAGCCCGACGCCGTCGAGCCGCGGCGTGGCATGAACGACCACGAGCGTCTCGAGCAGGTCCTCGACGAACCACAGCCCCTCGCCGGCCGACAATGCGTGGTCCTGTGCGAGCCGGGAAAGCGTCTCGGATTTCGGGACGCTGCGCTCCGGATCGCGTCCGACGATCGGCAGCGCGGCCAGCTGCGCATCCTGCGCGCGCAGCAGCGCGCGGGCGAAGCGCTCCGCCTTCGTGGTGACGACGGCCACGTCGACGCCCGCTGCGATGGCCTCGAGGACGCGCGCCGGCACGCCGGGGTAGAAGGTATGGTGGCGGACCCAGCCCTCCGGATCGCGTGCAAACCAGGCGTCGCGCGCGGCGTTCAGGGCGCGCGCCAGCGTCTCGGCGTCGAGGCCGGCCTCGGCCACCAGCCGGCGTGCCACCGGCAGCCAGGCGTGCCGGTCGATCAGCTCACGCTCCGAAACACCGGTGAGAAGGGCGTGCAACAGGACCGGCATCTCCCAGCCGCTCTCCACGAGCGGGCGCGCCGCGGCAAAACGTTCCGCGAGATCGGCGTCGGCGTTGTCGGCGGCGGCGGGCCAGACCGAGCGATAGGCGCGGCGCGCCGTCTCGAAATACTCGGGCCGGCCGTCGCACAGCACACCGTCGAAGTCCAGCGCCAGGACGCGCGGGGCGTCGCTCATCGGGCGATTGTCACCCGACCGCTTCCGCTGCGCGACTACGCGGTGCTGTCCGTGTGCAGGACCAGCGTCGGCGTACCGGTGCGTGTCTCGAGTCGCTGGGCCACGCCAGGCGAGAGCGCGCGGCGCATGCGCCCACGCTTCGCGGCCGTCAGGGCGATCAGATCGGCGCCAAAGGCCTCCGCCTCGAGCGCGATCTCCTTCACCGGATCGCCATAGCGGACCACGATCTCGACGGGCAGGCCCGCCAGCGCGGTCTCCACGGGCGCGAAGTCCGAGAGCGCGCGCCCTTCCAGGCGGGCCATCTCCTGATCCACAGACGCCACCATCCACCCCTGCGGCGTCACGACCTGCGACGGCTCGGGAAACACGCGCAGCAGCCGCACGGTGGCCCCGGTCTGGCGCGCCAGCGCGTCGACGACGGGGACAATGCCCTCCGCGGTCTCGCGGCCGTCGAGCGGCACCAGAATTCGTTTTGTCATCGTCTTCTTTCCTCCGCCCTTGTGATGCGGCGCGCCGAGCGAGGGATTCGGGCCGGACCGGTCAGAGACCGCCGAGGAACCGGTCGAGATGATTGACGTAGTGCTGCCGGCGGCTGTACTCGCGATGCACGCCGGCCACGAGCGCGCCGCGCTCGCCGGCGTAGTTCATCTCGTAGAGCTCGTGCCGGGCGCCGAACTCCGTCCCGACCAGGTCCCAGACGAGCTTGAACAGTCGCGTCTTGTCCCGGCCCGAGAGTCCCGCGCCGCTGAGCGCGCGATCGAGATCCGCACCGATCGGTGAGTCGAACTCGGCGAGCGAGACCGGGAGCTGCACGAGACCGCCGCCGGCGAGGCGCTTCATCAGCGCGAGCAGCTCGGGATAGTACACGGGCCCGAGCGCGCGGCCGGCCTGCAGCGCGAAGAGGTCGGGATAGAGGATGCCGTTGTCGGCGTCGACCTGCGCCTGCTCCTCCGCCGCGCGCGTGGTGTTGCGGATCACCTCCACGCGAACCGCGGCCTCGCCGAGCGCCTCCTGGATGTCCCCGCGCGCGTCGAGTCCGGCCGCCTCCGCGAGGCGCACGCAGATCGCGTAGAGGAATCCCAGCTTGACCTCGAGACGCGCGTTCGTCTGGTGTGCCGTGAGCTCGCGCATCCGCGTCTCGCGGTACATCCGGTTGAGCAGCGCGATGTTCTCGTGGAGGAAGACGCGGTCCCACGGCACGAGCACGTGGTCGAAGACGACGGTGGCATCCATCTCGTCGAACCGCGACGACAGTGGATGGTCAGCCGGGTGTCCGGTGCGGGCGAAGGATGGCCGGCAGATCGTGCGCAGGCCCGGCGTGGCCATCGGGATCGCGAACACGTTCGCGTACGGCTCCTCGCCGGGCTGAAACGTCGGCGGAAACGGCCAGACGAGGATCTCGTCCGCGTAGGGGGCGGCCGTCGCGATCCGCTTGATGCCGTGGACCACGAGCCCAGTCGACGTGCGGTCCACGACTCGCAGCGGCACGCCGGGGTCGCGCTGCTGATGACGCAGTCGCCCCTTGTCGAGCTGCGGGTCGAGCAGTGCGTGGGTCAGGAAGAGGTCGTTGCGTGCAACATGCCGGTAGTAGCCGACCACCGCCTCGGCCCGGGCCGGCGCCAGCTCGGTGAAGAACCTCGGCTTGGCGGCGAGCGCGGTCAGCATCACGTTGAGGAAGTCAGGGCTGCGGCCGAGCATGCCGCAGCTGGCCTCCGCCCAGGCGATGTAGGCGTCGCGCTTGCCTCGCAGCTGCTCCCGCGTGCGCGGCATCTCGAATGCGCGCCCGATGCGGCCCCCGAGCTCCGGGACGTCGACCGTCAACACGTCCCGCTGGGCCGCGACGTGCTGGGCGTCGTAGAGCGCCGCCAGCTCGCGAATGGCGGACGCGAATGGCGGGAACGCGGTGACGTCCTCGACGCGGCGGCCGTCGTACCAGACCTCGCGGCCGTCCCGAAGGCCGTCGATGAACTGCTTGCCGGTCCTGATCCCCATGCTGCTCCGCACCGTACCGCGGCGCGTTCCTCCGCGCAAAGCCGTCGGGACGCCAAGACCGTCGGCGCGCGCGTCCTTGTCATCGACGGCCAGAGTGGTCCGTACGACCTCGCGGGCCACTTCTGGAGCAGCGATCACGGCAACATGGCGCTGCGAGCGACGGCATGGAGCCGGGGGCTACCGCCCCGAATGGGTAAAAGTCTTCTCAGCCGGCATACGTAGAAGTACCAAGTGCCTCATTTGCCGACTCGACCGGCTGGTACCGCACTTGCTGAGGGGTACCTGCTTGATGGTGCGCCTGGCCGCAGACCGATTCGGATTCCCGGACTTCACCGGACGCACCATCCTGGTCGTCGACGACCACGACGACAGCCTGGACTTTCTGTTCGAGCTCCTGACCTTCTGCGGCGCCGAAGTCTTGCGCGCGCCGTCAGCCGCTCACGCGCGCGCACACCTTCACCGCCGAGCGCCTGACCTGATCGTCTGCGACTTCCGGATGCCGCGCGAGACGGGTGTCGAGCTCATGCGCTGGCTGCGGCTCCACGACGACACGAGCGGCAACATCCCCGCCATCGCCGTCACCGCCTATCCAGGAGACTTCCTCAGGCAGCGTGACGTCGCCCACGCGTTCGATGCGCACTTCGAGAAGCCCATCGACACGCCGCGCTTCCTCGGCATCGCCGAGACTCTGCTCTTGCGGCCCCGCCCGCGCGACCCCGCGCGACTCGCCGGCTGACGTCGCACGTCGCGGTGACGGAAGCGACGCTCTGGCCATACTGCCGGCTCGGAGGCCGGTGCCGGTCGTCCCGTCGGCATTGAACAATCGTCAAACAGTCTGAAATAGCCTCGGCGCGTTCATGGTGCTTGCTCTGCGAAGTTCCGCGGGAGTAGCCTTCGACGGTGAGCTTGAACACTCCAGCGACAACAAATGAGCAGACGACGTAAGAGGGGAAGCAAAATGGACGAACCGAAGGGACAGGCTCAGCGCGTGGCGTCCGAGGCGAATCGACGGATGCAAGAGTCGACGCAACAAGCGGCGAAAGTGGTGACGAAGCTGGCGGATCGTGGCGCGCAGACCACGGCCGCGCTGACCGAAGCGAATCAGCGCGTCCTGAACGAGTTCATGGGACTCTCGATGGAGACGTGGCAAGAAAGCACGCGGCTCTTCATGCAGTTGCAGCAACGAACGCTGGACATACTGCGTGAGGGCCACGAGGCCGGCCTGCGCGCTCAAATGTCGTGGCCCGAGGCCTTCAAGGATCCTATGCGCTGGTATCAGTCGGTGTGCCAGGAGAGCATGGAAGGCGCGCGCAAGGCGCTCGATGTGATGAATGAAACGTCGGAGGCCGTGACTCAGTCGGTGAGCCGGCTGCAGTCATCCACGCAGCACGCCGGCACGAAGATCGAGCAGGCGCTCACGGCGGCGGCATCACGGGTGAAGGATGCCGCCTAGTCGTTGACGGACGTGGCACCGTGGCAGGCGGAACTCGAGCGCCATGTCCGCCGTATGCAAAACGCGGCGGCCATGACGTCTGGCGGCCGTAGACCGAAAGTCGGGCAGGCACGACGCCGCGAGGTGGCGGCGAGCGGCACGGCGCGGCTGTACTGCTACGAGGGGCGGCGCTCTCACGAGACGCCGCTCCTCTTCGTCCCCAATCTGGGAATCAGCCGACCGTACATCTTCGATCTGCTTCCGGGAGCAAGCTTCGTCGAGCACATGACGCAACGAGGCTTCGACTTCTACTTGCTCGATTGGGGTGCATTTGGACCGGACGACGGCGAGCTCACGCTCGAACACTGCGTCACGACCATCCTGCCGTCCATGACCCGGGCCGTGCTCCAGACGTCCGGCGCGAGCGAGCTGAGCGTGCTCGGCTACTGCATGGGCGCTCCGCTCTCCGCCGCGTTCATCGCGGCGGACCCCGACATACCGGTCAAGAATTTCATCGACATGGCGGGGCCGATCGATTTTTCCCAGAGCGGCCTCTTCGGCCTCTGGTTGCAGCGGAAATACTTCGACGTCGATCGCGTGGTCGCCGGCCTCGGCGGCTCGGTGCCGGCGCACGTCATCCGGGCCGGGTTCAAGCTGATCAGGCCGACCGCTGATGCCTCGACGTATCTGAACCTGTGCTGGAATCTGTGGAACGATCAGTACGTCGAGACCTTCACCGCGCTGAACACGTGGGCCAACGAATACGTCCCGGTGCCCGGCGCGTTCTTCCGTCAATGGGTCCGCGACTTCTACCAGGACAACAAGCTCTATCGCGGTGAGCTTCGATACGGCGGCCGTACGTCGCGGCTTCATACGATCACGTGCTCGCTGCTGGCGGTGGGCGCCGCCCAGGATTACATCGCCCCGCCGGGGTGCGTACGTGCCCTGGTCGACGCCGTCGGCAGCACCGACAAGGAGTACATCGAGCTCCCCGGCGGTCACATCTCGCTGATCGCAGGCCGAGGCGCGATGCACACGTGCTGGCCGCGCGTGTCGGACTGGCTGGCGAAGCGCTCGGGGCCGGCGGCGGACTCGAGGCGCAGCGCGGAGGCGGACGGCGACTCGTCCAAGCACCGGAGAAGGCGGTAACGATGGCAGGCGATTCTCTCATCGAATACTGGGCCGAGATCTTGGCCCGCACGCCCGTCAGTCCCGAAGTGATGGCGCACTCCAAGCGCGTGCTCGATCACAGCATCGAGGCCTGGTCGCGCGCGTTGAGCGAGGTCATGGCCACCGATGATTTCGCGCAACTCCTCGGCATATCCATCGAGCAATGGCTCAAGACGCAGACCGCCTTCACCGGCAATCCCGCACCGCCTCCGGTGCCGGACAAGGACCTCACCGGGCTGGCCGCCGAGGTGCGCCGACTCGACGATCGCTTGCGGCAGCTCGAGAAACGTATCGGGCGGGAGACGACCAAGCCAGCTGCGCGGCCTGAAGCCGCCGGGCGACGGCGGCCACGCCGGCGGCGCGCCGCCTAGATTCCGCCCCGCTGGACCAGCCGCCTAACCCGGCGCCGAGACGATCAGGATTCGTCGGATGCGCCTCGTACTTGAACCACACATGCCAGAAGATGCGGCACCGGTGGATCGTGCCGACCCGCGGAATGCCTTTTTTCCGGATAGCGGCGATGGTGTCGTGATTGTCGATCCGATGAACGCCCAAGACCTCTCGGATCCCCAACTCCTGCAGCACAGGAAGCATCCCGGCGGCAAGGCCTCGCGTAATGCCGCGTCTCCGAAACTCCGGAGTGGTGTACTCGTCGACCATGAACAGTTGGTCGGGCCTCAGGTGAATGACTTCCGAGACACCCGGATGGATGCGGCGAGACAGGCAGCGGTATGACACCGGCTCATCATTGATCAACGCAACGAAGAAGAAGTAGTCCGGGCCGAGCCACGCGCGCAGTACTGAGGGCGCCATCCGGACCATGAAGCGCTGCATGCGCGGCAGGTCACTGACGCGCGCGAAGCGAAATTCGATGGCGTCTGTGGCTGGAACGCTCTCGGCGCATGCCGCCAGGCTCTCGAGGGTGACATACCACCGTTGCCATCCCGCGATGTACCCGCCCACGAACTTGGCCAATGACCGCCACGGACCGTTCTGCCGGAGGTATAGCCGCGCTTCCGTGAAGGAGGGAGGAGAGAGCAGCGACATTCTCGCACCGCTCATGGCGACGGACACCGCAAGCGGAATGCCGGATCATCGGCACAGGGAACGGGCTGACTTGGAGCTCGGCTTGCTCCGCTCGTCGGGTAATTCCGGAACGAATGCTGGTAGAGGCCTGCACACGCTCGCTGCGCGACAGGCGCTGACCGCCGGACGACGAAGGCTGGCTCTTCGCGGACAAACGGATTGACAGTCATCCCCGACGAGCCAGCGAGCCGTCCGGCGACGAGAGGGTCGGCACTTACAGCGCGGCCCGCCCCTTGGCCCATGTAATCTGCGGCTGTCGGTGCTGTTCCGCCACACATCGCCACAGCGACCGATCGCGGCTCGCCGGACTCCCTCCTGTTTTGTATCTGCGGGGGCGCGGGTCCACCTGCCCCGTGCGACGCGCCCACACCAAACGGAGTCCCGGCGAACCGGTGCCGAGCCGAGATTTGCCGCGCGCCCGCGTAAAAAGCATCGTGACCTCTCCTAAATCTCCGTATTCCAACAACGTAGCCTGAGCGACATTGGGGCCTATCGGCTTGCCGCTTGTATTTACGTGCTCACCGGAGTAGGCTCGCGCCCGCCTCGACTTCCGAGGGCGCCCGATTTACCAGCGAGCGCCGGATATGCCTCGACCGGTTCCGCGGCGTGACGCCATCTGCGATATTCGAAAGCTTCTCCAACAACAGCGCCCGTTCGCACACTGTGACGCCTGCCTGGCTCTTCGGCTTCGCGTCAGCCTCGCTGAGTGTAAAGCGGCAGCCCTCTCGCTCGCCGCCGAAGCGGGCTTCGGGCGCCAGCGGGGAGAATGCTACACATGTCGGCGGACAGTCGAGCTGACCGCCCATGTACGGCGTTGTGCGCAGACGAGCTGAACTGCGCGGCGACGAACGAGCCCCGCGTTACCAGCTTGGTCCGTTATGCGGCTTGGTCACGAAATGCCGGACGGGTCACGAAGCCGTTCGGTGAGTCACCGGCGGATGCCACAGGACGCTCGTGTTATGGCACTCCGAACAGGCGCCAATGCTCCGATCGAAAATCTTGCGTACCAGCGCGTCTTGGTTCGCTAGTACTGCCGCTTCGATCGTCACGCCAGTTGCCTTCGCCAAGCACCAGACGCATGTCGGCTCGCGACGGTGCCATATACCGTCGATCAAGCGACTCCTGCTGTCCATCCCCGCAGCAGCTGCATGCGATATGCCGTTGTCCTTAAGCCGGCTGCCCGCCGAGCCTTAGTGAGATTCGCCTGCACCGTGCGGCCCGTGACATCGCCCCGGAGCAGGCCAGCTGCCGCGCCGCATGGAAGCCGGCCCCGCCCGCGAGAGCGAGGCCGGCTCCATCGGCGGCGTTTAGCGGATTCTCACGCCCTTCAGCAAGGGCACACCGGCCGACTGCACCTGCTTGTTCTCGTTCACGTTGGAGTTCACGATGTCGCCCGTCTTGAGGACGTTGGTGATGTCGCCCGTCGTGAGCGTATTCGTGTTTGTCAGCGCGTTCTTGTTGACGTTCGCGCTCTTGTTCTTGACATCGACCTTGCTGTTGCCGCCGTGGCCGATGCCGATGGCCGCCTGCTTTTGTGAGAGCTTGTTGTCGACATCGACGTCGGTGCTCTGCTTGCCGTTGGCCTTCGCCTGGGCATCGGCCCGGGCGGCCGCGAGATCGATGTCCGTGCTGCGTTTGAGCGGAACGGCGCGCAACAGCTCAGCACGACGAAACTCCTCCGCGCTCGAGTGCTGGGCCGAGACCGGGCTCGGCCCGGTCATCAGTGTGGCCGCGATGATCAGGATGCCAGTCGACATCACGAGCGTTTTCATCAACGCCTCCTCGCTCATCGTGTGCACTGCCGGCGGGCGCCTCCATGACGCCCGCCTCGGGCCGCCGGCAGCGGCTGCGCCGCACGCAGATGCCGGTGGCTCATCGCCCGCGGCCAGAAGAGACCCTGGCTTCGACCTGCGGCGGACGCAACTCGGCGCTGTTGGCGGCCGCGCTCGATTGTTCGGCGCGACGCCACGCCACGAGACGGTTGTCTTCGAATAGGAACCAGTAGGGCGCGGCATCGTCGTTGCCATCGGCGAGGCTCACCTCGCCGATCTCGACTCGGGTGTCCGTCTTCGACTTCCGCGAGCCGCGCAATCGGATGCCCTGCACTTCGACGACCTTGCCATCCTGCTCGACGAAGGCCGTGCCGAAGAGCTCGAAAACGAATTCCTTCGACTGCCCTTTCTGGAGCTTTGTGAGCGCTTTCGGGGAGTGGTAGGTCGCCACGCGGGGCGGCCGCGCCGCTCGGGACGCGGTCAGCAAGACCTGCACGCCGGCCGCGGAGGATGCCGATGGCTCTAAGACGGTCGCTTCTCCTCTCGGTGCCGGCGCCTCGCTCGCCGGCAATGGCTCGGACGCGGGCAAAGAACTCGAGGAACCACTCGCGGCCGCGGGGGCGCCCGACTCCGAGGTCGACGTAGCTTCTGGCTCACGGACCGCGGTGAGCTGGAGCACGACCTCGCCCTCGACCCGCTGATTAGACCATCCGGTGCCGAAACCGAGCGTGCCCGCGATGGCGTACGGATGTGCGCCGGCGGCGGGCAAGCCGGTAGCGCCGCCAGACGCGCCGAAACCGATACCGAACATCGTGTTCTTGGGTCGGATGCTGAATTCCACCATGCCGGCCGTCGCACCTTTGCGCATCGCCCGATATGCCGCTTCGCACAGGGCCGCGATGAAGGGACCGTCGGAGGTCGTGACCATCGCCGTCCCCACGTAACTCGCCATCGTGATCGCATCGGGCCCGGATTCCGGCTTGCGAGCGTAAAAGAGCTTGATCGCCGGCGCTTCGTCGTCGCGTGCGCCGCCATACCAACTCGACTTCGCGCTCCGACATGCCTTCGCCTCGCTCAGCGTCATTTCTCTCGGCAAGAAAACCGGCGTGTTGATGAAGGTGTCGGGCTTGTACGGCTGGCTGAAGTTGCTGGGTGCTGATGGCACCCCGGGGAGCTGCGGCAAGTTCACCGAGCCTTCCAGGACGATGCCCTGGTACGGATCGGACCCGGCGTACACGTCGAGCGCCCCGTTGTTGACGCCCGTGTTGCTACCGGACAGGAATTGCGAATTGCTGTTCGCGTTCGTGCTGGTATTACTTCCCGTGCTGAGTGTGTTCGTGTTCGAGTTACCGCCTGCTGGGCTTCCGCCTCGCGTGGCAGCGGGTTGCCGAAGCGGCTGCGCGGTGGCAGCGAGCCCGTGCATCAGGACGACCGCCGCGGTCAGAGCGCTGGTGAGGATTCTCATGACTCACCCGTTGCTGGAAGCGGCCATCGATGAAACCGCCGGCCGCCGGTTGATGCTACGTGCACCGCTTAGTGTCCGCGCAGAAACGTGCCTGCGACGACGTCAGCGCCGTCGAACCGGATAGCGCTGAGCGCCGTGGGGCTCTCCACTGCGCTCACGGCGCAGTTGATCCACGACGCCGCCTTCTCGGCCTCCGATCACCGCGGACGACCCTGGCGCCTCCTGTGCACATGGCAGGTACGCGCGATCGGCTCGCCCCGCCATCACCGCACAGCGAGTGCCGATGTCGGCAGGGTCGGCCGGACCCTTGCTAAGACCTGGCATCTCCAAATCGAGGTCGAGCGCGAGCAACATCAGCCCGATCGCCACGGAACGTTTCAGCGGCGCATCGCGGACCATGCTTGCGATCATGTCGAACCGACCGGCGCACGCGGTGTGCCAATCACCGACATGAACGATGGCGCTGCATTGTCAGACACCGTGAGGAATCGTTTGCAGAAAACCAGCGGCGTGCCACCGGAGTTGGTATGGCGATGTTGCAGGCGGCCCTTAGCCGGCCGCACAGGTCGGCCTCGGTCAACGCGCTAGTCGTTCACCCGATCGAGCCCGTAGTGTCGGATCTTCTCGCGAAGCGTGCGCTCGCTGATCCGGAGACGCCGCGCGGCCTCGGCGCGGCGCCAGCGCACGCGCTCCAGCATGCCTTGGAGCGCGTCGCGTTCTGTGGCCTCAGCCACGCGTCGCACGACTTCCCGGAGACCGACCGACTCGACGTCAAGAGGCGCCGCTTCGGATTCCGCGCGGTCCGACGGCACGCGGACGGCCGGCTCGCGCAGCTCGGTGACGACCGCTTCGCTGTCCTGGATCACCATGCGCTGGACGGCGTTCTGCAGCTGTCGCACGTTGCCGGGCCAGCTGTAGCGTCGCAGCTTCTCGAGCGTCGCTGCGGACAGGCGTAGCGCCGTGCGTTGATGCAGGGCGGCGTAGTACCCGAGAAAATGGTGGACGAGCGCTGGGATTTCTTCCGTTCGCTCGCGCAGCGGTGGGATGCGGACGTGGACCACGTTGAGGCGGTAGAAAAGATCCTCGCGAAAACCGCCCTGTCCGACGTATTTCTCCAGATCGCGGTTGCTCGCGGCGATGATCCGCACGTCGACCCGGATGGCCCGGTCCGCTCCGAGTCGAGCGAACTCGCGGTCCTCGAGAACCTGGAGCAATTTCGCCTGCGCCGACGGCGCCATCTCGCTGATCTCGTCGAGAAAGATCGTCCCGGTGTCGGCCTGCTCGAACTTGCCCTTCGTCTGGTGATCGGCACCCGTGAAGGCGCCACGCTCATGCCCGAAGACCTCGCTTTCGAACAGCTCCACCGGCAGCGCGGCACAGTTCACCTTCACGAACGGACCGTTACGCCGGCTGGATCGCCGATGCAGCGTGCGGGCCACGAGCTCCTTGCCGACGCCGCTCTCACCGGTGATTAGTACGGTCACGTCGGTCGATGCGACGCGACTCACGGTCGCGTCGATGCGTCGCATGCACGCGCTGTTCGCGAGTGCCTCATAGTCGCCGACTTCGTCGTTGCGCGAGGTTTCCGTGACGCCTCCGTATTGGAACGCGCTCGAAAGGATCGCAAGCATTGTCCGGCGCTGAGAGCGGAGCGCCGTCAAAAAAAACCCGGACGAGGAACTTCGCATGACGAAAAAACTTGGGGGACGGTCGACTCCGGCAGTACCTTCTTTCACCATCGGAGGACTGTCATGAAGCACGGCGTGCCGAGCCTCGTCGCGGCTCTCGCGTGCCTCGTCGGCGCGGGGTGCGCGACGCAAGAGTGGACGCAGATGCTCTTCGCCAAGCGCGAGGCCGAGGTGGATTCGCGATTCTCGCAGCAGGGACAGCGGATCGAGCGCGTTGAAGGTCGAGTGAGCCATCTCGAAGTTGCGTTGACCGAGACGCGCGAGCAGGTGCAAGACGCTCTCATGCCGTCGCCGACGGTCCCTGTGCGCAAGCAGCCGGCACGCCCGAGTCCACCGCACACCGCCGGCGGCCGAACGCTCGTGGGCGTGATCCACGTGCCGTTCGGGTTCGACCGCACGGACTTCGATGCGAGTGCAGAGGCCGCGCTCACGTCGATCATGAAAGAGCTCCACGAGCACCCGAGCATGACCCTTGATCTTGAAGGAATGACGGACAGCGTCGGCCGGCGCGAGTACAACATGCGGCTCAGCCAGCGGCGCGTTGCCGCGGTGAGACGCTGGCTCGCCGAGCACGGCGTCGACACCACCCGCATCATCGCCGCCACGAGCCGGGGGCCCACGCCGAACGGCGCAGCGAAGGACCCGTCCAAGCGACGTGTCGTCGTGAAACTGCTGACGCCAGGCGAGTGAGCGACGAGCTCACCCGCGTCGTGACCCGCGTTGAGCCCGCCGCCTCACCAGCGGCGCGACGCCGGACGAGGCGCTTCAAGCTCAGCGCATCGCGCTAGAGCGATAATTCCGATTCGCGCTGCTGAAGACCGAGACCGCAGCCGCGGAAGCGTCACCTACAGTGACTGTCGTACCCACTTCGGAAGGCCGCCATTCGCTAAGTTGCCGCGGAACCGCCACAAAACACGAAGAGCGCGGTGGTGAGCCGCGCTCTAAGGTTTCGATTAATGGCGGGCTCGACGGGACTTGAACCCGCGACCTCTGGATTGACAGTCCAGTGTGCTAACCAGGCTGCACCACGAGCCCGCGCCGACGACGAATGAGCCCACAAACGCTACCACGCAGCGCCGGGGCGGTCAACGCACGGCGCGGGCCGCAGCGCCTACAGCGACAGCTGACGGCCGTCGTCGCGGTGCGGCAATTCCACGCGCGCGATGCGCAGCTTTCCTTCGGTGGCTAGCATCGACAGCACCGAGGACACGGCACCTTCCGACAGCCGGAGCTGGCGGGCGATCTCACCCGGCGTCATCGACCCGTGGCGCTCCAGTACCGCCCGGACATCACGGTCGATTTCGTTCCACCAGCTCTCCATGGCGTCCTCCTCTGACGTTGCGGATTGGGACACCATAGCCGGCAACGGCCCCCTCTCACAACCCATGAAAACTTTTTCCGACACGCTGTATTCATGCGAATCATGCCGCGCCGCGCGACGGCGCGGCTTTTGCTTTTGGAACCAGGCATGACGATACTTCCTCGCGATTCCGACGTGGTCGGGGCTGCGGTTCTGCTCGCGATCCTGCTGCTGACGGGAATTCGCGCGTTCATGTAGGCCGGGCGCGCACGGCGGAGTTCCGCTAGACTCTCCGCCGTGACGTGGCTCCGCTTCGGTCAGCCGGCTCCGGACTTCAGCCTGCCTTCGACGGACGGGCAGACGGTCTCGCTTTCCGGCTGCCGCGGGCGCGACGTCGTCCTGGTTTTCTACTGCTACGACTTCGGGTCGATCTGAAGCCCCGAGCTCAGCGACCTGGGTCAGGTCGCCGGCAAGATCACGGAGCGCGGGGCCACCGTGCTCGGCATCAGTGGCGACAGTCCCTTCTGCCACCAGGCGTTCCGCCGCGCGCACGCCATTGCATTTCCGCTGCTGAGCGACGTGCATCGCGCGGCGATCCGCGCCTACGGGGTCCACGACGAGGATCGAAACGTCGCGTATCGCTCGACGTTCGTGGTCGACCGCGACGGCCTGCTGCGCTGGGGCCAAGCCGGTGACCGTCTCATGGTGCGCGACGGTGGCGAGATCCTGCGCGTGCTGGACGTCGTCACCGAGCGCCGCGGTCGCTGAGCGCATGGACGAGACCGTCCAGACCCCACGTCGGCGCCTCGTGTTCGTCGTCTCCCGCGACCGGATCGACCTCTATGATCGTCTGCGCGAGGCGCTGATCCGCGAACCGGACGTCGACCTCATCCTCGACCGGCGCGCCGTCGATCGCCGCGTCGCCGACTCGGCCATCGAGCGCGAGCGCCGCGGGCTGCAGCGCCGCGAGCGTGCGGCGGTCAACGCCGAGGTGCGCGAGTGCGGCTGGGCGGTCTTCAGGCTGCCCGGCCGACGCTGAGGCGCCTCACCGCGGGCGGGCCGCGATGTCCTCCGGCGGCCGGTGCAAGCGCCGCGCGAACGTCGGATTCTCGGCCAGGACTTGCTCGATCTGCTCCAGGATCTCGCTGCTCGTCGCGCGGTCTTTGAAGAACGCGTTGCGCTTCACGACCAGCGTCATCGCGGTGAGCGACGGGCTCAAGGGAACGAGGTCGACGCGAAGCTTGCGATGCGTCAGATGGCCGGTGACGCGCTGACCGTTGTCCGAGGACTCGTTGCGGTCGACGTCGACGCCGGCACGCTCGAATGCTCCGAGGACCGCGGCGCGAACGGCGTTCACCGGCACCGTGAACGTCCGGTGGGCTGCGCCGCTCATCGTGTACTCCGTCCCGGTCTTGACGACAGCGCCGGTGCCCGCCTGGACCACGGAACCGCCCACGACCGCGAGCGGCAGCGCCGCACAGCCTCCGGCCAGGCTCGACGTCGCCCACACCAGCGTGACGAGCCGGATCGCTCGAATGCCGACGGGCATGAGCGTCGTGACCGCAAGGTGGATGCCAGCGATTCTGCGGATGCCGCTACTATCGGCCCCCCCCGTCGAGTGGTGTATAGTTGCGCGGTCCTCCGATCGCTCTACGAGACTCCCATCACTGACAACACTCAGAACCATTCAAGAAGGAAGGGTATGCGGGAATCAGAAATCCGCGCTCGTATTCGCCAGCTGCATGACAGCGGCGACATCCCGTGCGACGACGAGCTCGACGGAAAGCTCTGGGCCGGTCCTGGGCGCGGTCGGCTGTGCGCCATCTGCATGACGGCCATCGAGGAGACCGAGACGGAGTTCGAGGTGGACCTGTCCTCGGGCAAGATCCTGAGAGTCCACCGCCAGTGCTACAGCCTGTGGCTCGAGGAGTGCGGCGAGGTCACCGGCGCGGGGTGAGACGAACTTGCGGGCATGCCGGGCTGCCGAGCGTAGCGGTAACGTATCTCGGCACGTTCCCGGAGACGACGAAGCGCGCGTCACCGAGAGATAACGCACCGTGAAGCGGCCGAACTGGCGGTCGACTCGCCGACAGCTTCATACGCGTGTCCACAGCCGATCGCACCGATACCTCTGCACGCGACGTGTCATTGGACGAAGCAGATAGCAGATAGATGATGCAACGTCTGTTAGAGCGGCGCGACCAAGGCGTCAGACGTCGCTGAGTCCGTCACGCCAACGCCGCCGCTATAATACGTACGAATGCGTCAATGCTGAATGGTTTCACGAGAAAGTCGAATGCGCCGCGTTTGCGCGAATCTTGAGCGACTCCGTCGTCCGCATGGCCACTCATCATGATGACGGGGACGTCAGGGCGCGTCTCATAGATCGCATCCAGCACGGTCATGCCTGAAGCATCCGGTAATCGGATATCGACAACAACGGCGTCGGGGTGGTCATTCCTGAACAATTCGACGCCTTCTGCCGCTGTCGGTGCGAGCCGAACATCATGATTCAGACTTCGCAATAGTTCGGCAAGGAGGAGACGGACATGCAACTCATCGTCGACGACTAAGACTAGCGCCATGGGGACTCCCCCGCCGTGTGAGTGGAGGCCTGCGACAGCGCACCCGCAACCTCATCGAAATGTGCCAGCCTGTGATCAGGGTAACGTCTCCGACCAGCCGCGATCGGTGCGGCGCGGTAAATTCCGACGATTTTTAGAGGCGAGATGCATTCAGAACGCGGTGGCGCAAACAGGCCGACACGCGTCGAAAAGCTTCGAACGAATATTCGAACGAATAATGGTGGGCGGAGCAGGGCTCGAACCTGCGACATCAGCCTTGTAAGGGCTGCGCTCTCCCAACTGAGCTATCCGCCCGTGCCGACAAATCGGGAGCTTGCGAAACGCCCCGAGTGTAGCAGGCGCCAACGTGCCCGCAAACGTGCCCGTCACGACCTGAGATGCGAAACGACAAAACCCGTGACTCGGTGATGCATAACGCGGAGCTCGTCCAGTTGGTACTCGTCGGCCTCCACCCCGTACGCCTATGGTCCAATACTGCGCTGCGTGCGCACGCGAATACCATTCTGATTGTGGCTTCCGTAAAAGAAGTGCTGAGCGCACAGCTGCCCCTCTGCCTCAATTGCGTTGTCGAGCGCACGAGCCGCCGCATTTACGACGTGATCCGGGAGATCGACGCCATGACGCTGCGCTTTGTCGAAGGCCGCTGCCTGGGGTGTACCCGTCTCGTCTCAATCGTCGTCACTCGCCCATCGATGCTCCTACTAAGAACGCGTCTCCCCGGATCGAGTACCGACCGGGGTTAAATGCCTTCCGATATGGCTCGTCTGGCTCGCTTCGCCTTCATGCCGATGGCCGTTCTGTTCTTGTTCTCAGCGGGTTCGTCAGGTCCGGATTCCGCTGCCCGCGCTGCGAATGGCGGGCGCTCTGCGATACCGCCTGAGCTTCGATCGCAGTCCTCAATGACTCCGAGACAATCGCCCCCGACCCCAGAGGTCAGGCAAGACAAGCTGCTGGCGTGGATTGTTCTGATGATGAAGGGCGGCCGCGGCGCAAGATAACGTGTTCGAGGTGTGGTCTTGTAAAGAATCGCGCGCGGGGCGCCGAGCGCAGTAACGCACTCGAAGGGCGCGCGCCGCGGACGTCCGGCTCCCAGCGCGGACGTCTTCGACCGGAAGATTCGCGCGGATCCGCGCGCGCGATGCGGACGAAACGTGCCCGCCGACGTGCCCGGCCCACCAAACAGCGCCCCCGCAGACGCCCAACGCCAGCGAACGAAAAAAACGCGGGCAATAATGGTCGGCGTCAGCCATGCACCCGGACCCGATCTTCTTCCGCGACCTCGCCATCGTCCTGGCGGCAGCAGTGCTCGGCGCCAGCGCGGCCTGGCTGACCCGCCAGCCACTCATCCTCGGCTACGTCGTCGGCGGGCTGCTGGTCGGCCCGTTCACGCCGGGGCCGACCGTGTCCGACTTTCACACCTTCGAGCTCTTCGCGGAGATCGGCGTCGTCTTGCTCATGTTTTCGATCGGCATCGAATTCTCGCTGTCCGATCTTCTGCGCGTGAAATGGGTGGCCACGTTCGGCGGTCCGCTGGGCATCCTCATGTCGGCGGCGCTCGGCGTCGGCGCAGCAGCGGCCATGGGCTGGCCGCTGCTACAGGGCGCGGTGATCGGCATCGTCGTCTCGGTGGCGAGCACCATGGTGCTGGCCCGTCTGCTGATCGACCAGGGCGAGCTGCACTCGCGGCACGGACGCGTGATGATCGGCATCACCCTCGTCGAGGACCTGGCGGTCGTGGTTCTCACGGTACTGCTGCCGGAGCTCGGCGCGCTGGAACCCGGGCGCGTGCTCGGAATCGCCACCGCGCTCGGTCGGGCCGCGCTCGTGCTCGTCCCGTTCGCCTACCTCGCGGCGAAGGTGGTGCCACGGGTGATGACCCGCGTGGCCCGGACGCAGAACGACGAGCTGTTCCTGATCGTTGCCCTCGCCATCGGCCTCGGCACGGCTGCCCTCTCCCAGGCCGTGGGCCTCTCGCTGGCGCTCGGCGCCTTCCTCGGCGGCCTGCTCGTCGCCAACTCCGACTACTCGCACGAGGCGCTCGCGCGCCTGTTGCCGCTACGCGATGTCTTCGTGGCGCTGTTCTTCGTCACCGTCGGCGCACTGATCGACCCGCGGCGCGTCCTCGACGACCTGCCGCTGCTCGGCGTGCTGCTGGGGCTGATCGTCGTCGGCAAGCTGGTGATCTGGACGACGGTGGTGAAGATCTTCGCCTACCCGCTGGCGACCGCGGTGCTCGTCGCGGCCGGGCTGACCCAGATCGGCGAGTTCTCGTACATCCTGGTGCAGGTCGCGCGCGACGCCGGCCAGGTGTCCGCCGGTGTCTACAACGCGATCCTCGCCGCGTCGCTGCTGAGCATCCTGGTCAACGCGCCGATCGTTCGCTCGGCGCCGGGCTGGCTCGCGGGGCTCGGACTGCTGCGCGACCGGGGCGGAACGCCTCAACAGACGGCCGGACACGGTAGCCCGGCTCGCGTGGTCGTGTGTGGCTTCGGGCGCGTCGGCAGCGCGGTCGGTGAGGCCCTCACCGCGTTCGGAATTCCCTACACGGTCATCGAGCGTGATCCCGACGTCGTGCAGGGCCTCCGCGCGCGCGGCATTCCCGCGCTCTACGGCGATGCCGGACGACGCGACACGCTGGAGCGCGCGGGCGCGAGCGCCGCCACGCTGGTCATCCTCGCCCTGCCCGACTTCGAGCACGCGCGGCTCGCGCTGCGCGCACTGCGCCAGCTGAACGGCGATGCCGCCGTCCTCGTCCGCGCCCACGGACGCGCCGAATCGGACGCGCTGCGCCGGGGCGCGGCGAGCGAGGTGATCCAGCCGGAAATGGAGGCGGCCGCGACGCTGATCCGCCACGCGCTCGCGCGCCTGCAGCTGCCGAAAGCGTCCGCGCTCGCCTATCTCGAGCGATTCCGCGAGGCCATGGAATCGGGCTCGGCGCCCGCCGCCGCCGATTCCCTGCCCGAAGTCCGCGAGGTCGCGCTCGGCGTCGGCGACATCGCCGACCAGACGCTGCGGGAGTCGCGCATCCGCGAGCGCTTCGGCGTCACCGTCGTGGCCGTCGTCAAGGGCGGCGATATCCTGCTGAACCCCGCGCCCGATACGGTCCTGCGCGCCGGCGACCGCCTGCGGCTCTTCGGCCTGCCGCAGGAGATCGATCGCTTCGTTCGCGAGACGGCGCCGTCCGGCGTCTAACGCCAGAGCTTGCGCCCGAGGTCGCGCACGGCGGCCTTGAACTCGTCACCGGCCGTCGAGAAGCCGCCGCGAATCGTCTGCCAGTCGTCGCGCAGCTTGTCGCCGAGGTCCGGGTCCCCTCCGGTGGCTGCGGCCGCGCCTTGCCCGCCGCCCGCCGGCTGGCCGGACGACACACGCGCGTCGGGCGCGCGCGACGCAGTTGGCAGCGGCCGCGAGTCCGGCGTCGCCTCGGGCGCGCGTGGCGTACTGTCCGGCGTGCGCGAGGGCGTGCGCACGACGGGATCCGGCGTGCGCGAGGCCGGCGCTGGTCGAGCCGCGGCGGCCGGCTCTGGCGTCGGCGATGACAGCACGAGCGGCGGGGGCGCCGGCGCGGGCACGTCAGGAACCACCGGTGTCGGAATCGGCGTGAACCGCTCGGAGACGCGCTGCTCGCGCTCGGCGTCGCGGGCGGCGCCGCTGTCCTTCACCGCCTCGCGGGCGGCTGGCTTCGCGGGCGCGTCGGCGCCGACACGGCGCGGCGGCGGCACCAGCGCGCGCTCCATCTGGCGCGTGCGGAGATTCACCGACGCCAGCTCGTCGCCCAGCGTGCGGGCCGCGCCATCGACCGTGCTCACGCGACCCTCGAGCTGATCGAGCCGCGTCGATACCGACTTCACCTCGGCCGTCAGCGCGCGCAGCCGCGCCTCGGCGGCGGGGTCGGGCTGGACGGCAACCGCCGGCACCGGCGGCACCTGGCGCGGCACGCCCAGGGCCACGATGGCCATGATCGCGGTGGCCGCGAAGCAGACGCCACCGAGCGCATGACCGAACCGGGTGAACAGACGCTGGGTGCCACTGTCGGCCTCCTCGGCAGCCGGCGCGAGGCCGTAACGGGCGACGAGCAAACACATGACCAGTGCTCCGACGGCGCTGGCGATGATGCTGATCACGAGTGCTGCGTGGGCGGACGGGGGCATAGGTTTCCTCCAGCCCCTGTTAGCTCCACTGTACCAGCTTGCGCTAGAGCCCCAGCGATGCCAGGCGGCCGGCGGTCGGGACGCCGTCGACGTCCCACCCCCGCAGGCCGTAGTACACGTCGAGCATTGCGGCCAGCTCGTCGGGCGGACAGTACATCCCCGCGGACGGGCCGTCGGGGATCGGCTCGTGCATCACGCGCCACGGCAGCACGTCGTCGCGCCGCCGCACGCCCTCGCGGACGTTGAAAAGTCGCTCGACGTTGACGATGCGCTCGCCCGCCCGCTCGAGCTCTTCCGTGGTCATGTCCCAGCCCGTGATGGCGCGGAGCATGGCGGCATACGGCTCGCCGACGAAGAGCCCGAACCCGCGCTCGGACGTGAAGCGGCAGAGCACCAGCGAGTCGCCGACCGCGGTGAAGTGCTGGCTGCGCATCGCGAACTCCGGCTTGTCCTTCGTCCCCCGCCGGTCGAAGGCCGGCGCATACTGCGGCGTGGGCCGGGTGTCGTGGTGGCTGCCGCCGCGAGTCGCGGTCGCATACCCGATCGAGAGGCCCTTGAGCGCGCGCGCCGAGTGGGCGGGCAGCTCCAGCTTCTTCACCGCATAGACCAGGTTGGTCGCGTCGGGTCGAATCGAGGCGGCGAGCCGCCACGCGCCCTCGGCCAGCCGATTCCCGAAGCCCTCGCGCGTGGCCGTCATTTCCACCAGCCGCAGCATGCCGCGCCAGTCGCCCCAGCCGAACGGCACGCCGACCTCGCGCGGGTCGAGCCAGCCGCGCTCGAGCGCCTCGGCCACGAAGGCGAGGGTGACTCCCATGGAGATGGTGTCCATGCCGAGCAGATCGCACAGATCGTTGGCGAGAATCAGCGCCTCCGCGTTCGCGATCCCGAGCATGGGGCCGAGCGCGAAGATCGTCTCGTACTCCGGCATCTTCGCGCGCCGGCCGGCGAACTCACCCTCGCTGATCGCGTACTGCTTGCCGCACGCGACCGGGCACTTGAGGCAGGTCGTGTCGCGATCGTGGTAGTGCGCCTGCATGTGCTCGCCGCCGACCAGCCGCGCCTCCTGGAAGACCTCGCTGCGGAGGTTGTAGCTGCCGAGCGCGCCGAGGGCGTTGATCGGCCCCACAAGGAAGGGGGTGCCGAAGCTCGAGAGCGCCTTGGTGCCCGTCCGAAGCGGCTCGCGTGTCTCGTCGAGCAGTGCCCGGAGCGCGGCGGGATCGGCGACCTCCGTCTTGCGCGCGCCGCGCACCACGACCGCCTTGACGTTCTTGCTGCCGAGCACGGCGCCGATCCCGCCGCGGCCGGAGACGCCCTCGCGATTCTTCCAGTAGTGCGCCATGGCCGCGAAGCGCACGCGATGCTCGCCGGCCGGGCCGATGGCGATCGCGTCGGCGTCGGCGCCTTCGGCCGCCACCAGCGCCGTCACGGCGTCGCGCGTCGACCGCCCCCACAGCTCCTTCGCCGGCTTGATCGCCGCACCGGTCTCCGTGACGAGCACGTACGACGGGCGGGCGGCGCGCCCCGTGATGAGCACCGCGTCGAAGCCGGTCCGCTTCAGCGTGGCGGGAAACCTCCCGCCGAACGTCGAGTCGAAGAAGAGGCCGGTCAGCGGCGATTTCGCCGCGACACAGGCGCGGCTGTTGCCGGGCACCGTCGTGTCGGTCACCGGGCCCACCGCGAACACGACGGCGTTGCGTGCGTCGAACGGGTCGATGCCGGCCGGCACGCGGTCGTAGAGCAGGCGCGCGGCGAGCCCGTTACCGCCGAGCAGGGTGCGCGCCGTCGTCTCGGACAGCGCCTCGATGTGCGTGCGGCCATCGTCGAGATCGACGACCAGAACGCGGCCGCCGTATCCCTTCACGGCCGCGGACGTGCGAGTGCGGCGAGCTCCTTGCGTGCGGTGTCGCGAACGTCGGGCGCCAGGTCGCCCAGCGCGAGCAGCTTGCGATACGCCGCGGTCGCCGCCTCGTCCTGCTTCGAGGCGGCCAGCGCGCGTGCCGCCGACAGCAGCCCGCGCCGGCCGGCCGGCGTGTCCGGCGCCATGTAGGCCGCAGTCAGGTAGTACTCGGCGGCCGCGAGGTGGTTGCCCTCGCCGCTGTACGACTCACCCATCGCCTGCGCGGCATCGACGGCCACGGAGGGTTCGGGCGACTTCAGCAGGCGGTCGAGGACGCCGCGCGCCTGGTCGTAGCGCTTCTCCTGCGTGAGCAACCGGGCGTGGCTGAACAGCGCCTGCCGGCTCCACTCGGGGCTGCTCGAGTCGCGCGGCGCGCGCGAGTATGCCTCCAGCGCGCCGCTGCGGTCGCCGGTCTGCTCGCGTGCCCGCGCCAGCATGATCCAGCCGCGTCCTGCCTGCGGGTCGGATGCCGCCGGCAGCGCCTGCTCCAGCACCTTTCGCGCGTCGGTGGCGCGCCCCGTCTCGAGCTGCGCCTCCGCCAGCCGGAGCCATGCGCCCTCGGCGAGCGGGCTCTGCGGATAGCGCTGGCGGAGCAGCAGCGTGCTCTCGTACGCGATGGGCCAGGCGCCGGCCGCAGCCGCGCCAGCGCCCACACGCTCGAGCGCGTCGGGCGTGGCCTCGTAGGCCGCGTAATCGGTGGTGAGCCGGCGCGCGTGCCCCAGCGCGGCCGGCCAGTCCTTCTCGTCCACCGCGATCGCCGTGAGCGCGTAGAGCAGCGCGCCCGCCCGCCGCGGCGCGTTGGCAGCGGGCGTGACGGCGGCGAGCGCGGTCTGCGCCGGCTGCTTGAAGGCCTTCAGCGAGCCCTTCTCGAACGCCGCGGCGGCGATCCCGTACGTGGCGGCCGCCGTCTCGTCCGGCGTTCCGGCGTCGCGCGCCGCGGTGAAGGCCCGCTCGGCCTCGTCGGGCTGCCGACGCACGAGGGCCACCGAGCCGATGCCGAGCTGGCCGAGGGCTGGAAGACCTTCCTTCTGCGCCAGGGTGAACTCGCGCTGCGCCTCGTCCAGCTGACGGTCGCCGAGCAGCGCAGTGGCGAGCGCGGCGTGCGCGCGCCCGAACAGCGCCGGGAACGGCGCGCGCGTCAGCCAGTCGCGCAGCGCAACGACGGCGCCCGCAGAATCACCGGCGCGCAGCAGCAGCAGTCCGCGATTGAGCCGCGCGAAATCCGTGCGCGGGTGCGACGGATACGTCGTGATGACGCGATCGAGCAGCTCGCGGCCGGCCGTGAGATCACCCGCCTCGAGCGTCAGCTCGGAGGCGAGGAGCAGGGCATCGGGCGCGTGCGGATGATCGGGCGACGTCTTGGCCAGCTCCAGCAGCTCGCGGCGCGCCTCCGTCTTCTTGCCCTGGCGCAAGAGCGCCCACGCCGCACCGAGGCGCGCCGCCGGCGCTTGCGGATGGTTGGGGAACTCGCTGACCGCGCGATGGAAGTCGGCCGCCGCCGTCATGTGGTCGCCGGCGTGGTACGCCGCCTCGCCCTGCAGCAGCAGCGCGGGTAGCCGGATCTCGGGCCCCGTCTTCGCGTTCACGACCGGCGTGAGGCCGGCGACGGCGTCGGTGAACTCGCGCAGCTCGAAATTCACGAGGGCCTGACGGATCGCCGCGTGCCGCGCGACGTCCGAGCCGGGATCGGCCTTCTGGGCCAGGTCGAACTGGGTGCGCGCCTCGTCGCGGTTGCCCTGCGCGCGATCGCTCTCCCCCTTCATGAGCAGGACCCACGCGCGCGCGGCAGGCGCCAGCTGCATCCCGAGCAGCTGCTGGAACACCGGTCCCGTCTCGGTGCCCGCGGGCGCCTCGGCCGAGGCGCGCGCGAGCCGCAGCGCGGTCGCCTGCGCGAGCGACGAGCGGCGGCTGACGAGCCCGCTGACGAGCTTCTGCGCCTCGGCCCACTCCCCGCTCGCGAGCAGCGCCTGTGCGAGACCGGCCTCGCCCCAGTCGCGCTCGGCACTCGGCGCCTGGGCCAGATACGCGCGGAACGCCGGCACGGACTCACGCGGATGTCCGGCGGCGAGCGACCACCACCCGAGACGCAGCTGGCCGGCTGCGAGCAGCGGATGCGCCCCGCCCTGCGTGAACTGGCGGAGCATCGTCTCGGCGCGCGCGACGTCGCCCTTGCGCGCCAGCGCCTCCGCGTGCCAGAAGGCGACATCACGGGCGATCGCCGGCGGCACCGGACGCGATTCGAGCGCCGTCCACGTCTGCTCTGCCTCGTCGTAGCGACCCAGCGCCATCAACGCCAGGGCGAGGCCGTGCCGGCCCCACGCGTCGAGCGGCGACGGGACGGCGCCGTTCAGCAGCTCGGCGAACGCATCACGCGCGCGCGCGGGCTGACCGAGCCGCAGCGCGGTCCAGCCGCTCGAGTGCAGCGCCCAGGCGCCGAACTCTTGACGGGGCGAATCCGGGGCCACCTGGCGAAACAGCCAGTCCGCCTGCTCGATCCGGCCCAGCTGCCAGAACGTCTCCCCGAGCCAGTAGCGCGCCTCGCGCAGGACATCGTGGTCGGCGCCTCGCCGGACGGCGGGCTCGAGCGCCTTGGCCGCCTCCTCGTACTCACCGCGCTGGAACCGCGCGCGTCCACACTCGAGCGACTCGGTCGCGATGCCGAGCCAGGCGCCGACGCACGGCAGCTTGCGCGGCGCCTCGATGAACGCCACCGGCTTGGCCGCCGGCGGCGGCCCGACCGCGATCAGGGGCAGCGACGGCAGCGTACCCGGCACACCGGGCAACGTCAGCGCGATGACCACCGGCGGCTTGTCGAGCGGCGCGTTGGCGAACGGCACCAGACGCACGAGGTCGGGCGGGGGCGGGTCGACCGGCCGCGGTGCGGCGGCGCCGAGCAGCGTCAGCGCCAGGCCGACGACGGCAAGCGCGCGCATTCTCATGAGTTGCTGTCCTTCTTCGCGGCGGGCTTGCTCGACGAGCCGGGCTTGGCGAGGCGCGACTTCATGGCCGTCGCCCGCTCGCGCGCCCAGTCCCGCAGCGTCGTGTCGGGGCTGCGGGCGACGACGGCCTCGTACGCCGCCAGCGCCGCCTTCCAGTCCTGCTGCTCCTCGCGCGTCAGGCCCAGCCCGGCCAGCGCGCGATACCGGACGCCGGCGTCGGCGGCCGCGAGGCCGCGCACGGTCTCGAACGCCTTGGCGGCCGGTGCCAGATGCTTCTGCTTCAGCTCCGCTTCGCCGACGAGCAGCCACGCCTCGGCGCGCACCGCTTCGTCGTCGCTGCGCGCGGCCTGCTGCGCCAGGCTCACCGCGTTCTTCCAGCTCTTGTCCTTGAAGGCGGCGTTCGCGCGCTCGAGGGCCACGCGACGAGTGAGCGGATGATCCGGAAACTGAGAAGTCAGCCGCGTCCACGCGGCCTCCTGGTCCTTCGGGCGGTTCAGCCGCGCCGCGATCTGGGCGGCGTTGTAGAAGCCATCGGCGGTGGCCGGCTCCTGCTCCATCAGCACCTTGTACGCCTCCAGCAGATCGTCGCGATCACCGTTGCGCGCCATGGCCTGCGCGATCAGCTTCTTCGCCGTCGGCGTCTGCTCGTGGTTCGGGTTGGCCGCCACGAAGGCGCGCAGATCCGCGAGACCGCCGCGCGCGTCGCCGCCGTTGGTCTTCACCCAGCCCAGCAGGAACTGTGCGTCGGGCGCCAGGCGGGAGCCGGGATACTTGGTCGCGAACGGCTGCAGCAGCGCCAGCGCCTCCGCCGTCTTCTTCTCGTCGGCGAGGATCCGCGCGAGCTGCAGCGTGGCGGAGGCCGCCAGCGCGTGATCCGGCCACGTCTGCAAGAATTCGCTGAAGCCGGCGCTTGCCGCCTCTGGTCGCTTCAGCTCGAGGTCGCTCCACGCGCGGCCGTAGACGGCGTCGGGCGCCATCGTCGACGTCGCGTCGCTGCGGACGACGTCGTCGTAGGCCGCGCGGGCGTCGGCGAATCGCTTCAGCCTGAAGAGCGTCTCGGCCTCCCAGAAGCGCGCTTCCTGCGGACGGCCGGGGGCCGGCGAGAAGGTCTGCGCGCGCTTGAACGCCTCGAGCGCCGCGTCGGCGTCGCCGGCCTTCAGCCGCGCCTTGCCGAGCAGGAGGACTGCGTCGGGCAGCCGCGAATCGTTGGGGTACTGGGCGACGAAGCGCTCCAGGGCGCGGCGCGCCACCGGATAGAAGCCGTCGGCGAAGCCGCGCTCGCCGACGAGCCACAAGCGATCGGCGTCGTCCAGCGCGGCGGCAGGAGACACGACGAGCAGGCCAATCACGAGCGCGAGGCAGGCCGGAACACACGGCACGCGGCGCTTCACAGAGAAAGCGTACCACGCTATGGTACCGTCACCGCGTGCGTTTGTGCGTGTTCGACCTCGACCATACGCTCGTGAACTCGCCGCTGGACCTGGCGGCCATGGCCCTCGAGATGCGCGCGCTCATCGAGCAGCACTGCGGGCCGCTGCCGGCGCGGCCCGAGCGGTACCGCGTCGGTGAGCTCATCCGCCACTGCGCAGCCGAGGCGCCGGCGATGTCCGCCCCGGTGTGGGCGATCGCGCTCGAGCACGAGCGACGCGCGGTGGCGCAGGCGTGGCTCGAGCCGGGAGCGCTCGAAGCGCTCACCGGCGCCCGCGACGCCGGATTCGCCACGGCCCTGTGGACGAACAACGCGCGCGAGGTGACGCAGATCGCCCTCGAGCAGTTCGGTCTGACCTCGCACCTCGATCTCATCGTCACGCGCGACGACATGCGCGCGATGAAGCCCGACGCCGACGGCTGGCGCGTCATCGCCGACTACTTCGGCGTCGCGCGCGACGCCGTCGTCGTCGGCGACTCCTGGGTGGACGGGCTCGCCGCCGCCGAGGCCGGCGTGCCGTTCGTCGCCTACCGCGCGAAGGACGCGGATCTCGAGCGCTGGAAGATCACGCCGGTCGCGCGGCTGTCCGACCTGGCCGCGCTGCCCGCGTGGCTGCGCGCGCGACGCACAGGAGGGTAGCGATGGAGCTCTTCGAGCAGCCGGCCAGCGCCGCCGGGCCGGCCGCCGCCGGCCCGCTGGCCGACCGCATGCGGCCGCGCTCGCTCGACGAGGTCGTCGGCCAGGAGCACCTGCTCGGGCCCGGCCGCGTGCTGCGCACGGCACTCGAGCGGGGCGAGCTGCACTCCATGATCCTCTGGGGGCCGCCCGGCTCGGGAAAGACGACGCTCGCCTCGCTGATGGCGCGTGTGGCGGGCGCCCGCTTCGTCGCGTTCTCGGCCGTGCTGTCGGGCGTGAAGGAAATCCGCCAGGTCGTGGCCGAGGCCGACGTCGAGCGCAGCCGCCGGCGCACGCGGACGATCCTGTTCGTGGACGAGATCCATCGCTTCAACCGCGCCCAGCAGGACGCATTTCTCCCGCACGTCGAGAAGGGCACCATCGTCCTCATCGGCGCCACCACCGAGAATCCCTCGTTCGAGGTGAACTCCGCCCTGCTGTCGCGCTGCCGCGTCTACGTGCTGCGGCCGCTCGGCGAGGACTCGGTCGTGCAGATCCTCCAGGCCGCGCTGGCCGACCGCGAGCGCGGTCTCGCCGGCACCGGCGTGAGCGCGACCGACGAGGCGCTTCGCCTCATCGCCCGGCTGGCCAATGGCGATGCGCGATCCGCGCTGAACGTGCTGGAGCTCGCCGCCCAGCTCGCGCCGGACGCCGGCCCCATCACCGAGAGCACCATCCGCGAGGCCTCGCAGCGCCGCACGCTCCTCTACGACAAGAGCGGCGAGGAGCACTACAACCTCATCTCCGCGCTCCACAAATCGCTGCGCGACTCGGATCCGGACGCCTCGCTGTACTGGATGACGCGAATGCTGGACTCCGGCGAGGATCCGCTCTACGTCGCGCGCCGGCTCGTGCGCTTCGCCTCCGAGGACGTCGGCAACGCCGATCCGCAGGCGCTGCTGCTGACGCTGGCCGCCAAGGAGGCGTATGACTTTCTCGGCTCGCCCGAGGGCGAGCTGGCGCTCGCGCAGGCCACGCTCTACCTGGCACTGGCGCCGAAGTCGAACGCGTCGTACGTCGCGTACAACGAGGCGCGCGCGGACGTGGACGCCGCACCCGCCGAGCCGGTGCCGCTGCACATCCGCAACGCGCCGACCGGCCTCATGAAGGATCTCGGCTACGGCAAGGGCTATCAGTACGCGCATGACGCGCCGGACGCGCGCGTCGAGCAGGCGCATCTGCCCGACGCGCTGCGCGGCCGGCAGTACTATCGCCCCGTCGATCGCGGTCTCGAGGCGGAGCTCGCGCGACGACTCGCGGAGTGGCGACGCTGGCGCATGGACCGAGAGGCCCACTAGCGCCGACACTGACTTTGCGGTACACCTTCACGCTACCAATTGGTGGAGGTGGTGCTATGAGGTCTCTGTTTCTCTTGCTTGTGGCAGTTGTCTTGTTTTCCGACACTGCTCTCGCCGCACCCGGCGAGCCCCGCACCGTGAAGGGCACCCTCGAGTGGCCCGCCACGCTCTCCGCCGAGCCCGTTGCCGTGATCCGGGGCGACGACGGTGCCGTCTATTATGTGGATGCCAGCACAGCCGAGCGCCGCGGCAGTCCGATCACCGGCCGGGTGTCCGTGATCGGCGTCGAGGGCATGAAGCCCCAGGAGGTGTCCGCCGTCGTCATTGGCGCCGGAGACAGCGCGCTCGGCGCCCTCGAATCGCCGCGAGTTCCCGCGCCCGCGGACGTGGCCGCCTCACCGAGGACGGACACGGTCGACGACCTGTGGAGAGTCCAGGGCAAGGTCCAGGCGGTGTCCTCGACCGACATCGTGGTCGAGACGGCTCAGGGCCACGCCATCCGGGTCGATGCCTCACGGCTGAGCGCCTGGACCAGGCAGAGCCTGCGGGCCGGCGACGAGGTGAAGCTGTACGGGCTGCCCCAGCCGGATCACCAGCTGGTGGCAAACGGGTTCATCCAGCTGATGCCGTCCAGTCCGTCCGCGTCTTCCCGCTGAGGGCCGACCGCCCTCGCCTGTTAAAATGCGGGGCATGTCCCCGCTGCGCGTGGGGGTGATCTTCGGCGGGCGGTCGGGGGAGCATGAAGTCTCCCTCGCCTCCGCCGCGTCGGTCATCGCGGCGTTGGAGCGTCGCGGCCACGCCGTGGTCCCGATCGGCATTGCCCGCGACGGCCACTGGGTGGTCGGTGGCGATCCGCTGCGCGCGCTGGCGGAGCAGGCGCGCGTGGCGCTGCCCAGCGACGACGCCACCGGTGCGGTCAAGAAAGCACTCGCCGACCGCGCGGAAGCGGTTGACGTCGGCAGCGCATCGACGGCGCTCGTCCGCACCGAGCCGCCCGGAGGCATGCCTGTCGAGCTGCGTGCCGGTCTCGACGTCGTGGTCCTCATGCTGCACGGCCCCTACGGTGAGGATGGCACCATCCAGGGACTGCTCGAGCTGGCCGATGTCCCGTACGTCGGTGCCGGCGTGCTGGCGTCCGCGGTCGGGATGGACAAGGCCACCATGAAGGCCGTCTTCCAGGCCCACGGCCTACCCCTGGTGGACTACACCGTCGTGCTGCGTCACGAGTGGCGGGCCGCGCCCGGCGTCGTCGCCCGCCGTATCGCGGACGTCACCGGCTTCCCCTGCTTCGTGAAGCCGTCGAACCTCGGCTCCAGCGTGGGTATCAGCAAGGTCCGGACCGCCGCGGAGCTCCCGGCCGCGGTCGACGAGGCCGCCCGGCACGACCGGAAGATCGTCGTCGAGCGCGCCGTGCGCCACCCGCGCGAGGTGGAAGTCAGCGTCCTCGGCAACGACGCGCCTCAGGCCTCGCTGCCCGGGGAGATCGTGTACGACGCCGACTGGTACGACTACGCCACCAAGTACGCCGAGGGCCAGGCCCGCATCACGGTGCCGGCGCCGATCGGGCCCGAGCTCACCGCGCGCGTCCGCGAGCTGGCGATCGCGGCATTCCGGGCCATCGACTGCGCCGGGATGGCGCGCGTGGACTTCTTCATCGAGGGCGACCGCGTCATCCTGAACGAGATCAACACGATCCCCGGCTTCACAGCCACCAGCGCTTACGCGCGACTCTGGGAGGCGTCCGGGCTCGCCTACGAGGAGCTCGTGGAGCGGCTGGTCGGTCTGGCGCTCGAGCGCCACCGGGACCTGCGCTCGAGATGATCGCCATCGCGGGCGGGGGCACGGGGGGCCACACGTCCCCCGGCCTCGCCGTCGCCGCGCTCCTGCGCGATCGCGGGATTGCGTGCGTGTGGATCGGCAGCCACGGCGGACTCGAGGCCCGGCGCGCGCCCGAGGCCGGTATCCCCTTTCACGCGATTCCGACGGGCAAGCTGCGGCGCGCGTGGGCCTGGCGCAACGTGCCGGACCTCGCGATCAACGCGCCCGCCGGCGTCGTCACCGCGCGGCGGCTGCTCCGGCAGCTCGCGCCGCGCGCCGTCTTCGCCACCGGCGGCTTCGTCGCGCTTCCCGTCGCCATCGCCGCGCGCCTCACCGGCATTCCGCTGGTCGTCCACGAGCAGACCGCCGTGCCCGGGCTCGCGAACCGCATCGCCGCACGTCTGGCGACCCGCGTCGTGGTGACCTTCGCGGACTCCGCGCGACTGTTCGGCGGCGCCGATGTCGCCCTCACCGGCAATCCCCTCCGCCCGGAGCTGCGACGCGGGACGCGGCAGGACGCCGTCACGCGGTTCCAGCTGGACCCCGCGCTTCCGCTGGTCTACGTGACCGGCGGCGCCCAGGGCGCGCACGCGATCAATCGCGCGGTCGGCGAGATCCTCGAGCCGCTGCTGACACACGCGCAGGTGATCCACCAGTGCGGCGACAATGCGGCGACCGGCGATCGCGCGTGGCTGACGGCGCGGCGAGCCGCGCTGCCGCACGCGCTCGCCCGGCGCTACACGCTGCTGCCATGGGTCGGCGACGAGCTGGCCGGCATCTACGCGGCGGCGACGCTCGTCGTGGCGCGTGCGGGCGCCGGTACGGTGAACGAGTGCTGTCAGCTCGGGATCCCCGCCCTCTACATTCCGCTGCCCGGCACACGCGGGGACGAGCAGACCGCGAACGCCCGCCTCGTCGGCCGGGTGCAGGGCTGCGCGATCCTGCCGCAGGCCGGCATGACACCGGAGCTGCTGCTCGAGCGGATCCGCGCGCTGCTCGCCGACCCCGGGCGGCTCAAGGAGATGGGCGAGCGGGCCCGGACGCTGGCCGTTCCCGACGCCGCCGAGCGGCTCGTCACCGTCCTGCTGGATGCCGCCCGGTGAGCTCAGAACGCCGGACGTCGGCCGCCGAGGTCGCGGCGGAGCGGGCACGTCTCGCAGAGCGGCACCGTGCGGCAGTGCGACTTCGCGACCGTCACCAGCAGCGCGTGCAGCTCGTTGAAGAGCGCCGGATCGGACGGCAAGTGCGCCTCGACGAAGGCGCGCGCCGTTTCGTAGTCCGCCCGCGCGCTCAGCACGCGGTGGCGGCCGAGGATGCGCCGCGCATAGGCGTCGGCCACGAACACGGGTCGGTGCGCGGCGTAGAGCAGGATCGCATCGACCGTCTCCGGTCCGAGGCCGGGAACGTCGAGCAGCTCGCGCCGCAGCGCACCGAGCGGCGCCCGTCGAACGCCATCGAAACGCCCGCCGAATCGCGTGCGAAGCCAGGCGGTGAAGGTCTGGAGCCGTTGCGCCTTCAGCCGGTACGTGCCGGCCGCACGAATGACCTCCGCGAGCTCGCTCGCCGACAGCGCAGCGAGCCGATCGGCCGACAGCAGCCCCCGGCCGCGGAGTGCGGCCACGGCGCGCGCGGCATTCGTCCACGCGGTGTGCTGCGTGAGGATGGCGCCGACGGCGATCTCGTACGCGGAGCGACCCGGCCACCAGTGCTGCTCGCCGAACCGACGCAGGAGGTCGCGATACATGCGCAGCAGGCGCGCCTTCACCGGATCGTCCGGCGGCCCGGGGATCCGCCGACGCGCGGTCAGCGCCGGACGGCCTGAGCGCATGCTCGGCGTCATCCTGCTCCAGGCGCTGACGGTCGCGGTGAGCGGCCCGGCGACGTCACTCGAGTACCTGCCGTTGCGGGTGGCCCACGCCGAGGGCTACTTCGCGCGCGAGGGCCTCGACGTGACGCTCAAGACCACGCGCGGCGAGCCGGGCGCCGCCGAGGCGCTCACGCAGGGACAGGCGGACCTGGCGGCGACGTCGCTGGAGGCGGTGCTGCGCTTCGGCCCGCGCCTCGCCGGTCAGGCGCCGCGGCTGGTGTTCGGTCTCACCGCGGCGCCACCGGTCGTGCTCGTCGTCGCCGACGCGCACAGGACCATCGTCCGCTCGCTCGACGATCTGCCGGGCACGCGTATCGGCGTCAGCACGCCCGGCGCTCCGGAGCAGGCCTGGTTCGCCTGGTTGCTGGCACGCTCGGGACTGAGCGTCGCCCAGATGTGGATGATCAGCCGCGGCGAGCGCGGCATCATCCACGCCGTCGAGACGGGCGACGTGCACGCCGCACTCGTCCAGGAACCGGCCGCTTCCCGGCTCATCGCCGACGGTCGCGCGTGGCCGCTGGTGGATCTGCGAACGCCGCTGGCCGCGCGCCAAGCGGTCGGCGTGCCGACCGTCAACGCCGCGGTGTTCGTCCGCGGCGACCGCCGCCCGCGAGACCGCGATCTGACGGCCTTCGCGCGCGCGATCCTGGCCGCCGAGCGGCGCATCGCGGAGGGCGGCGACGGAGTGGCCGGTAAGCTGCCGGCGGCCGTCACGGCCGGTACCGAGCCGTTCGACGCGCGCCTGGCCGCGAGTCGCGAGATGTACCTGGCGCAGGGCATGGTCAGCGTCGAGCAGGTGCGCGAGACGCTCACGCTGATCCGGGCTCACCTGCCGCTGCCGGTGACGGCGCGGGTGCCGCGCCCGGAGGACCTGGTTCACATCGACCCCGTCCGCCGGGCGCTCATTCAGCCGGCGGCGCGCTGACGGCGAGACCGAAGCGCGCCAGCAGCGTAGCCGTGATGTGCAGCGGCAGCCCGACGACGTTGCTCCAGGAGCCGTCCAGCGCGTCGACGAGGGCGCCGCCTGCGCCCTGGATCGCGTACGCGCCGGCCTTGTCGAGCGGCTCGGCCGTGCCGACATACGCCGCGATCTGGGCATCCGAGTAGTCCTTCATCGTCACCCGGCTCGTGACCGTGTCCGACGCGTCGCGTCCGCCCGGCGCGTCGACGACCGCCACGCCGGTCATGACCTCGTGCCGGCGACCGCGGAGGCGCCGGAGCATGAGCGCCGCCTCCTCGGGGCCGGCCGGCTTGCCGAGCGCCTCGCCGTCGACGACGACGATGGTGTCGGCGGCGAGGACGAGACTGGCGGGGCGTCGCGCCGCCACCGCGCGCGCCTTCCGCAGCGCCAGCCGCGCGACGGCGCGGGCCAGCGGGCCCGGCTCGAGCGTCTCGTCGACCGCGCTCGCCTCGACGCTGAAGTCGACGCCGAGCGTCGCGAGCAGCTCGCGGCGCCGCGGCGACGCCGAGGCCAGGATCAGCTGGGGGGCCGCGCTCAGAGACGACGCAGCGCGACGGCCGCGATCACGATGCCGAGCACGCCGACGACGTTCACCTTGAACACGAGGCCGAAGGTCAGCGCGAGGAATCGTAGATCGAGCGTGGCGGGACTCGTGAGGCCGATCGACGGCCCCTTGGTGACCAGATCGCGGATCCAGCCGGACGAGACGTCGCCCAGAAGCTCGCCGAGCAGAGAGCCGACGACGAGCCCCGCGATCACCACCAGGAGGATCACGCCGATCCCGCGCTGGCTGGCCACCTCGGCGACGCCTACGTGACGATGAGCGGGTTGGCGTCGGTGACGACGCGGGTCTGCGCGTCGATCGCCGTGCGGATGTGTCGCGGCAGGCTGTAGACGTGCTGGTGGGTGACCCCGTCCCAGTACGCCAGTCTCGCGCCCGGCAGCCGCTCGGCGATGATCTTGTCGACGATCGCCGGGGACTGCGTACGGGGGTCGACCTTCTTGGTGGCCGTGATGAACCCCCAGGGCGTGCCGAAGCACGACATGAAGATCTGGTAGCCGGCAACCACCGGGAATACCTCGCGCAGCGTCCGATGGATGCAGGTGTAGAAGTCGAGCTCGCCCAGCTTCGTCATCCCGGCCTGCAGTGTCATGGCCCCGCCCGGCGTGAGACGCTCCCGGACGAGCGTGTAGAACTCCTTGGTGAACAGCATGCACGCCGGCCCCGCTTCGAGCGGCTCGACGAGGTCGACACTGATGAAGTCGAACCGCTCGCTCGTGTTCTCCAGATAAGCCCGGGCGTCCTCGGTGCGGACCTCCGTGCGGGGATCCTCGAAGGCACCCTGGTGCATCTCGGGCAGATGCTGCTTGCAGAGGTCCACTACCTCGCCGTCGATGTCCACCATCACCGCCCGCCGCATGCTCGGATACCGCAGCATCTCGCGGAGCGTCGCGCCCTCACCCCCACCGATGACCAGGCCGGACTCCGGGCGATTCTCGGTGGCGAGCAGGCCAGGATGGACGAGCCCCTCGTGATAGAGGAAGTCCTCGGCCTGGGAGGACTGGATGCGGCCGTCGAGCACCAGCAGCTTGCCGTAGGCGTAGGTATCCATGATCTCGGCGTGCTGGTACTTGGTGCGCGTCTCCACGATGGTGCGCCGGATCGCGTGCATGTGGCCTTCGACGCCCGTGGTTGGCTCGAAGAACCACTTGTAGTGCTGCTGGTTGATCAACTGACGGCGACCGACGCTTTGTTGACGATCGGCACCGCCGAGTTGAGAAACATCCCCCGCTGGACGTCGACGACCGAGGTGCGCTCGGCCGCAAACTGCTCCACGAGATAGTTGGCAGCCACCTCCGGGTTGAGCACGTCGCCGCACGAGAAGATGTCAACGGCGGCGTAGCGGTACTCCGGCCAGGTGTGGATGGACAGGTGGGACTCGGCAATCACGACCACGCCGCTGATGCCGAACGGATTGAACTCGTGGAACACGACGTCCACGATCGTGGCTTGTGCCCGCTTCGCCGCCTCGACGAGGGCCGTCTTCACGGCTTCGAGGTTGGTGATCGCGTCAGGATCGCAATCGAACAACTCCAGAAGCAAGTGACGTCCCAGGGCGTTCAATCCGATGACCCTCCTTTGTCCGATCCGGCCATCTACCGCACCTCTCCTGCGGCCCGCGTCCCGCGTCCGCCTTTGCGACGAAAATATTTTTCCGCCGCGTGCAAAAACTAATTGACTGTAGGGTCCGTTGTCGGTCATTGCAAGAAAAAAACGCGTCGTCCGACACTTCCGGCGCGGCCGCGACGCGTCGGCGCGCGCGCGACTCGCTCGGCGGCGCGCGGCGTGATGTCGGCGCGCGCGGCGACAGCCTCGACGCGGCGACGCAACGCTCCGCGGCATGCGGCGCGCGCCGTGCGCCGAGCGCCGACGTCGCTGGCGGGCCGCGCCGAGCGCTCCGCCGCCCGCGCCGAGCGCTTCGCGGCGCTCGGCGAGCGCGCCGCGCGCCCGGCGCCGCGCGTCTTGCGACGCCTCTCGCGGCAAATCAGCGGTCGCGGAGTGCGATTTCACTTGCATTGCCGGCACGCGCCGGTAAATTGTCAAAAGATTTTGTTGTCCCGGCGCGCGCGGCGCGGGATGTCGATTGGAGGCGAGAACTTCAAGGTGCCGAGGAGGGGCGAATGACGGGGAAGGTCACGATGGCGGCGGCAACGGCCGGGCACGCGGAAGGTCGCACCACCCTCAATGCCTTCGACAATGCACTGCTCGCAGCAGGCATCGGCAACATCAACCTCATCAAGGTCTCGAGCATCCTGCCGCCCGACGTGCCGGTCATCGATCTGCCCAAGATCAAGCCGGGCGCGATCATCCCGACTGCCTACGCCGCGATGACCAGCGAGACTCCGGGCGAGACCATCGCCGCCGCCGTCGGCTACGCCGTGCCCGATGACCCGGCCAAGAACGGCGTCATCATGGAGTTCCACGGCGTGGCGTCCAAGGCCGAGGCCGAGCGTCAGATCAACGCGATGCTGGACGAGGCATTCCAGGTCCGCGGGGAGCTCATCAAGGAGCGTCGCGTGGTCGCCGTGGAGCACACCACGGTGAAGATCGGCTGCGCGCTGGCTGCGATCACGCTGCTGGCGGACGAGGACCTCGTCTAGCGCCGTCGCGCGCCGGGCAGGCATGAGACCGGTCTCGCCGCGCTTCATCGCCTGCTACGACCGTCCGCTCGCCGACGCGCGCATCGTCATCTACGGCATCCCGTTCGAGGGCCGCGTGAACCTGCGCAAAGGGGCGGACAGCGGTCCGCTCGACCTGCGTCGCGCCTCCGACTCCATCGAGACGTATTCCCCGTTCCTCGACCGGGACCTCGACGACCTGCGCCTGGCGGATATCGGCGACTGCGAGCTGCCGGACGGCGCGTCGCCGCGAGAGCAGCTCGACGCAGCGCGCGATGAGATCCGCGCCTGGTGGCGGCCGGAGCTCATTCCGTACATGCTCGGCGGCGACCACACGGCCACCGTCCCGGTCATCGAGGCCCTCGCCCCGGCGTTTCCGGAGCTGCGCGTGCTGCAGCTCGACGCCCATCCCGACCTGCGCGAGGAGTTTCTCGGCGAGCGCTACAACTACGCCTCGGCCATGGCGCGCGTGATGGACACGATTCCCGCGGAGCGCGTCTTCCAGGTGGGCATCCGGACCGGCGCCCGGGAAGAGTACTCGCGCCGACGGCCGCACTTCTACCCCGCGTTCGCCGTCCACCCGGTCGAGGCGATGCGCGCGATCCTGCCCGAGCTTCGCTCGCACCCGCTCTACGTCACGATCGACGTCGACGTCCTCGACCCGGCCGAGGCGCCCGGTACCGGCTCTCCCGAGCCGGGCGGGCTGCGCGTTCCCGAGCTGATCGAGATCGTCCGCATGCTCGGCGACTGCACGGTCATCGGCGGCGACCTCGTCGAGGTCACGCACGCCTGGGACCCGACCGGGCGGACCGGCATCGCGGCTTCGTGGGTCATCCGCGAGTCGATCCTCACCTGGTGGGGCGACGAGCGGTGAAGCAGGGCCGGGAGCGCGAGTACACGGCGCCGCGGCTGTACGAGATCGCCTTCGACATGAACCGCAAGGGCGAGGTCGATTTCCTCGTCCACTGCTTCAAGCGCTTCGCGAAGCGCCCGGTGCGCGACGTGCTCGACATCGCGTGCGGCACCGGGCCGCACCTCATCCGCCTCGCCGAGCGCGGCTACCGGATGTCGGGGCTGGACCTGTCCGCCAAGAACATCGAGTTCCTCGGCGAGCGGCTGGCCGGCAAGGGCCACCAGGGCGAGCTCGTCGTCGGTGACATGACCGACTTCCGGCTGCGCCGCCCGGTGGACGCCGCCATCTGCATGCAGGACTCCCAGGGCCACCTGCTCACCAACGAGCAGCTCGTCTCCCACCTGCGATCCGTCGCGCGGGCCGTCCGGCCCGGCGGGCTCTACGTCTTCGACCGCTACATGGTCTCGTCCTGGACCGATCCCGCCCGCCGCTGGTCCTGGTCGCGGCGGCGCGGCAGCGTGATCGTCCGGGCGTCGTTCTCTGCGCTGAACGACGTGAACCCGGTCAGCCAGGTGTTCAAGGAGCACATGGTCCTCGAGGCCATCGAGAACGGCACGCGGCGGGTCTATCGCCAGACGCATCTGTCGCGCATGCTGTTCCCGCAGGAGCTCAAGGCGCTGGTCGCGCTGGCCGGTGGCTTCGAGTTCGTGCAGTGGTTCTTCGGCTTCAAGCCCCACCAGGTCCTCGAGCGCTCCCGGCACCCGCTGCTGATGGTCGTCGTTCTCCGCCGCCGCCGCTGACGCGGCGTACGCTGCGCGCGTGGCCCGGGACGCCGTCCTCCGCCTGAAGCGCGGACACGATCGCGCCCGCGTGCACCCGTGGATCTTCAAGGGCGACGTCGCGGACGTGGCGGGCGCCGCCGCCGGCAGCGCGGTGACGGTGATCGACTCCGCCGGCCGCTTCGTCGGCCGCGGCTTCTTCAATCCCCGCCCCGGGCTCTGCTGCCGCATCGTCACCTGGCGCGACGAGCCGCTCGACGACGCGCTGTGGGCAGCGCGCATCGCCGATGCCGTCCGGCGCCGCGACGGCCGCGGCCCGGCCGCCCGGCTGGTGTGGAGCGAGGCCGACGGTCTCCCCGGCCTCGTCGTCGACCGGTACGGGCCCATCACGGTGATCCAGTGCCTGACCCTCGGGATGGCGCGGCGACGCCCGGCGCTGGTCCGCGCGCTTCGCGCGGTCGTCGGCGAGGCGGCCGTGTTCTCGGCGGACGAGCCGGCCGCGGCAGCGCTCGAAGGATTCACACCGGCGGCGGGCTGGTTCGACAGCACCGGGCCCGACAGCGTGGTCGTGGACGAAGGACCGGCGCGCTTCGTCGTACGCCTCGGCGTCGGGCACAAGACGGGACTCTACCTGGACCAGGCGGACAACCGTCTTCAGGTAGGCCGGCTCGCGGCCGGGCGCACCGTCCTCGATGCCTTCGCGTACACCGCGGGGTTCGCGTGCCAGGCGCTCGTCGCCGGCGCGCAGAGCGCGATGTGCGTCGAGTCCTCCGCCGAAGCGCTGGCCGGCGCCGTCGACAACCTGGCGCTCAACGGCCGGGCTGACCGCGCGGACCTCGTGGCCGCCAACGCGTTCGACGCGCTGCGCGCGCTGGAGCGCGCGGGCCGGCGCTTCGGCCTGGTCGTGCTCGACCCGCCGCCCTTTGCGCGCACCCGCACGGCCGTCGACGGCGCACTCCGCGGATACAAGGAGATCAACCTTCGCGCCAGCCGGCTGCTCGAGCCGGGCGGCATCCTGGCGACGTTCTCGTGCTCGTACCACGTCAGCGACACCGCGTTCGAGACTGCCGTCCGGGATGCCGCGACCGACGCGGGGGTCCGGCTGCGAGAGCTCGGTGCGCTGCGCCAGAGCAGCGATCATCCGGCGCTCCTCACCGTGCCGGAGACGCGGTACCTCAAGGGGCTGCTGCTCGAAGCCGGCTAGCAGTCGCCGGGGGTGGTACGCTGAGCCACAGTGGTCGTCTCGTGGAGGTGGGTGAGGATGGACGTCCCGGCCTTCGATCCCCAGCGCTCACATGCGAGCGTCGCGAGCTCGCGTCTTCGCATCGTCCGTAGCCGTCAGCGCATTCGGGCCTCGCACGTGCTCTTGCGTCCCATCAGCGGCGGCGAAGGCTCCGGCCCCACCGTCACGCCGATCGGCCTGCGACGCCGGATCCGCGGCATGATCCAGAGCGGCGAGCTGCCGGCGCTGATCGACCGCCGGTCCTGGATCGGCCAGGGCCACGGCGCGCCGTGCCTGCTCTGCGAGCAGCTCATCACGGCCGCCCACTGGGAGCACGAGGTCGACGTCGTCCCCGCCGGCGAGATCCGGGCACACGGCGTGTGCTTCCGGATCTGGCTCGAGGAATCCGAGCAGCTGCGCAAGAGCGCCTAGCTCACCAGGCGCGGGTCTCGCCGTGGGCGAGGATCCACACCCGCGCCTCGGGCACGGCGCGCGCGCGGGCGGCCTGGAGCAACCGGCGCGGCGGCTCGTCGATCGGCTCCTCGGCGAGGTCGAACGTCCCCCAGTGCATCGCCACCAGCGTCCGGGCGGCGACGTCGGCAGCGATGCGCAGCGATTCCTCGGGCGTCGTGTGCGTGTGGGCCATGATGGCCGCCGGCTCGTACGCGCCGATGGACACGAGGGCCAGATCGAACGGCCCGAGTCGCTCGCCGATGCGCCGGAAGCCGTCGTAGTAACCGGTGTCGCCGGCGAAGAACAGCCGGCGCTCACGGCCCATCACCGCCCAGCCCATCCAGAGCCGCCGGTTGGCGTCGAACGGCGTCCGCGCCGACCAGTGCTGCACCGGCGTCGCCGTGAACGTCACGCCGCCGAGGCGCCGGCTCTCCCACCAGTCGAGCTCCTCGACGCCCTCCGCCACGCCGATCGACCGGAACCACGCCTTGAAGCCGAGCGGCACGAAGAACCGGGGATGGTCGCGCGCGGCCAGGCGCTGAACGCTGGCGCGATCCAGGTGATCGTAGTGATCGTGGGAGATGATCACCGCGTGAATGGGCGGCAGATCGACGAGCGCGACGCCGGGCGGCCCGAGCCGACGCGGGCCCGCGAACTGCACCGGGCTGGCGCGCTCGGAGAACTGCGGGTCGGTGAGCACGTTCAGGCCCTCGAGCTGCACCAGCATCGTGGCGTGGCCGATCCACGTCAGCGTCGGCGCGCTGCGATTGCTGCGCAGCGCCGCACCGTCATTGGCCACGCGCGGCGCCGCCGCGGGCGGCCGGCGGACCAGCGACGCCCACAGCCGCCGGACGCGGAACGCCTGGAGGTCCCAGAACCCGGGTCGGGCGAAGGCCGGATCCTCGTTCGCGAATCCGCGCGCCCGATGGTGGGCGGGCGCGCCCGGCACCGGACCTCCCACACCGACGCAGCCAGCCGCGAGCACCGCGGCGGCGGCCAGCGCCGCCGCCATGCTGCGCCTCAGCGTCGCTCCCCGGTCGGCAGCTCGATGACGAAAGCCGCCCCGCCCTCCGGCCGCGCCTCGGCGAACAGCTTGCCGCCGTGCTGGCCGATGATCCCGTAGGAGACGGAGAGGCCGAGCCCGCTGCCCTCCCCCGGAGGCTTGGTGGTGAAGAACGGATCGAAGATCCGCGGCAGCACGTCGGTGGGAATCCCCGGGCCGTTGTCGATCACCTCGATCACGACCCGGTCGGCGCGCGGCCGCACGCGGAGCGTGAGCACGCGGTCGGAGGTGACGCGGACGAGCGCCTGGTGCGCGTTCTGCACCAGGTTCAGCAGCACCTGCTGGATCTTGTTCTCGTCCGCCCACACCGGCGGGCAAGGCGTGAACTCGGTCAGGACGCGGATCTTGTCGCGCTCCAGCTGGTACGTCTTCAGCGCGAGGACCCGCTCCACCTGGTCGTAGATCGAGCACGGTCGCCGCTCCGGCGGGTAGTGGCGGGCGAAGAGCAGCAGGTTCTGCACGATGCGGGCGGCGCGCGAGGCCTCGTCCGCCATCATCTCGACCCGCTCGCGCACGGGCATCGGCACGTCGGCGCGCCCGAGCAGCAGCTGCGCCTGGCCGAGGATCGTGGTCAGCGGATTGTTGATCTCGTGGGCGACGCCGGAGGCGAGCTCGCCGACCGCCGACAGCTTCTCGGCGTGCACCAGCTCGCCGTAGAGCCGCGCGTTGTCGAGCGCGATGCCGATCTGGTGCGCGGTCGCCTCGAGGAGCGCGACCTCTTCCTCGTTGAACGGATCGCGCGTCTGGCGCCCGAGCGACAGCATGCCGAGCAGCCGCCCGCGCGCCTGGATCGGCACCGACACGAACCCGTGGATGTGATCGCGCCGGACCGCGTCCTCGGCGCTCGGAAGCAGCTCGCGCGAACCCTGCACGTCGTCGACGCTGACGGTCTTGCCGGCCGCCGCCGCGCCGCCGATGAGCCCCTGGCCCACCGGCAGCATCCGGTTCACCTGGCGCAGGCGCGGGGAGAGACCGCGGTCGCCCCGCAGCTCGAGCGTGGCGCCGTCGGCGGACAGCAGGTGGAAGCTGGCGATTTCGTGACCGGTGACGTGGGTCAGAGCCTCGAGCGCCGTGCGCAGCACGGCCTCCACGTCGAGCGTTCGGCTCACCGTCTCGGCGACGGTGTAGAGGATCTTGAGGTGGGGTTCCATCGGCCGCCTCTCAGCGGCGCTGGCCCTTCATGCCGAGCATCTTATCAGGCGGGCTGGCGGGCCACCCAATCGTAGACAACCGCCAGCGCGGCGTCGAGCTTGCCGGTCTCCGGCGCACCCGCCTGGGCAAGGTCTGGCCGGCCGCCGCCGCGGCCCCCGGCCGCCTGCGCGACTTCCTGGATCAGCTTGCCCGCCGGAAACCGGCGCGTGAGGTCCTTGGTCACCGCCGCCACGAGGTTGGCCTTGCCGTCCACCGCGCTGCCCACGCACACCACGCCCGACCCGAGCCGGTCGCGCAAGCGGTCCGCTAGCGCACGCAGGCCGTCCGGATCGAGGCCGTCGATGCGCCCGGCCACGACGGCCACGCCGTTCACCTGGCGCGCCGCCGAGACGAGGTCGTCGGCCTTGCCGCGTGCGAGCTTGGTCTCCATCTCCGCCAGCTGACGCTCGAGCGTCTTGTGCTCGTCGAGCAGCTTGCGCAGCCGCTGGGGCGCGTCCTCCGGCGAGATCTTGAGGATGTCGCCGATCTCCTTCAGCACGCGCTCGCGGCGGGCGACCGTTTCGACGGCCGCGGTGCCGGCCACCGCCTCGATGCGCCGGACGCCGGAGGCCACGGCGCCCTCCTCGGCGACCTTGAAGAAGCCGAGCTGGCCCGTCGCGTCGAGATGGGTGCCGCCGCAGAGCTCGGTGGAGAAGTCGCCGATCTTGATCACGCGCACGCGCTCACCGTACTTCTCTCCGAACAGCGCGATGGCGCCGGCCGCCAGCGCGTCCGCGAGGCTCATCTCCGTGTACGTCACCGGCGTGTTGGCCTGCACCTGCTCGTTGACCAGCTCCTCGATCTGCTCGACCTCGCGATCCTTGACGGCGGCGCCGTGCGAGAAATCGAAGCGCAGGTGGTCCGGCGCCACCAGCGAGCCCGCCTGCGACACGTGGGTGCCGAGTACCTTGCGAAGCGCGGCGTGGAGCAGATGGGTGCCGGTGTGGTGCTGGCGAAGCCCCTGGCGCCGCGGCGAGTCGACGGTGATGGCGACGTCTTCGTTCTCGCGAAAGCCGCCCTGCCGTACGTTCAGGCGGTGCACGATCAGCTTTGAGCCGCGATGGTAGGAGTCGACGATCTCCCCCTGGCCGCCGCGGCCGATCAGGATGCCGGTGTCGCCGATCTGGCCGCCGGACTCGGCATACGCGGGCGTGCGGTCGAGGATGACCTCGACCTCGTCACCCGCGCTCGCCTCGCGCACACGTCGGCCATCCGCGATCAGGGCCAGGACCGTGGCCGGGGTGGTGAGCGTCTCGTAGCCGACGAAGAGCTGTGGCCGCGCCAGCGAGCCCTGGATCTGCTGATAGAGCGCGACCGTCTCGCTCGCGTCGCCGTCGCCGGCGAAGCTGGCGCGGGCGCGGGCGCGCTCGCGCTGCGCCTCCATCTCCTCCGTCCACACCCTCTCGGTATCCTCGGTGACGCGCCAGCCCTGGTCGACGAGAATCTCCTCCGCGAGGTCGCGCGGGAAGCCGTACGTGTCGTACAGGGTGAACAGCAGGCGCCCGTCGATGGCCCGGCCCGCGCCGCCGCCGTGGACGGCCGCATACTCGTCGAGGCGCCGCATGCCGCTGTCGAGCGTCTTCGCGAACTGCTCCTCTTCCTGGCGCACGACGTCGACGATGCGATCGCGCTCGCGCACGACCTCGGGATACGCGCCGCCCATGAGCTCGCCGACCCACTCGACACCCCGCCAGAGGAACGGATCGGTCAGGCCGAGCCGCCGACCATGGCGCATGGCGCGCCGCATGATGCGGCGCAGGACGTAGCCGCGCCACTCGTTGGACGGCAGCACGCCGTCGGCGATGAGGAACGTCGTCGCGCGTGCATGGTCGGCAATGACCCGCATGGACACGTCCGACTCCTCGTCCCCGCCGTACCGCTTGCCGGAGAGCCGCGCGACGTGCTGGACCAGCGGCGCCAGGAGATCGGTGTCGTAGTTGGAGCGCTTGCCCTGCAGCACGGCCGCGATCCGCTCGAGTCCCATGCCGGTGTCGATCGACGGGCGTGGTAGCGGCGTCATGGTCCCGCTGGCGTCACGGTTGAACTGCATGAACACGAGGTTCCACACCTCGAGCCACCGGTCACACTCGCACGCGGGGCCCTGGCACGGCCGTCCCGCCTCGACCTCGGCGCACGGCAGGTCGTCGCCCTGATGGAAATGGATCTCCGAGCACGGCCCGCACGGGCCCGTGTCGCCCATCGCCCAGAAGTTGTCCTTCTCACCGAGCCGCAGGATGCGGTCGTCACCGAGACCCGCGACAGACTTCCAGAGGTTGTAGGCGTCGTCGTCGTCCGTGAAGACGGTGGCCTTCAGTCGGCGCGCGTCGAGGCCGAGGTCCTTGGTGAGGAACTCCCAGGCGAACCGGATCGCGTCCGGCTTGAAGTAGTCGCCGAACGAGAAGTTGCCCAGCATCTCGAAGAACGTGTGGTGCCGCGCCGTTCGTCCGACATTCTCCAGGTCGTTGTGCTTGCCACCCGCGCGCACGCACTTCTGGCACGTGGTGGCCCGGACGTAGTCGCGACGCTCCTCGCCGAGGAACACGCCCTTGAACTGCACCATCCCGGCGTTGGTGAACAGCAGCGTCTGATCGCCCGCCGGCACGAGCGGCGACGACGTCACGCGCGTGTGCCCGTTCCGCTCGAAATACTTGAGAAATGCTTCGCGGATGTCGGCGCCGGTCATAGAGGAGTCATTGTACACGCTCGCGGTCGACCGCCGGCGCGGCCGCGCGCGTCAGTCGTCGTCGACGATGCCGGCGGACTCGCGCACGACCCGCATCACGATGCCTGCGGCGTAACCGCGCCGCAGCAGATAGTCGCGCAGCCGGGGCGCCACGCGGTCGGCCCGGCCACGCCGCAGCGCGGGCAGGCGGCGACGCGCGGCGTCCCGGGCGCGCGTCAGCGTATCGTCGCCGGCCACGGTCGCCAGCGCAGCGTCGACGAGCGGCGCCGCCACTCCGCGCGCCCGCAGCTCGGCGCGGAGGCGTGTCGCGCCATAGCCGCGCGCCGCCCGCGCGGCCACCCAGTGGCGCGCGTACGCCGCGTCGTCCACGTAGCCGCGGCCGACGAGGTCCGCGACGACCTCACTCGCGACGTCCGCCGGTGCGCCACGGCGGCGCAGCCGCGCCGTGAGCTCGGCCCGCGTCCATGCGCGGCGGGCGAGCAGGTCCCCCGCCGCGAGGCGCGCGGCCTTGGCGTCGAGGGTCCGCCGCGAGGCTACGATTTGAGCGGCGCCGGCGCCCTCAGGCCGAGCGTCTCGCGAATCTTCGCCTCGAGGTCGAGCAGCGCCGCCTGGTTCTCGGTGAGCCACTTCTTGGCGTTCTCGCGCCCCTGTCCGATGCGCTCCGTCTTGTACGTGTACCAGGTGCCCGACTTCTCGATGATGCCCTGCTCCACGCCCGCATCGAGCACCGTGCCGGCCTTCGAGATGCCCTCGCCATAGAGCACGTCGAACTCCGCCTCTCGGAACGGCGGCGCCAGCTTGTTCTTCACGACCTTGACCTTGGTGCGCACGCCGACGGACTCGGTGCCGATCTTGATGGCGTCCTGCCGCCGGATGTCGAGCCGGACCGAGGCGTAGAACTTCAGCGCGCGCCCGCCCGTCGTCGTTTCCGGCGAGCCAAACATGACGCCGATCTTTTCGCGGATCTGGTTGATGAAGATGACGACGACGCCAGAGCGGGAGATGGCGGCGGTGAGCTTGCGCAGCGCCTGGGACATGAGGCGCGCCTGCAGGCCGGGAAGCGAGTCTCCCATGTCGCCGTCCAGCTCGGCGCGCGGCACGAGCGCGGCCACCGAGTCGATGACGATGACGTCGACGGCGTTGGAGCGGACCAGCGTCTCCGCGATCTCGAGCGCCTGCTCACCCGTGTCCGGCTGTGAGATGAGCAGCTCGTCGATGTTGACCCCGAGCTTCCTGGCGTAGATGGGATCGAGCGCGTGCTCGGCGTCGATGAAGGCCGCGATGCCGCCGAGCCGCTGGGCCTCGGACACGATGTGGAGCGCGAGCGTGGTCTTGCCCGACGACTCCGGCCCGTAGATCTCCACGATGCGACCGCGCGGGACCCCGCCCACCCCGAGGGCGACGTCGAGCGAGAGGGCGCCGGTGGGAATCACGGCGATCTCCTCGAGCGGCCCGTTGGCGCCGAGCCGCATGACGGAGCCCTTGCCGAACTGCCTCTCGATCTGGGAGATGGCCAGCTCCAGGGCCTGCCGTCGTTCGCTCTTCACTTCTGCCATGCGGGGGCTCCTTTGTGGTCGTCGGGATCGCGGCGATGAATGACTGCGAGCATTCTAGGAGCCCCAACCGGCAGCGTCAACGTCAGAGAAGGGGTACACGGACGGTATAGCCCTTCCGCTCCATGCATCGGTTCAGCGCGTCGGTGTCGTAGCGCCCCGAGGTGAAGATCGAGAACCGCGACGGCCGGAACGCCTCCCGCTTGCACTGGGTGCGGTCGCGGTCGAGCTGGGCGGGCGTGGCGTTGCGCCGCTCGTACTCGACGGTCGGGGCCGAACAGGCGGCCAGGGCGAGCGCGAGCCCGATCAGTGCGGCAGCGCCGCCACCACGACGGCGGCGAGCACCAGACCGAACGCGACGGCCTCGTTCCAGCGCGGGGTCTCGCCGAGCCAGAGCCACGCGAAGACCACGAACACGACGATGGTGATCACTTCCTGCGTGATCTTCAGCTGCGCCGCCGTGAACTGGCCGTAGCCCCAGCGGTTCGCCGGCACCTGCAGGCAGTACTCGAAGAGCGCGATGCTCCAGGAAGCGAGGATGGCGATCCAGAGCGGCGCGCTGCGGAAGCGGAGATGACCATACCAGGCGGCCGTCATGAACACGTTGGAGGCGAACAGCAGGGCAATCGTCGTCACGGGGCACGGCGCTCCTTTCGGACAGTGTCATCGCCGCAGGCGCACGAGCGCGTCCGCCAGGCGGTCCAGCTCGGCCTCGGTGTTGTAGTAGTGGACGGAGGCGCGCAGGATCTCGCGCAGGCCGCGGGCGCGCATGTCGAGCAGGGTCCCGCGCGCGGGGGACACGGTGACGTTGATCGACTCGGCGCGCAGCGCCGCCTTCACGCGCAGAGCCTCCACGTCGCTCACGGTGAACGACACGATGCCGCCGCGGACGTCGCCCTGATCGCGCACGGTGACGCCGGGCACCGCCGTGAGCCGGGCGCGCAGCCCTTCGCCGAGCGCGCGCACGCGCTCCCAGATCCGCTCGATGCCGAGCGCGAGCGCGTACTCGACGGCCGCGCCGAAGCCGAGGCGGGCGGCGTAGTTGGCCTCCCACACCTCGAAGCGCTTGCCGTCCGCTCTGAGCACGTAGCGGTCGGGCTCGACCCATTCCGCGGCGTGGCCTTCCATCAGTGGCGGCTCCAGGCGCGTCATCCAGTCGCGCTGCACCCACAGAAACCCGGTCCCGCGCGGCCCGCGCAGGAACTTCCGCGACGTGCCGGCCAGCGCGTGACAGCCGATGCGGCGCACGTCGACCGGCAGCTGACCGACGCTCTGGGTGGCGTCCAGCAGGAAGAAGACGCCGGCGTCGCGCGCGATCTCGCCCACCGCCTCCGCCGGCTGCACGAGGCCGCCGTTGGTCGGCACGTGCGCGAGCGCGATGAGCCGCACGCGACCCGTGATGCGCTTGCGGAGCGCGCCGACGTCGATCTGCCCGGCGGCGTCCGGAGGCACGACCTCCACCACCACGCCGCGCCGCGCGAGGTGCAGGTAGGTCACGAACATGGAGTGGTACTCCGCGGTCGAGGTCAGGATGACGTCGCCAGCGGCGAGCGGCAGACCGTAGACGGCCGTGTCGAACGCGCGCGTGGCATTCTCGAGAAGCGCGATCTCGTCGGGGCCGGCCGCGCCGATGAGCCGCGCCACCGAGGCGTAGACGCCGTCGATGCGGCCCTGCGCCTCTTCCTGGGCCTCGTACCCCCCGATCTCGGCCTCGCGCCGCAGGTGGGCCAGGTGGACGTCGAGCACCGGCCGTGGCGGCAGGCTGGCGCCGGCGTTGTTGAAGTGGACGACGTGCTCGCAGCCCGGCGTGTCGGCGCGCACGCGGGCGATCTCGTTCGCGGTCCAGGCGCCGGTCACTCGCTCATTCTACGGTGCGGGCAGCGCCAGCCCGCACAGCTCGCTGTAGCGCGCGCCGTGCGGGTGAAGCTGGCTTCGCATGAGCGACACGCGCGCCACGCGCAGCCGGCCGAAGTCCGCCGGACGTGCGAGCGCGCCGGCCAGCGCGGCCAAGCGCCGTGGCTCGCGCAGCCGACCGAGCGTCACGTGGGCCGCGAACGGCCGAGTCTCGCCGGGGAAGCCGAGGGCGACGAGCGCCGCGTCGATGTCACCGGCGAGCGCCGCAAGCGGCGTCGGCGGCTCCAGTCCAGCCCAGACGACGCGCGGGCGCGTCGCGCTCGGAAAGGCGCCCAGACCCCGGACGCCGAGCTCGAAGGTCGTGCATCGAGCGGCCACCGCCGTGAGCGCGTCCGCCACCGCGCCGAGGCGCGCCTCCTCGACCTGGCCGAGGAACTTCAGCGTGACGTGAAGATTCGCCTCCGCCACCCAGGCGACGCCGGGAGCAATACCGCGAAGACGATCGATCTCGTGCGCGAGCGCCGCACGGACGTCGTCCGGCACCAGCACGGCGACGAACGTGCGGACGCCGGCTATCGCGCGCGGTCCAGCGCCTGCATCAGACGACCGATGGCCTCGCGCCGCTGCGGATCCGGCTCCGCGGCCATCGCCGCTTCGAGATCCTGCATGGCGCCGGCGTGGTCGCCGTCGAGCTGCCGGCTCACCGCCCGATTGGTCAGCGCTCGCGCGTCGAGCGCCAGCGGCGCCGCCGACGGCTGCGTCACGTTCGGAAACGTCGCAGGCGGCGTGGGCAGGGCTCCGGGACGCGTGCCCGGCGCCGGAGCCGGAGCGATCGTGCCGGCGGTCGTCGGCATCCCCGCCGGTGACGCGGCGGCGGCCAGGACCGGCTCGAGGCCGGCGCTGCGCCGCATCGCGGCGCGCTCGTACGGATCCGACTCGACCGCGATGGCGGCCTGCCAGTCCTTCCGCGCGGCATCGGCCTGCCCGCCGGCCAGCACGCGGGCGGTGCCGCGATTGAAGACGGCGCGCGCGTATGCCGGACGGATCGACACCGCGCGGTCGTAGTCGCCGATCGCCTCCTGGTACTGACCAGCGGCGACGAGCGCGTTCGCGCGATTGAAGTAGAGCTCCGCGTCGCCCGGCGCCAGGTCGATGGCGCGGTTGTAGTCGCGGATGGCGCCGTCGACGTCGCCGAGGCGGACGCGCGTCACCGCTCGGTTGTTCCAGGCGGCGGCGTCCCGCGGATGCAGACGGATGTCGTCGGTGAACGCGTCGGCGGCGGCGAGATAGCTGCCGCTCTGGTAGAGGACGACGCCGCGATCACGAGGCGGGGACGACGTCGTGCACGCGGCGAGCACCAGGGACGTGAGCGCAACCGTGACGGACGACAGCGCAGCTCGGTTCATGGTCGGACGCCTCCAAGGCTCCGACGAAGCAAATCGAGTGCCGTCTGCGCCGATTGCCATTTCACCGCGAGTCGGTCGCCGGCGAACCGGAACCGCCGCGACGTCACCTGCCCTGACACGGCCACGCCGAAGAACACGGTGCCGACCGGCTTCTGCGGCGAGCCGCCGTCGGGGCCCGCGATCCCGGTGACGGCCAGCCCGCAGGCGCTCCCCGAGCGCTCGCAGATCCCCCGCGCCATTGCCTCGGCGCACGGCGCGCTCACCGCACCGTGCGCGCTGAGAATGGCCTCCGGCACTCCGAGCAGCTCCTGCTTGGCGCGATTGGAATAGACCACGACGCCGCGCTCGAAGTACGCGGAAGAACCGGCCACGTTGGTGAGGCGATGGCCGAGCAGCCCGCCCGTGCACGACTCCGCCACCGACACGGTGAGGCCGCGGGCGACGAGCATGCGGCCGACGACCTGCTCGAGCGTGTCGGCGTCGCGCCCGTAGCAGTCGCCGCCGAGGGCGGCCGCAATGCGCGGCTCCGCGCGCTCCAGCGCCGCCGCCGCGGCCTCGGCGGTGGCGCCCCGCGCGCGCAGGCGGACCCACACCTCGCCGTCGGCGGGCAGCGTGGCGACGCTCACCTCGGCGTCCGTGTGCGCCATCCACTCCGCGAGCCGCTCCTCGACGTCGTCCAGCGTTACGCCGGCCGTCTTGAGGATCCGGGTCGCCACGCCGCGCGCGCCCGCGAAGACACGGGCGACGTCGACCAGGCTGCGGGCGATGGCAGGCGCCACCGCGCCCGGCGACAGCACGACGTACGCCGTCCGCCCCGTCTCGAGCAGCCAGGCCGGGTCGCCGTCGTCGGTGGCCCAGACGCTGGCGCCCTGCGGCAGCAGCGCCAGCCGCTCCGCGCGTCGCGGCAGCGGCCGATCACGCCGGCGATACGCCTCCTGCAGCGCGGCGAGCATGCGATCCTGGAGCACCAGCCGTGTCGACGTCACGCGGGCGATCACGCGCCGCACGACGTCGCCGGCCGAGCCGCCGGGGCCGGCCACGACGACGGCGAGCCCGCCGTCGCCGGTCAGCGCATGCTCGAGCGCCCCTTCGTCCTCGTCGACCAGGACGCGACCGACGACGGGGACGCCGGCTGCGACGAGCGCCGCGTAGGCCGGCAGCGTCGCGTCGGTGCCGCCGCCGGCGCCCACCGCGACCAGCCGCACGGCGCTCACGACGGCACGCCGAAGACCGCGCGAGCGACCAACACGACACCGAGCGCGTACAGGCCGGCCACGACGTCGTCGATCATCACTCCGACACCGCCGGGGAGACGCTGCAGCGCGTTGCACGGGTACGGCTTGACGACGTCGAAGATGCGGAACAGGAGGAACGCGACGCCGACCGCGACGGCCGTCATCGGCAGCAGAAGCACCGACAGCGCCATGCCGGCCACCTCGTCGATCACGATGGCACCGGGATCCTTCCGCGCCATCGCGCGCTCGGCCACGTCCGCCGCCCAGGTGCCGGCGAGCGTGACGCCGAGCGCGAACACGACGCGCCCGGCGGACGACATCGGCACCAGCCAGAGGAAGATGGCGGTGACGGCGCTGGCGACGGTCCCGGGCGCGATGGGCGCGTAGCCGACGCCACCGACGGTCGCCACGAGCAGCGCGAGACGCTCGCTGCCGGTGCGCCGGCGGCTAGGCGCGCTCGCCGACGAGCTCGTAGCCCTCGACCTCGGCGATGCGCACGCGGGCAAACCGAGAAGGCGTGAAGTCGCGGCCGCGCAGGTAGACGACGCCGTCGATCTCGGGAGCCTGGCCGGCCAGTCGCCCTTCCCAGGCGAAGGCCGGGTCCTCGCTGCGCCCGTCGACCAGCACGTCGACGACCGCGCCCGCGAGCCTGGCGTTCGCCTCGAACGAGATGGCGTCCTGCCGGTCCTGCACGATGGCCGCGCGCTCGGCGGCGATCTCGGCCGGCACCTGATCGGCGAACGCCGGCGACGGCGTGCCCTCCTCCGGCGAGTAGGCGAAGACGCCAAGCCGGTCGAACCGCACGTCCTCCACGAACGCCAGGAGGTTGTCGAACGCCTCCGCTGTCTCACCCGGAAAGCCGACGAGGACGGTGGTGCGCACGGTGACGCCCGGCACCGCGTCGCGGAAGCGCGCGACGACGTCTTTCATGCGCCGCGCGGTGACTCCGCGCCGCATGGCGCGCAGGATCGTGTCGTCGCCGTGCTGCACGGGCATGTCGACGTACGGGACGATGCGCGCGCGCGACCACTTGTCGAGCAGGCGATCGTTCACGTGCGCGGGGTGGAGGTACATCGGCCGGATCCACGGCATCCGCGTGTCCTCGCCGAGTGCCAGCAGCAGATCGCCGATGTCGCCGTTGCCGGCCAGGTCGCGACCGTAGGCAAGCGTGTCCTGCGAGACGAGGATGGCCTCCTGCACGCCGCGTGCGGCAAGCGCCTGCACCTCGGCCACGACATCGGCCAGCGGACGGCTGCGATGCCGGCCGCGGAACTGCGGGATCGCGCAGAACGTGCAGCCCATGTCGCAGCCCTCCGCGATCTTCACGTACGCGTAGGGCATCGCGGTCATGAGGAGCCGCGGGGCCGTCGCGTCGTAGAGATAGCCCGGCGGCGCGTTCTGCGTCCATGCCTCGCGGCCCGCGGCATGCTCCACGAGATCGACGATCCGCTCGAGGCCCGAGGTGCCGAGCATGGCGTCGATCTCCGGCATCTCCTTCTGGATCTCGAGGCCGTAGCGCTGCGTGAGGCAGCCGGTGACGATGAGCGAGCGACAGCGGCCACGGTCCTTCAGCTTCGCGAGCTCGAGGATGGTGGCCACCGACTCCTCGCGCGCGCGGTCGATGAAGGCGCACGTGTTGACGATGACGCACTCGGCGTCCTCGGCGCGCTCGGTGACGGCGTGGCCGGCGGCGGCGAGGCGGCCGAGCATGAGCTCGGAGTCGACCTGGTTCTTCGGACAGCCGAGCGTGGTGAGGTGGACCTTCACGGACGCTTCAGGCGTTGCGGTAGTTGTCGAACTGCAGCGCGATGCCGAGATCCTTGTCGCGCAGGAGCGCGATGATCTTCTGGAGGTCGTCGCGCGCCTTGCCGGTGACGCGCACCTTGTCCTCGTTGATCGAGGCCTGCACCTTCAGCTTCGTGTCCTTGATGAGCCGCACGATCTCCCTGGCCTTCTCGATCGGGATGCCCTGCTGCAGCGTGATCTTCTGGCGCAGCTGGTTGCCACCCGCCTGCTCCACCGTGCCGTACGTGAGCCCCTTGAGCGGGATGCCGCGCTTGTGGAGCTTGGACTGGAGAATATCGGTGACGGCCTTCAGCTTCATCTCGTCCGGCGCCAGCAGCGTGATCTCGGTCTTTTCCAGCTTGACCTCGTTCTTGCTGCCCTTCAGGTCGTAGCGCGTCTCGATCTCGCGGCGCGCCTGATCGAGCGCATTGGTGACTTCTTGCATGTCGATCTTGCAGACGATGTCGAACGAATTCTCGGCGGCCATGAGGGATATAGACTACCACCCCGGCTGTCGAAGTCGACCGCGCTCGGCGGGATGGTCGGCGCCGGCCGCTATCTGAGCGGGACGGTGGCGGCGCCCTTGGGCGCCACGAACGTGAACATCTTGTCGGACACGCCGCTGTTCACGGCAACTTTGCTGAAGCGCATGGTGACCGTGTTCTCGAACTGGTCGTGCAGGATCGCCTTGCGCACGTCGTACGTCTTCGGATCGAGCGAGAGAATCAGGCGCGTCATGGTCGGGATCGGCTGCTTCGGGGTGAGGTCCAGGACGACGTTGCCGTCGGCATCCTTCGGCTGCGCCGGATTCAGGAACCGGACGTTGAAGTGCTCGCGCAGCTTGCCGAGGCCGCTGAGAAAGCTGCCCGCCGGTCCCGAGAGCGCCTCGGGCGCGGGGCCCGTGTTGACCTGGTTGAGCTGCGGCGTGTAGATCCAGATCGTCTTGCCGTCGGAGACGATCTCCTGTCGCGTCGGCTCGGCGTACTCCCAGCGCAGCTTGCCGCCCTTCTTCAAGTACACGACGCCCTGCGCGTCGATCGTCTGGTTCAGGCTCTTGTTGAGCGCCGATTGTGTGAACTCCGCCTTGAGATCGGTCATCTTGCCGTAGGCGCCCTCGACGCCGCGCACGACCTCGTCGAGCGGCGGTGCGGGCTGAGCACCGGCGGGAACGACGAGACCGAGCAGGACGCCAAGCGCGATCACCAGTCGCATACGCTCACTCTACCGGTGGGACGGCGGCGCCGCCGGCGAAATTCACGGGCCGGTCCACGACGGTGGCGAGCCGGCGCAGATAGTCACGGCGGGGCAGCGTGACGGCGCCCATCGAGACCAGATGCGCCGAGCTCAACTGCACGTCGATGAGCTGCACACCGACGGCGCGGCAGTGCTGCACGAGGCCGACCAGCGCGATCTTCGAGGCATCGGTCACGCGGTGGAACATCGACTCGGCCGCGAAGAGCCCACCGACGCCGACACCGTAGAGACCGCCTGCCAGCGCGCCGTCGAGCGTCCACACCTCCACGCTGTGCGCCCAGCCGAGGCCGTGCAGTCGCACGTAGGCCGCGCGCAGCGCCGGCGTGATCCACGTGGCCTCGGGCGCGCGGTCGGCGCACCCGGCGATGACGCCGGCGAAGTCCGCGTCGACGGTGACGCGAAAGCGCCGCTGCCTCAGCGTCTGCGTCAGGCGTCGCGAGACGTGCAGGCCGTCGAGCGGGATGACGGCGCGCGGGTCGGGCGACCACCACGCGGTGTCGACGTCCTCCACCGGCCACGGAAAGATCCCGGCCCGATAGGCGGCCACCAGCGTCGCCGGCTCGAGGTCGCCGCCGACGGCGACGAGGCCGTCCGCGTCGGCGCGACGGGGATCGGGGAAGCGCACGCGCGTCGGAGGCAGCGGCGCCGGCCGCCGCGACGCCGACACCGCGATGTCGAGCGCCGGGACCCGGCTCAGCCCTTCAGGGCGCCGGCCGTGAGGCCGCGAATGAGATGGCGCTGCAGGAACGTGAACAGGATCGCGACGGGCACCGTGCTGATGATCACGCCGGCCGACAGCTGCCCCCACTGGATCTCGTACTGCCCCACCATGAACAGCAGCCCCGCCGACAGCGTGCGCATCTCCGTCTGGGAGGTGAAGGTGATGGCGAAGAGCAGCTCACTCCACGAGGAGACGAAGGCGAAGATGGCCGTGGCCGCCACGCCTGGCGCCGCCAGTGGCAGCACCACGCGGCACAGCGCGCCGAACCGTCCGCAGCCATCCATCATGGCCGACTCCTCCAGCTCGCGCGGGATCGACTCGAAGTAGCCGACCAGCATCCACACGGTGAACGGCACCGTGAACGAGAAGTTGGAGTAGATCAGCGCCTGGTAGGTGTCGATCAAGCCGAGCGCGTGCCATTGCGAGAGCAGCGGCGCGATGAGCAGCACGGCCGGGAACATCTGCGTCGCGAGAAACACGAGCAGAAACGTCTGGCGCCCGGCGAAGCGGAACCGCGCGAGCGCGTAGCCGGCCAGGATCGAGATGGCCGTCGTCGCCACCATCGTCACCGACGACACCCAGAGGCTGTTGGCGAAGAACCGGCTGAACGGCGTGAGCCTGGAGGTCCACGCGTCGACGTAGTTCGCGGCGTTGATCGACGCCGGCAGGTAGACGAGCGGTGTGGCGTACAGCTCCGTCCGCGTCTTGAACGAGGCGAGCAGCACCCAGGCGAACGGCGCCATCGCGAACACGAACAGCCCGAGCAGGCCGAGCCACAGCACCGGCCCGCCGAGCACGCGCTCGGCGAGATCGCCTCTGCCCGGCGAGCCGGCGCGCGCGCTCACGCCACCGGCTCCACGCCACGCGTGAGCTTCAGGTAGAGCACGGTGAATGCCAGCATGATGAGCAGGAGCACCACCGAGAGCGTCGCCGCGTAGCCGAAGTCGAGGTTCGAGTACGCCTGCATGAGCGTGTAGGTCGAGGTGATCTGGGTCGCGTTGGCGGGGCCGCCGCTGGTCATGACGAAGATCAGGTCGGCGTAGTTGAAGGTCCAGATGATCCGGGTGGCCGTCGCCACCACGATGATCGGCCGCAGCATCGGCAGCGTCAGGTGACGGAAGCGGTCGAGCACGCCGGCGCCGTCGACGCGCGCCGCCTCGTAGAGCTCCTCGGGGATCGCCTGCAGCCCCGCCAGCAGCATGATGGCGAAGAACGGCACGCCGCGCCACACGTTGGTGGCAATGACGGCCGGCATCGCGAGTTGCGGATTGGACAGCCATGCCACCTTCTCCGTCATCAGGCCGAGCCGCGCCAGCACGTCGTTGAGCGCGCCGTAGTTCGGCTGGTAGAGGAACTCCCAGATCAGGGCCACCACCACGCCGGGGATGATCCATGGCAGCAGCGTCAGCGTGCGGAAGACGGCGCGGCCGCGAAATCCCTGATGGAGCAGCAGCGCGGCCGCGAAGCCGCCGGCGAACTGCAGCGACACGGAGCCGAACACCCACACGAAGGAGTTCCACAGCGACAGCCAGAAGACCTCGTCGCGCAGGAGCCGGACGTAGTTGGCGAGGCCGATGAACCGATACTCCTGCGGCTTGATGAGCACGTGGTTGTAGAGGCTCATCTGCATGGCCTTCACGATCGGCACCACCACCGTGCCGCCGAGCGCCACGGCCACCGGCAGCAGGTACGCGTAGCCGGTGAGGAGCTCCCGCGCGCGCCGCGACAGCAGCGGCCGCGCCACGGGCGCCGCGAGCGTGGCTTCGCGTGCCATCGCCTACGACATGTTCTTGGTCAGGACCTCGGCGAACTTGTCGAGGAACTCGCGCGACGTCAGCTTGCCGACGAGCGCCTGCTGGAACAGCGGCACGCCCTCGGAGTCGAGCTTGCCGCCCCAGCCGGCGTAGGCGAGGTAGGGGCTCACGATCGAGAACGGGAACGATTTGACGAACCCGGCCAGCGCCGGGTCCTTGGTGAACTCCGGCCGCTCGGCGACCGTCTTGCGCGCGGGCAGCAGCCCGAGGCCCTTGCTGTACATGTAGTGCGGCTCGGGCTCCATGGCCCACGACATGAACTTCCACGCGCCCTCGCGGTTCTTGCCGCCCTTGAACGCCGTCAGCGTCTCCGAGAAGTAGAACGACACGCGCTTCTTGGCCGGCCCGATCGGCAGGGGGACCGTCGCGAAGTTCTCCGGCTTCACGAAGTCCTTCTGCTCCTCGGCGGAGCCGGAGTTGTGGATGTACGCGTTCGTCACGCCGCGGCCGAACCCCTCCACGATGCCGCGCCAGCCGTCGGTGGGCACCGAGGGCGGACAGACCTTGTGCTTGCGGAAGAGGTCGAGATACCAGTCGAGCGCCTCGGCCGCCTGGGGGCTGTTGATGGCGACCTTGCCGTCCTTCAGCACCTGCGCGCCGTTCGCGTACATGAACTCGGTCGCATAGAGGACGGCCCACGTACCCTGCCCGCGCATGCCGAAGCCGTACTGGTTGCGGTCGGGCTTCGTCATCGCCTTCGTGTAGGCGAGGAACTCGTCGAACGTCCAGTCGTCCCTCGGCGCCTTGACGCCGTACTCGCGCGTGCGATCGGTCCGCCAGTACACGCCGTCGTTGGTGACCACCCACGGGAAGGAGAGGATCTTGCCCTTGACGGTGACCGTCTCCCAGGCGAGCGGGATGACGTCCTTGTAGCCCGACCAGTCCTTGACCCTCGGCGTGAGGTCCTCGAGCGCGCTCATCCCCTCGAACTCGCCGACCCAGTTGTCCCAGACCTGGGCGACGTCGGGCGGGCTGCCGGCCGTGATCGACGTGATGAGCTTCTGCCGCGCCTGCGCCTGCGGCACGAACTCCACGCGCGCCTCGAAGTCCTTCTGCGACTGGTTGAAGCGCTGGACCAGTGACTCCACCAGCGCGTTGCGCTTCGGCTCCGGCACGCTGAACTGGAACCGGACGGGCGTGGCGCCCCACGCCCGGCGCGGGGAGACGAGCGGCTCGTCCCACCACGCATATTCCGCGGCCGTCAGTGCCCCGGCGGCGAGCATCGATTTGAGAACCTGACGGCGGGAGCAGCGCAGGCGATCGTTCATCGAGGGCCTCCTGGCGGGTGGCCGCCGGCCGTGCGAGTGGCGCAGACTTTAGGCCGGGGGTCCCAGGCTGTCAAGAAAACCTTGGTGATCGCGGACGCGACCCTCTATCAAGGATAGAGGCCCTCACGCGATGGGACGTCAACCCGGAACCACTGGACTGCTCGCCCTCACCGCGCTCGTGCTCGCCGGCGGTGCGGTCGGCGCCGCGCACGCCGCCGGCGAGCCGCCGCGGCCGACGGCGTACCGCAAGCCGATCGCGCTGCCGCCGCTCGAGCAGCCGGGGCGCGTGGACCTCGCGCTCGATCCCGACGTGTACCGCGACGCACAGCCGTCGCTGGCCGACGTGCGCATCCGCGACGGCGACGGCGCGGAGATCCCCTTCCGCATCCGCCGGCAGGAGCGATCGGTGGCGGAGAGCGCGCGCGAACTTTCGGTGCGTGACCTCGTGACCACCCACGACGGCGCCCTGCGCTTCGTGCTCGACGCCGGCGTGGGCGCCCCCGCGCACCAGCGGGTGAGGCTGTCCGTGCGAGATTCGCTGCGCAACTTCCGCGTGCCGGTTCGCGTGGAGACCGCCACCGACGGTGGCGCCTGGCAGATCGTCCGGGAGGCAGGCTTCATCTATCGCATCGAGGCGGACACGAAGACGGCGGACACGACCGTCTCCTACCGTCCGTCCACCGCGCGCTTCGTGCGGGTGACCGTCGGCGCCGATCACGGTCGCTCGCTGCCGCTGGCCGGCGTCGCGCTGGTGGCCGCGGCCGCCACGGAGCGAATCGAGGAGCGGGTGGCGGCCACCGTGGTCGCCCGCGACCAGGAGACGATGCGGCGGACCACGCGGCTGGTGCTCGATCGGCGCTCGCGGCGCCCGGTGGACCGGGTGGAGATCGACGTCGCCGAGCGCGAGTTCCGGCGCGTGCTGCTGGTCGAGGGCAGCGACGACCGGACACGCTGGGCGTTCGTCGGCAGCGGCGCCATCAGCGCCGTGGAGAACGGCGGCGTGCGCGAGCGCGCGACGTCCGTTCGCGTTCCCGAGACAGCGGCGCGGTACCTGCGACTGACCATCCAGAACGTGGATGAGCCGGCGCTCACCGTGAGCGGCGCGCGGCTGTTCGCGGTCAAGCGCAGCGTCGTCTTCGACGCCGTTCCGGGGCGCCGCTACACGCTCGAGTACGGTGCCGCGCCGGCGCCGCTTCCCCCGCCGGCCTCCACCGCCGCCGCGGCCGCCGATCTCGACGAGGGTCCTCGGCGAGCGGCCACGCTGGGCGCGTCGCAGCCGATGGCCGCCGCGCCGGCCGCACGTCTGGCCTCGGCGGCCGTCGCGGCCTGGAGTACCACCGCGGCCGCGCTGCTGACGCTCGCGTCGCTCGTCTGGCGGCTGACGCGCGGGCTTCGCCTCGCCGGCTGACACGCCGGTCTGCACCGGAACGATCGGTCTGGCACAGACGTGCCGTCACACCCTCGGTGACACGGAGGGACGCGATGGACATGAATCCGAGCAAGGGCGCCCAGGCGCCGAGCGTCTTCCGCCGCCCGCCGCCGCCCCGGGCGCCGGCGCCGCGGGTCGCGCCAGCGGCCGCGGCCGGCGTGCCGCTGGCCATCGGCGAGCGGATCGCCACGCCGGGCACCGCGGGACGCACGGACGATCCCGACCTCGACGCGCGGCGACGCCGCGGAGCCCACTGGCTCTACTGGATCGCCGCGCTGTCGCTGGTCAATACCGTCGTCGGCCTTGCCGGCCTGCACTGGCGGTTCATCATCGGTCTCGGGCTCACCCAGCTGTTCCAGGAGACCGGTGGCGCCGCGCACGTGATCGGGCTCGCGGTGATCGCGCTCTTCGCGCTGCTGGGACAGCGCGCGGTCGCGGGAAAGCTGTGGGCGTACATGACCGGCATGATCGTGTACGGCATCGACGGTCTCATCTTCGTGCTCATCCAGGACTGGATCGGCGTGGCCTTCCACGCGTTCGCCATCCTGATGATCTCGCGCGGGCTCATGGCGGCCCGCCGGCTCGCCGCGTAGCGGTCGACCGCCGCGGCGGCCGCGCGTGGTACGGTAGCGCCCATGCTGAACGCCACGCGCGATCGCATCCTGCCGACGACGATCACGGGCTCCTACCCGCGGCCGCAGTGGTTCACCGCGTCGCTGCGCGGCCGCGCCTTCCGCGACGCGCTCGGCGATTCGATCTTCCGCGAGCAGTACCTCGACGCGGTGGCGTGTCTCATCCGCGAGCAGGAGCGCGCCGGGCTCGACATCGTGACCGACGGTGACTCGCGCTTCGACCTCACCGTCGGCGGCAAGTCGTGGTTCTACTATGCGATCGAGCGGCTGCGCGGGATCACGGGGCACGTCGACACCACGAGCAGCGGCGGCTGGAAGACGATCCGCCCGGGTCACATCCTGTACGAGGTCATGGAGGCGTACCAGCCCGCCGTCGTCGGCGCCCGCATCGAGGGTGGCCCGCTCGAGTACGCACCGCTGTTCAAGGTGGCGCAGCGGTTCAGCGAGCGGCCGGTGAAGTTCGGCGCGATCTCGGCCCAGCTCCTCGCCAAGATGCTCGTCAATCGCCATTACGCCGGCGAGCGGGAGCTCATCCTCGACGTGGCCGACGTGTTCAACGCCGAGCTGCGCGCGGTGGCCGCGGCCGGCTGCCGCGTGATCCAGGTCGAGGAGCCGCGCCATCACATCTCCGGCGCCGACGGCAGCGCGAGCGACGCCGATCTGCAGTTCTTCACCGACGCGTTGAACCGCGAGATCAAGGGCGTCGACACGGAGATCTGGCTGCACACGTGCTGGGGCAACCCGAACCAGCAGCCGCTCTCGTGGGAGCGGCCATCGTACGAGCGCGCCCTGCCGTACCTGCTGCAGACGAACGCGGACGTCATCACGCTCGAGTGCGCGTCCACGGGCGGACGCGACCTTCACCTGCTCGGCAAGTACCGCACCGACAAGAAGTTCGCCATCGGCGTGGTGAACCACTCGACGGCCGCGGTAGAGCCGCCGGAGGTGGTGGCGACGCTGATCCGCAAGGCGCTCGAGCACGTGCCGCCCGAGCGGCTGATCCTCTCCACCGACTGTGGTTTCGGACGCGAGGGACTCGCGCGTCGGATCGCCTTCTACAAGACGGTCGCGATCAGCCTCGGCGCCAACATCGTCCGGCGCGAGCTGAAGCTGCCAGAGGCGCCGGTGCCCGCCGCCGACCCGCGCTTCACGCTGGCCGGATGACCGGCCGCGCGCTGCTCGCCGGCCTGCTGATCCTCGCCGGGTGCTCGTCGGAGACGCCCGCGCAGCAGGCGGCGGCGCGCACCGCGAAGGCGGAGGCCGCGCTGGAGGAGTGCAAGAAGAGCGTCGGGCTGGCCGACGTGCCGACGCCGACCACCGCGGTCCTCGACGACCCGACCACGCGCGGCCAGGCGCTGACGCCGGAGCTCGCCGGCCAGCTGCGTCTCAAGGTCCAGTGCCGGCTGCAGCTCGACGAGCTGCTCGCCGCGCGTCAGCCGCGGTGAACCGCCGTGACTTCGTCCGCCTCGCCGTGGTCGCGCTCGCGGTCCCGGCCGGGGCCCAGGGAGCGGATCCGATGAAGCTGACGCTCGGCACCGCGACGCCCGGCGGCGGATTTCCGGTCTACGCGGACGCGGTCATCGCGGCGATCGGCGAGGTCGATCCCGCGCTCGCCATCGATCCTCGCAACACGAAGGGCAGCACCGAGAACGTTCCCCTGCTCGAGAAGGGCGAGATCGATCTCGGCCTCGTGCAGGGCGAGGTCGCGTACGAGGCGCTCGAGGGCATCGGCCGCGCGCCGTCGCCGATCCGCATCGTGGCCGCGATGTACTCCACGCCCGGCATGTTCGTGGTGCGGGGCGACTCCGCTGCGCGCTCGATCGACGACCTCCGCGGCCGTCCGGTCGCCTTCGGCGCGCGCGGCTCCGGGCTCGTGCTGCTCGCGCGCTACATCCTCGACGGCCTCGGCCTCGACGCCGAGCGCGATTTCCAGGCCGTGTACCTCGAGCGCGCCGGCGACGGTCCGGCGATGGTGCAGGACGGTCGCGTCGCGGCGCTGTGGGGTGGGGGCGTGGGCTGGCCGGGCTTCACCGCCGTGGCATCCAGCCCGGCGGGCGCGCGGTTCATCGTTCCCGACGCGGACGGGCTCCGCCGGATCCAGGCCAGGCACCCGTTCCTGAAGCCGCTGACGGTTCCCGCCGGATCGTATCCCGGCCAGAGCGCGCGGATCGCGTCTCTCGGATCGTGGTCCTTCATCATGGCGCGCGCCACGCTTCCGGAAGACGCGGCGTATCGAGTCGCCAGGGCGCTGCACCAGGCCGAGCCAGGCATCGCGCGCCGCCTGCCACAGGGCCGCGAGACGACGGCCGCCAACACGGCCGCCGCAGCGCCGCGCCCGCAGCTGCTGCACCCGGGCGTCCAGCGCTACCTGCGCGAGATCGGCGTGCTACGCTGACACCCCATCGCGCCCTACCATATATATGGGGCGCCGGGGGGTATCGGACGACATGACGGCCTGTCTCATCCGCAACGTCCGCGTCTTCGACGGCAGTGGCGCCGCCGCCTTCGACGGCTCCGTGCGCATCGAGGACAACCGCATCGTCGAAGTCGCGCGCACCGGTCAGGCCGAGGCTCGTGCGGACGCGGCGACCGTGATCGACGGCAATGGCGGCACGCTGATGCCCGGCCTCGTCGAATCGCACGCGCACATCGGGCTCGCCGACGTGCCGTCGCAGGAGCTGACGCGCCTGCCGCCCGAGGAGCACATGCTCGTCACCGTCCGGAACGCCCGGCTCATGCTCGACTGCGGCTACACGAGCGCGTTCTCGGCGGCGGCGCCCAAGCCGCGCCTGGACGTCGTGCTGAAGCGCGAGATCGAGGCCGGGCGCGTGCCGGGTCCACGGCTGCTCGCCAACGGGCCAGAGCTGACGGTCACCGGCGGGCTGGGTGACTCGAACATGCTGCATCTGCCGTATCACGAGACCCCGACCTTCGCCTGGGTCGTGGACGGGCCCGACGCCATGCGGCGCGCGTGCCGCATCCTCGCGCGCGAGGGCGTCGACAATCTCAAGCTGAACCTCTCGGGCGACCTCGGAACGTCGAGCTTTCCGTCGGAGCAGACGCCGATGACCGAGGCCGAGGTGATGGCCGCAATGGAGGTCGCGCGCGCCGCCGACCTGCGCGTGGCCGCGCACTGCCGGAGCAACGAGTCCGTCCGGCTGGCGCTGCGGCACGGCATCGACGTGATCTATCACGCCAACTGGGTCGACGAGCGCACGCTCGACGCGCTGGAGGCGGCGCGCGAGCGCGTGTTCGTCGGCCCCGCGCTCGGGATCACGTACAACCTCAGCCAGGCCGCGGGCCAGTGGGGTGTGACCGCGGAGCGCGCGGCCGGCTTTCAGCGCGAGCTGGAGGCCTCGGTCGACGTCATCGGCAAGCTGCGCAAGCGCGGCGTCCGGGTGCTGCCTGGCGGCGACTATGGGTTCCCGTACACGCCGCACGGCACGTACGCGCGCGACCTGTGGCTCTTCGTGAAGGTGCTGGGATTCTCAGCCGCCGAAACCCTCGTGGCGGCGACCCGGCTCGGTGGGGAGCTCATGGGCCGTCCGGGCGAGCTCGGCGTGATCCGGCCCGGCGCCCTCGCCGACCTGCTGCTCGTCGACGGCGATCCGCTGGCCGACATCGCCGTCCTTCAAGATCGCGCGGCACTGCGCATGATCATGAAGGACGGCGCGTTGCACAAAGGCACCGCCGCTCAGCGAGCCAGCTCGCGGTTGAGGCCGAAGTCCTCCGGCACCGGCGGGCCCCAGCGGTAGAGCGCGTCCTCGGGCGGGAAATCGCGCGGCTCCCACGCGCACGTCTCGGGAATGTGATCGAGGTCGTGGAAGTACTCCGCCCACGAGCCCCACGGATCGCGCACGTAATAGAAGTAGTTGGAGCCGATCACGTGGCGGCCCACGCCCCAGCCGGGCGGGATGCCGGCGTCCGCCGCGCGCTGGGCGCCCATGGCGATCTCGTCGACGTTGCCGACCTCGAACGAGCCGTGATGGAACCCAGGGCCCTCGGAGGCGAGCAGCGCGAGATTGTGGTGATCCGGCGAGCAGCGCAGGAACGCGATGATGTTCGAGCAGCGGTCGGACAGCTTCATGCCGAGCACGCGCGTGTAGAAGTCGATCTGGCGACCGAGGTCGCCGCTGAAGAGCAGCACGTGGCCGAGCCGCCGCGGCCGCGCCGCGAAGCGGTCGGGACAGCCGCGGGCGCCGACGCGGCTGACGTGACCGGGGCTGTTGAGCGTCAGCGGCGGATCGGCGGGCGGCGCCTCCGCGGCCTCGGGACGGATGTTCACGAGGTTGCCGTCGGGATCGCGAACCCAGAATCCGCCGTCGGGCGCGCCGCGCGGGGGGTCGACCTCGCTCACGCCCGCCCGTCGCAGCGACTCCCGGGTTGCGTCGAGCTCGTCCCCCGGCGCCCCGAACGCCAGGTGGTGTAGCCGCTTCCTGGGTCCGCCGTAGAGCAGCACCGACTCGCGCTTCAGCGGGGCCGGGCGGAGCCGCACGGCGCCGTCGCGCGCCGGCTCATTGAGCAAGCCGAAGCCCGTGTAGAATCGCTCGCCCACCGTCTGGTCGGGCACCTCGAGCGCGTAGTGCAGCAGCGCCTTCACCGCCATCGCGGATCCTCCTCCGAGATTCTCAGCCGGAGTGTACCGCGATTTGACACGCGCCTCCCCCACCCCTATCATCGCGCGCACTCAACTACGTCGAGCCAGCGCCGTCGCCAGCGGAGCCGGAAGCCGCCTTTGTCAGGCCACCCACGGCGAGCCGGAAAACAGCTCCGACACCAAAAGGAGTCGACGATGGACCGCCGAGCCTTTCTCGCCACGACCGCCGCCGCTGCGACCACGCTGGCCTTTCCCGCGATCGGCAGGGCCCAGTCCAAAGAGCCGCTGCGGATCGGCTGTCCGCTACCGCTGACGGGCCCGTTCGCCGCGCTCGCGGCCGACATGCAGCGCGGCGCCGTGCTGGCCGCCGACGAGCTGAACGCCAAGGGCGGCGTCATGGGCCGCAAGGTCGAGGTGCTGTTCCGCGATGACCAGCTCAAGCCCGCCGTCGGCGCGCAGCGCACGAAGGAGCTCATCGAGAACGAGCACGTGCAGTTCATCGTGGGCGGCCTCGCGGCCCACGTGCAGATGGCGATTAACGAGCAGACGAAGAAGTCGAAGGTCCTCTTCGTGTCCACCAGCCAGTCGGACGAGATCAGCGCCAGGCCGGACACCAGCCCGATCACGTTCCACGAGGCGCTGAACCCGACCATCACGTCACGCGTGGTCGGTCAGTGGGTCGCCCAGAACCTCGGCAAGAAGTGGTGGATCATCTACGCCGACTACGCGTGGGGCAAGCAGAACAACGCCGTGCTCACCGAGGTGCTGAAGAAGAACGGCGGCACGCTGCTCGGCACCACGCCCTACCCGCTCGGCAGCGCCGAGTTCTCCGCGCATCTGCCGAAGATCCAGGCGGCCAAGCCGGACGTGCTCATGAACGTCGCTCCCGGCGCCGACAACGTGGCCCTCCACAAGCAGGTGATCTCCTACGGCATGAAGAAGGAGATGAAGATCGCGCAGCCGCTCCACTGGATCTCGTATCTGAAGGAGGGCGGCCCCGAGCTCTACCAGGACGTGTACGGCGGCATCAACTGGTACTGGGAGCTGCAGGAGCAGATCCCCACCGCCAAGAAGTTCGTCGACGCGTCGATGAAGAAGTACGGGCTGCCGCCCGGCGACTACGCCGCGTACTCCTACAGCGGCGTGCTCGAGGTGGCGCGGGGCGTGGAGCTGGCGAAGTCCACCGATGCCGACGCCGTCGCCAACGCCCTCCGCAAGAGTCCGACCTACGACCACTTCAAGGGCAAGCAGTGGTGGCGCGCGTGCGACAACAAGTCGTTCCAGGACATGTGGATCGGCCGCGGCCGCGGCCCCGGCCAGACGAAGGGCGACTGGGGCCTGCTGGATCTCGTGGCCAAAGTTTCCGCCAACGAGGAGTACGACCGCACCTGCGCCGAAAAGGGGCATGTGTGAGACCCTGACGCGCGGTCGTGCCTGATATTTCGTTTGCCGCGCTGACGGCGCAGCTGTTCACGGGGCTCGTGCTCGGCATGATCTTCGTGCTGCTCGCCATCGGCCTGTCGCTCATCTTCGGCCTCATGACGGTGGTGAACTTCTCGCACGGCTCGTTCTACATGCTCGGCGCCTACCTCGGATTCTTCCTCGTCGGCGCCACCAAGAGCTTCTGGCTGGCGCTGATCGTGGCGCCGCTGCTGGTCGGCGTGCTCGGGCTCGGCGTGGAGCGGTTCCTCATCCGGCCGCTGTATGGGCGCTCCATCGACGATCCGCTGCTGCTCACGTTCGGCCTCTCCGCGGTCCTCATCGAGGCCGTGCGTCTCACCTGGGGCAAGATCGGCCTGTCGCTCGATCCGCCGCGCGCGCTCGCCGGCGCCGTGAACCTGGGCTTCGGGATGTTTCCCAGCTACCGGCTGTTCGTCATCGCCGTGACCGCGCTGGTGCTGGTCGGTCTCTGGCTGTTCCTCGAGCGCACCAACGTCGGCCTCGTGATCCGCGCCGGCTCGCGCGACCCGCTGATGGTGCGCGCGCTCGGCGTCGACCTCCGGCGCATCTGGCTGCTGGTCTTCGGGATCGGCAGCGCGCTGGCCGGGCTGGCCGGCATCCTGGCCGGACCGATGCGCAGCGTCTACGCGGAGATGGGCGTGACCGTCGTGATCGAGTCGTTCGTGGTGGTGGTCGTCGGCGGCATGGGCAGCCTGCCGGGCGCCATCGTGGCCGGGCTCCTCGTCGGCGAGGTGGTGAGCCTCACCACGTTCTTCGCGCCCAAGCTCGCCGAGATCAACGTGTTCCTGGTCATGGCCCTCGTGCTGCTGCTGCGTCCCAGCGGGCTCTTCGGAGAGACCGGGCTCATGGAATGAAGCGCGCCTTCGCCGCCCGGCCCGTCCTCGCGTTCGCGGTCGTGTTCGTCCTGTTCCCGTTCGTCGTTCCGTACAAGGCCCTGGCCACGCAGGTGCTCATCTACGGTCTCTTCGCGCTCGGCTTCAATCTGCTGTACGGCTACACGGGGCTGCTGTCCTTCGGCCACGCGGCCTACTGGGGACTCGGCGCGTATGGCACGGGCATCGCGCTCGCGAAGCTGAAGCTGCTCTCGGTGTGGGCCGCGCTCGGCGCCGGGCTGCTGCTGGCCGGGCTCGGCGGCGCCGTCATCGGCTTCTTCTGCCTGCGCCGGCGCGGCATCTATTTCGCCATGCTCTCGCTCGCCTTCGCCCAGCTGCTGTACTTCATCGCCTTTCACGTGTCCGACGTCACCGGTGGCGACGACGGCCTGCGCGGCATCCAGGTCCCGGCGCTGCACCTGGCAGGGCTGACGATCTCGCTGGACTCGTCGCTCGCCTTCTACTACTTCGCGCTGGTGCTGGTCACGCTCGCCGTGCTCGCGCTCAAGCGCATCCTCGATTCGCCGTTCGGCGCGCTGCTGCAGGCCATTCGCGAGAACACCGACCGCGCCGTCGCCTGCGGCTACGACGTCCGCACGATCAAGCTGCTGTCGTTCGTGTTCTCCGCGCTGTTCTGCGGGCTCGCCGGCGGCCTCGACGCGCTGCGGCTGGCCGTGGTCCCGGTGGAGTCGCTGTACTGGACGACGTCGGGCCAGGTCGTGATCATGACGTTGCTCGGCGGCGCCGGCACGTTCTTCGGCCCCTTCGTGGGCGCCGCGACGTACCTGGTGCTGGAAGACCGCTTGAGCGTGGTGACGGAGTCCTGGCCCCTGTTCATCGGGCTCATCTTCATGGGCTTCGTGCTGTTCTTGCCGAAGGGAATCTGGGGTACGCTGCTCGCGCGGTTTCGCTGAACAAGGAGGAGGCTCATGGCCATTCAGGTGCTCGAGCTGCATCATCACGGTATCCGCGTCGGTCCCTCGAAGGACGACGTCGCCAGGGCACGCCGCTTCTACGGCGACGTCCTCGGTCTCAGCCACGACCCCGGCCGCCCGGAGATCCCGACCATCGACGGCTACTGGATGGACGTCGGCGGCACCGCGCAGATCCACCTGATGGGCGTCGAGGGGCAGTCGAAGTTCGCCAAGGGCCCCGGCAAGGATCCCTCGCTGCCCCACGTGGCGCTGGCCGTGGCCGACATCCAGGCCGCGCGCAAGGAGCTCGACAGCCTGAACGTGGAGTACTGGGCGGCCGAGAGCGTGGTCGGCCCCCAGTCGCTGCAGCTCTTCCTGAAGGATCCCTTCGGCAACATCATCGAGCTGCACCAGATCGATACCTGCCGCTGCGTGACCGCGCGACGCCCGGCCGCCGCCGGCGGCCGGATGGCGTGAACGCGGCGATCGTCGAGACGGCGGCGCGCCTGTCGCGCGAGAAGCTCGCGCCGCGCGCCGCCGAGTACGATCGTGACGCCAAGAACCCGCTCGACAGCTGGCGCGATCTCTGGCGCGACGGCCTGCTGGCGGGGACCATTCCCGCCGCCTACGGCGGCCTCGGTCTCGACATGCCGACCTACATCGCGGTGATCCGCGAGCTCGCGCGAGGCTGCGCGGGCACGGCCATGACCGTGCACATGCACTCGACGGTCATGCGCTTCATCGACGCGGTCGGGACCACCGAGCAGAAG
>DATAOC010000144.1:0-28082 GCA_036265915.1 Candidatus Methylomirabilota bacterium | reverse complement strand
TACAGTCTCGTGCTGCCGACGGCGGCGCTGCCGAGCGAGATGGCGGAGAACCTTCGGCTCGCGCAGCTCGGAAGCGCGCAGGCGCGCGAGCGGCTGCTGGACGTCCTCCGCCGCACGATCGGCGTGCGCGCCGACGGCGTCCGCTGCGAGCCCGGACCCGGGCTCGTCCAGCCCGGCGCCGCCGACGCCGCGAGCTTCACGATGCTCGTGGACTTCGCGTGCCCCGGCGGGTTCCGCGAGCTCGAGCTCCGCGACGACGTGTTCGACGTCGTCGGCACCGACCACCACACGCTGACGAAGGTCGAGTGGGCCGGGGAGACGCGCCAGTTCGCGTTCGAGCCGACGAGCCGCGAGGCGCGCTTCAGCGTGGCGCCGTCGGCCGGGCGCGACACGACGAGCTTCGTCCTGCTCGGGATCCACCACATCCTCAGCGGCTACGATCACCTGCTCTTCCTGGTGGCGCTGCTCCTGTCCGGCGGAGGTCTGTTCGCGCTGGTGAAGATCGTCACCGCGTTCACCCTCGCCCACAGCATCACCCTGTCGCTCGCCGTGCTCGACCTGGTGGTGCTTCCCGACCGCCTGGTGGAGGCGGTCATCGCGCTGTCGATCGCCTTCGTGGCCGCCGAGAACCTCGCGCCGCGGCCGGCCGTCGGGCGGCGCTGGATCGTGAGCTTCGTGTTCGGGCTCGTGCACGGCTTCGGGTTCTCGTCCGCGCTGCGCGAGCTGGGCCTGGCACGCCACGGCCTGGTGCTCTCGCTGCTCGGGTTCAACGTGGGGGTCGAGATCGGTCAGGCGCTCGTCATCGCCGCCCTGCTCCCGGTGCTCGTGCTGTTGCGACGGACGCGCTGGAAATCGCGCGCCATCGCCGGCTCGTCGGTGGCCATCCTGGCCATCGGCCTCGTTCTCTTCGTCGAGCGCCTCTTCCTCTGATCGGCGCGCAGTCGGCGCCGAGGCTCAGGGCCGCCGCGCCAGCGCCTCGTGGACCTCGAGCGCCAGGCGCCCGAACTCCGGCAGCGCCCGCGTGGCGGGCGTGCGTGGACGCGGCAGCGGCACGGCGACCGTGCGCGCCACGCGCCCCGGTCGCGGCGTCATGACGACGACGGTGTCGGCGAGGAACACGGCCTCCGGGATCGAGTGGGTGACGAAGACGACTGTCTTGCGCGTGGTGTGCGTCTCGCCCCACACGCGCAGCAGCTCCAGGTTCATGTCGTCGCGGGTCATCGCGTCCAGCGCGCCGAAGGGCTCGTCCATGAGCAGCAGCGGCGGGTCCAGCAGCAGCGCCCGACAGATGGCCGCCCGCTGCTGCATGCCGCCGGACAGCTCGCGCGGATAACGGCCGCCGAACTCGGCGAGGCCGACCAGCTCCAGCAGCGCCTCGGCGCGCCCGCGGAGGGCAGCGGCATCGAGGCCCGAGAGCTCGGCGGGCAAGAGGACGTTGTCGCGCACGGTCCGCCACTTCAGCAGGACGGGCGCCTGGAAGACCATGCCGACCGCCGTCAGCGGCGCGCGCACGGCCACGCCGTCCACCGTCACCGACCCCGACGTCGCGGGGCGCAGGCCGGCCACGATGCGCAGCAGCGTCGACTTGCCGCAGCCCGACGGGCCGACGAGCGCCACCAGCTCGCCGGGCGCGACGCGAAACGAGACGTCGCGGAGGGCCTCGACGGGACCGGCATCGGCGCGATACGTCATGCCGACCCGGTCGACGACGATCACTTCCTGGGCGGCTCGATCTTGGTCAGGAAGTCGTTGGTGAAGACCTCGTCGCAGCCCACCTTGCGCGGCATGTCGGGCATGTAGCTGTTGATGAACTCCACGGTGCCGCACATCTTGCCGCGATCCATCCAGCCGATGCCGTGCCTGGCGTAGCGGTCGGTGCGCATGAGATCGAGCCCCAGCATCATGTTGGGCTCGATGAGCGTGACGTCGATGTCGGGCACTCGCTTCTTGAAGATCTCGAGCGCCGCCTTCGGGTTCTCCATCACGTCACGCCAGCCCTGGTAGGAGGCGGCCAGGAAGTCACGGACCAGCTGCGAGCGCTCCCCGAGCGTGCGCTCACCGGCGATGATCGACATCGAGTACGTGTCGAAGCCGTACTGATGCCACGGCATCCGCACGAGGTTGTCCTTGCCGACGGCCTTCTCCCAGAACGGCTGCCCCGTCGTGTAGTCGGGGACGGCGTCGGCGCGCTTCTCGGCAAGCGCGACGAACTTCGCAGCCGGCTCGATGGTCAGCCACCGGACCTTGGACGCATCCACGCCGTTGACCTTGGCGAAGGCCGGGAACAGCTGTCGCTGCGAGTCGCCCGGCGGGGCCGCCAGCAGCTTGCCCTCCAGGTCCTTCGGCTTCGTGATGCCGGTGTCCTTGCGGGTCCAGATGTTCAGCGGCGTGTTGTCGAACACCGCGCCGACGATCTTGATCTTCGCGCCCTGTGCGATGCGCGGGATGACGACCACCGCGTCGGCGAGCCCGAGGTCCGCGCGGCCGGTGTCGACCTTGGCGATCGAGTCGCCGGAGCCCTTGGAGTTCTGCAGCTCCACGTCGAGGCCGCGCGATCTGTAATAGCCCTTGTCGAGAGCGACCCAGTAGGCGGCGTGGTCGCCGACGGCGAACCAGTTCAGGGCGAGCACGACCTTCTGCGGTGACTGGGCGTCGGTCGCGCCCGGCAGCAGTGCGAGCGCGACGAGAGCCAGAGCGAGCAGCGCACGAGACGTCATGAGAACCTCCTCAGGTCGTATCCGCCCACGGCGCCCACCACCGGCCGGCGAGACCGACCGCCCCGTAGAGCAGCAGGCCGATCACCGAGATCCACAGCAGCGCGGCAAAGGCCACGGGCGTGTTGAGATTCGTCTGCGCGTTCACGATGACCGTGCCGAGCCCCGCCTGCGAGGCGACGAACTCGCCCACGATGGCGCCGACGACGGCGGCGGTCGCCGTCACCTTCAGCGCGGAGAGCACGTACGGCAGCGCGTTGGGCAACCGGATGCGCAGGAACACCTTCCACGTTGGCGCGCCGAACACGCGCCCGAGATCCAGCAGCTCCTCGTCGATCTGGGTGAGGCCGACGGCCGTGTTGATGACGACCGGGAAGAATCCGATGAGCGCGGCGATGAGCACGTTCGGCACGATGCCGTAGCCGAGCCACAGCAGGAACAGGGGCGCCACCGCCACCTTGGGCAGCGTGTTGACGAACACGAGAAACGGCAGGAGCCCGCGCGCGACGAGCGGCGAGGCCGCCACCGCGATGCCGAGGGCGACGCCGGCGGCGGCGGCCACCGCGAAGCCGCCGAGGATCTCGACCGTGGTCACCCACAGATGCGCGTGCCACGGCACGGAGCCGCCGCCGGCCGCGCGGAGCACCGCCAGCGGGCCGGGCAAGAGGTACTCGCGCACACCGAGCACGGGACCGGCGAGCTGCCAGGCGGCGAGGAGCACGGCGAACAGCACGAGCGAGGGAGTCAGACGCGAAAGCGCGCGCGCCGTCATGAGGGCGCTCATGATAGCGCCGCGGCCGTGTGCTACGCTACGGGCCGTGCGCTGGCTCATCGTGCTGCCCTTCAACCGGGCCGGCCTCATGGGCGTCGACTTCGCCGACGAGCTCGCGGCGATGGGCCACGAGGTGCGGCTCTTCGAGTACCGCCGCGACAACGTCCTCTACAAGAACCGCGCGTCGAAAGCCGTCTACCAGCGCCTGATCCTCGGACAGCTCACGCGCGCCTGCGCCGCGTGGGGGCCGTCGGTGGTGCTCGTCATCAAGGGCGGTCCGATCGATCCGGCCGTCGTGCACCGCATCAAGGCGCGCATCGACACACGCTTCGTCAACGTCTTCCCCGACAACCCGCTGTGGATGATCCCGTTCGGCTGCATCGAGCCGTACGACGCGTTCTTCACGAAGGAGCGCTACGCCATGGCCAGCCTGCAGCAGGCCGGCCTGCGGAATCTCCACTACCTGCCGATGTACTGCGTGCCGTCCGAGCACCACCCGGTGACGCTGACGGCCGAGGATCGCGAGCGATTCGGCTCGCCCGTGTCGTTCGTGGGCAGCCGCTACGATTACCGCGAGCGCTTCGTGCGGGAGCTCGGCAACTACCCGCTGCGCGTCTGGGGCCACGGCTGGGCGCGCACGCGCGACCCCGTCGTGCGCGGGCTGATCGCCGGCCGCGCGGTCCATGGCCGCGACAAGCTGGCCGTCTACACGGCGTCCACCGTGTCGCTCAACCATCATCACCCGATGAACGACATCGTCGGCGTGAACACCCGCGCCTTCGAGCTGGCCGCGGCCGGCGCCTGCCAGCTCGTCGACGCCAAGGAGGACATCGGGCGGCTCTTCAAGCCCGGCGACGAGGTCGTCCCCTATCGTGATCTCGGCGAGCTGCGCCGCCGGCTCGATCATTTGCTGGCGCACCCGGACGAGGCACGCGCCATCGGCGACAACGCGCGACGCCGCGCGCTGGCCGAGCACACGCTGCGCCACCGGATCGATGCGATGCTCGACGTGCTCGGCCTGTGACCGAATCGCTCGCGCAGCAGCTCACCTGCATCGACTGCGGGACCGTGCACCCGCTCGGGTATCGGCTGGAGTGCGACAAGTGCCGCGGCCTGCTCGAGCTGCGCTACGACCTCGACATGCTGCGCGCGCGCGGGCCGGACGTGCTGGCCGGCCACGGCCTCTGGCGCTACGCCGCCGTGCTGCCCATCCCGGACCCCGCGCACCGGGTGACGCTCGGCGAGGGCGCCACACCGCTGCTCGAGGCACCGCGGCTCGCGCGGCGGCTCGGCGTCCGGCGGCTGACGCTCAAGCTCGAAGGCGCGAACCCGACGGGCACGGTGAAGGACCGCTCGTCCGCCACCGGCGTGGCCGCCGCCCTGCAGTTCGGCTTCAAGGCGACCTCCGTCGTGTCGAGCGGCAACGCCGGCTCGTCGATCGCGGCCTACTCGGCACGCGCGGGCCTGCGCTCGCTGATCTTCGCCTACGAGCGCGCCTCGGCGCCGAAGCTGCTTCACATGGCGGCCACCACGGCCGACCTGGTGCTCTACAAGGGCGTCTACGACGACCTCATCACGCACTGGGACCGGCTGGTGGACTCGCGCCTGTTCTTCGACTGCGGCGCCTCGCGCAACGCGTACAAGCACGAGGGCAAGAAGACGATCGCCTACGAGATCGCCGAGCAGAGCGGCTGGACGCCACCTGACGTGGTGGTGGCGCCGGTCGCGGTGGGCGAGACGTTCATCGCCGCGGCGCGAGGCTTCCGGGAGATGCGCGACGCGGGCTGGATCACGCGCCAGCCCAGCATGATCGCTGCCCAGGCCACGCGCGCCAACGCCGTCACGCGCGCGTTCCGCGCGGGCGGCGCCATCACGCCGCTGTCGATCGGCTACACCGTGGCCGAGGGGCTCGCCGCCGGCAATCCCGGCCGCAAGGGTGACTGGGTGCTGCGCCTGCTGCGCGAGGGCGGCGGCGCCGCCGGCGACGCCGAGGACGACGAGATCCTCGAGGCCCAGCGCACGCTGGCCCGCACCGAAGGCGTGTGGGCGGGGCCGACTGGCGTGGCGACGCTGGCCGTGCTGACGAAGCTGCTCGCCGCCCGCGAGATCGATCCGGCCCGCTCGTTCTGCGTGATCATCAGCGAGACGGGCCTCAAGACCGAGGCCGCGCCGCCGAGCCGCGAGGCCACGGCATTCGACTTCGAGTCGCTGCGACGACTGGTGGAGGAGCGACTCGCCCGGGCCTGAGCCCCTGCCGCGCGCCTTCTACCTGCGTCCCGCGCCGGCCGTCGCGCGCGACCTCCTCGGCTGCATCGTCGTGTCGCGGCGCGGCCGCGCGCTGACCTCGGGCCGCATCGTCGAGACCGAAGCCTATCTGGGACCCGAGGACGCCGCCTCGCACGCCGCCTTCCGACCGGGAAGCCATGCGGTCTTGTACGGCGAAGGCGGCCACGCGTACGTCTTTCTGAACTATGGCGTGCACTGCTGTCTCAACGCCACCGCGAACCCGGCCGGCGAGCCGGGCTGCGTGCTCATCCGCGCCCTCGAGCCGCTCGACGGCGTGGCGACCATGAGCCGGCGTCGCGGCGCGCCGGCCTCGGCCCGGCTCGCGAGCGGACCCGGCAACCTCACGCGGGCGCTCGGCGTGACCCTGCGCGACAACGGCGCCGACCTCACGCGCGGTGCGCTGGTCATCCTTCCGGCCGACGCGCCGCGCCGGTTCACGATCGAGCGGGGCCGCCGCGTGGGCATCACGCGCTCGGTGGAGCTGCCGCTGCGCTTCTGGATCGCCGGCCACCCTTCGGTGTCGCGCGCGCGGCCCGCCGGCTGATCAGCGCGCCGTGTGCCAGCGCACCAGGTCCCGCACGGCGAAGATCAGCACGGTCCAGCCGCTGAGCACGAACGCCGTGCACACACCGAGAACGAGCACGTTCACCGGGAAGGCCAGGGCGGCCGCCGTGTCGCCGTGCAGCGCCAGGGCCGCCAGCGGCCAGATCAGCGCCAGCGGCAGCATGCGAAGCGTGCCGGTGACGTCCCCGCCCGCCATCGCCGCCCGGATGGCGAGGATGGTGACGACGAACACGACCGGCACGAGCACCGCGACGTAGAGCCAGCCGAACAGCCGCGCGACCAGGCTCGGACCGCCCAGCAGCGCGGACGCGCGCGACCGCACGCGATTGCGCAGCCGCCGCCCGGGCCACCGCTGTCGCGACCGCGGGCGCCGGCGCGCCGCCATCAGCGCCGCCGAAGGCGCCGGAGCGTGGCGCCCGTCACAGCGGGTAGAGCGCGAGCTCGCGCGCGACGTCGACGACGCCGCCGAAGTGCTTGCGCGCCTCGTCGGCGAGCGTCTCGAGCTCGCCGTGATAGTCGGCTTCCACGTGGGCCAGGATCAGCCGGCGCACACCCGCCCGCGCGGCGATCTCGCCCGCCTCGGCCGCCGTGGAGTGCACGCCGAACCGGCCGCGATGGCGCTGCGGAAACGTCGCCTCGTGGATGAGCGTGTCGGCCCCGCGCGAGAGCGCGACCACCGCCTCGCAGGGCTGGGTGTCGGACGAGTAGACGACGGCCCCGCCTCCGTCCACATCCACGCGCACGGCGAAGTTGGGCATCGATCCGTGCTCGTTGGGCGCCGTCGAGACGCTCAGCGCGCCCACCCGGAACGCGCGCGCGCCGGGTGCGAGGTCGATCGGTGTGAGCGGGGCGGCGAATCCCATCCGGGGACCGCCGAGCTTGAAGACGTCGAGGAGCGTCTGCAGCGGCTCGACGTGCTCGGGCCGGCACACGACCGGCAGCGATGCGGAGCGTCCCAGCAGCATCAGGCACTGCAGCAGCGCCGGCAGCCCGTAGGCGTGGTCGGGATGCAGGTGAGTGAGCACGACCTGCGTGAGCCGCAGCGGATCGAGACCCAGCCGCCGCAGTCGCTGCACCGGGCTGCCGCCGCAGTCGAGGAGGACGAGGCCGGCGTCGTCCTCGAACACGAGCGAGATCGTGTCGCGCTCCGCGGACGGGACCGCGCCCGAGGTGCCGAGGAAGCCGAAGCGGCGCATCAGCGCGCGCGCTTCAGCGCGTCCGGATCGAACAGCGCGTCGTCCGGGTTCGTGTTCACCGCCGCCGAGCGCACCGTCACCAGCAGCACCAGCTTGCCATCGACGAAGGCTTCCTGGCGATGCGGGAACACGAAGCCGCCCGCCAGCGGCCGGTGCTCCGACAGCGTGAGATCGACCACGCTGTCGCCATGGGGCAGCCGCTCGCGCGTGATGAAGCGCACGACGCCGCGCTCGGGATCGAGCCAGACCTGTGGCACCGTGCGCTCGCCCGGGCGCGCGCCGATGACGGTGATCGCGCGGCCGGCGACCTGCGTGTCGTAGCTCACGTCGGTCCGCACACCGAGCGCGCTCCACTCCGCGAGCAGGTCAGCGCCGCTGCGGCGCAGCGGGACCAGCAGGTGCGTGCGGTCGCGCCGCTGCTCGGGCGGCGGCGCCTCGTAGGTGCGGCCGTCGACGCCGCGGATCCACGTGCGATCGTCGACGGTGAGCCGGATCTCGCGCCGCCCGTCGACCGTCTGCTCCACGCGCTGGCGGCGGGGCAGCTTCAGGTAGAGACGCTGCTCGCCCGTCGACTTGGGCTGGCGGCCGGCGGGATCGTACAGCGTCAGCGTCTGGTCGATCACGACGCTCGAGACGTTGACGCCACCCAGGCGGGCGACGAAGGCGTTCGCGGCGGCTCTGGCATCGGCGGCCTGGGCGCCACCGGCCGCGGCAAGTACGACGAGGAGTCCCGCGAGGAACGCGCCGACCACGTCCTCGGTTATACGAGCGCGGGGCGAACGAAGTCAACGAAAACGCTCAATTTTTCGAGCCAAAATGTTGACACGCCGCGGCGGCGTCCGTATGATCGGAGTCAAAACCAAGGAGCTCTCTTGCTCACCTCTGCTGACAATCTGACCGCCGGCGTTCTCGACCTGATCTGGAGCGCGGGCCCCGTCGCCAAGCTCATCCTGGCGATCCTGGGCATCTTCTCGATCATCAGCTGGGCCCTCATCGTCGAGAAGTGGTGGCAGCTGCGGCGAGTGCGCTCGCAGACGCTCAAGTTCCTCCAGGTGTTCCGCGAGGGTCGCCGCGCGGCCGCGGTGGCCGGCGCGGCCAAGAAATTCCGCGACAGCCCGCTCGCGCAGCTCTATGTCGCGGCATTCCAGGAGCTCTCGACGACGCCGGAGATCTTCGAGCATGGCATCGACGAGGTGGATGACAGCGGTGGGGACCGGCTCGCCGCTGCCGACCGTGCCATGCGCCGGCAGGCCGGCATGGAGGTGGCGCAGCTCGAGCGCTACCTGCCGTTTCTCGCGACCACGGCCAGCTCGTGTCCATTCATCGGGTTGTTCGGAACGGTGTGGGGCGTCATGTCCGCCTTCCACGGCATCGGCGCGCAGGGCTCGGCCAGCCTCGCCGTCGTCGCGCCGGGCATCTCCGAGGCGCTCATCGCAACGGCAGCCGGGCTCGGCGCCGCCATCCCCGCGGTCATCGGCTACAACTACTTCGTCAACCGCGTGAAGCACTGGGCGACCGAGATGGACGGCTTCACGCTGGACCTGCTCAACATGCTCAGCCGCCCCGCTCCCAAGCTCTCGAGGCCCGCGAAAGATGGCATTTAACGTCGGCGCGCCGGGCGGCGGCCCGAACCGCCGCGTGGGTACCAGCCTGGCCGAGATCAACATCATCCCGCTCGTCGACGTGGTGCTGGTGCTGCTGCTCATCTTCATGCTGACGGCGCCGATGATGTACCGCGGGATCGACGTCAACTTGCCGCGGGCAGCCGCCAAGCCGACCGCGGTCGAGGAGCGGCTGGTGCTGACGGTGACGAAGGAGCGCGCGCTGTTCCTCAACGACAAGCGCATTGCGCCGGGCGGCCTCGAGGGCGCGCTGCGCGACGCGTTCCGCAACCGCACCGACAAGACGCTCTATCTCAAAGCCGACGCCGGTCTGTCGTACGGCGCCGTCGTCGAGACCATGGACATGGTCCGCCGCGCCGGCATCGAGCGGCTCGGCATGGTGACCGAGCCGGCCCGCGAGCGCTGACGTGAGCATCGCGGCGGCGACGCTCCGCATGCATCCCGCGCGCGGGCCCGCGCTTCGCCGGGCGAAGCTGCCGGTCACGGCCACGCTGCTCTCCGCGGTGCTGCATGGCTGTCTCGCGGCCGGCGTCGTGCTCGCCGCCGGCTACTGGGCCACCGAGCAGCCGAAGGCATACGTCGTGAACCTCGTGCCCGCCGTCGCTGCCGTCGGCTCGCCCGAGGGGCGCGCAGAGGCGCCGCCCACACCGACACCACCGCCACCGCTGCCGTCGCGCGCGCCGGAGCTACCGAGGCCGGCGCCGCCACGCCCGGCGGATCTGCCGCCACGCGAGGCGTCGCGCGACATGCCGCCGCGCCCACGCGAGACCGCCGCGCTTCCCGATCGCACGCTGCCGGCGCGCGCTCCCGCGCTGCCGAAGGCCGGCGACAAGGAGCTGCCGCGGATGGAGAGCACCGCCAAGGCCGCGCCGACGCCGACGCCGGTGGAGAAGCCCGCGCCCGACGTTGCGCGTGCAGCGGCTCCGCCGCCCCCGGTGCCGATCGGCCGCCGTGACGGCAGCCCGGCCGGCGCCGGCGCGATGACGCTGAACGCCACCGACTTTCCGTACGCGTGGTACCTCAGCCGCGTGCAAGCGAAGGTGACCGAGCGCTGGTCGGGCAAGGCGCTGCCCGGCCAGCAGCCGGTCGCTGTGTTCGAGATCAATCGCGACGGCCAGGTCGGTCGTCTGAGCATCGAGAAGAGCTCCGGCAACTCGTACTACGATCAGGCCGCACTGCGCGCGATCGCCGAGGCCAATCCCTTCCCGCCCCTGCCCGCCGAGTACACCGAGCCAACGCTGCGCGTGCATCTCGGCTTCAACTTCAGCGCCGAGCGAGGGTAACCGTGTCGTACCAGCGTATCGCTGCCATCATCGTGCTGCTGCTCGCCGTCTCGCTCGTCGGTCCGTGGGCGCCGCCGCCGCTGCGCGCACAGGGCACCGACGTGTTCCTGAACGTGACGGGCGGAGGCAGCCGCAAGCTCAACATCGCCGTCCCCGAGTTCACGATCGTGGCCGGCTCCGACGCGCAGGGCATGGGCAAGCAGGTCGCGACCGTGGCCGGTCACGACCTGACCTTCTCCGGCCTCTTCAGCGTGGTGGCCGCCACCGGCGCCATTCCGGCGAACAACCCGGCCGCGCTGCAGCAGTCGTGGAACGAGTTCGCGGCCGCCGGTGCGCACGCCGGGCTCCACGGACTGCTCGCGATCCGCGGCGACCGCGTCGAGGGCGAGATGCGGCTCTATGACCTCACCACCCCCGAGCACCGACTGATCGCGTCCAAGAAGTTCGAGGTGCCGACCGCGCAGTCGCGGCGCCTGGCCCACAAGATCGCCGACGAGGTGGTGCTGCAGTTCACCGGCGAGCCCGGCGTCGCGGACACGAAGATTGCGTTCGTGGCCGGCCCGCGCGGCGCCAAGGAGATCGTGGTCGCCGACTACGACGGCGCCGGACCGACGCCGCTCACGCGCAACGGCTCGATCAACCTCACCCCGGTCTGGAGCCCGGATGCGCGCTCGCTGGCCTACACGTCCTACAAGCAGGGCTATCCCGATCTCTATCGCGCGTTCCCCTTCGAGCGCCGTCCCGAGCAGACGCTCGCCGCCTTCATCGGCATCAACACCTCGCCGTCGTTCAGCCCCGACGGCAAGAGCCTGGCCATGACGCTGTCCAAGGACGGTAATCCCGAGATCTACGTGCTGTCGCTCGCGAGCGGGACGATGCGCCGGCTCACGCGGCATGCCGGCATCGACACCGAGCCGACCTGGTCGCCGACCGGACGGCAGCTGGCGTTCATCTCCGATCGGACCGGTACGCCGGGCCTGTTCGTGATGGACGCCGAGGGGACGAGCGTCCGGCAGCTCACGTCCGGCGGCTTCCACACGCAGCCGCGCTGGTCGCCGAAGGGCGACAGCATTGCCTACACCGCGCGACAGGGCAGCCACGACATCTGGGTCATCAACGTCGATGGCTCGAATCCGCGTCGGCTGACGAGCGGCGCCGACAACCAGGGCGCCACGTGGGCGCCCAGCGGCCGCCACCTCGCCTTCCAGTCGAACCGCAGCGGCCGCTGGCAGATCTACGCCATGCTCGCCGACGGCAGCGCACAGACGCCCATCACGACCGGCAGCGCGGAGGCGACAAGTCCCTCGTGGTCGCCTCGGCTGCCGTGATAGGATTTGGCGGTTTCCAGGCCCGGACTGAGCGAGTTAAAGGAGGAGTCATGCTTACGCGCGGTTCAGCTCTCGTTGTGACATTGCTGCTCGTTGCCGCGGTCGTCGGCAGCGGTTGCGCCAAGCGGCCGGCGACGACGCAGGCGGCCGCGCCGGCACCGACGGGCACGGCGAGCAGCACGACGGCGACCCCGGGGGGCGGCGCCGGCGCGTCGCAGATGCAGAGCGGCGGCGGCTCCGCGGGTGGTGGCACGCAGAGTGCCCCGGGCGGACCGGTGACACCCGCGCCGAGCTCGACGGCACGGCCGGCCGTGCAGGACTTCGCAGCGGTGCCGGAGCTGCAGGACATCTTCTTCGACTTCGACAAGTACGACATCCGCCCGAACGAGACGAAGACGCTCGACGCCAACGCGGCGTGGCTCAAGTCGAATCCCAATCACCTGGTCCTGATCGAGGGACACTGCGACGAGCGCGGCACCAACGAGTACAACCTCGCACTCGGCGAGCGGCGCGCCAAGTCGACGATGAACTACCTCGTCTCCCAGGGCGTGCAGGCCAATCGCATCACGATCATCAGCTATGGCGAGGAGCGGCCGGTCTGCACCGAGAAGACGGAAGCGTGCTGGGCGAAGAACCGCCGGTCGCACTTCCTGGTCAAGCCCCGATAGCCACCGCAACGACGGCGAGGAGAGGCCGCGGCCTCCTCCTCGCCGCGCTGCTGTGCGGCGGCTGCGCGTCGGTGAGCGACGTCGCCGGGGTCGCCACCCAGCAGGATCTCCTCGAGCTGCGCACCGAGCTCGGCCTCGTCCAGCAGAGTGCGCTCCGCACCAAGACCGACACCGAGGCCGCGCTGGCCCAGGCCGACCGTCGCCAGCGCGAGCGCGCGACGGAGGAAGACCGCCAGCTCCAGTCGCTCAACCAGCGACTCGATGCGCTCACGACCGCGCTGACGGCGCTCGGCACGCGAGTCGACGAGCTGAACACCCGCACCGAAGCGCTCGGACGCCAGCCGCGCACCGCCACGCCGGTTCCGTCGCCGCTGCCCCCCGCGACCACCGCGCGGCCGGCGACACCGGCGCCGCCGAGCGCACAGACGGAGCCGCCGGCGGGCGCGCGGCCGTCGACGAACGCGCTGCAGCCGCAGGACATCTACCAGGCCGCGTACATCGACTTCAGCAAGGGCAGCTACCCGCTCGCGATCGCGGGCTTCCGCGAGTTCCTCCGGCGCTTTCCGGATCACCAGCTCGCGGGGGCCGCCCAGTACTGGATCGGCGAGGCATACTTCAGCCTCGCGCGCGGCTACGTGAACGCAAGCCAGGCCGACAAGGCCACCGAGGCGCTCGAGCAGGCGGTGCAGGAGTTCAGGAAGGTGCAGGCGAACTACGCGCGCAGCGACAAGGCGCCGACCGCGCTCTACAAGGAAGCGCTGGCACTGCTCGATCTCAAGCAGCCGGCGGTGGCGCAGGCGCGCCTGCAGTATCTCGTCGACAATTTCCCGCAGGCAGAGGAAGCGCCGCTGGCGCGCGAGCGCCTGGCGGCTCTGAAGCCCGAGACCCGCTGACGTGGTGTGGCGCGCACGCGGCGTGCGGTGAGCCGGGTGGGTTTACTGGTCGTCGAGGCCGAGGACCCAGACCACGGCGACGTCGCGCTCGGGGGGCCCGTAGACCATCACCGTCGCGCGGGGATCGCCGGTCGAGGCGGAGCTGACCAGCACCCCGGGGTCGAGCGGGCGGCTGCCGGGGCCGAGCTGCCAGAGCCCGAGCGAGACTAGCAGCGCGGCGGCGAGCGCGCCGCCGAGCGCCCACTGAGGGCGCCACCAGCGGGAGCCGACCCGGGCCGGCCGCAGCACTCGACGGTCCTCGATGCCTCGTACGACGCCCGGCCAGAAACCCGTCCAATCGGGATCGGCCACCGTGACAGACCGGGTGAGAAGGCTACGGAGACGGCGCAGCTCACCGACCTCGCGCTGGCACACCCCACAAGTGGCCACGTGGGCGGCCGTCGAGCGCGCCGTCGCCTCGTCGAGGGCCCCGTCGAGCCAGGCCCCCAGCCTCGGTCGAGTCCGATAGCAGGTCAGCACGTGCGTTGGACGGCTGGCCCCCCGGCCGTTATTCTCATGGCCGCATGATAGCCGAACAGCCGGTCACCCTCGACGTCGGCGCCGACGTCTGCCTGGACGCCCGCATGGCGGCTCCGGCCGACGCCCGGGGCGGCGTCGTGCTGTGCCATCCGCATCCCTTATATGGCGGGGACATGGACAGCCCCGTGGTGACGACCGCCGCGGAGGCGTGCACGGCCCATGGCCTGGCCACGTTGCGGTTCAACTTCCGCGGGGTTGCCGCCTCGACCGGCCGGCACGACGACGGTCGCGGTGAGCAGGACGACGTCCGGGCGGCGCTGGCCGAGCTGCGACGGCGTCTGCGCCCCGGCCTTCCCGTGGCGCTCGGCGGCTATTCATTCGGAGCGGCGGTGGCCGCCGCGGTCGCGAGAAAGAGCGAGGTGGCCGGCCTGGCGCTCATCGCGCCGCCGCTGCGGCTCGCGGCCCTGTCTCCGCCCACCGCGGTGCGCGGTCCGCTCCTCGTCGTCGTGGGCGCCGAGGACCAGTACTGTCCGGCGGCCGCGCTCGAGACGCTGCGCATCACCGTGCCGGAGGCGACGGTGACGATCATCGAGGGTACCGATCACTTCTTCTTCGGATCGCTCCAGGCGCTGGCCGACGCCGTCGCCGGGTGGGCGGCGACCGTGACCGGTTAGATGCGCGGCAGCCGCGTGGGCGTCGCGGTGCCCGCGGACAGGATGATGCGGATGCCTTCCTCCACGGTGAGACCGGTCGGGATGACGTCGTCGGCGGGCACCAGCACGATGTCGCCGAGGTAGAGGTTGTTGGTCGGGATGAACACGGTCAGCATCTCGCCCTTGCCGCCCGGCGCCTCGAGCAGCAGCTGACTGGTGACGAAGGCGAACGCGAAGGCATGCTCGCGCGGATGCCGCACCAGCACCACCGCCTTGAACGAGTTGCGCCGCTCCGGCGAGAACGAGTCGATGAGCATCTTCACCGACGGGTACAGCAGGCGGAAGACCGGAACCTTGTGGAGCAGGCTGTCGCCAACGGCGAGCACGCGGCGTCCCACGACGTTACGCGCGATGATGCCCATCAACAGGATGGCCGTGACCGCGGTGAGAAAGCCGAGGCCGGGCACCGGACGGCCGAACATCCGCTCGTACATCGGCGCGAAGATGTCGTCGATCTTGGCCCAGAACACCCACAGCAGCCAGCCAGTCGCGAAGGCGGGAACGGTCACGAAGAACCCGGCGATCAGCCTGCTCTTCAGCCAGTTCTTCATCGCTCACCGACTATGACACCTTCACGGACCGATCGCAAAATCCGGCCGCGCGCGCTGGTCACCGGCGGCGCCGTACGCGTGGGCCGCGCGGTGGCGTTGGCACTCGCGGACGCGGGCTTCGACGTCGCCATCGCGTTCCATCGCTCCACGGCGGACGCGCGTCGCACGGTGAACGAGCTCGGCGGCCGCGGCGCCGCCGCGCGCGCCATCCGTGCCGACCTCCGCGAGCCGCGGGCGGCGACGCGCGTGGTGGCCGAGGCCGCGCGGGCGCTCGGGGGGCTCGACGTGCTGGTGAACAGCGCGGCGCTGTTCTACCGGACACCGCTCGCGACGGCGACGCCCGCGCAGTGGGACGCGCTGCTCGCGGTGAATCTGCGCGCGGCGTTCTTCTGCACGCAGGCGGCCGCACCGCACATGCGCGAGGGCGGCCACGTGGTGAACGTGGGCGACGTCATCGCGTGGCACGCGCCGGCCGGATGGTCGGCCTACGCGGCGAGCAAGGCGGGGCTGGAGGCGCTCACGCGCGCACTGGCGCACGAGCTGCGGGCCGCACGGATCGCCGTGAACTGCGTGGCGCCCGGGCCCGTGCTGAAGCCGGATCGCCTGCCCGCCGCGCGCTGGCGAGCGATCACGCGCGGCCGCGCGGTGCCCCTGGACGACCTGATCGCGGCCGTCGTGTTCTTCGCCACCTGCCCGGCGTCCATCACGGGCCAGGTGCTCGCCGTCGACGGCGGCGAGCCGACGTGACGGACGCTACGAGGCCAGGCTGGCGCGGAAGCGGTCGCGGATCTGCTCGGGTGTGAACGGAATGCGCGGGACGTCGGCCTCCTCGGCGGTCACCTTCGCGAGCACGAAGTGCGGTCCGTCGGTGCGGATGGCGGCATCGACAGCGGCCTCGACGTCGGCGGGCGCGGTCACGGCGACCGACGAGCGATAGCCGGCGGCTGCCGCCACCCGGTCGAGGCGGACGTCGCGCGACGGCGAGGCCTGATTGCCGGTGGAGCCGTAGACCTCGTTGTCGAACACGAGGTGCACGAAGTTGCGCGGCTGCAGCGCGCCGACCATGGCCAGGATCCCGAAGTTCATCAGCAGGTTGCCGTCCCCGTCGAAGACGATGCTGCGCCGCCCCGGCACCGCCAGCGCCAGGCCGAGGCCGATGGCGGACGCGAGCCCCATCGAGCCGATCATGTAGAAGTTCTGCGGCCGGTCGCCCACCGCGAACGACTCGCGGCAGACGTAGCCGTTGGCGTGCACGATGGGCTCGGCACCGAGCGGCTTGCGCGCCGCGCTGAGCGCGGCGAGGCGGGACACCGAGGGCATCAGCGGCCGTGCTGCCGGCAGCGCCGGCAGCGCCGGCCCGGCGCTCGCCGCCGGCGCCGCATGCACGTTGCCGGTCTGCACGACCTTCGGCGGCACCACGAGCGCCACCGGCCGCATGCGCGCGTCCATCTCCGCCGCCGCCCAGGCGACGTCCGCGGCCGCGCGCTCCGCGGACAGAATGCGGTACGGCATGCCGAGGAGATCGAGCAGCGGTGGCGTGATGGCGCCGGTGAGGATGTGCTCGGGCGCGTCCTTGCCCTCGAAGCCGCGCCAGGTGACGACCACGAGCGCGGGGAGCCCGTACATCAGTGACAGCGAGGCGAGGGCGTTGAGGCTCGTGCCGAGCCCGGAATTCTGCATGAGCACGCACGGACGCCGCCCGGAGAGCCAGGCGCCGGCCGCCAGCCCGATCGCCGCGTCCTCGCGCACGGCGGCCACGTACGGCGCCGACGCACGCTGCTCGAGGACCGCGATGACGTCCTCGACCAGCGAGCACGGCACGCCGGTGAAGAAGTCGAAGCGCTGCCCGCGGAGCAGCTCGGCGACGTCGCGACCGGTGATCACGCGCTCAGCGCATCTTCGCGCGGCCGCCGCCCATGACCCCCAGGAAGTCGCCGAGCGACGGGAAGCGCATGAACGGGTTGTCGCGCTTCTGCGTGCCGAGCGTCGAGGACGCGCCGCCATAGTTGTGCCCGGGCAGCAGCACGGTGTCGTCGGGCAAGGCGCCGAGGCGCTGGGTGAGCGAGTAGTACATCTCGCTCGGGTCGCTGCCGGGAAGGTCGGTGCGACCGCACGAGTTGATGAACAGCGTATCGCCGGAGACGAGCCGGCCGTCGACGAGGAAGCACTGCGAGCCCGGCGTGTGTCCCGGCGTGTGCAGGAAGGTCAGCGTCAGACGACCGACCGCGAGCGTGTCGTGGTTGTCGACGGCGACCAGATCGGAGCCGAGCCCGCGGAGGAACTCGCGCTCGGCCTTGTGCACGTAGATCTTCGCCGACACCCGGGTCAGCAGCTCCTCGACGCCCGGAATCCGACCCGGCATTCCCCACGAGGCGAGACTGCCGCCCACGTGGTCCTGATGGGTGTGAGTGACGAGCGCGCCCGTGATCCGCATGTCGTCGGCCGCTGCGATGTCGACGATGCTGCCGATCTCCCACGCGGGATCCACCACCACGCACTCGCGCGCCACCGGATCGCCGACCAGGTACACGAAGTTCTGCATCGGGCCGAGCTCGAGCTGCTTCAGATAGATCCCGTCGTCGCCCACGGGTTTCGATGCTACTCCACGAGCCGCGCGCACGCCAGAAGCGCGGGGAGCTGCCGCATGTCGTCGAAGACGATCGTGTCCGGCCCCGTCAGACGCGCCGCAGGCGTCAGACCGCCGGCGAACCCGAACGCGCGCATGCCGGCCGCGCGCGCCGCCTCGATACCCCAGCGGCTGTCCTCGATGACCGCGCACGCCGAGGGCGGCACCCCCATGCGCGCGGCGGCGTGCAGAAAGAGATCGGGCGCCGGCTTGCCGTTGGCGACCTCGGTGGCGCTGAAGATCCGGCCCGCGAAGCGATCGTACAGACCGGTGAGGCCGAGGGTGAAGCGCATCTTGTCGTGGCTGCCGCTGGAGGCGACGCAGGTCGGGATGTCGATCCGATCGAGCGCCTCGACGATTCCGGGGACCGGCTTCAGCTCGGCCGCGAAGAGCGCGCGATAGAGATCGCGGAACTGGCGGTCCCAGTCGGCGGCAAGCGGCCGGCCGAGATGCGCCTCGATGTCCGCGATCATCGCCGCGTCGGAGCGCCCGACGAAGCGGTCCACGATCTCCGCCTCGCTCAGCGCCCACCCGAGGCTGGCCAGAAGCTGCTGGTCGATGCGGACGGCGAGCCGCTCGCTGTCCACGAGCACGCCGTCGCAGTCGAAGATGACGAGCTTCAGGGAGCGGGCCATCGCAGCCGGGACGGTCAGGGCAGCGTGATGAACGCGTACCCGACGGAGCGCAGATCCTCGTCCACCTTCGGGCGGGCGCGTCGGTCCTCCTCCGCCGGCCGACCCTCGCCGCTGCGGCGGTCCAGGATGACCTGGACGTTGTCGGCCTCGGCGAACGTCTGGCTGAGGTACCGGTACAGGTCCGGCCGATCGCGCGCCACCACGAAGATCTCGCGGCTCATGGGCCGCGACTCTACCACGACGTCAGCCCTTGAAGTCGTCGGGGATCTTGGGGGCGGCGCCGAGCGTCCGCGCGTCGACGGCGTAGATGGCCGGCCCCGACGCGGTCCGCACGTAGGCGATGTCGCCCTCGCGCTTGCCGACGGTGAGCCGCGCCAGCTCGCCGCCGTCCGCCTTCAGCAGGACCACTTCCATCGACGGCGCGTCGAGGCCGTACTTCGCCGCGTCCTCGCCGCCCGGTGACACGATGTCCTTCCAGCGCAGGGCGCGCACGCTGTACAGCACGTCGTCCACGCGCGTCGCCTTGGCCGTCCCCTTCGTCGGCTCGAGGAGCTTCCAGTCGGCGTCGCCGCTCCGCTCGAGCACCGCGGTCTGGCCGCCGGCGCGGACACGCACGCGCTTGACGTCCTTCGGCTCGATGCCGGAGAAGAGCGCGTGGTCGCGCAGCTCGGTCACCGAGCGCGAGAGGTCGTCGATCGCCTTGCCCTCGACCAGGACGACCGGCCCCTTGTCGGCCACCGCGGCATAGGCGCTCGGCTGGCCGCCGCGACGCTCGGGCGAGGGCGCCAGCACCACGGTGGTCGGCGTGCCTCCCTGCTCGGAGATCGACACGCGCACGGTCGGCTTCGGCACGTAGCGCGAGATCCCGGCCGCGTCGTCACTCAGGAACGCCTGCGCACGGAGCTCGCGCAGCCGCGCCAGGAGCGCGCCGGCCTCCACCTGGTCGGCGGGCAGCGTCTGCGGCGCCGTGATCGTCCACCGGTCTTTCTCCCGGACCAGGGTCACCGCACCCTTCGGGCTGTCGAGCTGCACCCGCGAGACCTTCTCGCGATCGAAGTCCACCAGCTGCTTGTTGCGGATGGCGGCGACGTTGCGCGGAACCAGCTTGGCGATCTCCTCGGGCAGCAGGAGCACGCTCGCCTCCCCCTCGCGCATCGCGTACACGCCCTTCTTGTCGGCGTCCACGCGCCCGACGAGCAGCGTCCGGGTCGCCCGGTCCTTGTCCTTGCCGGTGTGCACGCTGATCCGCACGGGGCGGTCGAGGCCGTAGGCGTCGCGTGACCGGGGCGCGTCCGCCACGAACTCCTTCACCTTGTCGGCGTTGAGCTTGTCGAGCAGGTCGTTCATCTCGCCGCTGTCGGCGGCGAGCGCCACCGGGCGCGTGATGCGCCACTTGTCGCCGGCGGGCTCGATGGCGATGGTGTCGCCGTCGGCGACGACATCGACGCCGGTGACGTCGCGGCGCTCGAAGGCCATGATGGTGCGGTCACGAAAGTCGACGACCGGCCGCGTGGCGTCGCGCAGCACGCTGTCGCCGAGCGCGAACACGGCCGGCTTGCCTTCCTCGCGCGCGTACACCCACACCCCCGTCGGCGACTTCGCGCCCAGATCGAGCGCGAGCTGCTTGCCGTCCTTGAGCGTCAGCATGACCTGCGCGGCCGGTCGGTCGAGCCCGAAATCGGCGAGCGACGCGGGCTTGGCCTCGATCTCGCGGTCGATCTTCGCCGTCAGGATGGTCGTCAGCGTGTCGTCGATCGTGCCGCGATTCCCGCGCGCCGTGATCGGCGAGGTCAGACGCCAGGCGTCGCCGTCCCGGCTGAGGGTGACCGTGTCGTCAGGGCGCTTGAGCTGGAACGTCGTCACGTCGGCCGGCTCGGCGGTGAAGACCCGCCCCTTGCGGCTGGCGGCACGCTCGCGATCGGCTTCGCCGCGGATCTCGTAGATGTAGTAGAAGCCGCCGAGGGCGACGAGCAGCACGGCCAGGAGCGCCGACGTCTTCCACCGCATGGCCGTGCTAGTTCGCCGCGCGCCGACGAACGAAGGCAACCACGCCGCCGGCCAGCACGAGACCCGGCAGGATGACGACCGGCAGCCAGAACACCAGCTGGCCCTGCCGCGCGCTCAGGAAGATCGGATTCTGGCGCGAGTCCTTGGGACGGACCGAGATCTGGTCCTCTTCCTCCGCCAGCCACGAGACGGTGTTCAGGAAGAAGTCCCGATTGCCCTGCAGGTTCAGGAACTGGTTCGTCGGAAGGTTGGACGTCCCGTACACGACGAGCCGGGCCTTGTCCTTGGTGGCCACCGCGGCGACGCCGAGCGGCCCTTTCGGATCCTGCGGGTCCGGCTTGGCCGTCCCCTGCTCCAGCGCCTGGCGATCCGTCTCGCCCCAGGAGTCCGGGCTCGTGCGCGCGAGCACGGTCACCGTGACGCCCGCCGGCGCCGGCTTGGCCGCATCGACCGTCCGGGTGATCGGAAACAGCGTGGTGATGCCCGCGAGATCCCGCGTGATGGCGTGCGGCTCGTACTGCTGGATGATCGGCACCTCGGGCCCGATCCCGAACAGGCGCCCGATGGGGCTCAGCTCCACGATGAGGTTGTCGCCGAGAACGATACCCCACTTGCCGAGCAGCTTCTTTACGGCCGCGTCCTGCACCTTCTGCGGAAAGGGCGGGTCGATCATCGCCAGCACCTTGCCGCCCCGGCCGAGATAGCCGTCGAGGGCGTCGACCTCCGGCGGGAACAGATCCGTGCGGGGGCCGGGCAGGATCACCACCGACGCGTCGTCGGCGATCTTCCCCTCGCGGGCGAGGGCCAGCGGCTTCACCTCGTAGTTGGCGCGCTCCAGCGCCGCCTTGGCCTCCGAGAATCCCTGGCGCTCGGTGTTGCCGAGCTCGTGCTCGCCATGGCCCTGCAGCACGTACACGACGCGCTTGCCCTCGCGCGTGAGCTTCACGAGGCCGTTGGTGAGCTTCTCCTCCTCGGCGTCGTTGACCTTCTCGGATCGATTCTTCGTTTCCAGCACGATGGTGCCGTAGGACTCGACCGCGTAGCGGCGCGCCAGCGCCGGGTCGCGATCGGGGTCGACGACCTTCCACGTGAACTTGCCGTTGGACTGCCCCGCGTACTGCTTGAACAGGTCCTCCGCGACGCGGCGGCCGGGCTGATCGGAGCGGAAGAAGCCGACCGCGTTGACCTCGGTCTTGAGTCCCTTGAGCAGCTGGATCGTCTGCGGCGAGAGGCTGTGCCGCTTGTTCTCCGTCAGGTCGAGCCGGGCACTGTGGCGCACCGAGATCGCCTCGACGAAGCCGATCACGCCCACCACCAGCGCGATGGAGAGCGCGGCGTTGAGGCCGTAGCGCGCGGTGCGGCCGCCCAGCGCGCGGCGGGCGCCCGAGAGGCGCGGCAGCGCGGACAGCACGACCAGCACGACGCCGGCCGCCACCAGCGGCCACCAGAAGCGGCCGTAGGCGGGCAGCGCGAACTGCTGCACGACGGCGGCGCCAAGGCACACGAGCCCCGCATAGAAGGCCCAGTCGCTCAGGCGCTGCACCGGCCTAGCCCTTCCACCGCCGCGCCTCGAGCGAGCGCAGCGTGAGAAACAGCGCGAGCACGGTGAAGTTCACGTAGTAGATGACGTCCTTCGTGTCGAAGACACCCTTGCCGAAGCTGTCGAAGTGGTCGACGATGGAGAGGTCCTGCAGCAGCTTGCCCCACCACGCGCCGCCGGCGGCGTCGGCGCCCCAGCCGATCACCCAGAACATCAGCAGGATGCCGAACGTCGTCACCGCGGCCACGATCTGGTTCTCGGTGAGCGAGGAGGCGAACAAACCGACCGCGAGGAAGGCCGAGCCCATCAGCAGGAGACCCACGTAGCCCGTGAGCAGCGGCCCCCACTCCACGCGAGCCATGTAGAACAGCATCAGCGGGTAGAGCAGCGTCAGCGCGAGCAGGACGCCGTAGAAGGCGAGCGCGGCGAGATACTTCCCCAGCAGCACGGCGCCGTCGCGCACCGGGTAGGTCAGGAGCAGCTCGATGGTCCCGCTGCGCCGCTCCTCGGCGAAGAGTCGCATGGTGAGCAGCGGCATCAGCGACAGCAGCAGGATGACCGCGATGTTCGAGAACAGCGGCCGCAGGATGCCGTCCGTCACGTTCAGGTCCTGGCCCATCTGCGGCGCCATGGCCGCCCGCATCGAGGCCTGGGCGTAGTACTGGAAGATCTGCGAGAAGAACCAGCCCATGACCAGCAGAAAGATGGCCAGGATCACGTAGGCCACCGGCGACGTGAAGTAAAGACGCATCTCCTTCTTGAAGATCGGCCAGACCCTCACGCCTTCTCCTTGTCCGGCTCCGCCTCGGCCGGCGGCGCCGGTGCTTCGTCCTCACCGGCCACGACGCGCATGAACACCTCTTCGAGCGTCATGCCGACGCGCCGCAGCTCGCGCAGGCTCCACCGCTGCTGCGCGGCGAGCTGGAAGATCTCCGCCCGCACGTCGCGCGCGCGCGGCGCCTCGACGACGTAGCGGCCGCCGCCGTCGCCGGCGACGCTGGTGACGCTCAGGACGCCCGGGATGGCGCGCATCGCGTCGCGCACGGCCGGCGCCGGCCCGGCGATCTCGACCTCGACGCGCGAGGACGGAAAGAACTGCTCGACCAGCATGTCGATCGGTCCCTGCGCGACGATCACGCCCTTGTTGATGATCACCACCGAGCTGCACACCATCGACACTTCCGGAAGGATGTGCGTCGAGAGGATCACGGTGTGCTCGCCCGCCAGCGACTTGATGAGCGCGCGGATCTCGGCGATCTGGCGGGGATCCAGCCCGATGGTCGGCTCGTCGAGGATCAGCACGTGCGGGTCGCTCACGATCGACTGCGCGAGCCCGACGCGCTGCCGGTAGCCCTTGGACAGGGTGCCGATCAGGCGGTTCTGCACGTCGGCGATCAGGCAGCGGTCCATGACCTCGGCCACGCGCCGGCGCCGCTCGCCGCGCGGCACGCCCTTCACCTCGGCCACGAAGTCCAGGTACGGCGCCACGCGCATCTCGGTGTACAGCGGCACGTTCTCGGGCAGGTAGCCGATGCGCTTGCGGACCTCCAGCGACTCCCGGAACACGTCGTAGCCGGCCACGGTCGCGGTGCCGCCACTGGCGGGCATGAAGCACGACAGGATCCGCATGGTCGTCGACTTGCCGGCGCCGTTCGGGCCGAGAAAGCCGACGATTTCCCCGGGGGCCACGCGAAAGGAGACGTCGCGGATGGCCGTCACCGGGCCGTAATGCTTCGTCAGATTCTGGACTTCGATCATCGGCGGACGAAGAGTAACTATACCCGACGTGTCAAAACCGCCGCTAGAGTCTCGCGAGGCAGAGGAGGACGGCCCCCATGGTCACCCAGCTCGCCGCCAGCCAGTCGGGGACGGCGATCATCTTGTTGGTGGCCGGGTCCCAGCACGCATGCAGGGTGCTGCCGGAGGCCACGCGCTCGCCGGCCTCGTTGAAGAGCTCGTAGTTGAAGCGGAAGCTCGCGCGCTTTCGCTCGGCGATCCAGCAGCGCGCCTCGAGGAGATCGTCCAGCACGGCCGGCTTGTGGTAACGCACGCTCGCCTCCACGACCGGCAGGCGCACCTTCTGGTCGATGTCGGCCATGGCGTGACCGTGCTGGCGCAGGAACTCCACGCGGGCGACCTCGAAGTACGTCAGGTAGTTGCCGTAGTAGACGACCTTCATGCAGTCCGTGTCCTTGTACCGGACGCGGATCTTGGTCGACGCGATCACAGGTACTGGCCGTAGCGGATCTTCTCCACCACGCTCCGCACCCGCTTGTAGCGGTCGATGGCCTCCAGCAGATCCTGGGTGGTGACGTCGGTGGCGGTGCCGCCCTCGGCCACCTGCCGCACCTTCGTCTCGAGCGCGCGACGGATCACTTCGGTGATGTCGGCGCCGCTCATGCCACCCATCAGGGGCAACGTCTTCCGGTAGTCGATCGGCTCGAAGATCTTGCGACCGGCGTCCTTCTCGATCCGCGAGGCGAGCAGATCCAGGATGTCGCGCTGCTCGTCGGCGTCGGGCAGCGGCACCTCGACCAGGTGATCGAGCCGGCCGGGCGCCACCAGCGCGGAGTCGATGGCGTCGGTGCGGCTGGTGGAGGCCACCACCAGCACGCGGGCGGTGTTCGCGACGCCGTCCAGCCGCTCGCAGAGCGTGGCCACGAGACGCGCGCTCGCCTCCCGCGCCTGCGGTGGCGGCAGCAGGTGCTCGAGCGAGAGCGCCTCCGCCTCGTCGAGGAAGAGCACGCCGCGTCCCTCGGCGATGGCGATGCGGAGGATCTCCTGCAGCAGCTCGCCGGTGTTGGCGCCGAACTTGGACGTCAGGTTCAGCAGCTTGATGTGGTAGAAGATCGCCTGCGACGCGGTGGCCAGCGCGCGCGCGAGCTTCGACTTGCCGGTGCCCGGCGGCCCGTACAGCAGCACGCCCTTCGGCGGCGCGATTCCCCACTCCGCGTAGAGCTCGCGCCGGGTCAGCGCGTACGCGAAGCCCTGGAGCGTCGCCTTCGCCTGCCGCAGCCCGCCGATGTCGTCGAACGAGACGGTGGGGCGAATGTCCGTCTCCACGCGCCCGGTGAGATCGCCGAACTTCTCGCCGAGCTTCGCGAACACGTCCTCGATGCGGCGCTGCAGCGCCCAGCGGAGATCGTCGGCTTCGAGCGTCGACATCGGCCCAGTATAGCGCCGCGCGACGTCAGGAGGCGGGCGCCCGTTCCCGCCGGGGCACGCCCGGGTCGAGTCCCATCGAGAGCGCGGAGCCGATGAGCAGGCACATCGTCACGATGGTCCACATGGAGGCGTAGCCGAGCCCGAGCGCGACGCCGCCGAAGACGAACGCGCCCGCGCTCTGGCCGAGCAGGAACATCGCGCTGAAGACACCGACGGCGCTCGCGCGGTGCGAGGCCGGTGTGAGATCGGTCACCAGCGCCGCGAGCCCCGGGTAGAGAAACCCGTGGGCGGCGCCCGAGGCGAGGCCGGCGACGAACAGCACGGGGACGACCGGCGTGGTGCTGGTACGGGTGACGGCATAGCCGATGAGCGCCAGCAGCGCGGGTCCCACCATCTGCAGGAACATCGAGGGAACGATCACCGCGCGGCGACCCCGGGTGTCGATGAGGCGGCCGCCGAAGACGCGGACGGCGATGGCCGCCGCCGCGTACGCCGTGTAGAACAGCGAGAGCCCCGCGACCGCCAGGCTCTCCGCGAAGGTCGGCAGGAACGCGAACACCGTCCCCGAGCCGAGGCCGAAGAACAGCGTGACGATCATGTGCCGGTGCACGACGTCGCCGAGCCCGGCCCTGAGCCATCCCGGCCCGGGCACCGTCACTCCGCCGCGCGGCCGGTGGTCGCGCAGGCGTAGCACCAGCACGAGCGGGATCACCGACAGGACGGCCGAGACGGCGAAGAGCGCGCGGAAGCCGGCGCGGCGCACGATCAGCTCGCCCAGCAGCGGGGCGAACGCGGTGGCCGCAAAGCCGGAGACGCCATAGATGCCGAGCGCCCAGCCGCGCTGACGCGGTGGCACGAGATCGACGACGTACGAGAACATCGCGACGAAGTACGCCGAGAAGCCGAAGCCCTGGAGCACGCGCACGGAGGCGAGCACCGGGATGGAGTCGAAGGCGGCGGCCAGGATGGCGGCCGCCAGCACGAGGCCGGTGCCGACCACCATGAACAGCCGCCGGCCGATCGCGTCGACCCAGGGCCCGATGATCGGCTGGCACACGATGCCGACGGCGCTGTAGAGACCCATCACCACGCCGATCTCGATCTCGGTGCCGCCGAGGTCCTTGATGTGCAGCGGCAGCAGGACGAAGGCGTTGAACGACAGAAAGAACGTGAAGTTGATGAGCGTCGCCCGCACGAATGCGCCCCGGTGTGCAACAATGTGCGCGAGCGACACGCGCGATTATCGCATGCTGACCACCGACGCCGTCCTGCGCGCCGCCGTTTCGGGTCCCCGCGAGCAGCTGCGACTCACCCTGGATCCCGCCTTCCAGGGCCTGCCGGGCGCCGCGCACGGCGGCGCGCTGCTGGCGCTCGTCGACGCGCGCGCCTCGCGCACCGCTGCGCGCGAGGTCGTCGGCCAGTATCTGCGGCGCGTGCCGGTCGGCGTGGCGCTGGTCATGCGAGAGGAAGACGCTGGCGCCGGCTGTCGCGTCCTCGACACCGCCGGCGCCGTGCTCCTGGAGGGGCGCGTGCGGCCCGCCGCGCCACCGGCCGCCGTCGCCACCGCGCCGCTTACAGACGCGTGGTCGCTGCCCGTGTCGCGCGGCTGCTTCGCGTGCGGGACGGACAACGCGCTCGGCCTGCACGCGCAGCTCGCCTTCGACGCGGAGGTCGTCGCCGGCGCCTGGCGCGTGAACCCGCGCTTCCTGCGCGAGGCCGGCCGCCTGGCGCCGGTGGCGGTGACCACGCTCCTCGACGAGGTTGCGTTCTGGCTCGGCGCGCTCGCCACCGGCGAGTCCGGCATGACGACCGAGCTGCGCGTGACGCTCGCCGACGACGCGCCGGTCGGCGACGTCGTTCACGTGGCCGGCGCACGGGCCGACGTCCGGCCGCGCGCGGATGACCCGCGCTACTGGGAGACGACGGTTGCCGCGACCGGCGCCGACGGCCGGTGTCTGGCAAGCGCCCGCATCACCTTCGTGGGCGTCCGCGGTGCGGCGCGCCGTCTGGTCGCGGGCCTGCTCGAGGTGAATCGCGCTGACGTGGTGCAGCGCGTGTTCCCCGCGTACTGCGCGTGACGCTCGGCCGCGCGCGCTGGCTGATGGTCGCCACGCCGGCCTCGATGTACTTCTTCTCGTATCTGCACCGCGTGGCGCCGGCCGTCGTGGCGGGCGACCTGATGCGCGCGTTCGCGATTCCGGCCACCTCGCTCGCGCTGCTCGCCGCCGTCTATCCCTACGTCTTCGTCGCCATGGCGCTCGTCGCGGGCAGTCTTGCGGATGGCATCGGTCCGCGGTGGACGCTCACCCTCGGCGGCGTGGCCATGGCCTTCGGCGCCGCGCTGTTCGGGCTGGCGCCCACGTTCGGCGTCGCCGTCGCCGGCCGGCTGCTCGTCGCCCTCGGCGCCTCCGTGATCCTGATCGCGTGGCTGAGCCTCATCGCCGCGTGGCTCAGACCCGGGGAGTTCGCGACCGCGGCCGGCTGGACGCAGTCCGTCGGCAACGTCGGCGGTCTCGCCGCCACCGCGCCGCTCGCCTTGCTGGTCGAGGCCGTGGGCTGGCGGCAGACGTTCGTGCTCGTGGGCGGCGCCACGCTGCTGCTCGCGCTCCTCGTCCTCGGCGTCGTCCGCGACCGTCCCACGGCGTGCGGGGTGCCGAGCGCAGCCCCGCCGCGCCACCGCGAGCGCGGTGTCGCGGCCGGCGCGATGTCGATTCTCTGCAATGCGCGCACGTGGCCGCCGGTGCTGGCGGCCGCCGGCATGTTCGCGACGCTGGTGACGCTGCAGGGCCTGTGGGGCGTGGCGTGGCTGAGCCAGGTCTATCGCGTGCCGCGCGTGGCGGCGGCGACCACGCTGGCGATGCTGGCCGTCGGCTTCGCGGTCGGCTCGCCGCTGGCGGGCTGGCTGTCGGATCGCTGGATTCGCGGCCGCCGCGTGCCCTTCGTCGCGTTCAGCGCCGTCTACGCGCTCTGCTGGCTGCCGATGCTGCTCACGGGCAGCGC
>DATAOC010000143.1:0-4173 GCA_036265915.1 Candidatus Methylomirabilota bacterium | reverse complement strand
CGCGTTCAACTACTGTCAGCTGCTCGAGGTCGTGCGAGACGCGCGCGGGACGGTGGCCGGCGTGAAGGCGCGCGACCTGCTCACGGGCGTGGTGGCCACCCTCGGCGCCCGGATCGTGGTCAACGCGACCGGGCCGTGGGTCGACGACATTCGCGCGCTGGCCGGCGTCACCGAGCGCGGCCGCAACATCCTGCGGCGGACGAAAGGCATCCACTGCCTGCTGCCGCGGATGACGGAGCGCGCGGTCTACCACTCCACGGCCGACGACCGGATGATCTTCGTGATCCCGTGGCGCGAGTTCTCGCTCGTCGGGACCACCGATACCGACTTCGCCGGCGACCTGGACCGCGTGTGGGCGACCGCGGACGAGGTCGACTACCTGCTGAGCGAGGTTCGCCGCGCGCTGCCCGACCCGCGCGTGCGCGCCGACGAGGTCGCGTACACCTACGCCGGCGTGCGTCCGCTCTCCCATGAAGAAGGCAAGCGCGCCTCCGACGTCTCGCGCGCGCATCGCATCGTGGCCGAAGCGGACGGGCGCTTTCTGTCGGTCACGGGGACGAAGCTCACGTGCTTCCGCAGCCTCGCCGAGCAGCTCGGCGATCGCGTCGTGCAGACGCTCGGGCGGCGCGCGCCGGGGCGGACGGCGACGCGGATGCTCGACGGCACCGACGAGGAGTCGTCGCGCGTGGAGGCGCGGGCCTGGCTCGATGTCTCCGGCGAGATGGCGAGCAGCGGGCTCGACCGCGCGACGCTGGAGACGCTGGTGACGAACTACGGCCGGAACTACCCCCGGCTCGTGGAGCTGGCCGGCAAGGTGCCGGGTGGCGGCGAGCGGCTGTGCCCGTCCAACCCCGACATCGTCGCCGCGCTTCACCACGCGGTCCACGACGAGCTCGCCGTGTCGCTGCAGGACTTCCTGCTGCGGCGCACGGGCATCGGCACCAGCCGCTGCCAGGGCGAGGACTGCGCCGAGTCCATCGCGCAGCGCATGGGTGGGCTGCTCGGCTGGAGTCCCCGGCGCCTTCACGCCGAGCTCGAGGCCTTCGACGCGCATGTCGCCCGCTCGCGGCGGTTCCGGACGTGAGCATCGCGGCGCTGCTCGCGCTGCTGCTTGTCGTCGCCGCGCGTGCCGAGGCGGGCGACGAGCCGGTGCGCCACCTACCGACGCGCCCGGGCGTCACCGAACCCGTGGTGCTCGTGCGACCCGTCGGGACGCCGGCCGCGAGCGTGATCCTGTTCACGGGCGGCCGCGGGGCGCTGGGCCTGGATCGCGCCCCCGGCCGCCTCGGTCCGCGCGCGTCGAATTTCCTCGTGCGCACGCGCCAGCTCTTCGCGGATCGCGGCCTGCTGGTCGCGGTCGTCGACGTGCCGTCCGACCGCGCGGGCCAGGCGCTGGTCGGCTTCCGGACCACCGACGAGCACGCGGCCGACGTCGGCGCGCTCATCGCGCTCCTGCGCGCGGAAGCGCCGGCTCCGGTCTGGCTCGTCGGCACCAGCATGGGCAGCGTGTCGGCCGCGAACGCCGCCGCGCGGCTCACCGAGGCGGGCCCCGACGGGGTCGTGCTGACCTCGAGCGTGATGGGGCGGAGCCCTGACATGGGAGAATCGCTCCAGGACGTCGCCCTCGACCGGATCCGCGTCCCCGTCCTGCTCGTCCACCATCGCGACGACGGCTGTCAGTGGAGCCGCTACGCCGACACGAGCTGGGCCATGCGACGCCTCTCGGCCGCGCCGAAGCGCGAGCTCCTGTCGTTCTCCGGCGGCGACACGCCGCAGTCGAGGCCATGCGACCCGCTGGCGCCGCACGGCTACTTCGGCATCGAGACGGCGGTGGTGGACGCGATCGTCGCCTTCATCCGCGCCACGCCGGGTGTCGTCAAACCGTAGCGCGCGCGTCGCCGGAGCCCGACAAACCCCCGTGCTATAGTGCGCCCGCCGTCCGCATGTCAACTCGACGCTTAGGAGGCGCCATGATCGCGTTCGTCGTGCGCATCGTCGTGCTCGCGGTGGTCGCGCTCGTCGCCAGTCCGGCGGCCGCGCTGGCGAAGACGGAAATCCAGTGGTGGCACGCGATGCAGGGCGTGCTGGGCGAGCGCGTGAACGAGATCGCCGCGAAGTTCAACGCCTCCCAGCCCGACTACGAGGTGAAGGCGATCCTGAAGGGCTCGTACCCCGAGACGCTCACCGCGGCCATTGCGGCGTATCGCGCCAAGCAGCCGCCGCACGTGGTGCAGGTCTTCGAGGTGGGGACGCAGACCATGCTGTCGTCGGGCGCCGTCTACCCCGTGTACCAGCTTCTCAAGGACAACGGCATCGCGCTGGACTGGAACGATCTGATCGGGCCGGTGAAGAGCTACTACTCCACGGGCGGCAACCTGGCCTCGATGGCGTTCAACTCGTCGACGCCGATCCTGTACTACAACAAGGAGCTGTTCAAGAAGGCCGGGCTGCCGGACAAGCCCCCCGCGACGTGGGACGAGGTGGAGTCGATGGCGAAGAAGGTCGTGGCCGCCGGCGCCAAGTGCGGCTACTCCAGCGCGTGGCCGTCGTGGGTGCTGATGGAGAACATGCACGCGCTGCACGACCAGCCATTCGCGGATCACGCCAACGGCTACGATGGCCTCGCGACCACGCTGAAGATCAACGGGCCCTTCGGCGTGAAGATGATGGAGCTGCTGGCCCGGGGCGCCAAGGAGGGCTGGTTCACGTACAACGGCCGCCTCTCGAAGGCCGAGGCCAACATGGGCGGCGGTGAGTGCGGGATCTTCACGAGCTCCTCGGCGTACATCGCGGGCCTGACGCGCGCCGCCGAGGGCAAATTCGCCTGGGGCACCGGACCACTGCCGCGCATGGCGGGCTACCCGCAAGGCAACTCGATCATCGGCGGCGCCACCCTCTGGGTCATGAAGGGCGCCAAGCCCGAGGAGTACAAGGGCGTGGCGCAGTTCTTCCGCTACCTGGCGTCCACCGAGAACCAGGCGTGGTGGGCCGGCGTCACCGGCTACCTGCCGCTCACCAACGCGGCCGTGAAGGCGCTCGAAGCCTCCGGGCACTACGCCAAGAATCCCGCCCAGCGGACGGCGGTGACCCAGATGGCGGCCGGAAAGACGACGCCGAACAGCCAGGGCATCCGCCTCGGCAACTTCGTGTCGGTGCGCGATGCCATCGAGGAGCAGATGGAGAACATCTTCAGCGGCAGCAAGACCGCCAAGCAGGGGCTCGACGACGCGGTGGCGAAGTCAAACGAGGTGCTGAAGGAGTTCGCGGCTCTCTATAAATAACCAGGCATGAAGCGGACCGTGTTCCGGAACCGGTGGCTGCCATACGGCCTGGTGGCGCCCCAGATCGTGATCACGCTCGTCTTCTTCTTCTGGCCGGCCTTCGACTCCGTGCGGCTGTCGCTCTACCGCGCCTCCCCGTTCGGCGACCGGCTCATCTATGTCGGCCTCGCGAACTTCGAGCGGCTCTTCGGCGACGCCGCGTACCTCCGCTCCGCCGTCACCAGCTTCGTGTTCTCGTTCGCCGTCACCATCGGCGGCCTCGCGCTCGCGCTGCTGCTGGCCTCGCTCGCCAACGCGCGGATCCGGGGTCTGGCCGTGTACCGCTCGCTCCTGCTGTGGCCGTACGGCATCGCCCCCGCCATCGCGGGGATCATCTGGCTGTTCGTGTTCCATCCCTCGTACGGTGTCCTGCCGTACGTGCTGTCGTTCGTGACCGCCTATCAGTTCAACTGGTTCCTGAAGGGCTGGGTGGCGCTGCTGCTGCTCATCGTCGCCGCCATCTGGAAGCAGTTCGGCTACAACCTGGCCTTCTATCTGGCCGGGCTGCAGGCCATCGAGCGCTCGGTGCTGGAGGCGGCCAGCGTCGATGGCGCCGGTCCCATCCGGCGCTTCTTCGCCATCGTCTTTCCGCTGCTGTCGCCGGTGACGTTCTTTCTGTTCACGCTGAACATGACGTTCTCGTTCTTCGACACCTTCGGGCTCGTGCACTCGGTGACCCAGGGGGGACCGGGCGACGCCACGTCGATCATGGTCTACCGCGCGTGGAAGGACGGCTTCGAGGGTCTGCAGCTCGGCTACTCGGCGGCACAGTCGGTGGTGCTGATGCTGGTCGTCATCCTCCTGACCTCGCTCCAGTTCCGCTACGCCGAGAAGAAGGTGACGTACTGATGGC
>DATAOC010000142.1:0-37881 GCA_036265915.1 Candidatus Methylomirabilota bacterium | reverse complement strand
CACGCCGTGGTCGAGGGCGTCGGCGATCATGGCTGCGAGTACATGACCGGCGGGCGCGTCGTGGTCATCGGGCGCACCGGGCGCAACTTCGCGGCCGGGATGTCGGGCGGACTGGCGTTCGTGCTGGATCTCGACGGCGATTTCCATCGCCGCTGCAACCGGGACATGGTCGACCTCGACGCGCTCGATCACACCGTCGACGTCTCGCTCGTCGGCGAGCTCATCGACCGCCACGTCACCTACACGCACTCGGCGCACGCCGCGAACATCCTCGCCAACTGGCGGGTGATGCGGCCGCGCTTCGTCAAGGTGATGCCGAAGGACGAGAAGCGCGTGCGCGCGGCCGAGAGCCGGGCCCGGGCGGAGGGCCGCGAGCCGACGTTCGCCGAGCTGGTCGGGGCGACGAGTGGGTAAGACGACCGGCTTCCTGGAGATCCAGCGCAAGAAGTCGCCGACCCGGCCCGTCGCCGAGCGGCTGCGCGACTGGAAAGAGGTCTATCTCCCCTACCCGGAGGACGACCTCCGCAAGCAGGGCGCCCGCTGCATGGACTGCGGCGTTCCGTTCTGCCACCAGGGCTGTCCGCTCGGCAACCTCATTCCGGACTGGAACGACCTCGTCTACAAGGACCGCTGGCGGGACGCCATCGACCGGCTCCACGCCACGAACAACTTCCCGGAGTTTACTGGCCGCCTCTGCCCCGCCCCGTGTGAAGGCTCGTGCGTGCTCGGCATCAACGACGACCCCGTGACCATCAAGGCGGTCGAGGTCACGATCATCGAGCACGCCTTCGATCGGGGCTGGGTGACGCCGGAGGCACCCGCCGCGCGCACGGGCAAGAAGGTGGCGGTCGTGGGCTCCGGCCCCGCCGGCCTGGCGGCGGCCGAGCAGCTGAACCGCGCCGGCCACTCGGTGCTCGTGCTCGAGCGTGCCGATCGGATCGGCGGCCTGCTGCGCTACGGGATCCCCGAGTTCAAGATGGAGAAGCGGTTCCTCGATCGGCGCCTGGCCCTCATGCAGAAAGCCGGCGTCGTGTTCCAGACGCAGGCGCACGTCGGCGTCAACGTTCCCGTGGCCGACCTCCGGCGCGACTTCGACGCGATCGTGCTCGCCGGCGGCGCCTGCGCTCCGCGTGACCTGCCCGTGCCCGGACGCGAGCTCGACGGCATCCACTTCGCGATGGACTACCTCACGCTCGCCAACAAGCGCTGCGCCGGCGACGTCATCCCGGATGAGACATTCATCAGCGCGCGCGGGCGGCGCGTGGTCATCATCGGCGGCGGCGACACCGGCGCCGACTGCCTGGGCACCGTCCACCGCCAGGGCGCGCTCTCCGTCCACCAGTTCGAGCTGCTGCCACGCCCCCCCGACACGCGCGCGGCCGACAACCCGTGGCCGCAGTGGCCGAACATCTTCCGCGTCTCGTCGGCGCACGAGGAGGGCGGCGAGCGCGTGTACTCGGTGTCGACACAGCGCTTCGTCGGTGAGGGCGGGCGCGTGCGCCGCCTGGACGCGCTGAAGGTCGAGATGGTCCGCGAGGGCGGGCGGCTCGACTTCAAGCCGGTGCCGAGCAGCGAGTTCAGCCTCGACGTCGACCTCGTCCTGCTCGCGATGGGATTCGTCGGCCCCGAGAAGGGCGGCATGCTCACCGACCTCGGGGTGAAGCTCACCGAGCGCGGCAACGTCTGGCGTGACGCGACCTGGATGACCAGCGTGCCCGGCGTGTTCGCGTGCGGCGACATGCAGCGCGGTCAGTCGCTGATCGTGTGGGCGATCGCAGAGGGCCGCTCCGCCGCCCGCGCCGTCGACGCCTTCCTGATGGGCCGCTCCGACCTGCCCTCGCCGCTCTAGATTCGAAGGCCTACGCGCGCGGAGGGCTTTGCCAGGCGACACGGCCGATGAAGAAGGGCCCGAGCGTCTGGAGGTACTGCGAGGTCTGGAGCGTCTTTCGCATGGTCTGCACGAGGTGGGACAGCGCGTGCAGGTCCTTGCCGATGAGGCCGATCACGAAATCGTTGTCGTGCACGTCGAGCCCGTGGCAGGCCAGCCGCACGTCGTGTGCGAGATCGGCGTCGCCGTAGGCGCGGCCGAGCACGCTGTGCTCGCGGATGATCTCGCCCTGCTCCTTCGGCGAGAGCCGCGCGAAGGCGCCCGTGCGCCGGAGCGGATACCAGACGGCCCAGGGCCACGCCGGGTTCAGCACCGTTCGCCGCGGTCGGCGAAACAGCCACTCGTCGAGGTCGGCCTCGAAGCCGGACGCGTAGGTGCGCCCGAGCATCGTGAACTCCGGGCGCAGCGGCAGCCCGACGAACGCTTCGGTGTTGAGCAGGTCACGGAAGGAGCTGGCGAAGTGCGCCGCATCCTCGTTCATGCCGAGCACGCCGACCCCGCGCGGGTCGTTCAGGTCCTGGTACAGCACGACGTCCTGCCGACTCGCCTCCAGCGTCCGCACGAGCGGCTTGAGGTCCGCGCAGCCGGTGAGGACCTGGAGCTGCATGAAGAGGCGGCGGTCCGAGTGCTGCTGGTTGGCGCCACGCTCCCGGACGTCGACCTTCGCCTCGTCCCCCGTGCTCAGCTCACCCTCCGCGCGTGTGCATCTCGAGATGCGGATCCTGCCGCAGCCCGCCGATCTGGATGAGCGGACTGCGATCGCGCAGCGCCAGCCGCGACTCGGCGCCGCGGTCCGTGCGCGCCTGCCAGCGGCCCGTGATCAGCGCGGCGAGCTCGGAGGCCGGGGCCCCGGCGCGTAGCGGCCCGCGAAGATCGATGCCGGCCATCGCGTACAGGCAGAGGTACCACAGGCCGTCGGCCGTGAGCCGGCTGCGGTCGCAGTCAGCGCAGAACGGCGCGGTCGTGGAAGCGATGATCCCGAAGATCGTGCCGTCCGGGAGGCGATAGCGGTCGGCCGGCGCCGTGCTCTCTTCCCGCACCGGCTCGATGGCGCCGTAACGCCGCCCGAGCCGCTCCAGCATCTCGGCGCGGCTCACCACCTGCTCCATCGACCAGCGCGTGGCGCCGCCGACGTCCATGTACTCGATGAAGCGAACCTCCGCCGGCACACTCTTCCCGAACTCGATGAGGTCCGCCAGCTCGTCGTCGTTCACCCCGCGGATGACCACCGTGTCGAGCTTGGTGCCGGTGAAGCCGGCGCGCGGCACGCTGCGGATTCCCTCGAGGACGTCCGCGTGCGTCGTCCGCCGGGTCAGCGCGGCGAAGCGGTCCGCGTGCAAGGTATCGAGACTGACCGTGACCCGGTGCAGGCCGGCCGCGCGGAGTGCCGGCGCGTGCTCGGCCAGGAGAACGCCGTTCGTCGTGATGGCGAGGTCGCGGAGCGCCGGCTTGGCCGCGAGGAGTCGGATGAGCGCCGGGACGTCCCGGCGCAGCAGCGGCTCGCCGCCCGTGAGTCGGACCTTGTCCACGCCGAGGTCGATGAAGACGTCGACCAGGCGGCTGATCTCCTCGAACTGTAAAATTGCCTCGCGCGGCAGCCAGACATAGTCCTCCTCCGGCATGCAATAGCCGCAGCGCAGGTTGCACCGATCGGTGATCGAGATGCGGAGGTTGCGGAGCCAGCGGCCGTAGGCGTCGCCGATGGCCATCACGCCACCGCCGCCGATGCTTCGGCGAGCGCACGCTCCCACTCGCGGACGAGGCCGGCTTTCTTCACGCCGACGTCGAAGTGATCCCACGGCAGCCGCTCGTCGATGGCGCGCGCCCGGGTGGTGTAGAACGCGGGGTCACCGTCCCACTCGCGCAGCGCGCGGCGCCAGTCCCCTTCCAGACGCGCCGCCGCCTCGACGACGTCGCCGACCCGGCGGTCGCCGCGGGCGAGCAGCGCCTGCAGCGCCGCCTCGCGCGGGTTCTCGTGCAGCACCCGGATGTTCGAGAACGCGCGCACCCCACGCTTGATGACCTCGAGCTTTGCGGACAGCGACGCGGCGCCGTCGAAGGGCGCCCACTGAAAGGGCGTCCAGGGCTTGGGCACGAAGGACGAGATCGACAGCGTCAGCTTGCCGAACGGCTTGCCGGCGGGATCCAGGACGCGCAGCCGCTCCAGCATGCGCCGCGCAAGATCGGGAATGGCGGCCACGTCCTCGGCCGTCTCCGTCGGCTGGCCGATCATGAAGTACGTCTTGAGGTTCGGAATGCCCCGGGCGCGGACCAGGTCGCAGGCGAGCATCAGCTGCTCGTCGGTGATGGTCTTGCGGATGGCCCGTCGCAGCCGCTCGGTCCCGGCCTCCGGGGCCATCGTGAGCGTACGATGTCCGCCGCGCGCCAGCGAGGCGACCAGCTCGTCGGTGAGGCTGTCGGCGCGCAGCGACGAGATCGACAGCTCCATGCCCTTGTCCTCGACGATCTTCAGCAGATCGCCGATCCACGGATAGTCGGAGACGCATGCGCCGACGAGGCCGATGCGCCGCTCGCCCTGCGCCGCCAGCTGCTCCACTGTCTCGCGCAGCGCGGCCACGCTCCGGTGCCTGACCGGACGGTACACCTGGCCCTCGAGGCAGAACCGGCAGCCGCGACCGCAGCCCTTGCCGACCTCCAGCAGCGCCATGTGGCCGTACTCGGCGTTCGGCGTCTTCACGGCCGCGATCGTCTTGAAGTCATCGACCTGCCGCAGCCGGCGCTTGTGCACGATGGTAGGCGCGCCGCGCAGCGGCTTCACGTCGGCCACGGTGCCGTCGCCCGCGTAGCTCACGTCGTGCCGGTCGGGGATGTAGATGCCGTCGATGCCGACCAGCTCGTCGAGAAACGCCTCGCGATCACGGTAGCCGTCGCGGTAGGCCTGCATGAGCTCGGCCACCAGCTCCTCGCCCTCGCCGACGACGATGAAGTCCATGAAGGGGGCGATCGGCTCGGGGTTGGAGAACGCGCAGACGCCGCCCATGAGGACGAGCGGGTCGTGGGGTCGGCGATCGCCCGAGCGCAGCGGGATGCGCGCCATGTCGAGCAGCCGCACGACGTTGACGTAGTCGCCCTCGTAGGTGACCGAGAAGCCGATCAGCTGGAAATCGGTGAGCGGCCGCTGCGACTCGAGCGACAGCGGCGGCGTCGACGTCCGACGCATCTCGTCGAGGTCCGCCGCCTCCGGCATGAACGCGCGCTCGCACACGACATCCGGCAGCGCGTTCAGGTGGCGGTAGATCGTCTGGAAGCCGAGGTTCGACATGCCGACCGGGTAGGTATTCGGATAGACGAGCGCGATGGAGACCCGCCCACCCCAGTCCTTGCGCACCGTGCCCTGCTCGGCGGCCAGTAGCGAGAGGGCTTTGTCTTTTATTCTCCGAGACATCCGGGTAAGTCTACCACGCCCGTGCCGGTCAGCCCTTGACGACGCCGAGCGGTCGCAGCCGCGCCACGCGCGAGGAGATTCCGAAGCGGTGAACGACGTCGACGACGTCCCTGACGTCCTTGTAGGCGTCGGGCATCTCCTCGGCGAGCGACTGATAGCCGGCGGCGCGCGCCACCACTCCGCGCTCGCGGAGCTCGTCCACGATGCGGCGCCCGCGCGCCGCCTTGACGGCGGCGGTGCGGCTCATGACGCGGCCCGCGCCATGACAGGTGGAGCCGAACGTCTCGCGCATCGCGGTCTCCGTCCCGACCAGGACGAATGAATAGCGGCCCATGTCCCCCGGCACGATGACCGGCTGACCGGGGAACGCCCGCGTGGCGCCCTTGCGGTGAACGAGGAGCCGACGCGTGCGCCCGTCCACCGTGTGCTCTTCCTCCTTCGCGATGTTGTGCGCGACGTCGTACACGACGGACATCTCGGCGGCCGCCGGCCCGAGCACGCGCTCGAAGGCGCGCCGCGCCGTCTCGGCGAGCACCTGGCGATTGGCGAACGCGAAGTTCGCCGCCGCGCGCATCGCAGCGAGATACGCCGCGGCCTCCGGCGAGCCGACCGGCGCGCACGCGAGCTGACGGTCGGGCACGCTGATGCCGTAGCGCGCGAGCGCGGCGCCGGTCGATTTCAGGAAGTCGGTGCAAACCTGGTGGCCGAGTCCACGCGAGCCCGTGTGGATCATCACGGTCACCTGGCCTTCCCGGAGCCCGAAGCGTTCCGCGGTGGCCACGTCGTACACCTCGTCGACGACCTGGACCTCCATGAAGTGATTGCCCGAGCCGAGGGAGCCGAGCTGCCGGATGCCGCGCTCTCGCGCGTGGGCGCTGACGCGCTCCGGGTTCGCACCGGGCAACCGACCGCCGGATTCGATGCGCTCGAGGTCCGCGCGACTCCCGTAGCCCGACGCGACCGCCCACGCGGCGCCATCCTCGAGCACACGCGCCAGCGTCCCGGCGTCGAGCGCCGCCGCGCCGCGGCCGCCGACCCCGGACGGAGCGTCGGCGTAGAGCCGATCGACGAGCGCCGGAATCTGCGGTCGGATCGCCGCCGCCTCGAGCGTGGTGCGCAGCAGCCGCACGCCGCAGTTGATGTCGAAGCCGATGGCGCCCGGACTGACGACACCGTCGGTGGCGTCGGTCGCCACGACACCGCCGACCGGCAATCCGTAGCCCTGATGGATGTCCGGCATGGCGAGCGCCGCTCGCGCGATGCCGGGCAGCGTGGCGCCGTTGGCCAGCTGGGCGAGCGCGGCATCGCTTCGGATCTGGCGCATCAGCGGCTCATCGGCCACCACGAGTCCCGGCACCCGCATGCCGGGTGCGGCGTCAGGCGGGATGCGCCAGAGGTAGGGCCCGACCTGCTCGACGCGCACGCGTCACCAGCCGCCCGGCGGTCAGCTCGCGGCCAGCCTCGCGGCGCGGCGTCGCGTCCACAGCAGGCCGATGGCCGCGACCAGGAGTCCCACCAGCGAGGCCAGCTGCGGGACGCGGAAGGATCCCAGCCAGAAGCTGTCGAGGCGGAGCGCCTCGATGGCGAAGCGACCGATCGAGTAGAGGCCGACGTAGCAGAAGAAGAGGGCGCCGGGCCGCTCCCGCAGCTTTGGCCGGAGCCAGAGGACGAGCACGAGGAACACGCCGAGGTCCCACAGCGACTCGTAGAGGAACGTCGGGTGGAAGTAGTCGTTCTGGCCGAGGCCCGCCGGCCGATGCGGCGGCGAGATGTAGAGCTTCCACGGCAGATCGGTGGGGCGTCCGAAGGCCTCCTCGTTGAAGAAGTTCCCCCAGCGCCCGATCGCCTGCCCGATGGCGAGCGAGGGCGCGGCCACGTCGAGGCCGCGCCGCACGGGCAGCTTCCACTTCCACGCGAGCCAGGCGCCGACGAGCGGCCCGACGATGAGCCCTCCGTGGATGGCGAGCCCGCCCTCCCACACCGCGATGATCTTCGACGGGTACTGACCGTAGTAGTCCCAGTTGAAGATCACCTCGTAGGCGCGGGCGCCGATGAGTCCCGCGAGGATCGCCCACTGTCCGGCGCTGATGATGTCGTCGGCGGGCAGCCCTTCCCGGCGCGCCTCGCGGTGCCCCAGCCAGAGGCCCACGACGATCGCGGTGGCCATGAGGATGCCGTACCAGCGGACGACGAGGGGGCCGATCTGGAACGCAATCGAGCCAGGCGAGGCGAACATGTCGACCTACGATAGCAAGGATTTCGCAGGGGCGGCAGGCGATCTACGGGCGAGGCGCCTCCATCGCGGCTCCGCTGACGCTGGAGCGGGCCCACGCGTCATAGCACGCGGCGTGGAGCCGGAGAGGCGCGACACTGCCGCTGCGGAGTCGGACCGAATAATAGTGCTTCCGTCGCTCGATCGGCTCGCCACAGCCGCTGCAGACTGTTCCGTTGATGCTCTCCAGGAACATGTTGTCGGCGGCCCACGTGGCAGCCGGTAGACCGCCACAACGAACTTTGTCGAGCGTCTTCGCGATGCACGCCTGATCCATGGCGAGCCACTCTAATCGAATTCCCGGGGCACGCGCCATGTACCGCTCGACACACACCCTTGACGGCCGGCGCCGGCTTTTCGTGGACGTGGCCACACGGCGGGACCGCGCTCGCGCACCGCGTCCACCGTGCGTCGGCTTCGTGATCGAGCAGGTATGCGAGGTGAATGTCGAGCCGACCGGCAAGGCGCGCGCGGCCCCGGGACGGCGACATCGAAACTCTCAAGTCGTCGCGTTCGTGGCACGGCAAGCGCTGGAAGGCGCGCCCACACGCTCGCAGAACGCTGGTAGGGGCGGCAGGATTCGAACCTGCACGTCCTTGCGGACAGAGGATTTTAAGTCCTCGGCGGCTGCCAGTTACGCCACGCCCCCGCGCGCAACGCTCCGCCGCCAAGTATACGGCGGGGCCGCGCGCGCAGCGCCTTCAGAACCGGTAGGACAGCCCGAGCAGGAAGTGGCTGGTGTTCAGTGTCGTGTCGGCGGAGGTGCGGCCGCCGAACGGCTTGACGTCGTACGACGGTGAGACGTGCGTGAATCGATACTCGAGGAAGGCCGCCCAGTTGCCCTCGAACCGGTACGCCACGCCGACCCGCGTGTCGAGGCCGATGTCGACGCTCGTGTCCGAGGCTTTCAGGAAGCCGAGGGTGCCGTCGACGTTCGAGATGAAGACACCGCCGCCGAGCGCGGCGTACGGCTGCAGTCGTCCGTCCTTGAACTCGTCGTCGCGCAGGAAGCCGTAGCGCACCATGACCAGGGCGGTGAGCGGGAACACCTGCAGGTCCTTCGTGGCGCGGAAGTACGAGCCGTCAACCGCGAGGCCGAGCCACGAGAGATCGTCGAACCACCGGCCGAGCCGGAGGCCGTAGACGGCGGAGCTGCGGAAGTTCGCGTCCTGGGTGCGCTCGACGTTGAATGTCGTGAACGTGATGTCGTCCTGGTGCGTGATGGCCGCGCCGAGATAGGCGTCGGCGAACCACTCCGCCGCCGCCGGCCGGGCGACTGCCGCAACTGCAAGCGCGCTGAAGAGCACGAGAACGACAGCTCGCATCGGGGCGCCTCCGGGTGGCCGTTATGCAACGAGAGCGCCACACCTCGTGGGCCGCGTGGCTGCGCCGCGCGGCGCGTCCCACGTGCCAGTGGCTGTTGAAAGGTTTACCCGAACGGTGAAATGTCTTTCCCGTTGGCGAGAACGGCCGCGTCAGCTACACTCCGCCCCTCTCGATCGATCCGGAGGGGATATGCGATGAAGATTGAGCTCCGACCAGCCGGGCACGAGTGGACGTGGGTGGTTCGCGAGGGCAACGTGGCCAATCTCGCCGGCAAGCGGTTCGGCTCCGTCGAGGAAGCGCTGCGCGACGCGCGCTCCGAGCAACACACCGACCCCGAGCAGGACGATCCGCCGCCGGCGGCCGCGTGACCTGCGCGTGACGACGCTCCTCGCGACGGTGTAAGCGGTCCGGCCGTCGCGATACTCTTCGAACAGGAGGCGGCCCGTGTGTCGCATCCGTGCTCGTGCCTGTGCCGTGCTGCTCGCCTCGATCCTCGTTCTCACACTTCACGCCAGCTCCCTGCGCGCCGAAGAGCCGCCGTCGGCCACCTCCCCGTTCGATGTGACCCTCGGCGGCCGGCTGTGGGCCACCAGTGGAACGAGCAGCCGCAGCGTCAGCGCCGTGGGCTTCCCACGCCTGTCCGAGCTGCGCTGGCGTGGCGTCGACGCTGTCGCCCCGGAGGTCAACGTCGAGCTCGTCTGGAAGCGCCTCGTGGTGCTGGGCTCCCTCGGTGGCGGCGTCATCAAGGACGGCGTGCTGCTCGACGAAGACTTCTCACCGGGCGGCGGGCGGATCGGACGCACGCGGTCGGAGGTCGACGACAGCCACCTCTTCTTCTTCTCGACCGACATCGGCGCGCGTCTCTTCGACTGGACGGCGCCGGCGCCCGGCACTCGCGGCTTCGTCGACATGCTGGTCGGCTTCCAGTACTGGCAGGAGCGCTACGTGGCGTTCGGTGGCACCGGATTTCCCGCCACCGTCGACGCCGGTGTCAAGGCGATCTCGAACCGCTACGAGTGGCGCAGCGTGCGTCTCGGTGCGCGCACCGCGGTGCCCGTCTGGGGCGGCGTCAGTGTCGCGCTCCGCGGCTACGTGATCCCGTGGACCTCCGTCGTGATCGAGGACGTCCACTACCTGCGCAGCGACCTTCGTACAGATCCGAGCTTCCGCGACGAGGCAAACGGCGGTATCGGTGTCCAGGCGGATGGCGCCGTCCGCTACGCGATCACCCCGCACCTATCCGCCGAGCTGGGCTTTCAGTACTGGCTGCTGAAGTCCGGCGAGGGTGACGAGACCGCGTTCACCGTGGCCGGCGCGGCACGCCAGACCCTGAAGGAGGCCCGCACGGAGCGCTACGGGCCGTTCGTCGGCGTCCGCTGGCGCTTCTGACGCCGCGCTAGCGGATCGGAATCGTGGGCGACTCGTACTCGCAGTAGTTCAGCTGCGGCCGCCACCATCCACCGGTCCGCTCGCACGCGAGCTGCTCGCTGGTGTCCGGTGACGCGGATGGCGCGCCGACCGTCGCCGAACAGCCGGCGAGGCCGGCCACCGCGACGACGAGAACGAACCCGCGGCGGCGTCGTGCCATGCGATTCCTCGTCGGCAATCGACGTGCCACCGGCCGAGCGGGCGCGAGCGCGCCGCTGGATCAGTGAAATGCTAAATGGAGGCGGCGGCCGGATTCGAACCGGCGCATAACGGATTTGCAGTCCGCTCCCTTAACCACTTGGGTACGCCGCCGTTGGCTGGAAAGCGATTGCTGGAGCGGGAAACGGGATTCGAACCCGCGACCCCGACCTTGGCAAGGTCGTGCTCTACCACTGAGCTATTCCCGCGGTCCAGCGAGGCCCGATGATACCACGGGTCGTCTAGGGCGACGCCTCCCGCAGGGCGGCGGCGGCGTCCTCCGGCGGCACGGGATTGATGAAGAAGCCGCTCCCCCACTCGTATCCGGCCACGCGGGTCAGCTTCGGGATGATCTCGAGGTGCCAGTGAAAGTGGTCGAGCGGCGCATCGTGCAGCGGTGCCGTGTGCAGCATGAAGTTGAAGGGCGGCGTGCCCAGCGCCGCGTTCATGCGCCGCAGAAACTCCACCACCATGGCGGCCAGGGCGCGGATCTCGTCGATTCCCGCCTCCTCGAACGCCGATCGGTGGCGCGCGGGGAGTATCCACGACTCGAACGGAAAGCGCGGCGCGTACGGCGCCACCGCGACCAGGCCCGCCTGGTCCATGATGAGCCGACGGCGGTCGCGGCGCTCCTGCCGCACCACGTCGCACCAGACGCAGCGCTCCTTCATCTGCCAGTACATCGCCGAGCCGGCGAGCTCCTCGGTGAGCATGATCGGGATGATCGGTGTCGCGATCAGCTGCGAGTGCGGATGCTCGAGCGACGCGCCGGCGGCCTCGCCGTGGTTCTTGAACACGAGCACGTATTCGAAGCGCGGGTCCTTTTTGAGGTCGATGAGCCGTTCGCGAAAGGCGAGGAAGACGTCCGTCACCGCCTCCGCCGACATCGCTGCCATGGAGCCGTGATGATCCGGCGTCTCGATGACGACCTCGTGGGCGCCGACGCCGTTCATGCGGTCGTACAGTCCCTCGCCCGAGGGCTCCAGGTCGCCCTCGATCCGCAGCGCGGGGAACTTGTTCGGAACGACGCGATACGTCCAGTTCGGTCCGTTGGCCGGTAGATCGGTCGGCCGCGCGGCCAGGATCTCGGGCGGCGTCTTTTCCTCGTTGCCCGGACAGAACACGCACGGTCCGCCGCGGGCGCGCACCGGCTCGGTGTTGAAGTCCGACGGCCGACGCGAGCGCTCGGTCGAGATGATGACCCAGCGCCCCACCACCGGATCTTTTCGCAGCTCAGGCACGCGGTCCTCCAGTGGGGGCGTCCTCGCGGGTGGCCACGCGACCGAGCAGCGTGGCGAGCGCCTCCGCGGGCGCCTTTCCCTCGAACAGCACGGCAGCGACCTCCTTGCAGATCGGCATCACGACACCGTGCGCGCTCGCCAGCGCCAGCGCGGTGCGAACGGTCGGCACGCCTTCGGCGATCATGCGGCTGCTCCCGGCCGCGCGCGCCAGCGAGTCGCCGCGCGCCAGCGCCATGCCGAGCGCACGGTTGCGGGAGAGCGTGCCGGTCGCGGTCAGCACGAGGTCGCCCAGCCCCGCGAGCCCGGCCAGCGTCGTCGGCTCGCCGCCCAGCGCCACCGCCAGGCGCGTCATCTCGGCCAGTCCCCGCGTGATCAGGGCCGCCCGCGCGTTCTCGCCGAGGCCGAGCCCGTCCGCGATCCCGGTGGCGATGGCCATGACGTTCTTCAGCGCTCCACCCGCCTCCACGCCAACGAGGTCGCGATTCGTGTACAGCCGCAGCTCGCGCGACCCGAGCCGCGCCTGCAGCTCCGTCGCCAGCGCGTCGTCCGCGGCGGCGACGACGGCCGCCGTGGGCCGCGCCATGGCCACCTCGCGCGCGAACGTCGGGCCGGACAGCGCGGCCACCGGGGACGTCGGAAATCGCTCGCGCACGAGCTGGCTCATGCGGAGGTGACGGACGGGATCGAAGCCCTTCGTGGCCGAGACGATCGGCACGCCGCGCGCCGGCGTGAGCCGGCCGAGCGCGGCCGCGAAGAACTCGGACGGTACGGCGATCACGATGGCGTCCGCGGCGCCCGCCGCCGCCACGGCGTCGGTCGTCACCTCGACCGCCGGCGGAAGCTCGAGGTCAGCGAGGTACCAGGGATTGCGTCGCCGGGCGGCGATGGCGGAGGCGAGCTCGGCCGAGCGGGCGCAGAGCCGCACCGCGGTGCCGTTCCGTGCGAGATGGATCGCGAGCGCCGTCCCCCAGCTGCCGGCGCCGACGACCGCGATCACGGCCGCGACGCCTCCGCGCTCGGCGCGCGGCGCTCGCCGAGCCGGTGCTCGGTGCCCGCGCGGAGCCGCGCGATGTTCTCGCGATGGCGGACGATGACGATCGCGGCGACGCCGAGAGTGCCGGCGACGACGGGCGCCGGCGCGCCGAGCGCCCACGCGCCGAACGGCACGCACGCCGCGGACAGCAGCGAGGCGAGCGACACGAAGCGCGTGGTGGCGACGACGACGACGAAGACCGGCAGCGCCGCCAGCGTGGCGAGCGGGGTGAGCCGCAGCAGCCCCCCCAGCCCGGTGGCGACGCCCTTGCCGCCGCGGAAGCCGAGGAACACCGACCAGCAATTTCCGCAGACCGCGGCCACCGCGCCCAGCGCGGTGACCGCGGGCACGCCGCCGGCGAGGCGGTCGGCGAGGAACACGGCCGCATAGCCCTTCGCGATATCGCCGAGCAGGGTCAGGATGGCCGGCAGGCGGCCCAGCGTGCGCAGGACGTTCGTGGCTCCGATGTTGCCGCTGCCGTGGCGGCGGATGTCACCCGCACCGAATGCCCGCGCCACCAGAAATCCCGTCGGCACGGCGCCGACCGCATATGCGGCCGCGACGGCCAGCACGCTCACGACCAGCGTTCTTCGTCCGGCACGATCGCGCGGTAGTCGGCCTTGCGGAAGAACCGGTAGAAGTAATCCACGGCCGAGGTGATGGTGAGACCCACGGCCACCCACAGCACCCCGGTCGCGAGCGCGTGGAAGCCCGGGGCCACCATGCCCTTCTCGAGGATGAGCATGGTCACCGCCACGTACTGGCTCACCGTCTTCCACTTGGCGAGGCGCGACGCCGGCACGATCACGCCGTGGCCGGCGGACACGGCGCGCAGGCCGGTGACCGCCAGCTCGCGCCCGATGATGATGACGACGATCCACGCCGGGATCTTGTCGATCGTGAGCAGCGAGACGAGGGCGGCCGCCACCAGCAGCTTGTCCGCGATGGGATCGAGCAGCGTCCCGAGCGTCGTGACCTGGTTGCGCCGCCGTGCCACCACGCCGTCCAGCCAGTCGGTGAAGGCCGCGGCCATGAAGATGGCGGCGGCGATCAGCGCGTGAACGCGCGAGGACGAGATCAGGAAAAGGATCAGCAGCGGGACCGCGACGATCCGGGTCATCGTGAGCCCGATCGGTAAGTTCACGTCTCGCCCCCGCTCGATCGAGAAATGGGCGGCGCCATTATCGGCGGCTCGCGACGATCTTGTCAACGTCGCGCAGATAGACCGGCACCAGCGCGCGGGCGTCCAGTGCGAGGCAGGCGGCGACGTCGCGGCCGCGCCCCACCGCCGTCAGGTGTCGCGCCCACGACGAGTCGTGCGCCAGACGCCCGACGTCCTTGGCGTAGGGACGGGCCGCGCCGGCGGCGCGCTCGGCTTCGTCGCTGGACGTCGTCGACGGGTCGGCGGCGGCCAGGCGCTCCACCAGCATGCCCGCGCAGACGTAGTCCTCCAGCGAGCGCGCACCCCGCTCGCCGGCGCACAGGAGCAGCACGTCGCGCCCTTGCCCCAGCGCCCAGGTCGCCGCCGCGCCGTGATTGATGAAGGCCGCCACGGCCACGGCCGCGGCCGGACGCGCGGTGACCAGGGCCCGCGTGCCGTTGCTGGTCGTCATCACGACGGTGCGGCCGCCCACGCGGCCGCGCGTGAACTCGAGCGGCGAGTTCCCGAGATCGAATCCCGCCAGCGGCTCCCCGCGCCGCTCGCCGGCGATGAGCGCGCCCGGCACGGCGGCGGCACGGCGGCGCGCCTCATCGGGGGCGGACACCGGCACGATCGCCTCGCAGCCATTGGCGAGCGCGGTCACGATGCAGGTGGAGGCACGCAGCACGTCGATGACCAGCACCGTCCGGCTCGCGACCGCGGCCGCGTCGAGGCCGTCGGGAGTGGCCGCCACGTCGATGCGCACGCTCAGCTCTGGCGGTCGCGCAGCGAGCGGATCTTCAGCCGCAGGGCGTTGAGGTTGATGAACCCTTCGGCGTCGCGCTGCCGGTAGACGCTGTCGGCCTCGAAGGTCGCGAAGTCGCTGCGGTACAGCGAGCGCGGCGAGCGGCGACCGGTGACGCTGACGTTGCCCTTGTAGAGCGTGAGCCGCACCGTGCCCGTCACGTCCTGCTGGCACTCGTCCATGAAGCCCTGCAGCGCGCGCCGCTCCGGGGAGAACCAGAAGCCGTAGTAGATCATCTCCGCGTACCGCGGCACCAGCGAGTCGCGCAGGTGAAGGAGCTCGCGATCGAGTGTCAGCGACTCCAGCGCGCGGCGGGCCACGTGGAGGATGGTGCCGCCGGGCGTCTCGTACACGCCGCGCGACTTCATGCCGACGTAGCGGTTCTCGACGAGGTCCACGCGCCCCACCCCGTGCTCGCCGCCGAGCCGGTTCAGATGCGTGAGCAGGTCGACGGGGCCGCGCGGACGGCCGTCCACCGCCACCGGGTCACCGCGCTCGAAGTCGACCTCGACGGAGACCGGCACGTCGGGCGCGGACTCCGGCGACTGCGTCAGCTGGAACATCTTGTCGGGCGGGGCGGCCCACGGGTCCTCGAGAATGCCGCCCTCGTACGAGATGTGGAACAGGTTGCGGTCGGTCGAGTACGGCCGCTCGGCCGTCACCGGCACCGGGATGTCGTGGCGCCGCGCGAACTCGATGAGCGCGCTGCGCGAGTTCAGGTCCCACTCCCGCCACGGGGCGATCACGCGCAGCTGTGGCGCCAGCGCGGCGTACGTCAGCTCGAAGCGCACCTGATCGTTGCCCTTGCCGGTGGCGCCATGCGCGACCGCATCCGCGCCCTCCTTCAACGCGACGTCCACCTGGGCGTGGGCGATGAGCGGCCGCGCGATCGACGTCCCGAGCAGGTAGCTGCCCTCGTAGATCGCGTTGGCGCGCAGCATCGGGAACAGGAAGTCGCGGACGAACGTCTCGCGGAGGTCGACGATGTGCACGCCGACCGCGCCCGTCTTGAGCGCCTTGTCACGGATGGGGAGCAGCTCCTCGCCTTGCCCCAGGTCGGCGCAGTAGGCCACCACGTCGCACCGATAGGTCTCGATGAGCCAGCGCAGGATGACCGAGGTGTCGAGGCCGCCCGAGTACGCCAGGACGACGCGTCTGACGTCAGGCATCGTCGGCGGACCCTCCGAGGAGGTCGAGCATGACCGCCTTCTGCGCGTGCAGGCGGTTCTCGGACTGGTCGAGCACGATGGCGTTCGGCCCGTCGAGGACGCTGTCGGTGATCTCCTCGCCGCGATGGGCGGGCAGGCAGTGCATCACCAGCGCGCCGACCTTGGCGAAGCTGACGATCGTGTCGTTGAGCTGGTAGCGGCTGAAGGCCTCCAGCCGCTTGTCGCGCTCGGTCTCCTGTCCCATGCTGATCCAGACGTCGGTGTACAGCACGTCCGCGCCGCTGGCCGCCTTGCGCGCGTCCTCGGTCACCTCCACGGAGCCGCCGAGGCGCCGCACCTGGGCCAGCACGCGCGGATCCGGCTCGTAGCCGGGCGGGCACGCGATCACCTGGGAGGCGCCGAGCAGGGCGCCGATGAGCGCGACCGAGTGGAAGACGTTGTTGCCGTCGCCGATCCACGCCAGCCGCAGGCGCGAGACGTCGAGTCCCCGCTCCCACAGCGTGAACCAGTCGGCGAGCGCCTGGCACGGATGCTCGAAGTCCGACAGCGCATTGATGACGGGGATGGTCGCGTTGCGGGCCAGCGTCTGCACCGTCTCGTGGTGGTGCACGCGGGCGGCGATGGCATCGACCCAGCGCGAGAGATTGCGCGCGACATCGGGCGCGGATTCCCGCGTGCCGAGGCCGATCTCGGCGCCGGAGAGGTACACCGCCCGGCCTCCGAGCTGCACGACGCCGACCTCGAACGTGACGCGCGTCCGCAGCGACGGCTTCTCGAAGATGAGCGCGACCGATCGCGCCCCGAGCGGCGCCCCGCGGTGTCCGGCCTTCCAGCGCTGCTTGAGGTCGGCCGTCATCCGGAACAGATGCAGCACCTGCTCGCGCGAGAGGTCGCCGGCGGAGAGGAGATGCCTCATCCGGCCGCCTTGCCCAGCACGTCGGTCAGGATGTCGAGCGCGCGCGCGATCTCCGTCGGCTGCGCCACCAGCGGCGGCGCGAGCCGCAGGACCTTCTCGCCCGCGGTGAGCACGAGCAGCCCGCTCTCGCGGCAGGCGTCCATCACCGGAGCCGCCGGCTTGTCGAGCTCGATGCCGATCAGCAGGCCGCGCCCGCGCACGTCCTTGATGCGCGGATTCGACGCCTGCAGTCGCCGCAAGCTGTCCATGAGCTCCCGCCCGAGCCGGGCGGCACGCTCGGGCAGCTTCTCGCCGATCAGGGTCGTGAGCGTGGCGAGGGCCACCGACGTCACGAACGGTGTGCCACCGAAGGTCGAGCCGTGACTGCCGGCGGTCAGCACGCTGGCCGCGGACTCGCGGCACAGCATGGCGCCGATCGGCACGCCGTTGGCCAGCGCCTTGGCCAGCGTCATCACGTCGGGCTCGACCCCGGAATGCTCGTACCCCCAGAGCCGACCGGTCCGCCCCATCCCCGTCTGGATCTCGTCGAAGATCAGCAGCGCGCCCGACTCGTCGCAGAGCTTGCGGAGCCCCGGCAGGTAGTCGTCGTCCGGGACGTGGACACCGCCCTCGCCCTGGATCGGCTCGACGAGGATGGCCGCGGTGTGGCTGTCGATGGCGCGCTCCATCGCGCGCAGGTCGTTGTACGGCACATGCTTGAAGCCCGGCATGAGCGGCTCGAAGCCGTGCTGGTACTTCGGCTGGCCGGTGGCCGTGACGGTGGCCAGCGTACGGCCGTGGAACGAGTTGTGGGTGGCGATGACCTCGTAGCGGTCGGAGGCCAGCTTCTCCTTGCCGTACTTGCGCGCGAGCTTGAGGGCCGCCTCGTTGGCTTCCGCGCCGGAGTTGCAGAAGAACACGCGGTCGGCGAACGAGTGCTCCACGAGCATCTTCGCAAGATGGATCTGCGGCGCCGTGTGGAAGATGTTCGAGACGTGCAGCAGCGTGGCCGCTGCCTCGCGGATGGCGCCGGTCACCACCGGGTGGCAATGACCGAGCGCGGTCACGGCGATGCCGGTCGTGAAGTCCAGGTACTCGCGCCCTTCGGAGTCCCACACCCGGGTGCCCTCGCCGCGCACGAGCAGGATCGGGGACCGTCCATAGTTCGGCGTGTGGTACCGGCTCGACCACTCCATCAGCGTCTTGGTGTCCATAGTCTTTCCCGTCCGGCTCCTTCTCGGTTGTCGTCGGGCTGCGCGAGGGGCCCGACGTTCGGGCCTAGCGTGCGCTCATCTCCACGTGGCGCCCGTCATCACAGGACGATCTCGGTGCCGATGCCCTCGCGCGTGAACAGCTCGAGCAGGATGGCGTGCGGCTGACGGCCGTCGATGATGTGCGCCTTCCCGGTGCCGCCCTCGAGGGCCCGCAGCGCGGACTCGACCTTGGGCAGCATGCCACCGTCGATGACCCCGGCCTTCATGAGCCGCTCCGCGTCCTTGCGCGCCAGCGTGCTCACGAGCTTGCCGTCCTTGCCCTTGATGCCCTGCACGTCGGTCAGGTGGATGAGCTTCTCCGCCCCGAGCGCCGCCGCCACCTCGCCCGCCACGAGGTCGGCGTTGATGTTGTACGTCTCTCCGCCGCCCCCGACGCCGACCGGCGCGATGACCGGGATGAACCCGCGCTCCTCCAGCAGCCGGATCGGCTCCGGGTTCACGTGCTCGACCTCGCCGACGAGGCCGATGTCGACCGTCTCGCCGCTCTTCAGCCGGTGCAGGCGGCGGCGTGCGAGCAGCAGCTGTCCGTCCTTGCCCGACAGTCCCACCGCCTTGCCGCCGTGATGGTTGATGAGGCCGACGATCTCCTTGTTGATCTTCCCCACCAGCACCATCTCGACAATCTCGACCGTCTCCTCGTCAGTGACGCGCATGCCGCCCACGAACTCCGGCTCCTTGCCCAGACGCTTCATGAGCGCGCCGATCTGCGGGCCGCCGCCGTGCACGATGATCGGGTTGATGCCGACCAGCTGCAGCAGGATCACGTCGAGCGCGAACGACGCCTTGAGGTCGGACTGCTCCATGGCGGCGCCGCCGTACTTGATGATGACCGACTTGCCGCGGAACTCCCGGATGTACGGGAGCGCCTCCATCAGGATCTCGACGCGCTTCACCTGGTTGTCCATCACCGGCTCGGCTAGAGGATGTACCGCGACAGATCCTGGTCGCGCCAGATGTCGGCCAGCCGCTGTCGCACGTACTCGGCGTCGATCGTCAGCTCCTTGCCCGGCATGTCGGGCGCGTCGAACGAGATGTCCTCGAGCAGCTTTTCCATGATCGTGTAGAGCCGCCGCGCGCCGATGTTCTCGGTGCTCGTGTTCACCCGCGTCGCGATGTCGGCGACGGCCTCCACCGCCTCCGGCAAGAACCGGAGCGTGACCCGCTCGGTCTTCAGCAGCTCCACGTACTGGCGGATCAAGGCGTTCTGCGGCTCGGTCAGAATGCGGACGAAATCCTCGCGCGTCAAGGGCTCGAGCTCCACCCGGATCGGGAACCGGCCCTGGAGCTCGGGGATGAGATCTGACGGCTTGGCCACGTGGAAGGCGCCGGCGGCGATGAACAGGACGTGATCGGTGCGCACGATGCCGTACTTCGTCGTGACCGCCGAGCCCTCGACGATGGGCAGCAGGTCCCGCTGGACACCCTCCCGGGAGACGTCCGGCCCGTGGGTCCCCTCCCGGCCCGCCACCTTGTCGAGCTCGTCCAGGAACACGATCCCGGAGTTCTCCACTCGACGCACCGCCTGGGCGACGACCTCTTCCATGTCGATCAGCTTCGCCGCCTCCTCCTGGATCAGGAGCCGCCGCGCCTCGGCCACCCGGACGCGTCGCCGCTTGGTGCGCCCGGGCATGAGATTCGACAGCATGTCCTTGAGGTTGATCCCCATCTCCTCCATGCCCTGCCCGGAGAAGACTTCCAGCATCGGCATCGCCTGCTGTTGGGTCTCGACCTCGACGATTCGCTCGTCCAGCCGGCCCGCGCGCAGCTGCGTGCGCAGCTTCTCCAGGGTGGCCTCCCGCGAGGCGTCCGGGGAGATCTGCTCGAGCGAGGCGCTGGCGAAGGGCTCGCCGCCGCGGCGCGGCAGGAGCAGGTCCAGCAGGCGGTCCTCGGCCAGCTGCTCGGCCTTCTCCTGCACCTGGGCGGTCAGCTCGGCCTTGACCATGTTGACGGCCAGCTCGGTCAGGTCACGGATCATGGACTCCACGTCCCGGCCCACGTAGCCGACCTCCGTGTACTTGGACGCCTCGACCTTTATAAATGGCGCCTGAGCGAGCTTGGCCAGCCGACGGGCGACCTCGGTCTTCCCGACGCCGGTGGGGCCGATCATGATGATGTTCTTCGGCGCCACCTCGTCCCTGAGCTCGGCCGGCAGGCTCTGGCGCCGCCAGCGATTCCGGAGCGCGATGGCGACTGCGCGCTTGGCCTTCCGCTGCCCGACGATGTAGCGGTCGAGCTCGGCCACGATCTGCGCCGGCGTGAGCGTCATAGCACTTCGACGCTGATCTGGTCGTTCGTGTAGATGCAAATGCCGGCCGCCACACGCATCGCCTCGGTGACGATGGCCTTGGCGTCCAGGTCCGAGTGCGCAATGAGGGCGCGGGCGGCGGCGAGCGCGAACGGTCCGCCAGAGCCGATGCCGATCAGGCCGTCATCCGGCTCGATCACGTCGCCCGTCCCGGACACGATGAGCGAGTGATCCCGGTCGGCCACCGCCAGCAGCGCCTCCAGCCGGCGCAGGACGCGGTCGGTTCTCCAGTCCTTGGCCAGCTCCACGGCCGCTCGCGGCAGGTTGCCCCGATGCTCCTCCAGGCGCGCCTCGAAGCGGGAGAACAGCGTGAATGCGTCGGCAGCGGCGCCCGCGAACCCCGCCAGGACCCGATCGTGATGCAGCTTGCGCACCTTGCGCGCGCCCGCCTTGACGACGGTGTTGCCGATGGTGACCTGGCCGTCGCCCGCGATCGCCACCTGTGCCCGGTGACGCACCGCGAGCACGGTGGTGGCGTGCACGGTGCCGAGCATCATTGCTTGCTGGCGCGAGGGTGGGCGGCGTCGTAGACCTTCATCAGCTGATCGGCGCCGACGTGGGTGTAGCGCTGGGTGGTCGACAGGCGACTGTGCCCGAGCAGCTCCTGGATGACGCGCAGGTCGGCGCCGGCGTCGAGCAGGTGCGTGGCGAACGTGTGTCGCAGGGTGTGCGGCGTCACGCGCCGTGCGAGGCCGGCAGCGCGGGCGGCGCGGGCGACGATGGCACGAATCGACCGGACGCCGAGTCGACCGCCGCGCGCACCGACGAAGACGGCGCCGCGTGTCGCCGCGCGCAGTCCGAGGTAGGCGTCGAGGGCCTGGGCGGCCGCGCCGCCGTACGGAACGACGCGCTCCTTGCGGCCCTTGCCGAGCACGCGCACGGTGCGCGCCTCGCGATCGATCGCCTCGACATCGAGGCCCGCCAGCTCCGACACGCGCAGACCGGTCGCGTACAGCAGCTCGAGGATCGCCACGTCGCGTGCGCGGGACGCACCGCCGAGCGCGCGCGCGCCGAGCACCGCCGTCGCCTCGTCGATCGGCAGGAAGCCGACGAGCTTGCGGGACAGGCGCGGGCCGCGGACCTCGCGCGCAGGGTTGCGGTCGACGACGTGGCGGCGCACCAGGAACCGGTACAAGCTGCGCACGGCCGCCAGCTTGCGCGCGACCGACGCCGCGTCCAGCCCGCGCGCGTGCAGCGCCGCCAGCCAGCCGCGCACCGCGCGGACGTCGGCGTCGAGCACGCTGCCCGAGGTCGCGGTCAGGTGCCGCTCGAAGTCGGCGAGATCGGAGCGATAGCTGCGCAGCGTGTGGGGCGAGGCGTTCTTCTCGACGGTCAGATAGCGGAGGTAGGCCGTCACCGGCTGCTTCATGCGACGGTGATCTCTTCCTCCTGCTTGTAGTCGCATCCCTCGCGCACGCACGTCCGTAGCTGGCGGCCGCGCGCGACGCGCTCGGTCAAGAACGTCGCCCCGCACTTGGGGCATGGCTCGGCCACCGGCCGCTGCCAGACGACGAAGTTGCATGCGGGATACGCCGAGCAGCCGTAGAACGTGCGTCCCTTGCGCGATCGCCGCTCGACCAGCTGGCCGCTGCAGCCGCTCTGCGGGCACGCGATTCCGAGGGTCACCGGCTTGGTGGTCTTGCACTCGGGATAGCCCGAGCACGCGATGAACTTGCCGAAGCGACCGTGCTTGATGACCATCGGCTTGCTGCAGGTGGGGCACACCTCGTCGGTGGGCTGATCCTCGGCGCGCTCGCTGCCCGGCAGGTTGCGCTTGTACTTGCAGTCCGGATAGTTCGAGCAGGCGATGAACTTTCCGAACCGCCCGCGCCGCTCCAGCAGGTCGCCGCCGCAGTCCGGGCACGCCTCGCCGATCTTCACGCCGGCCTTCTCGCTGCCCATCTCCTTCTTGGCGCGCGCGAGATCCCGCTTGAAGGGCTCGTAGAACTCCTTGATCGTATCTACCCACGACAGCTCGCCCTCTTCGACGCGGTCGAGCTCGCCTTCCATCTGGGCCGTGAACTCGACGTTCATGATGTCGCCGAAGAACGGCAGCAGCTTGTCGGTGACGGCCATGCCGAGCTCGCTCGGGAACAGCGCGCGACGCTCGCGACGCACGTAGCCGCGATCGTTGATGATCGTGCCCAGGATCGAGGCGTAGGTCGACGGCCGCCCGATGCCCAGCTCCTCCAGCGCCTTGATGAGCGAGGCTTCCGTGTAGCGCGGCGGCGGCTGTGTGAAGTGCTGCTTGGGCTCCAGCGCGCGCAGCTCCAGGATCTCGCCCTCCTCGAGGATCGGCATGGCGCGGTCGGCCTCGTCGTCGGCAGCGGTATCGTCCTCCTCGCGGCTCTCGACGTACACGGCGGTGAAGCCCTTGAACTTCAGCGTCTGCCCCTGCGCGCGGAACACGCAGTCGGCGGCGGTGATGTCGGCCGTCACGGTGTCGTACACCGCGGGCATCAGCTGGCTCGCCACGAAGCGCTCCCAGATGAGGCGATAGAGCGCGAGCTGATCCTTCGTGAGGAAGCGGGCGACGGATTTGGGATCGCGGTCGACGTCGGAGGGCCGGATCGCCTCGTGCGCCTCCTGGGCGCTGCCACGGGACTTGTAGGTCGGCGGCGCGTCGGGCAGATATTCCGCACCGAGCCGCTCGGTGGCCCATCGCCGTGCCTCCTGCTGCGCGTCCTGCGCGATGCGGACGGAGTCCGTGCGCATGTACGTGATGAGGCCGATGGCGCCCTCGTCGCCGAGCTCGACGCCCTCGTACAGCTGCTGGGCGACCGTCATCGTCTTCTTCGCCGAGAACCCGAGCTTACGGCCGGCGTCCTGCTGCATGGTCGAGGTGATGAACGGGGGGGCCGGATTGCGACGGCGCTCGCCACGCGTCACCGAGCGCACCACGAACCGCTGGCCGTCGAGTCGTGCCACCACCGCCTGCGTCTCCGCCTCGGTCGTCAGCGATGCCTTCTCGCCGGCCACCTCGCGCAGGGTTGCCTCGAACTCCGGCGGCAGCTTCGCGGACAGGCGCGCGTGGAGTGACCAGTACTCGACGGGGACGAAGGCCTGGATCTCGCGCTCGCGATCGACGATGAGCCGCACCGCCACCGACTGCACGCGGCCGGCCGAGAGCCCGCGCTGCACCTTGTCCCAGAGCAGCGGGGAGAGGCTGTAGCCGACGAGGCGGTCGAGCACGCGGCGCGCCTGCTGGGCGTCGACCTTGTGCATGTCGATCTTGCCCGGCTTCGTGAAGGCGGCCTTCACCGCGCGCTCGGTGATCTCGTTGAAGGTGATCCGGTAGACCTTCTTCTTGTCGACGGCCAACTCCTGGGCGAGGTGCCAGCCGATCGCCTCGCCCTCGCGGTCGGGGTCGGTCGCGACGTACAGGGCTTCCGACTTCTCGGCGGCCTTCTTGAGATCCTCGAGGACCTTCTGCTTGGCGGGGGAGATCACGTACTTCGGCTTGAAGTTCTTCTTCGGATCGACCCCGAGCTGCGACTTGGGAAGGTCACGGACGTGGCCCATGGACGCCTTGACGATGAACTTGCCGTCCAGATACTTCTGGATCGTCTTCACCTTCGTCGGCGACTCGACCACCACCAGCGAACGCTTCGCCACTGCTTACACTCCCCTCGATCGCGCACCCAGCGCGATCCATCGCTGCCCCGCCAGCTGGCGGGCCCGTCCGTCCAGCTCCAGCGCCGTCAGCATCGCTCCGACCCGCGCGGCCTCGATGCCCGCCCGCGCGATGAGACGCTCGATGTGCTGCGCCTCGTCCACGCTCAAGAGTCCGAGCACTCGCGCTTCGTCGCTGCCCGCGGCCAGTCCGTCGGGCGCCATTGACGACACAGCCGCGGCGCGCACGCGGCGACGCCACGGCTCAGGTAATTCTTGCACGACATCACTCCAACGCTCCACAAGTGTAGCACCGTCCCTCAGGAGCTTGTGCGTTCCGGCACTGCCGGGCGACGTGATTCTGCCCGGAACTGCGAACACTTCGCGCCCGAGATCGCCCGCGAATCCGGCGGTGATCAGGCTGCCGCTGCGCTCCTCCGCCTCCACCACGACGACGGCCAGCGCGAGGGCCGCCAGCGTGCGGTTGCGCGTCGGAAAGTTGTAGGGCAGCGGCGGCGTTCCCGGCGAGAACTGCGTGAGCAGCGCGCCGTGCGCGGCGACGTCGCGCGCGAGGCGCACGTTCTCCGGCGGGTACACACGGTCGAGGCCGCAGCCGAGGACGGCGATGGTGCGGCCGCCGGCCTGCAGCGCGCCGCGGTGCGCCGCGGTGTCGATGCCGCGCGCGAATCCGCTCACGATGGTGACGCCCCTCGCGGCCAGATCCGAGGCGAGGCGCTCGGCGACCTCCATCCCGTACGGGCTCGCGCGGCGCGCGCCGACGATGGCGACCGCGAGCGCATCGTCGGCCTGCACGGCGCCGGAGATCCACAGCGGCGGGGCCGGTTTCAGCACGGCGAGCATCGCCGGATAGTCGGGATCGTGCGGCTGGACGGGCGTCGCGTCGACTGTCATGGTGCGCGCGGCGGCGGTCAGTATAGCGGCCGCGCGCAACGGATCAACGCCGCAGCGCGGATACGGCTACGGCTGGCGCGAGAGGCGCGCGCCAAGCAGCGTGCGCGCCTTTCCGGCCGCGTCGCTGCTCGGATACTCGCGCAGCACGCGCTGCCACGCCTCCGTCGCCGGTGTGGCGTCCCGGAGCGCGGCGTGGCTCATGCCGATCCGCAGCAGCGCGTCGGGCGCGATGGCCGCCCGCGGCGTCATCGCGAGGACGTGCTCGTACTCGACGATGGCCTGCGCATAGTCCCGCTGGACGAAATACGCCTCGCCGATCCAGAACTGGGCGGTCGCCGCGAGCGGGTGCGTCGGATACCGCGTGATGAAGTCCATGAAGTCAAGCACCGCCTGGCCGTGCTCACGGGCCCGAAAGGTGTTCAGCGCGGCCGTGAACGCCTGCTCCACCGGCTCGTCGCCGGCCGCTTCGCGCGGCGTTGCCTCGACCGGCGCGGGCGTGAGCCGCGCCGTCAACGGCCGGATCGCGCCGACCGGGGCCGGGCTCACCGCCGGCGCGGGCGCGACGACAGGGCGTGGTTGACGAAGCGCATCCTCGGCGGCCTGCACGCGAGCGCGAAGCCGCGCGAGCTCTGTCGCGGACTCGCGTGTGGTGTCCTGCGTCTCCCCCACCCGCGCCTCGAGCGAGCGCAGCTCGGCGAGCACTCGTGCGAGATCGGCGGCCACCAGGTCCTGGGCGACGCGAAGATCGGTGACCTGCGTGCGGAGGCCCGAGACATCGCGGCTGGCGCAGCCGGCGGCCGACACGAGAGACAGCGGAACGATGGCCAGCGACAGCGCGGCCGCGGCGTGAGCGGCGATGCCCGTCACGCAGCGCAGGCGGCGCTCAGTATTTGGCTGATCTATAGAGACGTAAGCTCCCGCAAGACAATGACTTCTACAGGCTCTCCAGCTTCGATCTTGGTGTCCGGCCGAAGCACCGCGAGACCGTCTGCGGCCACCATCGACCGAAGGATTCCCGAGCCCTGATCCCCCGTCAGTCGCGCCAGCCATCGACCGTCGCTCGCCTCCATCGACACCCTCAGATAGCCCCAGCGCGAGCCGGCGTTCCTGATCGGCGCCGCCGCAACGGCACGGATGCGCATGCGGTGCACGCGCCGGCGGCGCTGCATGGAGAGCAGCACGGGCCGAACGAACAGCTCGAACGTCACCATCGCCGAGACCGGGTTGCCCGGCAGCCCGAACACCGGCCGGCCCTCGAGCGAGCCGAACGTGATGGGCTTGCCGGGTCGCATGTTGACCTTCCACAGATGCAGCTCGGCCCCGGCCGCGATGAATGCCTCACGCACGAGGTCGAGGTCGCCGACCGACACGCCGGCGGAGGAGACGAGCACGTCGGCCTCGCGGGCGCGGCGAATCCGCTCGCCGATGGCGTCGAGGCGATCGGGCGCCACGCCGACGTTCAGGGCGACGCCGCCGGCTTCCATCACCTGCGCCATGAGCGAATACGTGTTGGCGTTCGGGATCTGCGCTGGCCCCGGCTCCGTCCCGAGATCGGCCAGCTCGCTGCCGGTGGAGAGGACCGCCACACGCGGTCGACGTGAGACCTCGACCTGGCTGCGCCCGAGCGTCGCGAGCAAGCCGATCTCGGCGGCGCCGAGCACGATCCCGGCCTCGAGCACGAGGTCGCCCACCCGGACGTCCTCGCCGGCCGGCCGCACGTACGCGCCGGACTGTGTCGTCCCGCGCGGCGTGACGCGCGCGTCCGTCGCGTCGACGTCTTCCTGCGGAATCACGGCGTCGGCGCCCGCGGGCAACGGGGCGCCGGTGAAGATGCGCATCGCCTCCCCGGCGGCGAGGGGGCGCTCGGGCAGCGTACCGGCCACCACGCGCCCGACCACCGTCAGCGCCGCGCCCGGCCGCGCGTCACCGGCCCGCACGGCGTAGCCGTCCATCGAGGAGTTGGCCCACGGAGGGATGAGCCGGGTGGAGCGCACCGGCTCGGCCAGGACGCGGCCAAGGGCGCTCAGGACGTCGACCCGCTCGGTCGCGAGCGGCTCGACACGCGACAGCATCTGCTCGAGCGCGGCCTCGACGCTCAGCACGCCGCCAGTCTACTCCGGTGAGGGCCGGGAGCGGCCCTCATGAAATCAATGCGTCGGGTGCGGCAGGTTGAATACCGGACGCGCGCGCTGCATGTACACGCGTCGGCTCAGCATGAACAGGGCCAGGAAGCCGAGCGTGATCGCGAGATCGCGCAGGCGGAACGGCAGCCCGCTCTGCACGGACACGGACGGAAAGATCACGAAGATCCGCTCCAGGAAGATGGCGATCAGCCCGAACAGGGCCATAAGGAACAGCGGGCCATGTCGCTGAGGCGGGCGGCCGGTCAGCCGCTTGAGCAGGTAAATGAACGGGATCAGCCAGCCGACGAAGAAGATCACCCAGGCCAGCGTCTGCCACGGCTGCGCGAAGAAGCGACCGACGAAGAATCGTGTCTCCACCGGCACGTTGCCGTACCAGATGGTGAGGTACTGGGACCAGAAGAAGTACATCCACATGATGGACAGCGCGAACTGCAGCTTGGCGACGTCCTGGACCGCCGAGGGCGGAATCACCGCGAGGCCGCGCGCGTTGGCGCGGATGGTCATGATGGCGAGCAGGCAGAACGCCGTGTAGAGCGCCGTCACCACGAAGTAGCCGCCGAAGAGGCCGCTGTACCAGACGGGATCGAGCGACATCACGAGATCGAATCCCCAGAGCGACACGGTGATGATCCACAAGAACAGGAGAATGGTCGCCAGCCGGTTGCGCCGCGCGCGCACGACCTCGTCGCCGGGCGGCACCGAGTCGCGCAGGATGGCGGCGGCGAACACGAAGCACACGACGAACAGGATCGCGGCCAGCCCGAGCGTGCGGGTGAAGAAGAACGGCGTGTTCAGCCAGCCCGCCTTGACCGCAATCGGGTGGCGCACCCAGGGATAGAGCACGTCGCGGCCGACGAACAGGATCACGAGCAGCACGAACGAGACCGGCAGGAAGCCGACCGTCGTCACCGCGATCCTCCGGACGCTCGGCGACCAGCGAGCTTCGGTCAGCTGCATCATGGCCGCGATGGCCGGCCCGGTGACGGCCAGGCCGGACCAGAACACGACGTTGACGAGATAGATCGACCACGTGGCCCCGGCGTCCGCCGACGCGGCGCCGAGGAGGAAAGCGACGGCGCCGATGGCGGCGAGCACGCCCCAGACAGCCGTCATGGCTTGGCCGTCCGCGCGGGCGCGGCCTGCGGCGCCAGCGAGCGCACGTAGTTGACGATGTGCCACGCCTCCTCGGAGGACACGGCCTCGCCGTACGCCGGCATCACGGCGCCGCCGACCATGATGTAGCTGTGCCAGTAGCCGTCCGTGCGCTGCCGGTGCAGCTCCGCGTTCGTCAGATCGGGCGGCGGGATGAACTTCGTCGCCACGGGGCCGGTGACGCCGCCCTTGGCCTCGGGACCGTGACACGGCGTGCAGAACACGGCGAAGCGCTCGCGGCCGATCGCGATCGACTCGCGTGTGGCCTTCACCGGGTTCGGGACCTTGGCCGCCACGTCGCGCTGCTCGCGAGGGATGATCAGCTCGCCGCCGCGCGGTACCACCCCCGCCGGCATGGCGAACACGCGCTCGCCCGGCTGGATGCGCGCCGTCTGCGTCATGTTGTTCACGAAGCGGAACACGACCACCGCGCCCAGCAGCGCGCCGGCGCCCGCGATGACGGCCAGCACCAGCAGGAAGACGTACTTCACGCGCGGACCTCCTCGGCGCCCGCCGTCCGGAGGATGTCGCGCACCGACGGGCTGCGCTCGGGCGCGCAGTGCACGGCGACGCCGAAGCGGTCGTTGGTGAAGCGCGCGTCGAAGGCCTGCGAGACCCGGAACCGCGGCAGCCGGCCGAGAACCACCATGCCGATCACCGTGGCCACGCCGCCGAACAGCACCATGAGCTCGAACATGATGACGACGTACGGCGGGCTGACCGGCAGTCCGATGGGCGGCTTGCCGCCGACGTAGAGGCCCCACTTGAGCGAGGTCCACTGCGTCAGCAGCCAGGCGGCGATGAGCCCCACGATCCCGCCCAGCAGGGTGAACATCCGCACGCGGCTCACCGGCCGGTCCCGCTCCAGCACGTCCTCGATCTCGTGCACCGGCACCGGCGTGTACACGGTGAGATCGTGATAGCCCTTCGAGCGCAGCTCTTCCAGCGCCCGCACGGTGGTGTCGACGTGGGCGAACACGCCGAGGACGGTATTAGTGGTGGCGGTGGCCATGCGCGAGGTCCCGCATCGGAGGGGCCAGCGTTTCCTTCACCTCGACCACCGACAGCGACGGCATCAGCTTGATGAAGCCGAGGAAGAGGATGAAGAACCACGCGAAGCTGCCCACGATGATCGTGGAATCGGTCAGGGTCGGGATGTAGATGCCCCACGTGTACGGGTAGAAGTCGTGGCCGAGCGACGGCACGATGATGTTGAACCGCTCGAACCACATGCCGATGAGAACCAGCACGGAGACGACGTACAGCCAGAAGGGACTCGTCCGCGCCTTCTTCCAGAACAGGATCAGCGGGGCCACGCAGTTGCAGAAGTACATGGTCGCCAGCGCCCACCAGTAGGTGCTGGTCAGCCGCCAGAAGAGCGAGGCCTTCTCCATGTGGTCGCCGCTGTACCAGGAGGTGAACAGCTCGCACGCGTAGAAGTACGTCAGCACGAGACCGGTGACGAGCACGAGCTTGGCCATCGCGTCCAGGTGCTTGTCCTGCACGTACGCGTAGAGGTTGAAGAAGTAGCGCATCGGCAGCACGAGGATCAGCACCATGGCGAAGCCGGAGAAGATGGCGCCGTCGACGAAGAACGGCGCGAACAGCGTCGAGTGCCAGCCGGGAACGAGCGCCATCGCGAAGTCCCAGGACACGACGCTGTGGACGGAGAGCACCAGCGGCGTGGCCAGCGCGGCCAGGAGCCCGTACGCCCGCCGGTAGTGGCGCCACTGGCTGTCGGAGCCTTCCCAGCCGAGCGCGAGCATCGAATAGATGCGCCGCCGCCAGCCGGTCGCGACGTCGCGCAGGGCCGCGATGTCGGGCACGAGCCCGACGATGAAGAACACGGTGCTGATCGACAGGTACGTCGAGATGGCGAACACGTCCCACACCAGCGGCGACTTGAAGTTCGGCCAGAGATAGCGCTGGTTCGGGTACGGCAGCAGGAAGTACGCGAACCACATGCGGCCCGCGTGGATGAGCGGGAACAGGCCGGCGGTCATGACCGCGAAGATCGTCATCGCCTCCGCTGCGCGGTAGATCGAGGTCCGCCAGCGCGCCCGGAAGAGGTAGAGCACGGCGGAGATCAGCGTCCCCGCGTGGCCGATGCCGATCCAGAAGACGAAGGTCGTGATGTACATCGCCCACATCTGCGGCGTGCGCTTGCCGGCGGAGCCCATGCCGATGAAGATCTGATAGGTCCAGGCGAGGATGCCGCAGGCCAGGATCAGGCCGACGATGCACATCCAGCCGAAGTAGAGGTTCCCCGGCGTCTGCAGCGTCGCCACCACGTCGCGATTGACGTCGGCGTAGGTGGGGGGCGCTGCGGTCGCTCCGCGTTCGGTGACGACGCTCATCCGTGCGGCTCCCGGACGACCTTCTTGAGATAGGTGACGCTCGGCCGCGTGCCGAGCTCGTCGAGCACCGCGTACGCGCGGGGCGCGAACCGCTGCTTGGCGACCGTGCTGTTCTGGTCCTTGAGGTTCCCGAACGTGATGGCCGACGTCGGACACGTCTGCTGACACGCGGTGACGATGTCGCCGTCACGGACGGGACGCTTTTCGTCGCGCGCGCGATCCTTGCCGGCGACGATGCGCTGGATGCACATCGTGCACTTCTCCATGATGCCGAGCTGGCGCACGGTCACGTTCGGGTTCAGCTGCACCTCGAGCGGCGTCGGGAAGTCGTAGTTGTACCAGTTGAAGCGTCGCACGTGGTACGGACAGTTGTTGCCGCAGTACCGCGTCCCGACGCAGCGGTTGTAGACCTGCCCGTTCAGGCCCTCCTCCGTGTGATAGGCGGCGAAGACGGGACATACCGGCTCGCAGGGCGCGACCTCGCAGTGCTGACAGAACATCGGCATGAAGAAGTTCGGCGACTCCGCAGCACCGGCGCCGTCCTCCAGCCAGCGCTCCACGCGCAGCCAGTGGAGCTGGCGGCCGTACGCGGCCTCCGCCTTCCCGACGACCGGGATGTTGTTCTCCGCGATGCACGCCACCACACACGCGCTGCAGCCGAGACAGGCGTCGACGTCGACGGACATGCCCCAGCGATTGGCGGGGTACGTCTGGTCCGTGTACATCGTGATGATCTCGTGCGCCTCGGACTTGCCGCGCAGCGCTTCCTCCCGGGCCGCGCGGAGGTCGACGTGCCGCGCCAGCTCGCGACGGTCCTGATCGAAGGTCGCCTGGAGCACCGTCAGCGGACGGCGGTCGCCCGTCTTCGCGAGCGTCACGCGGACGCCGAGGTACTGCACGCCGCCGGACACCGGATCGGGTGCCGCCGGCAGCAGCGCGACGGGATTTTGCGTGGTGGACGGCGCGCGCACGTACCGCGGAACGTGATAGCGCGCGTAGCGATGCCCGATCGGGATGGCCACCGCCTTGGGATGGAGTCCCGGGCGCGGGTACGCGGCCACGTCGATGGCGCCGTGCGGCGACGTCACCCTGACCACGTCGCCGCGCGCGATACCGAGCGATTTCGCCGTCTCCTCCGCGATCTCGATCCACGCGTCCCACGCGACCGACGTGATGGGATCCGGCGTCTCCTGCAGCCAGGCCCGCGTCCCGCCGCGGCCGTCGTACATCCGGAGCGACGGCACCGCGAGCAGCGCGTAGCCGTTGGCGTCGCCGTCGAGCTTCGGCAGCGCGGCCTCGACGGGCGCCGGCCTGGCGGTCACCGCGACCGCGGGCACGTCGCGCCACATGCCGCCGCGCTGCAGCGTCGCCGCCCAGTCGCCCTTCACCACCGGCTCGACGCTCGCGCGCACGACCTGCTCCATCGACGTCCACGGCAGCGGCCCCTTGCCCTCCTCACCGCCGAGCACCGTGCGCGCCACGCCGAGGAGCACATCGCCCATGGGGCGCGCGTCGCGGATCGGCTTCATGGTCGGCTGCATGAGCCCGGTGACGCCCTCGCGCGGTGAGTAGTCACCCCAGGATTCCAGCCAGTGCGTATCGGGCAGCACGAGGTGCGCGAGGTCGGTGCTCTCGTCAGGCTGGCTGGCGAACGAGACGACGAACGGAACCTTCCGCAGCGCGTCGGCGGCCTTCAGCCCGCCCGGAAGCGTGAACGCCGGGTTCACGCCCGGCCCCAGGACGAGAGCCTCGATCTCGCCCGCCGCCATCGCCTCGACGAGCCTGGCGACGTCGGCGTACGGGGTCACCTTGCCGTACGCCCAGTCGGGTCCGAAGCGCACCGTCTTGCCGACATTGCCCACGGCGGCGTTCAGTAGATTCAACGCCACGTGCGTCTGTGTGGCGTGCGAGCCGCCGAGTGCCGCTCCACCGCCGATGGCCAGGCTCGGCTTGCCCCGCCCGAACGCCTCGGCCACCTGCTCGATGGTCCGTGCCTCGACGCCGCTCTCTTGCGCCGCCCGCCTGACGTCGATCTGAGCAACGACACCGGCGTAGGCGCGGTCGGCCATGCCCTTGTCCACGAGCACCTTCAGAATCGCCAGCGCCAGCAGCGCCTCGGTGCCCGGTGCGTTGCGCACCCACTGATCCGCGTTCGCCGCCGTGAGGGATTGGCGCGGCTCGACGTGGATGTAGGTGCCGGCGCGGCCCTCGCGGAACGCGTGCATGCGGGCGAAGGCGCCGGGATAGTGCACGTTGTTGATCCACGTCTCGAGCCAGTCGGCGCCGAAGTTCAGGATGACCTGCGCGTCCTCGAAGGCGTAGTACGGGACGGCGTCGCGGCCGAAGCTCGCGCGGTTGGCCGCGCGGATCGCCTCGTAGCCGTACGGCTCGAGCGTCACCCGCGGTCGGGCGCCGAGCGCCTGCACGAAGCGATCGAGCAGCATGCCGAGGCTGCCGTTCTCCAGCTGGCTCACGACGGCAATGGCGCGCCCCTTGCCGCCACTGCGCAGCGCGGCCAGCCGATCGGCGAGCGTCTTGATCGCGTCGTCCCAGCCGAGCGAGCGGAGCCCGCTACCGTCGCGACGCTGCGGTCCCGTGAACCGGTCGGGATTGTAGAGGCCCTGCAGAGCCGCCTGACCGCGCACGCAGAGCGCCCCGCGGTTCACCGGATGATCGGGGTTGCCCTCGAGCTTCACCACGCGGCCGTCGTGATTCGCGGCGAGGACGCCGCAGCCGGCGGGGCACTCGCGGCACACCGTCGCGAAGTACGCCGCGACGCCCGGCACGAGCTGCTCGTTCGGCACCACCAGCGGCAGGATCGTCTCCGTCGCCTGCTGGCAGCCGCCGGCGGCGGCGGCCGCGCCCGTGGACGCCACGATTCTGAAGAAGTCGCGTCGGTTCATGCGCGCCTTAGTGGTGGCACGTCACGCAGTCCAGTGGCGCGCGGGTTCCGCGGGTGGCGTTCTGCTCGCGATGGCAGTCGATGCACCAGCCCATGGCCAGCGGCGGCGCCGCCGTGCGCAGCCCGGCCACGTGCAGCAGGTCGTTGACGAGCCGCGGCCCGGTGCGCGCGCCCACCGTCGTCATCGTTTCCACGGGGCCGTGGCACGTCTGGCAGGCGAGGCCGCTACGCACGTGCGGCTTGTGCGGAAAGTAGGTGAACTCCGGCACCTTGAAGACGCGCACCCACGGGATCGGCTCGCCCTTGGCGCCATACTGGGCGAGCTTCTGGATCTCCGGCCGGTCGGCCGCGGTGATCTTGTGGCACCCGAGACAGCGCTGCACTGACGGCAGCCCGGCGTACTCCGAGCGCCGCGCGTCGGCATGGCAGTACTGGCAGTCGATCTTGTACGTCTGCACGTGCGTGTTGTGCGGGAAGTTGATCGGCTGTGTCGACGGCCGCGCGGCCGCGGGCTGTCGACTCCACGACGACACCGCGAGAAAGATCAGAACCGCCAGGAGGACGACGCCCAGCGCACCCACACCTGCCTTCGCCATCGACGGTCGAACGCCCTCCCCGAGATCGTGGATGCCGCGTGGATGAAGTGCGCGTGAAACATATCACTTGGCCCCGAGCGAGTCAATCAAACCGCGCGCAAGACGACGCGCGCCTACGCGCTCGCGCGCATTGCCTCGGCCGCCGCACGCGCGGCCTCGTCGATGTCGCGCTCGGTGTGCGCGAGCGACACGAAGGCCGCCTCGAACTGCGACGGTGCCAGCGCCACTCCGCGATCGAGCATGGCGTGGAAGAAGCGCGCGTAGCGCGCGGTGTCGGAGACGCGCGCGGTCGCGTAGTCGCGGACGGGCCCCGCACAGAAGAACGCGGTGAGCATCGACCCGACCCGGTTCACCGCGAGCGGCACCCCGGCCTTCTCGGCCGCCTCGCGCAGACCCCGCTCGAGGCGCTCACCAAGCACGTCGAGGCGCTCGTATGCCTTGCCGTCATCGAGCGCGCGCAGCGTCGCCAGCCCCGCCGCCACCGCGAGCGGATTGCCGGACAGCGTCCCGGCTTGATACACCGCGCCGAGCGGCGCCACCTGCTCCATCAGCGCGCGCCGGCCGCCGTAGGCGCCGACCGGCAGCCCTCCGCCGATGATCTTGCCCAGGCACGTCAGATCCGGGGACACGCGGTACAGCTGCTGCGCCCCGCCGTAGGCGACGCGGAACCCCGTGATCACCTCGTCGAAGATCAGGAGGCTGCCGTGCGCGCTCGTGATCTGCCGCAACCCCTCCAGAAAGCCCGGGGCCGGCGGCACCACGCCCATGTTGCCGGCCACCGGCTCGACGATGACGGCGGCGATGTCCGGCCCGCGTGCGCGGAACAGCTCGCGCACCGCGGCCAGGTCGTTGAACGGCAGCGTGAGCGTGAGGCCGGCGACGGCCAGCGGCACGCCACGGCTGTCGGGAATCCCGAACGTGGCCCCGCCCGAGCCCGCTTTGACGAGCAGGCTGTCGGCGTGGCCGTGATAGCAGCCGTCGAACTTCACGAGGAGATCGCGGCCGGTGGCGCCGCGCGCGACGCGGATCGCGCTCATGGTCGCCTCCGTGCCGGAGGACACCAGGCGGAGCATCTCCATCGACGGGTAGGCGGCCGTGATGCGCGTTGCCAGCTCGACTTCCTGCGGCGTGGGCGCGCCGTAGCTCGTCCCCCGCGCGGCGGCCGCCGCCACCGCCTCCACGACCGCCGGCGGTGCGTGGCCGAGGATCAGCGGTCCCCACGAGCCGAGGAAGTCGAGGTACTCGCGCCCGTCCACGTCCCAGAGGCGTGCCCCCTCGCCGCGCGCGATGAAGCGCGGCTCGCCGCCCACGGACCGGAACGCCCGCACGGGGCTGTTCACGCCGCCGGGCATGCGCTGCTCCGCCTGCGCGAGGAGGCGACGCGACTCGCGTGTGCTCGCGCTCGCCGCCGAAGCATCCAGATCACCGGCGTCGACGCGCTCGAAAACGCCCGCGCCCGTGTTGAACCGGTACGCCGCCAGCGACTTGACCTCGTGGCCGAGCACGGAGACGACGACGTAGACGGCGCCGGGATACGCCGGCTCGCCACGGATCAGCGCCTGCGCGCGGTCCGTCTCGGAGAAGTAGGCGCCGGCGTTCGGGTGGGAGTGATAGATCACCGAGAACTCGAAGCCTTCGTCGACGAGCCGGTTGAGCTTCAGGGCGTCGAGCGGATCCATGTAGTAGGCGTTGCGGGCCGTGCGCGGAAACGTGATCGGATCGCGCGCGTGCATGGCGTCCTGCACGTTGCGGCAGGCGACCATGCGGCGCTCGCTGCCCCGCGTGAGCACCACGCCGCAGCACTCGTTCGGGTACTCCGCCACCGCCTGCTGCTTGATGGCCGCCACCTCGGTGGGCGTCAGCAGCATCGTCCGCCTGCCAGGGCCGGGATGATGGCCACCTCGTCGCCGTCGTGCAGCGGCGTGGCGAGGCCGCCGAGAGCGTCGATGGCCTCGCTGTTGACGTAGATCGCGATGTGGCGATGGATCTCGCCGTGCTCGTTGCGCACGAGCCCGCGGAGACCGCCATACGCCGCCTCCAGCTCGTCGAGCACGGCGCCGACGTCGGCGGACCGGACCTCGATGCGGTCGCGATTGCTGGTCGCTCTGCGAAACGGTGTCGGGATGTACACGGTGACCGCCATGATGCTCCTCCCGCTCAGCCGAGACTGAGGTAGCGCTCGCCGGTGTCCGGAAGGACGGTGACGACCAGCTGCTCCGCGCGCATGGACGCGGCCACCTCGCACGCCGCCCACACCGCCGCGCCCGCCGAGACGCCCACCAGCAGGCCTTCCTCGCGGCTGAGACGACGCGAGCACGCGATGGCGTCATCGTCCCGAACCTGCACGACGCGGTCGATCACGCTCTGGTTCAGGACCCCGGGCACGAACGAGGCGCCAATGCCCTGGATGCCGTGAAGACCCGGACGACCGCCGGACAGCACCGGCGACTTCGCCGGCTCCACCGCGACGACCATCACGCCCGGAAGCTTCTGCTTGAGGATCTCGCCGACGCCGGTGATCGTGCCGCCGGTACCGACGCCGGCCACGAAGGCGTCGAGCCGGCCGTCGACGCCCTCGAGGATCTCGAGCGCGGTCGTGCGTCGGTGGACGTCGGGATTCGCGGCATTCTGGAACTGCTGCGGCATGAAGTAGTCGGCGTGCTCACGCAGGAGCTCTTCGGCCGCGAACACGGATCCCGTCATGCCCTCGATGGCCGGCGTCAGGTGGATCTCGGCGCCGAAGCGCGTCATCAGCCGCTGGCGCTCGACGCTCATGTCCTCGGGCATGGTCAGGATCAGGCGATAGCCCTTCACCGCGGCCACCATGGCCAGGCCGATGCCGGTGTTGCCGCTGGTCGGCTCCACGATGGTGCCGCCCGGCTTCAGCACGCCGCGCCGCTCCGCGTCCTCGATCATCGCGAGCGCCGTCCGGTCCTTCACGCTGCCCCCCGGATTGCGCGCTTCCAGCTTGGCCACGATGGCGGCGCCGCCCGGCTTCGGCAGCCGGCGCAGGCGCACGAGCGGCGTGTCGCCGATCAGGTCGAGCACCGACTCTGCGATCTTCATCATCGCCTCGTTGTTCAGATGTGATACATCGGCCGCGCCTTGCTGCGCCGCTCTCGAACGCGCGCCACCAGCTCGCCGAAGGTCAGCCGGTCGACCACCTTCGACACGGCCTCCGCGATCTCGTCCCACAGCTCGGTGAGCTCGGCGTCGGAGCCGCCGTTGCGCCGTGCGTTGCCGGCCTCGAACGGCGCGCGCGTGCCCTCGATGGCGCGCAGGACGGCGCCCACGGTGATCTCCTCCGGTAGCCGCGTCAGATGATACCCGCCCGTGGACCCGCGTTTGGAGGTGAGTAGCCCGGCGCGCTTCAGCGACAGCAGCACCTGCTCGAGATATCGCTGCGGGATGCCCTGGCGCGCGGCTACCTCCTGGATCGGAACGAGGCCGCGGTCGCGCTGCAGCGCGAGATCGAGCATGGCCTTGATCGCGTACTCGCCCTTGGCCGAGATCCTCATACCCCGCGTACTCGCGTCAGCGCACGCCCCCGCGCTCGAGCAGCCGCGCCGCCTCGCGCGCGAAGTACGTGATGATGATGTCGGCGCCCGCACGGCGGATGGACGTGAGCGCTTCCATCATGGCGCGCTCCTCGTCGAGCCAGCCGAGCTGGCCGGCGGCGCGGATCATCGCATACTCGCCGGAGACGGAGTACGCGGCCAGCGGCACGCCGAACTCCGTGCGCGCGCGCGCGATGACGTCCAGGTACGGCAGCGCCGGCTTCACCATCACGATGTCGGCGCCCTCGTCGAGGTCCAGCGCGATCTC
>DATAOC010000141.1:0-3636 GCA_036265915.1 Candidatus Methylomirabilota bacterium | reverse complement strand
CTCCGGGAAGAGTGCTGCTATTTGTGGGTAAGCGGGAGCGCCTGTCAAGCGCGCGCAGCGGCGCGGCCGGCAGGGTAAGGGTGCGTGCCGTGAGGGCTCGCAAATCGACGGTGGGTAGGCGCCTGTCAGCGTCACAACGATTCGTAGCCGTGTCCGACGCCGTGCCCTAAGGCACGGGTCTCACGGCAGGCACCCTTACCCTGCCGGCGGCGCCGTGCGCGGGGTGGGCGGGCTGCTAGAATCGGCGGCATGCGACGGACGGCGGATGTGGTGGTGGTAGGTGGGGGTGCGATCGGGACGAGTACGGCGTTTCAGTTGACGGCGCTCGGGGTGCGCGACGTGCTGGTCGTGGAGCGACGGCATCTGGCGGCGGGCGCGACGGGGAAATCGGGGGCGCTCGTCCGGATGCATTACACCAATGACGCGGAATCGCGCCTGGCGCTCGAGAGCCTGAAGGTCTTCCGGGACTTCGACGCGGTCGTCGGCGGAGTGTGCGGCTTCGAGCCGGTCGGCTTCGTGCAGCTGGTGGGGCCGCAGTATCGAGAGGCGCTCGGTCGCAACGTCGCCCGACAGCAGCGTCTGGGGATCGACACGCGGCAGATCAGCCTGGACGACGTGCGCGCGCTGCTGCCTGGCGTGCAGCTCGAAGGTGTCGGCGCGGCCGCCTACGAGCCCGGCTCGGGATTCGCCGACCCGACCGCGACCGCGTACGCCTTCGCGGCGGCCGCCGAGCGCGGCGGCGCGACGATCGCCACGCACTGCGAGGCGCTGCGGATCGTCGTCGACGAAGGCCGCGTCACCGCGGTGGAGACGTCCGCCGGCCGCGTGTCGACTTCAGCTGTGGTCGTGGCGGCCGGGGCATGGGCGCAGCCACTGCTCAGCCCGCTCGGACTCGACTGGGGGCTCTTGCCGCACCGGATCCAGGTCGCGATCTTTCGCTGGCCCGCCGGTTTCACCCAGCGCCACCCCGCGATCATCGACGCCACACTCAAGGCGTGGTGCCGCCCGGAAGGCGCGACCGCCACGCTCATCGGCGTCGAGCTCGGCTCGCACCACGGCGATCCGGAGAAGTACGAGGAACCGGTCGACGCGGCGTATGTTGCGGGCTGCCGCGCGGCGCTGAGCGCTCGGTTTCGCGCGTTCGAGGACGCGCCGATGCGCGGCGGCTGGGCCGGCATGATCATGATGTCGCCGGACGGTCGTCCGATCATCGACCGCGTGCCGTCCGTCGAAGGCCTCTGGGTGATGGCGGGCGATTCCGGCACGTCGTTCAAGACCTCGCCGGCGATCGGCCGATGTCTGGCGGAATGGATCGTGCGCGGCGCCCCCACGACCGCCGACCTGACGCCGTTTTCCTCGCGGCGCTTCGCCGAAGGACGCCTCTGGCACGACCCCGATCACTACGGTCGCGAACGCCTCACGGTCTCCCGCTAGCGGATCAGCGGAGCGCGAGGGGGCGCCGTCTCGGGCGCCGTCGTGTCGACATACAGCTCGATCTCGTGGCCGTCGGGGTCGCGGATGGAGAAACCTCGCGCGTACTCGCCGAAGGGGACGAGCCCGTGCGCCTCGACGTGCCGCCGCGCGACCGCGAGGTCGTCAGCGGAGGCGCCGACGCTGAAAGCGATGTGGTAGAGGCCGGGGACGCCTTTCGGCTGCGGGCCCGGCCCGGCCGCGCGGGCCAGCTCGCAGGAGACATCGTGATGGTGGACGCCGGCAGAGAAGAACACGATGCGGCCGTCCTTGCCCGTGCCGGTCTCGGTGAGACCGAGCACATCACGATAGAAGTGCCGCGTGGCGTCGAGGTCGCGGACGAAGAGCGAGACGTGGCCCAGCTCGCGGATCCGCATCGCGTCGGGTGTCTCCGTGGCGGCGTTAGTGTACCATTGGCTGTCATGGCAAATTCGAAGCCCGTGGCCCTTGCGACGGCGGCCGCGGTCCCGTTCCCCGACGCTGTCGAGCGCGTTTGCCCCCCGAAGCTCACGACGCTGCTGTTGCCGCGCGATCGAGACGTCGCGGCGACGTGAACGAGGGCGCCTCCTTCCAGGACGGTGAGCAAGTGCTGCTCATCGACCAGCGCGGCAAGCGGCACCTGATCTTCCTCCGCAAATCGGAGACCTTCCATTCCGACCGCGGCTGGATCGCGCATGACGCGATCATCGGTCAGCCGGACGGGACCTGGGTGCGGAGCTCGATGGGCCTGCGCTACGTCGCGCTGCGCCCGACGCTGGCCGAGTTCGTCCTCGACATGCCGCGTGGGGCGCAGGTGATCTATCCCAAGGATCTGGCCATGATCCTGTTCTGGGCCGACGTCCACCCCGGCTGCCGCGTGCTGGAGGCCGGCATGGGATCCGGCGCGCTGACGCTGGCGCTGCTGCGCGCGGTGGGCGCCGAGGGCCGCGTCATCACCTACGAGCAGCGCGAGGAGTTCGCGCGGCGCGCCCTCGCCAACATCCACATGCGCTGCGGCGAGGTGACCAACCTCACCGTTCGTCTCGGGCCGGTCGAGGACGGCGTGGCCGACGAGGCGCCGGTCGACCGCGTGGTGCTGGATCTGCCAGAGCCCTGGAAGCTGACGCAGGCCATGGCCCGCGTCCTCCGCCCGGGCGGGATCTTCGTGTCGTACGTGCCGACCATCATCCAGTCACAGCAGACCGCGGAGACGCTCGGTCGCGATCGCCACTGGGCGCTGGTGGAGACCTTCGAGACGCTGTTCCGGCCGTGGAACATCGAGGGGCAGTCGGTGCGGCCCTTCCACCGCATGGTGGCGCACACCGGTTTCATCACCGTCGCGCGCCGCGTCGTGCCCGAAGAAGGTTCCGGCGCGGCGCTGCGGGTGAGCGCCCCCGATCGTGACGAGTAGCGCTTCACACTTCGACGAGGAGTCCGGATGATCACGGTGATGCGACGATATCGACGACTGCTGCAGATCGGCCTGCTCGTGGTGATTGCCGCCTTCGTGCTGACGAGCATCTTCGTCGGCGCCGTCGGCCGGAGCGCCGAGCGCGCCGATGCCGTCGCGGCCGTCAACGGCGAGCCGATTCCCCTCGAGCGCTATCAGCGGCGCTATCAGGCCTATCTCGACGCGTACTCGCGCGTCTATCGCGACCGCTTCTCGCCGGAGCTGGCGGAGCAGCTCGGGCTGCCGCAGCAGGCCGTGAACGACCTCGTGCAAGAGGCGCTGGTGGTGCAGCGCGCGCGCGCGGAGGGACTCGAGGTCACCGACGAGGAGCTCAACGCGCAGATCCAGGCCGTGCCGGCCTTCCAGGAGAACGGCCGGTTCTCGCTGCGCCTCTACCAGGACTTCCTGAAGCGCCGCGCGACCACGGCGAATGCGTTCGAGACGGACGTGCGACGCGAGCTCACGCGCATGAAGGTCGAGACGACGGTGAAGGGCGGCATCAAGGTGTCGGACGCCGAGCTCGAGCAGGCGTTCGTCGTCCGGCGCGAGGAGGCACGCGCGGCCTGGGCCCTCGTGGACGTCGGCGCCCTCGCGAATGCGGCCACCGCCACCGATGCCGAGATCGAGGCGTACCTGAAGGACAACGCCGCGGAGTTCAAGCAGCCCGAGCGCCGCCGTGTGCAGTACGTCTCGCTCGCGCCGAAGGATTTCCGACCGCAGATCCCCGACGCCGACGT
>DATAOC010000140.1:0-10548 GCA_036265915.1 Candidatus Methylomirabilota bacterium | reverse complement strand
GGCGCCGGTGGTCCAGGCGCTGGTGGTCCCGGTGCGGGCGGTCCAGGCACTGGCGGACCGGGAGTCGGCGGTCCAGGCACTGGCGGTCCTGGAGCAGGTGGCCCCGCAGCGGGTGGTGGCCCGGCCGCAGGCGGTGGTCCCGCGGCAGGCGGCGGCCCGGCAGCGGGAGGGACGAGCGGCGCCGCGGCGGGCGCGCCGGCGGGTGTGGGTGCCGCGGGCCCGGGCGCTAGCGGCGGCGACGGCGTCGGCGGCATCGGAGCACCTCCGGGCGCGGCAGCCACCGGTGAGGCGGCGATCTCCGCGGCCGCCATCGCGTCTGCGCGCATGGCGCTGACGGCGGCTCAGATGTCGCTCGCGCGGCGCGAGTACCGCGAAGCACAGGGTCGCGCCGAGGCGTTGCTACAGGACGCGCGCGTGCCGCGCGACGTGCGGGCGGGCGCGGCGCTCGTCGCCGCCGACGCGGCCTACGCGACCGGGTCGTACAAGCACGCGCTCGTGCGCTACAACGATTCCCTCACGCTGCTGCCCACCGGACCGGACGCGATGCACGCCGCGCTGCAGCTCGGCTGGACACAGCTCCGCGATGGTCAGCGGGACGGCGCCGTGCTGTCGTGGATGGAAGCGGCGGACCGGTTCGCCAATGATCCGCGCGCCCCGCTCGCGCTGCTGCTGGCCGCCAGTGTCCGGATGAACGCCGGCGAGACCGCCGCGGCGGACACGCTGCTCGAGCGGATCATCGCGAAGTATCCGTCGAGCGTCCACGCCGGCGCGGCTCGGCTGACCAGATCGATCACCGCCGTCCGCGAGCATCGCGACGAGGTCGCCGTGCGCGAGCTCGACCAGATCCTTCGCGGGCCAGGAACGGCCGCCATCGACGACCGGCGGCGGGTGATGGAAGCGCTCGCGCGGCCTGGACGCGAGGTGACGCTCGAGACGCCGGCGCCGCCACGCGGCGTCGCAACCGCGCGGCCGGCCGCGAGGAACCCGGTTCGGGAGAGTGACGACCAGCTCGGGCGGTTCGCGACGGCGTTCGTGCAATCGGGCGATCGCGATGGCGCACCGTACGTGCTCCATGCGCTGAGCCTCGTCGGCGCCGGCGAGCGCGGGTGGGCCGACGCCTCGGTCGCGTCGCTCGTCCAGCAGCTCGTCGACGGCTGGCCGTCATATCCGGCCGCGCCGGCGCTGCTCGCGCGCGTGGCGGCCGCCGCGTCGTCGGGCGGCCAGTCGCCGGTCGCCCGCCATGCGTACGAGACACTCATCGCGCGGTATCCGGGAACGGCCGTCGCCTCGACGGCGCGCGTCGACCTCGCGGAGGCGCTCGTGAGGGCCGGCGACCGCGCGGCGGCGCGCAAGCAGCTGAAGGAAGCGATCGCGGCGCGCGGCGACGCCACACCGCGCGCGCTGCTGCTGCTCGCGCAGGTGGAGGAGCAGCTCGGCAACCGGCGTGAGGCGCTGGCCGCGTACGACCGCGTGCTCACGGACTATCCGCGCCTCGAGCGATCGGCCACCAGCGTGCTCGCGCACGCGCGGCTCATGGAAGCCGCCGGGCAGCCCGAGCGCGCTCGCGCGCTGCTCCAGCGGATCGTCGACGCGTCGACGGGCGACGTCGCCGCCGAGGCCTCGTATCGCATCGGCCGCATCCTCAGCGCGCAGGGTCAGCACGCCGCCGCCGTCGACTGGTTCATGACCGCCGCCTACGCCGCGGATCGCTCGAAGTGGACCCAGCCAAGCCTGCTCGGCGCCGTCCGGTGCTTCACCGCGCTGGACCGCCCGCAGGAAGCGCTGGTCGCCTACCGCAAGCTGACGGCGACGCCCGTTGTGGCGGCGGGACAGAGTGACGTCACGCCGGCGGCGTCCGCCTCGCCCGCGATGGCCGAGCGGCGCGAAGACGGCACGGAGACCATGGGCGACACGGCCCTGCGTCTGGCCGACGCGCTGCAGCGCACGGGCGACCGCGACGGCGCGCTCGAGGTGTACCTGAGCGCCGCCCATCTGCGCGGCGGCCCGGCCGCGCAGCGCGCGTTCGTGGGCGCCGTTCGAAACCTCGTCGCCTCCGGTGATCGCGTGTTCGCCGAGACGCTCTATCGGCGCCTCGCGGAGTCGGGCGACGCCGACCCGGCACTGCTGGCCGAGGCGCGCAAGGCGCTCGGCAGCAAGTAGCAGCCCGGCGCGGCGGCCCGCTTCACGCGTTCTCGATCAGACGATCGATCTCGACGGCCAGGGCCACCGCATCGTTGCTGAAGTAATGCGTGTGTGCGCCGGCGCCCAGGCAAAACTCCGTGCGATCACCGGCGCGGGCCGCCTCCACCCTGCCATCCGCTCCGATGGAAGCGATGCGATAGCCCTGTCCCGGCGGCGTCCACAGGAAACGTCCGACGTAGTCTCCTGACCGGCACGCGTTGACCCATTCGACGGCGCCGATGTCCGAGGCGCTCGGCGCCGCCGTCGCGAAGCCGGCGACGTTGCTGCCCATCCGCCGGTATAGCAGCGGGAAATGCGCAGCATAGAGATCGCGCAATGGCGTGCCGACCGTGACGAGGCTGACCGGGATCTCGCCGACGATGTCGGAGATGCGTTTTTGCACGTAGAGATAGCGCAGCAGGTCGGCGCTGATCACGGTGCCCTGGCTGTGGGCCACGATCACGATCCGGGCATAGCCGCGGTCGCGCAGATAGCGGAGCAGCGAGGCGTATCGCGAATAGATCCGCGCCCGCGGCGGCTGGCGGTCGGGCGGATCACGGAAGTAGTTGTCGATGTCGAGCACGGCGTCGATTCCGACACGCAGCCGGCCGAGCGTCTCCGTGAAGCGAGTGCCGAGGGCCGCGAGGGTCAGGGCACCGCCGGCGAGCCATTTGCCAGCGGCGACGAGCGTCTCGCCCCACCTCACCACCTCGCCGCCGGCATCGACCGGGGACCTGAATTGGCGGTACACGAACGCCAGGTACAGCGCCCCGCCGAGCATGGCGCCGGGCGGCACGGCCGCGGTGAAGGTGACCCTCAGCCACCGCAGCCCGTCACCGAGCCATTCCCCCAGCCGTTGCGTCCAGAGAACGGCCTCTGGTCGCCGCCCGCGTGCATCGACGTTCGTGGACGGCCGAACTTCCTCCAGCAGCGACGGCATCAGCACCACGAGCGTGGCCGCGGCGAGGACCGCGAACGCCAGCACCATCGGCGTGAAGAACGCACCGACCGTCCGGATGCGGTCGTCGATGAAGATGTCGCCGGAGCGATAGCCGCTGCCGAACATCAGAGGGAGATAGTGGAAATCGGCCAGACGGCGGCCGAACACGTAACCGATCATCGACCACAGGACCAGGCTCAGCACGGTGAAGAGCGCGGTCGAGCTGACGATGGCGAGCCGTGCGGTGTTCAGTGAGCGCCGGGCCGCGTCATCGACACCGCGCCCCAGCGACAATGAAAGCGCCAGCGCCGCCAGCTGGACGGCGGCGTAGGCCGCCCACACCAGCAGCAATGCGGCGAGCAGCACCTCGCCGACGTTCAAGGCCGCCGTCAACATCCACTCGGCCTGCGTGGTGATCTGCGGCAGCAAGACACGGCCATCCACCGCCAGCCCGAGCACGGTCGCACCGACGATCACCTGACCGACGAGACGCACGCCATGCGCGATGCCCGCGTAGCGTTCGGTCAGCCAGACTCCGAGCGCCGCGATGCTCAGCGCGCTGGCCGCGAAATACATCGTCGGCACGCCGCGATCGGCGGTGAGCGCGATGACGACGGCCGCCGGGCAGGCAAGCGCTGCAACGAGCAGCGCCAGCAGCGTCGTCCAGCGCGCCGCCGGTGAGCGTCCGCGCAGCCACGCCAGCGCGGCCAGCGCCGTCAACCCGACGGAGGCGGCCGCCAGCAGCGCCGCGAGCAAGTTCGGGACTTGATCGGGTGATACCAGACCCAGGACGCCGAACGCCACCAGCAGCAGCATCGCGAGCTGAACGAGCGCGGCCGGTCCCTTCATCAACCACGCGAGCCAGGCGTGCATGCGCTGCAGCAGGCGCCAGGCCGGGCCGCCACCGACGCTCAACGCCACCTGGTCGACGATATCGGCCGCGAGCGTGCCCAGGTGGAAGAAGAGCTGATACAGCGCGGACAGCGCGCGCCAGCCGCCGGTGCCGACGCGCGAGAGATCGGCCCAGTAGAGCTCGAAGATGTCGACCGGTCGATCGTTTTCATGCCGGCGGAGCGAGATGCGCTGAGACTCGTACAGCGCCTCGCTCTCATCGAGCTCGAGGCGCGCCAGGAGATAGTCGTTCAGGGCGACACCGAGATCGCGCGCGCCCGTGTCGACGCGCGTGTCGACAGACGTCGATTGGTGCGCCTGATAAAACCCGCTCGGTGCTCCCGGCCGGCGCCTCGACCTTCCGGCCTCGTCGCACGTGACGCCGGGTGATGCGGCGCCGCCGGGCTGGAGCTTGGCGACGGGCACCAGGACCTCGCGGATCTCACCGTCGACGTACCGCGGCGGAGCCGTCCCGCCGTGGCACAGGAGCCGCGCCAGCGCGCGCACCGTCTGTCCGGCTCGCTGATCCGCGATGCCGTGAACCGACACGACGGCGACGCGATCGCCGGCGCTCGGCGTGGGGCTCAGAGACGCTCGAGGAGCTGCACGGGAGGATGCGGCATGGCTGGCAGAGTACTGTGGCCGGCCGCGCAGGGTCAATGAACGACGTGCCAGCCCGATCCGGAGCGCGGCACCGGCGGCGGGAGCAACTCAGATCGTGATCGTGCGGAATCTCAAGATGACGACGGCCAGGATCACGATGGTCAGGCTCCCGAGCACCGGGTTGCCGTACGAGCTGACGAGCACCTGCGCGCCGCCGAGCAGCACCGACGCCAGCGCCAGGTTCGAGAGCGACACGCCGGCCACCAGCACGAGCATGAACGCGTTGATGAGCCACGGAACGCCGAGGTACGGGTGGACGCTGATGAGCGGCGTCAGCAGCGCGCCGGCAAGCGCGGCCAGGCCGGCGCCGAGGCCGAAGGTGACGAAGCGCACGAGACGCGTGTTGATGCCGAGCGACTGCGCGAGCTCCTCGTTCATGATCACCGCGCGGGCCACGATGCCGATCTGGGTGCGGTGCAGCACCAGCCAGACGGCCACGCCGAGGACGACCGCGACGAGCAGCAGCACCAGGCGGTAGGCCGAGTACGTCACGCCGCCGACATCCACCGCGCGCTCGATGGCGCTGGCGGCAAAGTGGATCTCCCGCCCGAAGTAGAGGGTGATCGCCTGCACGACGATGATGTTCAGTCCCCAGGTGGCGAGGATGGTGTCGAGCGGCCGCGCGTACAGGCTCCTGAGCACGCGCCACTCGACGAGCGCGGCCACGGCGACGCCGATGACGAACGCGAGCAGGAGGGCCATCCACGGATTCCAGCCGGCCCGCGTCGTGATGACGCCGGCATAGGCGCCCATGGCGAGGAAGGCGCCGTGCGCGAGGTTGATGATCTTCAGCACGCCGTAGATGATCAGGAGGCCGAGCGCCACGATGTAGAGCACGCCCGCTGTGGTGACGACATCGAGCAGCTCGGTGGTGAACACGGCGCCCGGCCTCCTCCCGCCTCCGCGTCTACTTCAGCTTAGGACACTGGTTGCCCGGATCGACGAGGCCGAAGCTCTTCAGCACCTTCGTCTTGCCGTCCGCCTGCACCTGGGCCAGATAGACCGGCAGCGGCGCGTGATGCTGCTTGTTCATCTGCACGTTGCCGCGCGGGCCCTTGAAGACGATCGAGGGCAGCACCTTGGCCACCTTGTCCGTATCCGTGCTGCCCGCCTTCTCGACGGCCATCGTGTACGCGTAGATGCCGTCGTACTGCGGCTCGGAGAGCGAGTTGGGCGTCTTCAGGTTGCTGCCGAACTTCTTCTTCATCGCCTCGAGAAACGCCTTGTTCTCGGCGTTGTCGAGCCCGGTGAAGTAATCGCCGGTGTAGTAGACGCCCTCGGCGGCGTTGCCGCCCGCCTCGGCGGTGAGCTCGTCGATGGAGAGGCTGCCGACGGGCATCTTGAGCCCGGCCGCCTTGAACTGCTTCATGAAGTCGATGTTCGGACCGCCGCCGGACGTCGAGTAGATGATGCCGTCCGGGTTCGCCGAGCGGATCTTGCTGATGATGGCCGTCCAGTCGGACTGCTGGAGCGGCTGGTACTCCTCGCCGAGGAGCGTGCCGCCCATGCTCTTGATGGTCGCCTTCGCCGACTCGATCATGCCGCGCCCGAACGCGTAGTCGCTGCCGACGGCGAACCACTTCTTCACCTTGTGGTCATCGGTCATGTAGCGGATGAGCGGCGGCACCACCTGCTCGGGCACCCACGCGTTCACGTAGAGGTTCTTGCCGCACGCCTTGCCCTCGTAGAACGACGTGTAGATGTAGAGGGTGTTGGACTTGTCGGCGATGGGCGCTCCGGCGTTGCGGGCGGCGCTCGTCTCCATCGTGATGATCGCGTCGGCCTTGTGCTGCCGGATCGCCGTGTTGAACGCCTTGACGGCGCCGGCCGGCCCGCTCTCGTCGTCGAGCGGCATGACCTGCAGCTTGCGCCCGAGCACACCGCCCTTGGCGTTGATCTCCTCCGCGGCGAGCTCCGCCGACTGGACCACCGCCGGCGCGACCACGCTGTTCACCCCGCTCAGGCCGACCGGGATGGCAATGACGATCGGTTTCTTGTCCTGCGACTGCGCCGCCCCGCCCGGCAGCAGCATCGCCAGGCCGAGCACCATGAGTACCGCGACCACTGATTTCCTCTGCATGTTCGCCGCTCCTTTTTGAGCCCGACGGCCCCTAGAGAACCAGATGCTGCTCCACGCGCTCACGCGCCCCCGTGCTGCCGGCGCGCCCACTCTCGACGACGGCTCCCATCTTCAGCACGGCGTAGCGGTCGGCCAGCCCCAGCGCGAAGGCGACGTTCTGCTCCACCAGCACCACCGTCACCCCGTGCGCGCGACGCTCCTGCGCCAGCACCTCCTGCAGCCGCGTGATCATCGCGGGCTGCAGCCCCTCGCTGATCTCGTCGACCAGGATCAGGCGAGGCCGCGTCAGCAGCGCGCGACCGATCAGCAGCATCTTCTGCTCGCCGCCCGACAGCGTCCCCGCCCGCTGCGCATGGCGCGACTTCAAGATCGGAAACCACTCGGCGACGACGTCCAGCCGCTCGCCGAACCGCGACACGTCGCGCAGCGCCAGCCTGAGATTCTCCTCCACCGAGAGGTCCTGGAAAATCGATTTCTCCTGCGGCACGTAGCTCACGCCCAGGCGCGTGATGCGGTACGCCGGCCAGCCGCTGACGTCCTCGCCCAGGAATTCCACCCGGCCTCGGCGTGCCGGCAGCAGCCCCATCACCGTCTTCAGCAGCGTGGTCTTGCCCATCCCGTTCTTGCCGAGGATGGCGAAGATCTCCCCCGTCTCGACCTCGAGGCTGACGTCGTGGAGCACCGGCGACTCGCCGTACCCGCCCTCCAGGCCGGCGACGGCGATGGCGCGACGCTGGGGAGAGGGCGCCGTCGTCATCGCGCGGCGCCGCCGACGTAGATCGTGCGGATGAGCTCGGAGTCGGCCACGTCCGCGAGCGGACCGTCGGCGAGGATCTTCCCCTGGTGGAGCACGACCAGCCGCGTGCTGATCTCGCGGACGAAATCCAGATCGTGCTCGATGAGCAGGATGCAGAGATGGTGGCTCTCGGCCAGCGACCGGAGCACGCTGCCGACCGCCGCGCGCTCGTCGCGCGTCAGCCCCGCCGTCGGCTCGTCGAGCAGCAAGACGGTGGGCTCGAGCGCCAGCACCATGGCCAGCTCGAGCGCCTGCTTGGCGCCGTGCGAGAGGTGGCCGGCCGGCGCGTCGAGCACGGACAGCAGCCCGGTCAGCTGCACCGCGTGCAGCGCCGGCTCGGGCAGCGCCAGCGTCGGCGAGCGGCGCCATGGCGACGTGGGCCGCCGATACGAGCGCGCCACGCGCAGGCAGTCGACGACCGACAGCGCCTCGAACACGTTCGGCGTCTGGAACTTGCGGCTCACGCCGAGCGCGACACAGTCCTGCGGCGGCAGCCCGCCGCTGCGACGGCCGTTGATGACGATCTCGCCGGCCGTTGGCTCGCGTCCGTCGCCGATGCAGCGGAGCAGGGTCGTCTTCCCCGCCCCGTTGGGTCCGACGATGCCGACCACCTCGCCGCGCCGGGCCTTCAGACTGACGCCGTCGAGCACCCGAAGGCTGCCGAACTGCTTGCGCACGTCCGTCAGCTCGAGCACGGGCGCGCTGTCGTCGGTGCCGTGACCGCGCGCGACGCCGGAGGCAGGACTTGCGACCACGCGGACCTTCGCGGCCGGTACGGCCGTGTGTCGCGACACCAGCATCCCGCCGAGCGCGCGTGACGAGCGCCGCAGCCCGGTGCCGATCGCCGGCACCAGGCCTTGCGGCAAGTACACGACGGTCAGGACGAAGGCGAAGCCGACGAAGAGCAGCCACACGAACGGCAGGTTGCCTCCGAGCAGCGCCGAGACGTAGTTCACGCCGACGGTGCCGAGGATCGGGCCGATGAGCGTGCCGCGCCCGCCCAGCGCCGTCCACACCACGAGCTCGGTGCCGAACACGAAGTCGCCGTACGAGTGCGCGGCCACGCTGCCGAAGAGCACGTAGCCGGCGCCCGCCAGCGCGGCCACGCCGCCACAGACGGCCATGAGCCGGATCTTCACGCGCCCCGTGCGCAGGCCCAGGTACCGGCACCGCTCCTCGTTCTCGCGGATGGCCACCAGGATCAGGCCCGCGTCGCTCGACACGAGCGCGTACGCGCCCAGCGCGACCACGAGGAGGAGCGCGCCCGCGATCCAGTACCAGGCGGTCAGCGAGAATGCCGGCGTCGGAATCGGCAGGCCACTGCTGGAGCCGGTGTAGGCGCCGCCGCTGAGAATGATCTGGGTGAACACCACCGGCAGCGCGAGCGTGACGATGGCGACGTAGATCGGCGAGGCACCGTCCCAGAACGAGAGCCAGCCGATTGCGCCGCCCACGACGGCGGCCGCCGCGATGGCGACGACGATGGCGCCGATCGTCGCGAGCGGGCCCTCGACGTAATAGGCGAGCGCCAGCGCGACCGTGTAGACGCCGATGCCGAAGAACGCGGACTGGCCGAAGGTGAGGATGCCGGTGTAGCCCCAGAGCAAATCCACGCTGACGGCGGCCACCGCGAAGAAGAACGCCTGGGCGAGGATCTGCTGCGTGTAGTCGCCGAGGACGAGCGGGCTTGCCAGGAGCGCCGCGCCGAGCAGGACGAAGCTGCCGACGATCCACGTGCGAGGGACCATGATGCGTTCGCGCCGCGCGAGTATAACATCAGCGCTCGGAGTATAGTGACGCGCTGAAGGTGCGAAGGAGACGCCGATGAGCGAGGCCTCGGTCAAGATCGCGTGCATCCAGATGGAACCGGTCGTGGGCAAGAAGGACCAGAACGTGAAGCGAAGCCTCGACCTCCTGCAGACGGCCGCCTCGCACGGCGCGCGTCTCATCGTGCTGCCGGAGCTGTGCAACAGCGGCTATGTGTTCGAGTCGCGCGCGGAGGCGTTCGCGCTCGCCGAGGAGATTCCGCAGGGGCCGACGTGCAGGGCGTGGGCGGACGTCGCGCACCGGCACGGTCTGCACGTCGTGGCCGGCATCAGCGAGCGTGACGGCAGCGCGCTGTACAACGCCGCCGTCGTCATCGGACCGTCCGGCTACATCGGCACCTTCCGCAAGGTCCACCTGTGGGGCGCCGAGAATCTCTTCTTCGAGCCCGGCAACCTCGGCTTTCCGGTCTTCAAGACTCCGCTCGGCCGCATCGGGACGTTCATCTGTTACGACGGATGGTTCCCGGAGAGCTACCGACTGTGCGCCCTGCAAGGCGCGGACATCGTCTGCATTCCCACCAACTGGGTGCCGATCCCGGGTCAGGACGCCAAGCGCGAGGCGATGGCCAACATCCTGTGCATGGCCGGCGCGCACTCGAACTCCGTCTTCGTGGCCGCCGCCGATCGCGTCGGCATCGAGCGCGGCCAGCCGTTCATCGGCCAGAGCCTCATCGTGAGCTATACGGGCTGGCCGATCGGCGGCCCGGCGAGCCGCGAGCGCGAGGAGATCGTCTACGCGGAGGCCAATCTCTCGGACGCCCGGCGCAAGCGCAACTGGAACGAGTACAACCAGGTCCTGCGCGATCGGCGTATCGACGTGTACGACGAGATGCTCGGCACGAAGCTCGATCGCGGGTGGTACTGATGCGAGCCGGCGACCTCGCCCCCGTTGCGGAGCTGGCCGGCTATCCGCTGTCCGCGCGCGAGCTCGAGGAGGTGGCCGCCATCCTGGCCCCGATGCTGGAGGACCTCGAGGCGCTGCGCGCAATGGATCTGCCGGACGACGTCGAGCCGATCCTCACGTTTCGCGTGGATCCGTGGCAATGACGGCGGACACCTGGCCCTGGCGCTCGCTGGCCGAGGCGGCCGCGGCCGTGAAGTCTCGCGCCGTGTCGCCCGTCGAGCTGACGCGTGCGTGCCTCGACCGCATCGCGCGTGTCGATCCCGTGCT
>DATAOC010000139.1:0-33736 GCA_036265915.1 Candidatus Methylomirabilota bacterium | reverse complement strand
CTGCACGCGCTGTCCTCCCGGGCCGCTCACGTTACCATACCGGCCAGCCTCGCGATTTCCGCGACGACGGCTGGCGGACGTCACCTCTCGGCGTGCCCGTGCGGCCGCTAGCCACCTCTCGTCGGCGAGGCGTCGGTCGCGGGCGGCCCGTTCGTCCCGTCCAGCGGGCCGGGCCGGCTCTCACGGATCCGCCGGCTCGCCTGCCGTATGCTCGCGGCCTTGGCCACCAGGCGGCGGGCTTCGGCACGGACATCACGAGCGGCCAGGCGCGTGGCTTCGAAACGCTCGGTCTCCATGCGGTCAGTATAGGAGAGCCGTCCGTGATACGGTGACGAGGTCCGAGGAGCGCCGCCATGAAAGATACCAGCCAAGAGCAACGAGCCAACGCCGATTCCATGCGCACAGTCGCGCGCCACATGTCGAGCAGCGCGGGGGAGATGCTGAGAGCCGCCGAGCAGATGCACAGGGCAGCGTGCGCCGCCGCCGTCGACGCGCGTCGGCAGCTGCGCGAGCTCCGCGCGCACGACTGATCACCCGCATTGCCGCCGTGCTCCACCGGGTGTAGCGTTGGCGCGATGCAGGCCTGCGGAATCTGTGGTCGCGCCGTGGACGACGGTGACATCGAGCGCCGCGACAGCGGCGACTTCCACCGCCACTGCTTCGAGGGTCTCAGCACGGCGGGCATTGCCGTGTCCAATTCCAAGCGTCCGCACGCCGAGTGCCGGATGTGCAGCCGGCCCATCGCGAGGGGCGCGCCGATCGTCGAGCTTGTCGGCCTCGAGGCGGTGACGCACCTCGGCTGCTTCTTCGGGACGGCGGCCCGGGGCCGCTCCGTCGGCGCGTGCGCCGGACGGCTGCCGCCGCGCGCGCGCGGGCGGGCGCTGCGCGCGCAGTCGGATGCGCTTCGCTCGCTGTCACGGCGACTCCTCCCGCGCCCCGGCGCGGGGTGGTCGCGCGTGAGCGTCTAGCCGCCGTGCAGCAGCTCCTCGACCGCCTGGACGGCTGGCGCACCGAGCAGATCGAGTTCCTCGAGCGTCTGGTGAACCACGACAGCGGCACCGACGACGTCGAGGACGTGAACCGGGTCGGGGCGATCCTGGCCGAGCGCCTCCGCGGGATCGGCTTCACGCTGAACCGTGTCGCCAACGAGCGCTTCGGCGACCATCTCGTCGCCGAGAAGCCGGGCAGCGGCAAGAAGCGCTTCCTCTTCGTCGGCCACTACGACACCGTGTTTCCGTCCGGGACCGCGAAGCAGCGGCCGTTCCGCATCGACGGGCACGGGCGCGCGTGGGGGCCGGGCGTCTATGACATGAAGGGCGGTCTCGCCGTCCTGCTCTACGCGCTCCGCGCGCACCGCGAGGCGCGCACGCGCGCGTGGGAGGAGACGACGATCGCCGTCGTGTTCAACTCGGACGAGGAGCGGCTGTCGCCGACGTCGCGCGGGGTGATCGAGGCCGAGGCCCGGCGCGCGCACAGCGTCGGGATCCTGGAGCCGGCGCGACCGGGCGGGGAGTACGTGATGGCGCGCAAGGGCGCCGGGAGCTTCCAGCTCGAGGTGAAGGGCAAGGCCTCGCACGCTGGCCTGCAGCCCGAGCTGGGCGCCAGCGCCATCTGGGATCTCGCCCAGAAGATCGCCGCGCTGCACGCGCTCACGAGCTTCGACACCGGGGTGACCGTGAACGTCGGCACCGTGCGCGGCGGCGAGCGACCCAACGTCGTGGCACCGTTTGCGAGCGCGGAGGTGGACCTCCGCGCGTGGACACAGGCGGACGCGGAGGCGGCGATGGCGGCCATGCAGGCGATCTGCTCGCGGGCGCACGTGTCCGGCACGACCGCGAGCCTGCGCGGCCAGATCGAGTTCCCGCCGTGGCCGCCCGGCCTGGCGGGGACGGAGCGCTTGCTCGACATCATGCGGGCGGCCGGACGCGAGCTGGGCGTGGAGGTGAGTGCGATCAAGACCGGCGGCGGATCGGACGGCAATCACACCTCGGCCATTGCCCCCACGCTCGATGGCATGGGGCCCAAGGGCAGCCGCGCCCACAGCGACGAGGAGTTCATCGAGGTGGCCACGCTGCTCGAGCGCAGCAAGATGCTCGCGCTCTTCCTCGACCGCTGGGCGCGGGAGTTCGCGGCCCCCTAGGCGAAGTGACAGGCGACGGCGCGGCCGTCGAGCGGACGGAGCGCCGGCTCTTCCTGGGCGCAGCGCGCCTGCGCCAGCGGACAGCGCGTCCGGAACCGGCAGCCGCTTGGCAGGTCGCGCGGGTTCGGCGGCTCGCCCTCCAGCGCGAAGTCCTGGGTGACGCGGCGGCCGCCGATGCGCGGGACCGCGGCCAGCAGCGACTGCGTGTAGGGATGCCGCGGCTTGTCGAACACCGCCGTCGTGTCACCCACCTCCACGATCTTGCCGAGGTACATCACCGCGATCCGCGCGCACATCGCGCGCACCACCGCGAGGTCGTGCGAGATGAACACGTAGGTGAGCGCGAAGCTCTCCTGAAGCCCGCGGAACAGCTTCAGCACGCTGGCCTGTACGGACACGTCGAGGCCCGAGGTCGGCTCGTCGAGGATGACGAGCCGGGGGCGCAGCGTCAGGATGCGGGCGAGGCCGACGCGGCGCTGCTGGCCGCCGCTGAGCTCGTGCGGATAGAGGTCGAGATGGGCGTCCGGCAGTCCGACCGCGGTCAGGATCGCGCGCACCTCGCGGTCTCGCTGCGCGCGCGCGAGCGTGGTGTGGATCTTCAGCGGCTCGTGCAGCAGGGGCCCGATCTTCCAGCGCGGATCAAGCGAGGCGCCGGGGTCCTGGTAGACGTACTGGAGATCTTTCGCGACGCGCCGGCGCTCCCGCGTGGCGAGGCGGCCGATCTCGCGGCCGCCGAAGCGGATCTCGCCGGCGGTCGGCGTGTAGATGCCCATGACCGTCTTGCCGAGCGTCGACTTGCCGCAGCCGCTCTCGCCGACGAGCCCCAGCGTCTCGCGCGGGTACACGGCGAGCGACACGCCGTCGACGGCGCGGAGCCAGGCGACGCGGCGCCCGAACGCGTCGCGGATGGGAAAGTGGCGGGCGAGATCCACCAGCTCCAGCAGCGGCGGGCTCACGGCTCGCCTGCCGTGACCGGGTGGTGGCAGCGAACGGCGTGGCTGCCGGCGAGCGTCCGCGGCGCCGGCCGATCGGTCCGGCACTCCGCGGTCGCGCCGCCGCAGCGCGGATGGAAGCGACAGCCGGGCGGCGGCGCCACCAGGCTCGGCACCTCGCCCGGGATATCGCGGATCTCGCCGTCTGCACTCGGCACGCTCGCGAGGAGCGCCCGCGTGTAGGGATGGGCGGGGCGCCCGAAGAATGCGTCGGTCGGCGCGGCCTCCATCTCCTGGCCGGCGTACATGACGATGACGCGGTCGCAGATCTCGTGCGCGGTGCCCAGATCGTGCGTGGTGAAGAGGACGGAGACGCCGCGCTCCTTCACCAGCGCGCGCAGCAGCTTCAGGATCTGCGCCTGGATCGTCACGTCGAGCGCGGTGGTGGGCTCGTCGGCGATGATGAGGGCGGGCTGGGGCAGCAGGGCCATGGCGATCATGAGCCGCTGGCGCTGGCCGCCGGAGAACTCGTGCGGCAGGCGGCGCAGCGCGCGCGTCGGCTCGGGAATCTGCACGGCGCGCAGCGTCTCCAGGGCCGCCTCGCGATCCGCGCGATAGCGCGCCCGTGGGTATCGCCGCAGGAGCGGCGACCGGCCGGCACCGTTCACCGCGCGCGGCGACTTCCACTTCAGCAGGTCCATGATCTGCGTCTCGATGGTGAACACCGGGCTGAACGACGTGAACGGATCTTGCGGGATGAAGGTGATCGCGCGCCCGCGGATGCGATCGTTCACGACGCGCGGATCCTCGCGCAGGAGATCGGTGCCCTTGAAGCGCACGGCGCCGCTCCGGATGCGCGCGGACAGCGGCAGGATGCCGAGGATGGCGCGCGCGAGCGTCGTCTTGCCGCAGCCGCTCTCGCCGACGAGGCCGACGACCTCGCCGGGAGCGATGTCGAGATTCACGCCATCCAGCACGTGCGCGGCGCCGAGATCCGTCGCGTACTCGACGCGCAGGTCGCGGACGGCGAGCAGCTCAGCCATCGCTCGCGGCGCGACTGCGGCGCAGCCGCGGATCCAGCACGTCGCGCAGCCCGTCACCGAGCAGGTTGAAGCCCATGACGGTGAGGAAGATCGCCAGTCCCGGCGCCGTCGCGTACCACCACGCGTCCGGCAGGAACTCGCGCGACTCGGCGATGGTGCGTCCCCACTCCGGCGTGGGCGGCGGCGGGCCCAGGCCGAGGAAGCCGAGGGCGGCCGCGGTCAGGATGGTGAAGCCCATGCCGATGGACGCGCGCACGATGATGGGCGAGGCGATGTTCGGCAGCACGTGCAGCACCGCCAGCCGCCACGGCGAGGCGCCGAGCGCAGACGTGCTCTCCACGAAGACTTCCTTCTGCAGCGCCCGCGTCTCGGCGTACACGACGCGCGCGAACCACGGCCAGTAGGTGACCGACAGCGCGAGGATCACGTTGGGCAGCGAGGGGCCGAGCGTCTGCGCGATGGCGATGGCGAGCACGACCTGCGGCACCGCGAGGAAGACGTCGGAGACACGCATGAGTGAGTCGCTCACCCAGCCGTGGTAGGAGCCGGCGACGAGCCCGATCGGCACGCCGATGACGAGTGAGGCGCCCACCGCGATGACCCCGATGAGGATGGTGATCCGCGCGCCGAAGAGCAGCCGGCTGTACACGTCGGCGCCCATGCGATCGGTGCCGAGCCAGTGCGCGGCGCCCGGCGGCCGCAGCCGCTCCGAGGGATGCAGCTCGAGAACGTCGTCGGGGTGCGTCGCCAGCAGCGGCGCCAGCAGCGCGCAGACGACGAGCAGCGCGATCAGCACCGCGCCGAGCAGGGCCGAGCGATCGCGCGCCAGCCGCCTCAGCACGAACCAGGCGGCCTGCATCTACGTGGTCCGCTCCCGGGGATCGACCAGCGTGTGCGCGACGTCGACGACGAGGTTCACGACGATGAAGATGGCGCCGGCCCAGACGGTGAAGCCCATGACCGCGTTGTAGTCGGAGCGCACGATCGAGTTGACCGCGTACGTCCCGATCCCCGGCCAGTCGAACACCGTCTCGGTGACGACCGCGCCCGCGAGGAGGATCCCGAACAGGAGGCCGATCTGCGTGACGGTGGAGGTCAGCGCCGAGCGCAGGATGTACTTCCAGACGATCAGCGCGCGCGGCAGGCCCATGGCGCGCTCGTAGAGCACGAAGTTCGCCTGCATGACGTCGAGCACGCCGGCGCGGGTGAATCGCACCAGCGTGGCGAGGGCGGGGAAGGCCAGCGTCGCCGCCGGCAGGGCGAGGTGCCTCAGCACGCTGCCGAACGTCGGCCAGTCCCACGCGAGCAGCGAGTCGAGCAGGTAGAAGCCGGTGAATCCCGGCGGCGGAAACCCCTGCAGGCGTCCGTTGAGCGGCGTCCAGCCCAGGCGCATCGCGAACAGGATCTGCAGCATGATCCCGAGCCAGAAGGAGGCGATGGCCAGCCCGGAGACGGTCACGATGCGCACGGCGTGATCGAGCAGCGAGTTCCGCCACACCGCGCACAGCACGCCGAGCGGCACGCCGACCAGCACGGAGACGACCATCGCGACCACGGTCAGCTCGATCGTCGCCGGCAGCCGCTGCGTCAGGTCATCCACGATCGGCCGCCGCGTGAAGATGCTCGTGCCCATGTCGCCGCGCACCAGGCGCACCACGTAGTCGGCGAACTGCACCGGCAGCGGCCGGTCGTAGCCGAGGTCCTTGCGCAGCGCCGCCACCTGCGCCGGTGTCGCCGTCTCCCCCGCGATGAGCGCCACCGGATCGGCCGGGATCACGCGCGAGATGACGAACGTCACGACCAGCAGGCCCAGCAGAGTCGGGGCGAACCAGAGCAGCCGGTGCAGCGCGAGCGCCAGGAGTCTCATCGACGTGCGACGGCGCCCGGAGCCGGATCAACCGGCTCCGGGCGCTGGCCAACCGCTACTTCGAATACGACAGCCAGCGGATCTCCTGGCCGTTGCCGATCGGGCTGAAGCGGATGCCCTCGATGTTCTTCGCCCACGGGCCGAAGTACTTCGTGTTGTAGACCCACACGCCCGCCGCCTCGTCGACGACGATGCGCGCGGCGTCCTGATAGGCCTTCTCGCGCACTCGTCGGTCCGTGGACTTGAGCGCGACGTCGAGCAGCTCGTCGACGCGCGGGTTCTTGTAGAAGCTCGACGCCTTGAACGTGCCCCACTGGCCGGAATGGAACATCTCGCCGATCCAGTTGTGCGGGTCGGCGTAGTAGGTGCTGATCCAGTAGACGACGAGATCGGGCGAGGTCTCCGGCTTCTTCATCCGCTCGACCATGGTCGGCCACAGCTCGCTGACCAGCTTCGGCTCCATCCCGATCTTGCGCAGGCCGTTGGCCATGACCGTGGCCGCCTGCTCGCTCTGGCTGAACCCCTGCAGGAAGCCGACGGTGACCGGCCGATCCACCTTGGCCTTCGCCGTCGCCAGCTCGGTCTTCGCCTTCTCGAGATTGTAGCTGTAGCCCTTCACGTCCTTCGGCACGCCCCACATGTTGTTCGGGATGGGCGTCGGGTTGCGCTCGACGGTGCCGCCGAGGATGTCCTTGTTGAACCCGTCGTAGTCGAACGCGTAGCTCACCGCGCGCCGGACGTGCACGTCGTTGAACGGCGCGCGCTGGTTGTTGATCTGGAACATCATGATGCGCATCGACTCCTGCTCGACGATCTTGACGTTCGGCGCCTCCCGCAGCCGCTTGACCTGGTCGTTCGGCAGGTAGCCGCCCGTGCCCTGGAAGTCGCCCTTGATCATGCCGAGCACGCGCGTGTTGTCCTCCTTGACCAGCCGGAACTCGATCTCGTCGATGTATTTGGGACCCCACGGCATGAAGTGCCCGGCGAACCGCTTGGCGATGAAGCCGACCGCGGGATCGTAGCGCGTGAGCATGTAGGAGCCGGAGCCGGCGTCGTTGCTGGTGAGCCACGCCGAGCCCCAGTCGTTGTTCTTCTCGTTCTTCTTCAGCAGGGCGGAGTTCACGACGTGAATTTCCGGGACGAGCGCGATGAAGATGGCCGCCGGCTTCGTGAGCGTGAACTGGACGGTCGACTTGTCGAGCGCCTTGGTCGTGTTTGGCGCCACCATGGTCGACAGCAGCGCGGCGGCGCCCTGCTTGAGCGCCAGGATGCGCTCCATGCTGTAGCGGACGTCCTCGGCCGTGATCTCGGCGCCGTCGTGGAACTTGGCCCCCGACCTGAGCTTGAACGTGTACGTGAGGCCGTCCGGCGAGACGGTGTGGCTCTCGGCCAGCCACGGCTCCAGCTTCGGTGGGTTATCGAGCCAGCGGTAGAGGCCGTCGTAGAGGTTGAGCCGCACCGCCACACGCCCGACGTCGAACGCCGCATGCGGGTCCATCGTGTCGTACGGGCTCTCGTTGGCGAAGACGAACCGCGTCTGCGCGGCGGCCGGCGTCGTCAGCGTGGCGAGCGCCAGGACAGCGAGGAGCAGCGTCGACCAGGAACGACCGTGAGTCATGTGCAGCCTCCCGAACTAGCGGAATAATCGGCGATCGCGAGTGGCCGGGATTGTACGGCACCGCTCCCGGCGCAGGCAAGGCGCTCGCTGCGCGTCGCCCTCACCCGGCCGCTCGCGCCGCGATCACGTTGCGCGCGCTCGGCACCGACAGCCCGCCGGCGTTTCGGTACCGCTCGAGTCGCGCGGCCACGGCGCTCGAGAACTCGCGGCGGCGCTCGGCGGGCAGCATCGCGAGGCTGTGGCGCATCGTCGGACCGCCGGCGGCCACCCAGTCGACGAGGTCCTCCGCCGACGGCAGCTCGAGCGTGAGCGTTTCGAGCGTCACGCTGATCTCGGCGAAGCCGGCGGCGCGGACCATGGTCCGGATGGTGTCCGCGTCGGTCAGCGCGAACGGCGGCAGCCGAGCCGCCGCCTCGGAGACGAAGTCTCGCAAGGCGAGGGCGAGCGCCTCGTACGCGGGATTCTGCTCGAGGGGGCCCCACACGGTGGCGAGGAACGCGGCCCCGGCCCGCAGCGCGCGCCGCACTTCGCGCAGCGCGGCGGCGCGATCGGGAAAGAACTGCAGCCCCTCGAAGCACAGCGCAGCGTCGAAGGCGCCGTCGGCGAACGGCAGGTTCAGCGCGCTGGCGTGATGCCAGGCGACCGGCGCGCTGCCCGGCCGCGGGCGTGCCGCGCGAGCCACGGCCAGCATGGCGTCATCGACGTCCACGCCGTCGACCCGGCCCGCCGGTCCCACGAGCCCGGCCGCGGAGCGCGCGCCGATGCCCGTGCCGCAGGCAATGTCGAGCACGCGGCTGCCGCGCGGAGGCGGATGCGCGCGCAGCACGTTGAGCGCCCAGGGCTCGAAGATCGCGGGGACGAGGAACTGCTCGTAGGCCTCGGCGGCCGTCACCGTCAGCGCGCGCTCGGGATGCCGAGGGTGAAGCCGCCGTCGACGGTGAACAGCGAGCCGGTGCAGTAGGCAGCCTCGGGCGACAGCAGGAACAGCACGACGCTCACGATCTCGGCCGGCTCGGCCAGACGCGCCAGAGGAATTCGCGCCAGCTTCGCCGCGTGCTCGGCGCGGCCGCGCTCGGTGGCCGCGTGACCGTGCACGCGCTCGGTGGCCACCACGCCCGGCAGAACTGCGTTCACGCGGATGCCGTGCGGCGCCAGCTCGACCGCGCTGACGGCGGTGAGCTGATTCAGCCCCGCCTTGGAGGCGCCATAGTGCGCGATGCCCGGCCGCGCCAGCCGGCTCGCCGTCGACGAGATGTTCACGATGCTGCCGCCGCCGCCGTCGGCGATCATCCGGCGCGCCACCGCCTGCGTGGCGAGGAAGGGACCGCGCAGGTTGATCGCCAGCACGCGGTCCCACTCCGCCGCGGTCGTCTCGAGCAGCGGCGTGTTGGGATAGATCCCCGCGCAGTTCACGAGGCCGCCGAGCGGGCCGGCGTCGCGGCGAGCCGCGTCCACCATGCGCTCGACGTCGGCCGGGCGCGTGACGTCGGCGCCAAGCGCCCACGCACGACCGCCGGCGGCGTCGATCGTGCCTGCGGCGGCCTCGGCGCCACTGCCGTCGACGTCGGCGAGCACGACCGGCGTCCTGCGGCGCGCCAGCGCCTCCGCGAGCGCGCGCCCGATGCCGGAGGCGGCGCCGGTGACGAGCACGGCGCGGGCGCTCAGTTCACCCATTGCCCGCCGTCCACGTCGATCACCTCGCCGGTCATGAAGCACGGCGTGACGGTGGCCAGGAAGACGACCACCTGCGCGATGTCCTCCGGCGTGCCGAGCCGCGCGAGCGGGATGGAGCGCATGAGCGTCTCCGGGCCCTCGCGCGCGATCATGCCGGCCGTCAGGTCGGTGGCGATGAGCCCGGGGCAGATCGCGTTCACGGTGACGTGCGGCGCCAGCTCCTTCGCGAGCCCGCGCGTCAGGCCGAGGATTCCGGCCTTGGCCGCGCAGTACGCCGACTTGCTGACGGCCGCCGTGCCGGCGCCGGTGTGCGCGCTCACCGATGACATGTTCACGATGCGGCCGGCGCGCTGCCCGAGCATCGCCGGCGCCACGACCTTGCACCAGTTGAACGCGCCCTTCAGATGGGTGTCGATCGTGCGATCCCACTCCTCCTCGGTGATGTCGAGCAGGCCCTTCGGCTGCGAGATGCCCGCGTTGTTGACCAGGACGTCGACGCGCGTCCACGCCGTCAACACCTCGCGCGCCAGCCGCTGCGTGGTGGCGAAGCTCGTCACGTCGCCCTCGAGCACGAGCGCCTCCCCGCCGGCGCGCCCCACGAGGTCGGCGGTCTCCCGCAGCTGTGGCGCGCGGACGTCGACCAGCGCGACTGCGAAGCCGTTCTTGGCCAGCGCCGCCGCCGTGGCGCGTCCGATGCCGCGCGCGGCTCCGGTGACGACGGCCACGCGGGTCGGCGCCGTCATCGCGCGGGCTCGACGACCGGACCGAAGTAGTCGCCGCGATGGAACATGCGCACCGACCCGCGCGGCGCCGAGCGGAGCGCTCTCGTCGCCGCCTCGTCGACGACGCCGGCCGCGTCGAGCGCCACGCCATAGTCCTCGCGCGCCGCGCGCACCGACACGACCCCGCCGAGCACGTCGCGGCGCACCCGTTCCGCGGGCCGGTCGAACGGGTGGCCCCACCCACCGCCGCCGCTCGTCGACAGGCGCATGACGTCGCCCTTGCGCAGCACGTTGCCGTCCGACATCGGCGCCAGGCGTCGCTCGTCCGCACGGCCGGGGTTGACGATGCAGCTGCCCGCGCGGCCCGCCCGCCCGCCGTTCACGCCGGCCGGGGGGAAGAGGATGTTGTCCTGGCGAATGGCGACCACCGCCTCCTCGGCCGTGAGCTCGATCTCGCGCACGACGCCGGCGCCGCCGCGAAAGCGCCCGGGGCCGCCGGAGTCCTGGTGGAGCGCGTAGCGGCGCAGGCGTAGCGGAAACACCATCTCCATGAACTCCGCCGGGTAGTTCTTCTGCGCCACGTAGTAGATGGCGTCGAGGCCGTCGGCGAACGGCCGCGCGCCGTAGCCCACGGCCACGCCGTCGCTGCACAGGAAGAACTCGTTCCGCGCGCGGTCGAAGCCGCGCAGGAAGTAGATGTTGTAGACGGAGTTCGGCGCCGGCACGTCGCCCCCGGTGGCGAGCGCCAGCAGCGCCAGGACGTTGGACTGCACGCGGGCCAGCGTGTGGGCGCGGTTGCCGAGGGCGGCCGGCCAGTGCGGCTGCAGGATGCTGCCCGGCCGCACGAGCACCTCGTCGATGGCGTCCTGGGCGCCGTCGTTGAGCAGGATGGTCGGGTGGCCGGAGAGCAGGTAGATGCCGACGATCAGCTTCGGCACGCTCTCGTGCATGATGAAGTTGATCGGGCCGCGCGCCTGGTCGTCGCTCTCCCGCGTGTCGAGCACGATGCGGCCGCCCTCCTTGGTGAGGCGCATCCGCACGTGGAACGAGCGCTCGCTCATCCCGTCGCCGTCGACGGCGTCGTCGTGGGCGTAGGTCCCGTCTGGGATGCGCGACTCCAGCGTCTTGCGGATGGTGTCGCGACACTGCTGCTCGAAGAGACTCCACGCGGCCAGCACGGTCTCGGCGCCGAAGCGGTCGAACAGCTCGAGCACCCGGCGCTCGCCGAGCTGGCAGCCGGCCAGCACGGCGCGGATGTCGCCCTTGAGGATCTCGGGGAAGCGCGAGTTGCGGAGGAAGATCCGAAAGGCCTCGTCGTTCAGCACGCCCTCGCGGTAGATCCGCACCGCGGGAACGATGATGCCCTCGTGGAAGATCTCCGTCGCGTCGGGGGAGATGCTGCCCGCCCGCATGCCGCCGATGTCCCAGAAATGTCCCCATGTCTGCGAGAAGGCGACGAGCCGGCCGCGGTGGAACACGGGTGCGGCGAAGACCATGTCGGGTGAGTGCGAGACGCCGCCACGCGATCCGTGGCAGTCGTTGTACCAGTACAGATCGCCCGGCCGCATCGTCTCGCGCGGGTACTGCGCGAAGATGATCTCGGTGAGGTTCCCGAACAGCGGCACCATGGTGCCGCACACCACGCGGCCGCGCGCGTCCAGGATGCCGGCAAAGTAGTCGTTCTTCTCGCGGATGAACGGCGACATCGCCGTCCGCTCGATGACCGCCTCCATGTGCGACTGCGCCGCCCGCAGCGCGCCGCGGATGATCTCGCGGGTGACGGGGTCGACGGTCGGGACGCGCCGGCGCCTCATCGCGCGCGCTCGAGGACGAGGTTTCCGATGCGATCGACCGTCGCGCGCTGTCCCGGCGGGACCACCGTCGTCGTGTCGAGCTGCTCGACGATCGCCGGGCCGCGGACCACGGCGCCGGCGCCGAGCGTCGTGCGATCGACGCACGGGCAGCTCGACCAGCCGGAGCCGGCGAAGTACACGCGGCGGCGGTTGGCCGGCCGCGTTCGTGCGGCGCGGCGCCGGCCGAGCGGCGGTAGCGTGAAGCGCCGGACGCGGCCGGCGGCCGCCACGCGCAGCGTGACGATCTCCACGGGCGCGTCGGTGAGCGCGTAGGTGTAGAGCTGGCGGTGGCGCTCGTGGAAGCGCGCGATCAGCGCGTCGACGGACAGCGCGCGCTCGGGCCACGGGACGGTGAGCTCGAACCCCTGGTGACGATAGCGCAGATCGGCCAGGCGTGTGAGGCGACGGGCGCCCGGCGACACGCTCTCGGCGGCGAGCCACGCGTCCGCCTGCGCCTCGAGCTCGGCGTAGACCCTGGCCATGGATGCGAGGTCGTAATCCGGCGGCTTCTGCAGATGCGTGCGCGCGTAGTCGTTGCGCACCTCGGTGCCGAGCAGGCCGAACGTCGACAGCACGCCGGGGTGGCGTGGCACCAGCACCGTCCGCATGGCGAGCAGCGCGGCGAGATCGGCGCCGTGCAGCGGCCCGGCGCCGCCAAACGGCACCAGCACGAAGTCGCGCGGGTCGTAACCCCGCTCGACGGAGACCAATCGCAGCGCGCCGACCATGTTGTTGTTCACGATGTCGAGGATGCCCTGGGCCGCGGCCGCGAGCGGCAGCCCGAGCGGGCGCGCCACGCGCGCCTCGATGGCGCGGCGGGCGGCCTCGACGTCGAGCGCGATCTCGCCGCCGAGCAGATGGGGCGGAATGCGGCCCAGCACCAGGTGCGCGTCGGTCACCGTCGGCTCCTCCCCGCCGGCGCCGTAGCAGACGGGCCCCGGCGCCGCCCCGGCGCTGTCCGGGCCGACGGTCAGCGTGCCGTCCTCGCTCACGCGCGCGATGGAGCCGCCGCCGGCGCCGATCGTGTGGATGTCGATCATCGGCACGTGCAGCGGCCACGCGCCGACGCGCCCCTCGACGGTCACCTCCGCCTCGCCGGCGCGCACCAGACACACGTCGGCGCTGGTGCCGCCGACGTCGACGGAGATGAGGTTCTCGAAGCCCGCCGCCTCGCCCACGCGGCGCACGCCGATGACGCCGGCGGCCGGGCCGGAGAGCGCGGTGTGGATGGCCTGCGTGCGCACCACGTCGGCCCCGATGACGCCGCCGTTCGACTTCATGATCGACAGCGGTGCCGTGATCCCGCGCGGGCGCAGCTGCTCCACCAACCGCGCGACGTATCGGCCGACGAGTGGCTGCACGTAGGCGTTGAGCACCGTACCCATCGAGCGCTCGAATTCCCTGAACACCGGCAGCACCTCGCTCGAGAGCGAGACGGCGGCGTCGGGATGCTGCTCGCGCAGCAGCACGGCCGCGCGCCGCTCGTGGGCGGGGTTCGCGTAGCTGTGCAGGAAGCAGAGGGCGATCGAGTCGACGGCCGCCGCGCGCAGCGCCCGTGCCGCCGCGAGCACGGCCGCCTCGTCCAGTGGCTCGAGCTCCTCGCCATCGACGGTGATGCGGCCGCCGACCTCGAAGATGCGCTCGGGCGGCACCGGGCGCGACGGCTTGATCCACGCGAACATGTTGGCGCGTCGCGGAATGTCGTGACGCCCGATCTCGAGCACGTCGCGGAAGCCGGCCGTCGTCAGCAGCCCGGCCCGGGCGCCCTTGCTCTCGAGGATTGCGTTGGTGGCCGTCGTCGTGCCGTGCAGGACGTGGCGCAGCGACGCCGCCTCCGCCCCGGCCAGCCGCAGCGCCTTGTCGATCCCGGCGATGAACCCGACCGATGGATCATGCGGCGTCGTCGGCGTCTTCGTCACCCACAGCCGGCCGCTCGCCTCGTGCACGAGCGCGACGTCGGTGAACGTGCCGCCCACGTCGAGGGCGACCGCGTAGCCGTGCTTGTCGGAAGCGCGCGTCACAGGACGTTGCGCGGCTTGCCGATGGCGCCCTCGGCGAACCGCGAGAACCGGAAGCCGGTCAGGTCCAGCGAGGGCTTGCCGTCCAGGATGAGCTCGGAGACGAGGCGGCCCGCGATGGGGCCCATCGCGAAACCGTGGCCGCTGAAGCCGGTGGCCAGGACCAGCCCCGCCGGCCGCGGCACCTCGCCGAGCACCGGGACCATGTCCGGTGCGGCATCGATGTAGCCGGCCCACGATCTCGCGACACCGAGGGCGGGCAGGGAGGGAAGCACGCGGCGCAGCTCCGCGAGGCTGCGCTGCACCTTGGCCGGGTTCGGCGCGGGCTCGATGCCGCGGTCCCAGACGAGCGGGTGGCGCCGTGCCCCAGAGCCGGGCAGGGCCGCCGTGAGACTTCGCAGCAGCGGAGCTCCCACGTGGAACCGGAAGAGCGTCTTGTTCTTCCAGAAGTTGGGCAGGAAGAACCGCAGCTGGCGCAGCGAGTCCAGGGTGACGTCGTGATCGAGCGCGCCGCCGGCCGCGATGGTGAAGCTGCCGTCGCGGCGCTGACGAAAGGCGACGCCCGGTCCCCACACGGCGCACGCGGTGACGGGCGGCGCGGCCGTCGTGCGGGCCACGGTGCCGCGCACCCAGCGCTGCGGCAGCGCGAGGCCAAGCGTGCGCAGCAGCCGCGAGGACCACGCGCCGGCCGCGCATACCACCATCGGTGCCCGGATCTCCCCACGCTCGGTCACGACACCGGCAACGGCGCCGCCGCGCGTGCTCACCCCTTGCACCGCGCAGTCGAGGAGCAGCGTCGCGCCCGCGGCGACCGCCGCGCGCGCGAACGCATCCGTCGCCTTCTCGGGATCGGCGTGCCCGTCGCCCGGCGTGTGCATGCCGCCGGCCCAGTCGCCGGCGAGGCCGGGCACGACGTCGGCCAGCTCATGTGCACGCAGCAGGCGGGTCTCGAGGCCGAACTCGCGCGCGACCGGCAGCCACGCCTCGAAGCGGCTCAGGCGCGCCTCGTCGGCGGCGAGCGCCAGATTGCCGCCCGGCGTCCACTCGACATCGGCGCCGAGCTCGCGCTCCAGGCCGCGCCAGATCCGGTTGGCCTCCATCACGAGCGGCATCTCGAGCGGGTCGCGCCCCTGCTGACGCACGAAGCCCCAGTTCTTGCGCGACTGCTCGCCCGGCACGCGCGCGCGCTCCACGATCACGACACGCGCACCGCGGCGGGCGAGATAGAAGCCGGTGGCGCAGCCGACGATGCCCGCACCGACCACGACGACGTCCGCTCGACGATCCATGACGGGCGATCGTCGGCCAAAGGCGGAGAGGTGTCAACCGACCTCGACGTCGCGCCAGCTGTCCGGCTGCGTGCCGTCGACGTCGGTGAACCCGTAGACCCGGGCCAGCTCCGCCGAGCTGACCGATTTCTGGTTCCACCGCGCGCGCTCCGCATCCGACGCGAGCGCCACCACCGCGCGGCCGACGTACCGCGGCGACTCGGAGTGCGCGAAGCCTGGCGGCGCCGCGTGTCCCACGGCGTCGCGCCACGTCGCCTCGGTGACGCCGAAGTGCTCGAGCATGAGCTCCGAGCGGAGCCACCCGGGCGTGATCGCGACCGCGGTGGCGCCGTGCGGAGCGAGCTCGTGTCCCTGCGAGAACGCGAGGCGATTGATGGCGACCTTCGCGAGATCGTAGTAGACCGAGATCCGATAGCGCGAAGCGTTGTGGCGCTCGGTGCCGTCGGTGACCTCCACGAGCAATCCTCCGGGTCGCTCGATGAGCAGCGGCAGCAGATGGTGCGAGGTCACCAGGTGCGTCTCGATCGCGAGCCGCAGGATGCGCAATCCCCTGGCGAGGTCGTGCTTCCAGATCGGCGTGTTCCACTCGGCCGGGCCGCCTTTCAGCAGCTCGGCGCCCCAGATGTCGTCGACGAGCACGTCGAGGCGACCGTGGTCGCGCCGGATGCGCGCCGCCAGCGCGCTGACGTCCGACGACTCGAGATGATCGACGGCGATCGCGATGCCGCGGCCGCCCAGCTGCGTGACGAGCTCGGCCGTCTCCTCGATCGTCTCCGGCCGGTTGTATTCGGAGCGCCGCGTGCGGGTCGTGCGACCGGTGCAAATGACCGTCGCGCCCGTCTCGCCGAGCGCGGCGGCGATGCCGCGGCCGGCGCCGCGCGTGGCGCCCGCGACGAGCGCGATGCGATCGCGCAGCGCGTTGCCGTCAGGTGCCCAGGACATGCCGGCCAGTGTGCGTGATCGGCGGTACGGAGGCAAAGGCCGGATCTCCGTGACCCGGTTGTGATGCGCGCGCTGCTGAGCCATGATCCCGGGCGGCGTGGACGATCGAGGAGGGAACGACATGGACAGACGTGGCTTTCTCAGTCGGGCCGTCGCAACTCTCGCCGCGTCGGGTCTTCTCGCGCGCGGCGCTCGTAAGGCCGGCGCCGCCGAGCCACCCGACGTGCCGCCGTGGATGAAATCCCCCGGCACCGGCTTCACGCCGTACGGCACGCCGTCGAAGTACGAGAGCAAGATCACGCGGACGTTCGGGCGATCGCAGCCGGGCACGACCGGGAGCGGGGCCATCCGGACGCCGCTCGAGTCGCTCGAGGGAACGATCACGCCCAGCGGGCTGCACTTCGAGCGCAGCCACAGCGGCGTGCCCGACATCGATCCCGAGCAGCATCGCGTGCTGATCCACGGGATGGTCGAGCGGCCGCTCATCTTCACGGTCGACGCGCTGCTCCGTTACCCCATGGTGTCGCGCGTGCATTTCCTCGAGTGCGCGGGCAACAGCCAGCTCATGTACCAGCCGTCGCCGCCGAACCTGAGCGTGGGCCAGGCACACGGCCTCGTCTCTTGCAGCGACTGGACCGGCGTGCCGCTGCGGCTGCTGCTCGAGGAGGCGGGAGTCGATCGCCGCGCGGAGTGGATTCTCGCCGAGGGCGCGGACGCGGCGGCGATGAGCCGCAGCATCCCGATGGCGAAGGCGATGGACGACGCGATGCTGGCCCTCTTCCAGAACGGCGAACGGCTGCGGCCGGAGAACGGCTACCCCGTACGCCTGTTCCTGCCCGGCTGGGAAGGCAACATGAGCGTGAAGTGGCTGCGCCGGCTGAAGGTGGTGGCGGCGCCGGTCATGACCAAGGACGAGACGTCGCGCTACACCGACCTGCAGGCAGACGGCAAGGCGCTCATGTTCACGTACCCGATGGACGTGAAGTCGCTCGTGACCCAGCCCTCGCCGGGCCTGGCGCTGAAGGGCGCGGGGCTCTACCAGATCTCCGGCATCGCCTGGTCCGGTCACGGCGCCATCAAACAGGTCGAGGTCAGCACGGACGGTGGCACCACGTGGCGCGCGGCGAGGCTCACCACGCCCGTTGTGCCGCGCGCGCTTACGCGCTTCCGTCTGCCCTGGCGCTGGGACGGCACCGCCGCCGTTCTCAAGTCGCGCGCGACCGACGACGCCGGCCACGTGCAGCCGGAGCGCGCCGCATTCATCGCCGAGCACGGCGCGAACGCGATCTTCCACTACAACGGCATCACGGCCTGGAGCGTCGCGCCGAACGGTGAGGTGAAGCATGTCTACGCGTGAGCTGGCGTGGGCGATGCTGGCGATGACGGCGCTCGGCTGCGCGCGCGCGGCCGTCGTGGAGACGCCGAACCTCGGTCGGGCGGCGACGCCCGCGCAGATCGCCGGCTGGGACATCAGCGTCGGCCCCGACGGCGCCGGGCTGCCGCCGGGCAGCGGCACCGCGGCCAAGGGCGCCGTCGTCTACGAGCAGAAGTGCCAGGCCTGCCACGGCGCGAAAGGTGCGGGCCAGCCCAATGATCGCCTCGTGGGCGGGCAGGGGACGCTGGCGAGCGCGGCGCCCGTGCGCACCGTCGGCAGTTACTGGCCGTACGCGACGACGGTGTTCGACTACGTCCGCCGCGCGATGCCGTACATCCAGCCGCAGTCGCTCACCAGCGACGAGGTCTACGCCCTCACCGCCTATCTGCTCAACCTGAACGGCGTGATCGCCGAGGGCGATGAGATGAACGCGCAGACACTGCCGGCGGTCAAGATGCCGAACCGCGACAACTTCATCCGGATGTATCCGGCGTCGTCACGGTGACATGGGATCAGAGGCGCGCCAGAAGCGCGCGGGCGGCGGCGATCTCGGGCACGTCGCGCGCGTCGTCGAAGCCGTCGAGCGCGCTCCGCAGCACGTCGCGCACGCTGGCGCCGCGCCCGTGAGCCACGCGGAGTGACGCCAGGGCCGCCGCGGCACGGAGCTCCCAGAACCGCGCGCCGTGGGCGCGCGCCGACGTGAGCGCCTGATCCAGGCAGCGCTCGGCCAGCGCGGGATCGCGCGACGGCCCCGCCTGCGCGATCTGCGCTTTCACGCGGAGCGCCTCCGGCTCGTACCAGACTTCACCGGTGCGCGCGACGGCCTCGACCGCCTCGTCCGCCGATTCGCGAGCCGCCTTCACGCGGCCCGCCGCGGCGAGCGCCTCGGTGCGCACGGTGAACCGGTGCGCGAGATGGTAGTGATTGCCCGTCGCGTGCAACGCCACGAGGCCTTCGTCGAGCATCGCGAGTCCGGTGTCCGCCGATCCCCGCTGTACCATGGCCCAGCCGAGGACCAGCCGCGCCCACGCCGCGTAGTGCGCGATGCCCTTCTCCGACGCGACGCGCAGCACGCTGCGGGCGCGCGTCTCCGCCTCCGCCACGTCACCGTGGATGTGGCAGAGCTCGGCGCGATACCACTCGGCGTGCGCGACGCTCGGCACGTGGCCCACGCGCGCCGCGAGCGCCAGCGCCTCGTCGCTCAGCCGGCGGGCGTGGCGGAGATCGCCTCGCATCACGTGCACGAGGGCGCCGATGCTGAGCACGCAGACGCCCGGATCGTGGCCGCCGTACACGAGGGCCTGCTCGCGGTGCTCCTCGACGCGATAGCGCTGCAGGACCTCCTCGACGTGGACGGCGCTGCCGCCGAGGTCGGCGTCCGAGCACTTCGTCGAGACGGTGGCGTGATGCAACTGCATGAGCAGCCGGACGTCCGTCGTGCCCTTCAGCACGACGCGCAGCTCCTCGAGTAGCTCGCGCGCGCGCTCCGCCTGCCCGCCGGAGTGGGCGACGAGCCAGCGGCCCCAGAGGGCCGGGAAGACGTCCTTCGAGCGGCCGCGCTCGGCGGCGAGCGCCCGGGCGCGCGCGTAGACCGCGTCCACCTCCGGCGCGTTCCACCCGCGCGTGGCCATCAAGGCGGGCCCGAGCGCGATGAGGAGCGCCACCTCCAGTTCGTCGCGCTCCGTCCCGGCTGGACAGCGCTCGAGCAGCTGCTGGCCGCGGCGGAGGTGCTCGACGGCTTCGAGATTTGCGGATCGCTGCGCGGCGCGCTGGCCGGCGCGCAGCCAGTACGTGACCGCACGCGGCGCGTCGCCCGCCTCCGTGAAATGGTGCGCGAGCGTCTCCGGCTCGCTCTCCGCGCGCTCGACGAAACGCGCCTGGAGCACCTCGGCGATACGGCGATGGTACGCGCGTCGCGTCGTGTTGAGCAGCGACTGGTACGCAGCCTCGTGGATGAGCGCGTGACGGAAGACGTGGATCGTGCGGCCGCTGCCGCGGCGTTCGAGCACGAGCTGAGCGCGGCCGAGCTGGGCGAGCGCCTCCCGCCGCCGATCCTCCGCCAGGGGCATGATCGCGGCCAGCACCTCGTCGTCGAACTCGCGTCCGACGACCGCGGCCGCCTGCGCCACCTCCTTGGCCCAGCCGAGGCGGTCCAGGCGCGCGGTGAGCGAGTCGCGCAGGGTGGCCGGGATCCGGTCGTCGCCCTCGAGTGCGGCCTTGGTGATCTCCTCGACGTACAGCGGAATGCCTTCGCCGCGCTCCACGATGCCGTCGACGAGCGTCGTGGGCAGCGCGCGGCCGCGCGCGAGGCTGGCGACGAGTCGCGACGCCTCCTCGCGCCCGAGATGGTTGAGGGTCAGCACCGTCACGTGGGGCAGCTGCGCCCACGACGGACTGAACTCGGGCCGGGCGGTCACCACCAGGAGCACGCGGCGTCGGAGCACCAGGTCCACCAGGCGGTCCAGCAGGATGCGCGACGTGGGATCGATCCAGTGCGCGTCCTCCAGAACGCCGAGCACGGGTCGGGATGCGGCGAGGCGCGCGACCTGATCTTCGAGCGCCTGCAGCGTCTTCTCGCGCTGTGCGGACGGCGTCATGTCGAGCGCACCGTAGCGGTCCGCGAACGGCATCGACAGGAGCGCTGCCAGCAGCGGGACATGGTCGCGCGGCGCTCCGGAGGCGTCGAGCCACCGCTCGAGCCGGTCGAGCCGACGTGCCGGCACATCGTCGCCCGCGCCGCCGGCGGCCTCCTCGACCTGCGAGGCGAACGGATGGAGCGCGCTGTTCTGATGATAGGAGGAGCAGAACCAGCGGAAGACGGCGGCCGGCGCTGCGCCGGTATCTTCGACGAACGTGTCGGTGATGCGCGACTTGCCGATGCCGGGGTCGCCGGTGAGCAGCACCACCTGCCCGTCGCCCGTCTGCGCCTGCTCCCAGCGTCGCCGCAACAGGCTCAGCTCGGCGTCACGCCCGACGAGCGGCGCGTCGGTCGCGGCCCGCCGCGGCCCGCCGAGCCTGGCGAGCGGCCGCCAGACGCGCTGGGGCTGCGCAAAGCCGCGAACGACGACCGTGCCGAGGTCGTGCCAGCGAAAGCTCGGCCCGGCGAGCCGGTATGTCGCCTCGCTCACGGCCACGGTGCCCGGTGTCGCGAGCGCCTGGAGTCGGGCCGCGAGGTTCGGCGTCTCACCGAGCGCCAGCTGCTCGTGGCGCTCGCGGTCTCCGATCTCACCGATCACCACGAGGCCGGTGTGGACACCGACGCGCACGGCTAGCTGCTCAGCATCACGGTGGTGCGGCCGCAGGTCGGCGCGCTCGACGGCAGCGACGATCTCCAGCCCCGCACGCACGGCGCGCCGCGCGTCGTCCTCGTGTGCGAGCGGATAGCCGAAGTACACCAGCAGGCCGTCACCGAGATATTGCGCGACATGCCCGTCACACTGTGCGATGACCGTCGCGCACGTCTGCTGGTAGGCGCGGATCAGCTCGCGCATCTCCTCGGGATCGAGCCTGCTCGAGACGGCGGTGGCGCCCACGACGTCGCAGAACATCACGGTGAGCTGGCGGCGCTCTGCGGCTGCGGGGGGCGGAATTGGCTCTGAGGCCGCCAGCGACGCACCGCACTTCACGCAGAACTTGTGACCCGGCTCGGCGGTGGCGCTGCAGCGCGGACAGCCGTGTGCGAGACGCGCGCCGCACTCCGGACAGAAATCGGCGCCGGCGGGCGCCTCGTGGCGGCACCGGGAACAGCGCATGGCGGTCCGTCAGCCGGCCGGCGTGAGCGTGACCTCGATCCACGCCCGCCGGTGGATGCGGCCCGTGACGCGCGACATGAGCTCGAAGAGCCGGACCTGCCAGCCGTACTTCCTTCGAAACGCCGCGCGGATCGCCGGCTCGGGCGCGTCGGCCGCGATGCGTGCCGTGGCGTCGCGCCAGGCGCCGGACACCCGGCCGCGGACGTCGCAGGGCGCCACGCGCGCGCGCGACGAGTTGCGCAGACGCTTGGCCTTGCCGGAGTCGCCCGCGATGACGACGTAGAGGTGATCGTCGTGCGCGACGAACCAGACGGGCGTGCGCACCTCCGTCCCGTTCCGGCGGAAGGTCGCCAGGCTGATGTAGCGCTCGCGCGCGAGGTCGGTGATCCGGCTCACGGCTGTCTTGACATCATATCCGCTCGCCCCTAGCTTACGGCGAGACGCTTTGGCCTTCGCCGACCTCGTGCAGTTCTGCTTCGCCGGCATCACGATGGGCGCCATCTATGGGCTCGTCGCGGTCGGCTTCAACATCGTCTTCAACGCCACCGGCGCGGTGAACTTCGCCCAGGGCGAGTTCGCCATGCTCGGCGGCATGCTGGGCGCCGCGCTTCTGGCGGCCACCCGATTGCCGCTGACGGTGGTGATGGTGATCACCGTGGTTGCGGTCACGGCCATCGGCGTGCTGCTGGAGCGGCTGGCGATCCGGCCCGCGCGCGGCGCCGACGTCCTGAACCTGATCATCATCACCATCGGCGCCTCCATCCTGCTCAAGGGCGCCGTCATGGTCACGCTCGGCAAGAATGCCGCGGGACTGCCGGCCTTCAGCGGCGAGCGGCCGATCTGGCTGCTCGGCGCCGCCATCCTGCCGCAGGCACTGTGGATCATCAGCGTCGCGATCGCGATCGTGCTCGCGCTGCAGCTGTTCTTCGGGCGAACGCTGCTCGGCAAGGCGATGCAGGCGGTGGCCATCGATCGCGAGGCGGCGCGCCTGGTCGGGATCGACGTCGGCCGCATGGTGATGCTCTCGTTCGCGCTCGGCGCCGCCGTCGGCGCGGTGGCCGGCATCATCATCACGCCCATGACGCTGACGATCTACGACGCGGGCACGATGCTCGGTCTCAAGGGCTTTGCGGCCGCGGTGGCCGGGGGCCTCGGCAACACGTTCGGCGGCATCGCGGGCGGCCTCCTCCTGGGCCTGCTCGAGGCGCTGGGCGGCGGGATCATCGCATCCGAGCTGAAGGACGTGCTCGCGTTCGTCCTGCTGCTCCTGATGCTCTTCTTTCGACCACGCGGGCTTCTCGGTGCGGCCGAGAGCGAGCGCGTGTAAAAGGGGTGACGACACGCATGCTCACACGACGACAATTCCACGCAATGGCGGGCGCCGGGCTGGCCGCGGCGCTGCTGCCGAGGCTCTCGGCACGCGCGGCCGGCGAGCCGTACAAGATCGGCAGCATCTTCTCCTACACCGGCCCGGCCGCGTTTCTCGGCGACCGCATGAAGCGCTCGGTGGAGCTGTTCGTCGAGGAGACGAACAAGAAGGGAGGCATCAACGGCCATCCGATCGAGCTCTTCCTCTACGACGCGGCCAGCGAGTCCTCCAAGGCCGTGCTCGCGGCCAAGCGACTCATCGAGCAGGATCGCGTCGACGTCATCGTCGGCGACGGCAACCGCAGCGATATCGGGCTGGCCCTCGTGCCCAGCGTGCAGCGCGCGCAGCTGCCGCTCATGAGCGTCTCGGGCGCGACGGCGCTGGTGGAGCCCGTGAAGGACCGCGCGTGGGTGTTCAAGTCGACCGTGAACGACGTCGAGGTCGTCGCGCGGCTGCTCGATTTCTTCAAGAAGAAGGGGCTCAAGGATGTCGCGATGCTGAACGACACGGGCGCGTTCGGCGTGAGCGCGCGCGACCAGCTGCGCGCGCAGGCGCCCGGCGCGGGCGTGAACGTCGTCGCCTGGGAGGAGTTCCAGCCGGCCGACAACGACCTCACCACCCAGCTCACGCGCATTCGAGCCACCAGCGCGCAGGCGATCATCTGCTGGACGGTGACGCCGGCCGGCGTGGTCTTCCTCAAGAATGCGCGCCAGCTCGGGCTCAAGCAGACCCTCGTGCACGGCTTCGGCTTCGTCGCCGATCGCTACATGCAGCTGGCCGGCGACGCCGCCGAAGGGCTGCTGCTGACGTCGCTGAAGTTTCCGGTCGCCGAGCAGCTGCCGGACACCGACCCCATCAAGTCGACCATCCTCGACTACAAGGGCCGCTATCGCGCGAAGTACAACGAGGACACCGACGTCTACGGCGGGCAGGCGTGGGACGGCATCGGCATGGTGGCGCACGCGATGGCCCGCGCGGGCAACGAGAAGGACAGGATCCGCGGCGGGCTGGAGTCGAGCATCAAGGAGTTCAAGGGCGTCGGTGGCGTCTTCACGTTCTCGCCGCAGAAGCACTGGGGCCTCGCCAAGAGCGACGTGAGCATGATCGAGTGGCGGCAGGGCAAGTTCCGGCTCGTGGATCTCTAGTCGCCGTCGCGGGCTGGGGCGTCACCGCGTTCCTCGCCGCGGTCGCGGTGGCTCCGTGGCTGGCGCCCAACGCCTACATCGTCCAGGTCCTCGCCTTCGCCGGGCTCAACGTGATGCTCGCGATGGGCCTGAATCTGCTGATGGGCTACGCCGGCCAGGTCTCGCTCGGCCACGCGGGATTCTACGGACTCGGCGCCTACGGCTCCGGCGTCCTCGGTGCGCGGCTGGGTCTGTCACCGTGGCTCGGCATGCCGCTCGCAGCGTGCGCGACCGGCGCGCTCGCGTACGTGATCGGTATCCCGACCCTGAAGCTGAAGTCGTATTACCTGGCGATGGCGACGCTCGGCATCGGCGTCGTGCTGCATCTCGCGTTCGTGCAGCTCTATCGGTGGACGGGCGGATCGTCGGGGCTCGCGGGCATCCCACCGTGGGACGTCGGGCCACTGCGCTTCACGAGCGACCTCGCGCACTACTATCTGATCTGGACGTTCGTCGGCGTGGCGCTGTGGCTGGCCCGGAACCTCGTGAACTCGGCCGTCGGCCGCGCGCTCCGCGCCGTCGGCGACAGCGAAGTCGCGGCGCGCGCGATGGGTGTGGACGCCTCGCGCGCCAAGCGCAGCGTGTTCGTGCTGTCCGCCGTGTATGCCTCGGTGGCCGGCAGCCTCTACGCGCACTACATCACCGTCATCAGCCCGGAGATCTTCTCGTTCCTCGCCTCCGTCGTGCTGGTCCTCATGGTCGCCATCGGCGGCATCGGCCGCTACTGGGGACCCGTGCTCGGCGCGCTGCTGCTCACCGCACTGCCGGAGTATCTGCGCAAGTACGGCGACTACGAGGTGCCGCTGTATGGGCTGGCGCTCATCATCGTGATGCTGTTCCTTCCGCGCGGTCTCGCGGGTCTGCTCGAGCGGCGTGCGCGGGCGACGCCGCTCGGCGCGGAGCCGATCGCGCCGCCGCGTGTGGCGATGCCCGGCGGCCCCGCGCCGCTGCTCGAGGTGCGCCGGGTGTCGAAGGACTTCGGCGGCGTCCGGGCGCTCAGCGACTGCTCGTTCGACGTGCAGCCCGGGGAGATCAAGGCCGTCATCGGCCCGAACGGCGCGGGAAAGACGACGCTGTTCAACGTCATCACGGGCGTCTACGCGCCGACCGCGGGCGAGGTGGCGTTCCACGGGCGGCGCCTCACCGGCACGCCCTCGCACGAGATCGCGCGGCTCGGCGTCTTTCGCACGTTCCAGAACGTGCAGCTCTTCGGCAGCCTGTCTGTGCTCGAGAACGTGATGGTGGCCGGCGCGCGCCGTCGACCCGACAGCTTCGTCGGCGCGATCCTCGGCCTGCCCGCCCAGCGAACGGCCGATCGTGAGCGCCTCGGGCGCGCGCTCGGCTGCCTGGCTCTGGTCGGCCTCGAGGCGCACGCGCTGGCGCCCGCCGCCAGCCTGCCGTTCGGCCAGCAGAAGCTCGTCGAGGTGGCGCGCGCGCTCGCCGGGGAGCCGCCGTTGCTGCTGCTCGACGAGCCCGCCGCGGGGCTGAACGCGACGGAGAAGGTCGAGATGATGCGCCTCATCGAGCGCCTGCGCGATCTGGGCATCGCCGTCCTCATCATCGAGCATGACATGCGACTCGTCATGGGCGTCTCCGACCGGGTGGTCGTGCTGAACTACGGCGAAAAGATCGCCGAGGGCACGCCGGTCGAGGTGCAGGCAGATGCTGCCGTCGTCACCGTCTACCTCGGGGAAGACATCGACAGCCATGCTGGAAGTTAGCGGGCTCGTCACGCGCTACGGCGCGGTGGAGGCGCTGCGCGGCGTCTCGCTCGAGGTCCGTGAGGGCGAGCTGGTGTGCCTGCTCGGCGCCAACGGCGCCGGCAAGTCGACGCTGCTGAAGTCGATCGTGGGGCTGCTGATGCCGGCGCGCGGCCGCGTCGCGTTCGAGGGCCGCGACATCACCGGCCGGGCGCCGGAGGCGATCCTGCGGGCCGGGATCGCGCTCGTTCCCGAGCGCCGGCGCGTCTTCGGCGCCCTGACGGTGCGCGACAACCTGCTGCTCGGCGGCTACGCGCAGCCGCGGCCCGCGGCGGAGCTCGGACATGTGGAGAGCCTGTTCCCGGTGCTGCGCATCCGGGCGCGCCAGCTGGCCGGCACCCTGTCCGGCGGCGAGCAGCAGATGCTCGCGATCGGGCGCGCGCTGATGGGGCGGCCCCGGCTGCTGCTCTGCGACGAGCCGTCGCTCGGGCTGGCGCCGCTCATCACGCGGGAGATCCTGCGATTGCTTGCCGAGCTGCCCGCACGCGGCACCACTGTGCTGCTCGTCGAGCAGAACGCGCGGCTGGCCCTCGGCCTGGCGCGGCGCGCATACGTGCTGGAAACGGGTACCATCACGCTTGAAGGTCCGGCGGCCGCGTTGCGGCAGAACGCCGAGCTGAAAGCGGCCTATCTCGGAGGACGAGGATGAGCGAGACGCATGAGCACGCGGCGCGGCTGCTGAGCGCCTACCAGGCGCAGGAGAAGCGCTTCGTCGAGCGCCGCTTTCCGCTGCGGTTCGCGCCGGAGGTTCCGGCGCTTCGCGAGCTGTACAGCCAGGCCAAGGGCTTCCGCTGGAATCCCGAGACCGACATCCCGTGGAGCCGCTTCGAGCCCGAGCGCTATACGAAGGACACGCGCGAGGCGGCGCGCCGCACGTGGAGCCGCCGCGCGTGGGGCATCTATCCGGGACTCACCGAGAGCACCGCGCTGCTGATCCGCTTCTGTCTCGAGTCGGGCGGCCTCGGCATGGACAGCAAGCTGTTCCTGTCGTTTCGCCCGGCCGAGGAGGCCAAGCACCTCGAGGTGTGCCACATGCTGGCCGAGCGGCTCGGCGGCTACGAGCCCGATCCGGGCGACGCCGGCCTGGCGCGTGCGAGCAATCACCCGTTCGCGCAGGCCGCGCTCGATCCCGACCTGCCGGTGGAGGCGTACATCGCCGCTCTCGGCGCCGTGGACGACCAGCTGGACCTGAACCTTCACCTGAGCCACCTGCAGCACGCGAAAGACGACGTCGTGCGCACCGCGCTGCGGCTGATCGCGGGGGATCGGCAGCGCCACGTCACCTTCGCGTGGACGCTGCTCGGCAGCCGCGTGCCGGCCCTGGACGCGAGCGCGCGCGCCGCGGTGGTGGAGACGGTGAACGAGATGCTGTCGAGCGTCATCCTGGGCGGCTATCGCAACACGTGGCTCCTGCCCGAAGCGAGCCGCGAGCCGTGGCTTCACGCCGAGGAGCAGACGGCGCGCGCCGGGCTCGGGGCCTCCACGGCGGCCCAGGAGCGTAGCGTGCTGCGGGCGACGCTGGCGCAGGTGCGCGAGCGCTTCACCGTCTGGAAGCTCGATCTCGCGCCGCTGAAGCATCCCGACCTCGGAACCGTGTGAGAGGAGACGCCATGCTGGTCGACAAGGAGCGGAGCGAAGCCTACGTGCCCGAGCAGCGCTACCCGCTGGCGCTCTCCTCGGCGATGCCCGACGTGTGGGAGCTGTGGCGCCGCGCCAAGACGCTCGAGTGGGACCCGCAGGTCGACATTCCGTGGGAGGAGCTCCATCCCGAGCGCTACAGCGCCGACCAGCTGCTGGCCGCGCAGATGTACTGGAGCCGGCGCACGTGGGGCGAGTACGGCGCGATCTCCGAGAGCCCCGCGCTCCTGCTGCGCTTCTGCCTGGAGCGGCGACTGCCCGACCTCCAGTTCTTCTTCACCATGCGGACCATGGAGGAAGGACGCCACGCCGAGGCGTCGTGGCTCATGGCCGAGCGACTTGGACGCTACTTTCCGCAGCCGCAAAATCCGCCGACGGCCGGCGCCGTCGGCACCCACGGCGTCCGCCGCATGGCGTTCGATCCCGAGACGTCGCTCGAGGGCGTCTTCGCGAGCCTCGTGTGCGCGGCCGAGGAGATCCTGATCGACGTCTTCAAGGCCACCGTACACAAGGCGACGAACCCCGCGGTGCGCCGGCTCATGGAGCTCATCCTGCGCGACGAGGTCCGCCACATCGCGTTCGGCTGGCAGTGCCTCGACGCGTGGGCGCCGTCCTTCACGCCGGAGACGGTGCGCAGCATGGAGGCCGCGGTCGTGACGATGATCGAGAACGTCGAGTTCCGCGGCTACCGCAATCTCTGGCTGGCGATCGAGGGTGGCAGCGCGACGCCGGCCGAGATCGATGCCGACCGGATCTCGTGCGAGGCCGGGCTGGGTGGCAACACGCCCGAGGACGAGATGGCGGTGTTCCCGGAGTTCCTCAAGAAGCTGCGCAAGCGCATGGCGCCGTGGGGCGTCAGGATCCCGATGTTCGACCATCCGCGACTCGGTCAGGTGTAGCCGCCCGGTGAAGTTCATCGGCGACCGCCTCCTGCGCAAGGAGGATCCGCGGCTCGTCCAGGGCCGCGGCCGCTACGTCGGCGACATCAGGCTGCCCGGGATGCTGGAGGCCGCCATCGTGCGCAGCCCCCACGCGCACGCGCGCATCGTGGCCATCGACCGCGAGCGCGCGTTGAAGGCGCCGGGCGTCGTCGGCGTGCTCACGTTTGCCGACCTCGGCGAGGCGGCCCGTCCGCTGCCCATCGTTCCGCCGCACGCCGCGCTGCGGGGCAAGAACTTCCAGCTGCTCGCCGAGCGCCGTGCGTGCTTCGTCGGCGAGGCCGTGGCGGTCGTGCTCGCGGAGAGCCGCCAGGCCGCGGCGGACGCGCGCGCGCTCATCGACGTATCGTGGGAGCCGCTGCCGGCGGTCCAGGATCCGACCGCGCCCGGCGAGGCGCGCGTGCACGACGACATCCCGGACAACCTCGCCGGCCGCGTGACGCTCTCGCGGGGTGACGTCGCGGCTGCGCTGGCTGCCGCGCCGCGCCGGGCGCAGCTCCGCCTGGCCATCGGCCGTGCCGGTGGTCAGCCGATGGAGACGCGCGGGCTGGTGGCCGAGTACAACGCGATGGCGGACCTGCTGACGGTGTGGGCGTCGTCGCAGGTGCCTCACCAGGTGCGACAGTTCGTCTGCGAGGTGCTCGGTCTCGAGCCGCACCGCGTTCGCGTGATCGCGCCCGACGTCGGTGGCGGCTTCGGCGCCAAGCTGATCGTCTATCCGGAGGACGTTCTCATCCCGCTGCTCGCGCTGCGCTGCGGCCGCCCCGTGCGCTGGCTGGAGGATCGCCTGGAGCACATGCAGACCGCGACGCAGGAGCGCCGGCAGACGCACACGGTGGACGTCGGCTTCGATGACGAGGGACGTCTGCTGGCGCTGCGCGATCGCTTCGTCCACGACACGGGCGCCTACACGCCGCGCGGGCTCGTGGTGCCCCTGCTCACCGCCTCGATGCTGGCGGGGCCCTACCGGGTCCCGAGCGTCGAGGTCACCTTCGACAGCGTGTACACGCACCGTGTGCCGGTGACGCCGTACCGCGGTGCCGGGCAGCCGCAGGCGGTGTTCGTCATCGAGCGGGTCATGGATCTGATCGCCCGCAAGACGGGGCGCGATCGCGCCGCCGTGCGGTTCACCAACCTGGTGCAGCCGACGGACATGCCATACGACGTCGGCCTGGCGAACTATCGTGGGTCGGGCAACGTCGTTTACGACAGCGGCGACTACCCGGCCGTACTGCGCCGCGCGCTCGAGACGTCCGGCTGGGACCAGCTCGCCAAGGACTGCGCGCGCGCCCGGCACGAGGGGCGCCGGCTCGGTCTGGGTCTCGCGTGCTACGTCGAGCTGACCGGCGTCGGCCCGTTCGAAGGCGCCACCATCCGGGCGGACGCCGCCGGCCGCATCACCGTGTTCACGGGCGTGCCGTCGCAGGGGCAGGGACTCGAGACGACGCTGGCGCAGGTGGCCGCGGACGAGCTCGGCGTCACGCCGGCCGAGGTCAGCGTGACCGGTGGCGACACGCTCGGGATTCCGCAGGGCATCGGGACGTTCGCGAGCCGCGCGGCCGTGGTGGGCGGCAATGCGGTCGCCCTCGCGGCGCGCGAGCTGCGACGCAAGTGCGTGCGGCTCGCGGCGCTGGCGCTCGGGATCGCGGAGGACGACGTGCAGCAGCACGGCAAGCGGTTCGCCGAGCGCGCGAATCCCGACCGCTTCGTCGAGCTCGGCCGCCTCGCCGCGGCGGCCGCCGTCGCCCCGTCGGCCAGCGGCGTGCCGCCCGGCCTGGAGGCGACGCACTACTTTCAGCCGCCTGACATCGCGTACTCGAGTGGCGCCTGCGTGGCGCTGGCGGAGGTCGACCCGGAGACGGGGCGCGTGCGCATCGCCGGCTACTGGATGAGCCACGACAGTGGGCGGCTGATCAATCCCACGGTGGTCGAGGGCCAGCTGCACGGCGCGATCGCGATCGGGCTCGGCAGCGCGCTCCTGGAGGAGATCCGTTACGACGCCAACGGACAGCCACTCGCCGGCTCGTTCATGGACTACGCGCTGCCGCGCAGCGACGACCTGCCTTCGCTTCAGATCGACCACCTGGAGACGCCATCGCCGCTGAACCCGCTCGGCCTCAAGGGTGTCGGCGAGTCCGGGACGCTGCCCGTCCCGGCGGTGGTGGCCTCCGCCGTCGAGGACGCGCTCGGCGTCCGGATCGACGACATGCCCATCGCGGCAGCACGGCTGCGCGAGGCATGGCTCGACCGCGGGAGCGCTGCGGCTCGAACGCCGCGAGTGTTGTAGGCTCTGGGGGCCATGGCCTACGAAACGATCCGCGTCCATCACGCCGGCTCGGTGTCCACGCTCACGCTCGACCGACCGCCGGTGAACTCCGTCTCGCCCGCGCTCATGCAGGACGTGCTGGCCGCCCTCGACGAGCTCGAGGCGCGCGAGGCCACCCGCTGCATCGTGCTCACCGGGGCCGGCACCAAGGCGTTCTCGGCCGGCGCCGATCTCTCGGGCGGCTCGAAGAGCGCCGACGAGGCCGTTCGCTTTCGCGAGCTGGGTCGTCGCGTGGTGAATCGCGTGGAGACCATCCCCAAGCCGGTGATCGCCGCCCTCCGCGGCTGGGCCATCGGCGGCGGGTTCGCCATCGCGATGGCGTGCGACGTCCGGCTGGCGTCCTCGACGGCGCGGTTCAGGACGGGCGACGCCTACATCGGCGTGGTGCCCAGCTGGGGCATGAGCCTCGTGCGGCTCGTGCACTACATCGGCCGCAACCGCGCGCTCGACATGCTGATGCTCGGCGAGGACATGAATGCCGAGCAGGCGCGCGAGGTGGGGCTGGTCTCGCGCGTGATCCCGGATGCGCAGTTCGACGCCGAGGTGGCGCGGCTGTCCGCGCGGGTCGCGTCCGGGGCGCCGCTGACGTTCCGCGCGGTGAAGGAGACGATCCGCGCGCAGTACTGGCTGACGGCGGACGAGGCGCAGCGGCTGGAGACCGAGTGGGCGGAGGTCGGCCGGGTCTCCGACGATTTCGCCGAGGGCGTGGCCGCGTTCCGCGAGAGACGCACGCCGGTGTTCAAGGGCCGCTGACATGTCGTTCGTCGAGACCAAGGAACAGCTGGCGCTGCAGGAGGCCGCACGCGACGTCGTCGAGCGCGTCGTCACGCCGATCGCCGCCGCCGTGCCGGCCGGGCAGAAGCTCGCCCCCGACGACCTGCGCCGCATCTACAAGGCGCTGCGACCGCTCGGCTATCTCGGCAGCACGATCAGCCGCGACTTCGGCGGCGCCGGGCTGAGCTACGTCGACTATGGATTGCTGCTGGAGGCGCTCGCGGCCGGGCCGGTCGTGCTCGGCGAGATCGTGCCGCCGCGCACGATCAACTACCTCGGCACCGAGCCACAGAAGCGCCGCTGGCTGCCGAAGCTCTTCTCGGGCGACTGGGTATCGACGGCCGCCATCACGGAGCCCCAGGCGGGCTCGGACATGCGCGGGTTCAAGACGACGGCGACGCTGCAGGGCGACGCGTACGTGGTCAACGGCCGCAAGCGCTGGATCAAGCTCGGCGGCGTGAGCGATCTCATGACGCTCATGGTCGTCGACGCCACCGGCGGACTGAGCCGCCTGGTGCTGGAACGTGAGATCTCGCCGTGGGCGAGCACCGAGATGGAAGCGGTGGGGATCCGCAATCTCTCGTTCGCCGAGCTGAGCTTCGACGGCGTCCGCGTGCCGAAGGACAACCTGCTGGGCGACGCCGGCGCGGGCGGCGAGCAGTTCCACCGCGGCATCGAGTCCTCGCGCGCGTTCGTGGGCATCCAGGCGGTCGGTCTCGCGCGGCACGCACTCGACATCGCGTTGCGCTACGGGAAGGAGCGGACGGCGTTCGGCCGGCCGATCGGAAAATTCCAGGGGATCCAGATGGCGCTGGCGGACGCCGCCACCCGGGTGCAGGCGGCCCGGCTGCTGTGTCTCAACGCGCTCGGGATGCTCGATGCGGGCAAGCGCGCGCCCGTCGACGTGTCGATGGCCAAGCTCTTCGCGGTCGAGACCGCGATCCGGACGTGTCAGACGGCGATGGAGAGCATGGGCGCCTGGGGGCTGGCCGTCGATGCCGGCGTCGAGCGGTGCTGGCGGGACTGCTGCATGCTGACGGCCATCGACGGGACCGCCAACGTGCAGCGGCTGATCATCGGCCGGGACCTGCTCGGCATGCCGGCCTTCGTGTGACGCCGCCGCCGCTGCTCCACACCGCGCGTCTCGGCGCCGCGCGCGCCACGCCGCGCGTCGACATCGAGCGCATCCTGCATCCGCGCTCGGTGGCGGTGCTCGGCGCCTCGGACAGCAAGCAGAAGTTCGGCGGCCGGATCATGAATTTCCTGGTGCACCACGGCTTCGCGGGCGAGATCTACCCGATCAACCTGCACCGCAGCGAGGTGCTCGGTCGCAAGGCGTACGCGTCCATCGGGGCGGTGCCGGCGCCGCCGGACGTGGCCATTCTCGCCGTGCCGCCGACGGCGCTGGTCCCGAGCGTCCGCGAGGCGGCCGCGGCCGGCGTCGGCTGCTGCGTGATCATCACCACGGGCTTCGCGGAGGCGGGACCGGAAGGCGTGGCACGACAGGCGGAGCTGGTGGAGATCTCGGCGCGTACGGGCACGCGCATCATCGGCCCGAACTGCATGGGCCTCATCGTGCCCCACCATCACCTGGCCCTCTGCTCGTCGGTCGTGCTGGACACCGACCACCTGCGCGACGGCTCGGTGAGCCTCGTCAGCCAGAGCGGCGCCCTCATGGTCTCCATCTACGATCGCGCCGTGACCGACGGGATCGGCTTTCGCGCCTGCGTGTCGTGCGGCAACCAGTCGGATCTCGAGCTGTGCGACTTCATCGAGCACCTCGTGGACGATCCGGGCACGGAGGCGATCTGCGTGTACGTCGAGGGCTGGCTCGACGGCGCGCGCTTTCGCCGCTGCGCGGCGGCCGCGCGCGCGGCCGGCAAGCCGCTGCTCGTGCTCAAGACCGGCCGCACGCAGGCCGGCGTCGACTCCGCCCGCTCCCACACGGCCAGCCTGGCCGGCTCGTTCGAGGTGTTCGCGGCGGTGTGTCGGGAGGAAGGCGTGGTGCTCCCGCGCGATCCGGATGACATGGTCCGCGCCGCGCACTTTCTGGTCCGGCATCGAGCGCCGCGCCGGGGCGGTGTCGGCATCCTGTCGGGGTCCGGCGGCGGCGCCGGGATCGCGGCGGACCGCATCAGCGAGCTCGGGCTGCGCCTCGCGAGTCTCTCGCCGGCGACACGCGCGCAGCTCGATCCGCTCCTGCTCGCGCCGCAGGCGCTCAACCCGATCGATCTCGGCGGGCGGAAGCCGCCCGAGGAAGTCGAGATCGCCGGCGACGTGACGCGCATCGTGCTCGCGGATCGGGACGTCGCCTACGGCCTGGCCATCCTGACGTCGATGCCGTTCTTCGCCAGCCGCGCGAAGCTCATCGCGGAGGCCGCGCAGGCATCGGGCAAGCCCGTGATGATCGCCTTCACGCCCGGCGCTGCCGCCGATGCGCCGCGCAGGGCGCTGAGCGACATCGGCCAGTTCTACTTCGACCGCGTGGAGGACGCGCTGCGCGTCATCGCACTGATCGCCGA
>DATAOC010000138.1:0-13107 GCA_036265915.1 Candidatus Methylomirabilota bacterium | reverse complement strand
GTCGATCACGAGGGCGAGCGATTCCTGGCGCTCCGTGATCCCGCCGGCTACACGGAGTCGGTCGTCATGATCCCGCCCGTGCTCCTGGAGGTCGTCTCCCTCTTCGACGGCGAGCACCGCATCGACGACATCCAGGCGGCGGTGCTGCGCCAGCGCGGCGAGCGCATCGAGCCGGCGCAGATCCACGAGCTGGCCGACGCGCTCGACGCGCACGGCTTTCTGGACAGCCCCGGCTTCGCCGAGCGCCGCGCGCGGATCGACGGCGAGTTCCTGGCGCGGGCGGCGCGGCCCGCGGCGCACGCCGGCGGCGCCTACCCGGACGAGCCGGATGCGCTACGGGCCATGATGGACGGCTTCTTCGCGCCGCCCGCCGGCCCGGGCGCCGTCGCAGCGGCCGTCGACGGCCCGCGCGTCACGGCGCTCGTCGCGCCGCACATCGACTTCCACCGTGGCGGCCCCGCGTACGCGTGGGGCTACCGGGACGTGGCCGAGCGCTGCGATGCCGACGTGTTCGTCGTCTTCGGCACCTGTCACGCGGGGATGCCGGAGCCGTTCGCGCTCACGCGCAAGGACTACGAGACGCCGCTCGGCCCCGCCGTCGTCGACCGTGAGTTCGTCGACGCGCTGGTGTCGCGCGTCGCGCAGGACTGCTTCGCGGCCGAGCTCGCGCACCGGCGCGAGCACTCGATCGAGTTCCAGGCCGTCTTCCTGCGCTACCTCTTCGGCGCCCGCCGCGACATCCGCGTGGTGCCCGTGCTCACCTCGTTCGTCCACGAGGCGCTGGCGCGCGGGCAGCGTCCCCAGGACGTCCGCTCCGTGGCCCGCTTCTTCGACGCGCTGGACGATACGATCGCGGCCACCGGCCGCTCCGTCGCCTTCGTGGCCGGCGCCGACCTCGCCCACGTCGGCCCGCGCTTCGGCGACGCGGAGCCCGTCTCGTCGGCCGCGCTCGCCGAGCTCTCGGTCGCCGACGCCGCGACGCTCGACACGGTCGCCGCCGGCGACGCGGACGCGTTCTTCGACGACGCCGCCCGCGACGGCGACCGCCGCCGCATCTGCGGGCTCTCGCCGATCTGGGCGCTGCTGCGCGCCACCGGCGGCCGGCCGGGAGTGGTCCGGCGCTACGGGCAATGGCCCGATCCGCAGGCGGTGGTGACCTTCGCCAGCGTGGTGTTCTGAGTGGCGACGCCGCCGTCTCAGTGGAAGCTGCCCGACCTGCGCGTCGACGTCGACGGCGACTGGTTCGACGAGGGCGTGCAGGTCACGCACGAAGGCATCCTCGCCAACCTTCGCAGCAACCTCCGGAAGGACGCGGAGGGCTACTTCATCCAGACGCGCGTGCGCATCCCGGTGCGCGTCGACGACGTGCCGTGGGTGGTCACCCGCGTCGAGCGCCGCGGCGAGCAGCTACACGCCGTCCTGAACGACGGCACCGAGGAGACGATCGATCCCGCCACCGTGCGCGTGGGGGCGGCCGACGTCCCGTACTGCGCCGTCAAGCGCGGCGCCTTCGAGGCGCGGCTGTCGCGCGCGGCGACCTTCCAGCTGTGGCAGCTCGCCGAGCTCGAAGATCGCCCCGGGCGGCGCGGCGTCCGTCTCCGGCGCGCGTCCTGACCGGCATGCACGTCGCCGCCCGGCTCATGCGCATGCTGAAGGAGGCCGGCGTCGACTACCTCTTCGGCAATCCCGGCACCACCGAGCTGCCGTTTCTCGACGCGCTCGACGGCTCAGGGATCGACTACGTCGTGGCGCTGCAGGAAGCGACGGCCGTGGCGGCGGCCGACGGCTACGCGCAGGCGAGCGGGCGTCTCGGCGTCGTGAACCTCCACGTGGCACCCGGCGTCGCCAACGGGCTGTCGATCCTGCACAATGCCGCGCGCGCGCGCACGCCGCTGCTCGTCACGGCCGGGCAGCAGGACACGCGGCTGCTGCTGGGCGAGCCGATCCTCGCCGCCGACATGGTGCAGCTGACGGAGCAGCTCACGAAGTGGTCGCACGAGGTTCGCTCGGCATCCGAGGCGCCGGCGGCGCTCCGTCGCGCCATCAGCCTGGCGCAGACACCCCCCACCGGGCCGGTGTTCCTCTCGCTGCCCATGGATCTCATGAGCGAGCCGGTCGACGATGTCGACGCGGGCTCGACGTCGACATCGGTGGCGCGGACCGAGCCGGACGGCGACGCGGTGGCTCGCGCGGCGGCGCTCCTGGGGGCGGCCCGTGCGCCGGTGATCGTCGCCGGCGACGGCGTGGCGCGGGCGGGCGCGCGCGCAGAGCTGCGCGCGCTCGCCGAGCTCGTCGGCGCCGCCGTGCACGGCGAGCCGATCCATCGACGGCTGAGCTTTCCGGCCGATCATCCGCTGTGGCGCGGCGGCCTCTTCCCGGCGGCCGCCAGTGTGCGAAAGTCGCTCGAGCGCGCCGACTGCGTGCTCGTCGTCGGCGCCAGCGTGTTCACGTGGCTCTTTCACACCCCGGGGTCGCCGTTCCGCCCCGGCCTGCCGCTGATCCAGCTCGACGACGACGGTCGGGAGATCGGCAGGACGTATCCGGTCGACTGCGGCATCGTCGCCGACGTTCGCCGGGGACTGGCCGCGCTGCACACTGCCGTCGCCGGATGCCTCGGTGTCGTGGAGCGCGCGGCGGCGGACGCGCGGGCGGCGGTCATCGGCCGCGCGCGGCGCGAGCACGCCGCGCGTCTGGCGGCGGAGGCGGAGGCCGCGGCGGCGCGCACGCCGATCTCGCCCGCGTTCCTCATGCACACGCTCGCGTCGGTGCTGCCGCCCGACGCCGCCGTGGTCGACGAGTCCGCCTCCTCGCTGCCACACGTGCTGCGCCACCTGCCGTTCGGATCCGCCGCCGACTTCTTCGGCAGCAAGACCGGCACGCTGGGCTGGGCGATGGGCGCCGCGCTCGGCGTGCAGCTGGCGTGTCCCGGGCGGACGGTGGTGGCGACGGTCGGGGACGGCTCGCTGATGTACGCGCCGCAGGCGTTGTGGACGGCCGCGCGCTACCGGCTGCCGGTCACGTACGTCGTGGTGAACAACGCCTCCTACGCGATTCTGAAGTCCGGCATGGTCACGCTCGGTCTGCCGTCCGCCAAGCGCGGCGTGTATCCGGGCATGGACTTGGTCGATCCCGAGATCGACTACGTGGCGCTGGCGCGCGGGCTCGGCGTCGACGCGACCCGCGTGGACAAGCCGGCGATGCTGCGTGAGGCGCTCGCCCACGCGCTCGGGTCGCCCCGGCCGGCGCTCGTCGACGTCGCGATCGAGCGCTCGTTCGAGGCGATGCTGTGAGGCAGCCGGGCGGGCAGTGGGTGGTGGACGCCCTCGCGCAGGAGGGGGTGCGTCACGTCTTCGGCATTCCGGGCATTCACAACCTCGCCATCTACGACGCGCTGTTGCGGCAGTCGCGCATCAGCCACGTGCTCGCCCGCCACGAGGCGGGTGCGGCCTTCATGGCCGATGGATACGCGCGCGCGTCCGGCTCGCCCGGCGTCGTCATCGTGACCAGCGGGCCGGCGGCGACGAACACGCTGACGCCGCTCGCGGAGTCGTACTCCGGCTCGATGCCGGTCGTGGTGATCATGTCGGACATCGCGGCGGCGCTCGTCGGCCGCGACCTCAACGCGCTGCACGAGGTGCCGAACCAGATCGACTGTTTCCGTCCCGTCACGCGCTTCGCGGAAGCGCTCACCGACGCGTCGACGATCCCGTCCACTCTGGCGGGCGCCTTCGCGCTGCTGCGCACGGGCCGCCCGGGCCCGATGGCGATCTCGATTCCCAACGACCTGCTGGCGGCGCACGTCGACACGGCCCTGGCCGTGCGGACGCCCGGCGCCCGGCCGCCGTGCCACGTGCGGGATCTACAGGAGGCCGCGGCGCTGCTGGGTGCCGCGCGGCGACCACTGCTCATCGCCGGCGGCGGCGTCATCGCCGCCGAGGCGACGCATGAGCTCGCGGCGCTCGCGCGTCGGCTGCGCGCACCGGTGGTCACGACCGTCTCGGGTCGCGGCGCGCTCGACGAGCGCGATCCGCTCTGGCACAGCGTGCTGCCCGACCGTCGTGCGACGGCGCCCGCGCTGGCGGCGGCCGACGTCATCCTGGCCGTCGGCACCAAGCTCGGGCATCGCTCGATGGAGAAGCTCGGCACGGGACCGAGTCCGGCCCAGAGCCTTCTGCATCTCGACGTCGACCCCGGCGTCATCGGCCGCCAGTACAAGACACGGCTGGCCATCGTGGGCGACGCGCGCGACGGGCTCGGGGGCATCACGACGCGGCTGGCGCCCGGAACGCCGGACACCGAGTGGGATGCCGGGCGGCTGGCGGCGTGGCGCGCCGACCGCGGGCCGCGGTTCACGCGCGAGGTCGCGGAGACGATCGCGGCACTGCGCCGCGCGCTGCCCGACGACGCGATCGTCGTGAACGACCAGACCGGGCTGACGTACTGGATGGAGCTGCTTTTCCCGGTGCGGGCGCCGCGGACCTTTCTCTATCCGACGGGCTCGGCCGTGCTCGGGTACGCGGTGCCGGCCGCCATCGGCGCCAAGCTGGCGCGCCCGGATCGGCCGGTGCTCGCGGTCGCCGGCGACGGTGGCTTCATGTTCTCGGTGGCGGAGCTGGCGACCGCGGTGAAGTACCGGCTGCCGATCGTCTTCCTCGTCGTCAACGACGATCGGTTCGGCGCCATCAAGTATCTGCAAGAAACGCTCTACGGCGGACGCTGGGGCGAGACAGAGCTCACGAACCCGGACTTCCCGGCGCTCGCGCGCGCGTTCGGCGCGCGGGCGGAGCGGCTGCCCGGCGTGGAGGCCCTCGCCGACGCGCTCGCGCGCGGGTTCAGCGCCGACGGGCCGACGCTGCTCGAGCTCAGGCTGAGTCTGGCGCCCCCGTGGGAGCTCTAGCGGACAGCGCTTTCAGTCCTTCGACGTCACCGGCCGCCAGGCGCTGGTGCAGCAGGCCGCCTTCCTTCCACGCCTGACACGAGTTCACGAACCACGTCTCGCCGCCGCCCTTCGGGATCTCCTCGTACGCGCGAAATGCGGGGCCGACCGCCTGACGCACCACCGGCGCCATCGCGTGGATGAGCGCGGTCAGGTGCGCGCAGCCGAGCTGGCGGCCGAAGCGCTCGTTCAGCGCGCGCGTGAAGCCGCGGCCGATCGGCAGCCCGACGAGCTGCTGCAGCGGATCCACAGCGTCGGGACAGAGCGAGTACGGATGCGACGCCATCTCGGCGGTGACGGCCGTGATGACGAGATCGGGATGGCGCACGGCGAGGCTCACGCGCATGTCGTGGATGATCGTGCCGTTCACGGCGCCGAACCAGCCGACGCCGGCGCCCTGCGGCCGCTCGTCCACGAGGCGGCCGCTGACCTCGAGCGTGCCCTCCGCCGCGCGGCGCGCCTGCATGGTGATGGTCCGGACGTGCACGGCCTCGCCGCTCATCGGCGGCGGATCTCGCGCAGCGTGGCCAGCATCTCGTCGTGGATCCGGCCGTTGCTGGCGAGCAGCGTGGGCGCGTCGAGGTCGAGCGGAGCGCCATCGAGCCCCGTCACGCGACCGCCGGCCTCGGCCACGAGGACGGCGCCGGCCGCCACGTCCCAGGCGCCGAGCCGCAGCTCCCAGAACCCGTCGAACCGCCCGCACGCGACGTACGCGAGATCGAGCACGGCCGAGCCGAGCCGGCGGACCGCGCGCGCGCGGACGCTGAAGCCCGCGTACTCGGTGAGGTTCGTGTCCGGCGTCTCGCGGATGTTGTAGGGGAAACCGGTCACGAGCAGGCTCTCGTCGACGGTGGCCGCCGTCGACACGTGGATGGCGGCGCCGTTGAGGCTGGCGCCGCCGCCGCGCTCGCCCACGAACATCTCGTCGCGCGTCGGGTCGTAGACGACGCCCAGCACGCGCTCGCCGGCGCTCTCGAGCGCGATCGACACGCCGAAGATCGGCAGCCCGTGGGCGTAATTCGTCGTGCCGTCGAGCGGATCGACGAGCCAGCGACGGCCCGAGCGGCCACCGGCGGCTCCCGTCTCCTCGGCGAGGATCGCGTCGTCCGGAAACGCCGCGCGGAGTCGATCGAGGATCAGCGCCTCGGCGCGCTGGTCCATCTCCGTGACGAGGTTGGTGGGAGTGCCCTTGTAGGCGATGCGGTGGGCGCCGGAAAGCGCCTCGCGCAGGAGGCGGCCCGCCGCGCGCGCGGCGTCCACGGCCACGCGGCGCTCGAGCGATGCCATCTCGCGTGGACTCTACCACGGGCTCGCTTGACAACCAACGGACCGTCCCCGAGCATGACGTCATCGATGCATGACGACGCCCGCCGAACGCGGCTGCCCAGCGCGAGCCGCGGTCCGCGCCGCCTGCGGGTGGCTCCCATCCATGTCGGCTCTCCGCCCGGCACGCTCGTGGCGCCGGAGTCCGCGGGCCCGACGCGCGTCTCCGTCCTGACGTGGACGCGCACGCAGGCGGATTACGCCGACGTCCCGAGTGTCGACGCCGCGCTCGCGCGCATCGCGCCCGGCAGCGTGACGTGGATCAACGTCGACGGCCTCGGCGACGTCTCCGCCCTCACGCGGCTCGGTGAGCGCTTCGGCCTCCATCCCCTCGCGCTCGAGGACGTCCTGAACGTTCCGCAGCGTCCGAAGGTGGAGCGCTACGACAAGCACATGTTCGTCGTGATGCGGACGATGCGCCTCGTCGACGGCGGCGTGAACGAGGAGCAGGTGAGCCTCTTCTTCGGTCAGGACTGGCTCATCACCGTGCAGGAGCGCAGCGACGGCGACTGCTTCGGCGCCGTGCGCGAGGCCATCCGCGCCGGGCGGGGACGGGTGCGCGAGGCGGGCGCCGACTACGTCGCGTACCTGCTGCTCGACGGCGTCGTCGACGCGTACTTTCCCGTCATCGAGCACTTCGGCGAGCGGATGGGCGCGCTGGAGGCGGCGGCCATCAGCGACCCCAGCCAGCAGGTGCTCGTCAGCATGCAGCGCGTCCGGCACGAGCTGCTCGGCTTGCGCCGCGCCGTGTGGCCGATGCGGGAAGAGGTCGGCATCCTCCTGCGCGAGGAGTCGCCGCTGGTCAGCGCGGAGACGCGCGTGTTCCTGCGCGACGTGTACGACCACACCGTGCAGGCGCTGGAGATCGTGGAGTCGCTGCGGGAGACGGCGGTCTCGGTCATGGAGGTCTATCTGTCCGTGCAGAACCAGCGGCTGAACGAGGTGATGAAGCTGCTCACGGTCATCGCGACCATCTTCATCCCGCTGACCTTCATCGCCTCGATCTATGGAATGAACTTCAAGCACATGCCCGAGCTCGAGTGGCGCTACGGCTACGCCTGGGCGCTCGGCCTGATGCTGACCACGGCGGCGGCGCTCGTCGTCTACTTCAAGCGAAAGGGCTGGTGGTGATGCGCATCGCCGTGGTCGGCGCGGGAGGCGTGGGGGGATACTTCGGCGCCAAGCTGGCGCGGGCGGGGGAGTCCGTCGTCATGCTGGCGCGCGGCCCGCATCTCGACGCCATCCGGCGCGACGGCGTGCGCGTGCGCTCCGCCGTGGAGGGCGAGTTCGTCGCGAAGGTCGACGCCGTCGCGTCGTTCGACGGGCAGCCGCCCGCCGACATGGTGCTGTTCTGCGTGAAGTCGTTCGACACGCGCGCGGCGGCGGCCATGGTGGCGCCGATCCTGGGGCCGAGCACCGGCGTCGTCTCGCTGCAGAACGGCGTCGACAACGAGGAGACGCTCGAGGAGATCCTCGGGGCCGGCCGCGCGCTCGGGGGCGCCGCCTACGTCTTCGCCTCCATGGCCGCGCCCGGCGTGATCGCCCACACGTTCGGCGGCCGCCTCGCCTTCGGGGAGATGGACGGCCGCGTGAGCGAGCGCGCGAGTGCGCTCCGCGACGCGCTGGTGCGGGCCGGCGTGCCGACGGACCTGACCGCCGACATCAAGCGCGTGCTGTGGGAGAAATATCTCTTGATCAGCGCGCAGGCGGGCATGACGTCACTCACGCGGTGCCCGGCCGGCGTGCTGCGGGCGACGCCCGAGTGCTGGGCGATGTACCGGCGCATCGTCGAGGAGCTGGCCGCGCTGGCGCGGGCGGTGGGCGTGACCCTGACCGCCGACGTGGTGGAGTCGGTGATGCGGCAGGCGGCCGCCGTGGCCCCGGAGGCGTACTCCTCGCTCCACTTCGACCTCACGCACGGTAAGCCGCTCGAGCTCGAGGCGCTGCACGGCCACGCCGTGCGCCTGGGCGAGCGCCATCGCGTGCCGACGCCGATGGTCTTCGCCGTGTACGCTGCGCTCAAGCCCCACGCCGCCGGGAGCCGCGGCTGACGGGGCCGGCGCGCGCGCTGGCGCGCTACCTGGGCCGCTATCGCGCGCGCTACGTGGCCGGCGCGCTGTGCTTGCTGGCGGCGACGGGATTCTCGCTGGCGATTCCGTGGACGGTGAAGCACGCGGTCGATGCGCTGCAGTACGACCGGGCGCCGGTTTTGGTCTACGTCGCGCTGATCGTCGTCCTGGCGGCGGCCAACGGCGCCGCCCGCCTCGGCTCGCGCTTCAGCATCCTCGGTGCCGGCCAGCGCGTGGACGCGGACCTGCGCGACGCGCTCTACGCGGCGTTCCAGGCCTTCTCGCCCGACGTCTTCGCCCGCCATTCCACGGGCGACCTGATGGCGCGCGCCTCGAGCGACGTCGGGGTCGTGCGCAGCCTCGTGGGCTTCGGCGCGGTGAGCATCGTCTCCACGACGCTGGCGTTCGTGGGCGCCATCGGCGCCATGCTGGCCGTCGACCCGTGGCTGACCGTCTGCGCGCTGGCGCCCTTTCCGATGCTGGTCACGCTGGCCCGCCGGTTCAACATGACGGTCACGGTGCGGACAGAGGCGATGCAGGCGCAGCTCGGCGTCCTGTCCGCGCGCGTGCAGGAGACGCTCGCCGGCATGGCCGTGGTCCGCGCCTACACGCTCGAGCCGCGCGCGGCGGCTGCGTTCGCGGCCGAGAACGCCACGCTGCTCGATCGCAGCGTCGCGCTGGCCGCGATCCAGGCGCGGTTCACGCCGCTCATGTCGCTGATCGCCGGCGTCGGCGTGCTCGTGGTGCTCTGGGTCGGCGGCTACCGCGTGGCGCAGGGGCGGATCACGCTCGGCGCGCTCGTCGCATTCAACGGTTACCTCGCGTACCTCGCGTGGCCGACGGTCGCGCTCGGTCTCACGCTGTCCGTCATCCGGCGCGGGCTCGCGTCCATGGCCAGGATCCAGGAGATCGTCGACGCGGCGCCGCCGCTCGAGGCGCCGGGGGAGCCGCTCGCGGACGCGCCGTCCATCCGGTTCGCGCATCTCACCTTCGCGTACCCCGGCCGCGCGCCGGCGCTGCGTGATGTGGACTTCTCGGTCGATCCGGGCGAGGTGGTGGCCGTGGTCGGGCCGACCGGAAGCGGCAAGTCGACGCTGGGCCTCGTGCTCGCACGCCTCTGGAGCCCGCCGTCCGGGACGGTGTTCGTGGCCGGGCGCGACGTCACCACCGTGCCGCTCGGAACGCTGCGGGCCACGGTTGGCTGGGTACCGCAGGACGCGTTTCTCTTCTCGCGCTCGATCGCCGACAACCTGACGCTCGGCCGCGACGGCATCGCCGACGACGCGGTGCGCGCGGCGGCGGCCGACGCGGCGATCGACGACGAGATCGAGGCGTTCCCCGACGGCTACCGCACCGTCGTGGGCGAGCGCGGCCTCACCGTCTCCGGCGGCCAGCGCCAGCGGCTCGCCCTGGCGCGGGCGCTGCTCGGAGCGCCGCGCCTGCTCGTGCTCGACGACGTGTTCGCCAGCGTCGACGCCGTCACCGAGGAGAAGATCATCAAGGCGCTGCGGGCATCGGGCCGAACGATGCTCGTGATCACGCATCGCCTGCGGGCGGCGCAGGCGGCGGACCGCGTCGTGGTGCTCGACGCGGGCGCCATCGTGGAGCAGGGGACGCATGAGGCGCTGCTCGCGCGCGGCGGGCTCTACGCGCGGCTCTGGCGGCGCCAGCAACTCGAGGAAGAGATCGCCAGTGCCTGACCTGCGCGACGAGCACGACGACGTCCTCGGCCGCGCCTTCGACCGCCGCCTCGCGGTGCGCCTCTGGCTCGCCGCGCGCCGCCAGCACCGGGTGCTGGCCGGTGCCCTCGTGCTCTTCCCGCTCATCGCGGCGGCCGAGCTCGCGCAGCCCTATCTGCTCAAGGTGGCCATCGACGACCACATCCTGCGCGCCGACTGGCTCGGCCTGACGGTGACGGCCGGGCTCTTCGCGCTCACGCTCGCCGTCCTCTACGCGCTGCGGATGGTGGAGGCGTACCTGATGGCGCTGGCGGGCCAGCGGGTGACCCACGACCTGCGCGGCGAGCTGTTCTCGCACCTGCTGCGGCTGGAGGCGGCCTTCTTCGATCGCAACCCGGTCGGCCGGCTCATGACGCGCGTCCTCAGCGACGTCGAGGCGGTGAGCGAGGCGTTCACCAGCGGGCTGCTGGCCATCGCCGCCGACGTCATCACGCTGAGCGGAGTGGTCGCCATCATGCTGTGGATGGACTGGCGGCTCGCGCTGGTGACGTTCGCGATCGTCCCGGTGCTGGCGGCGGTGGCCGCCGAGCTGCGCATCCGTGCGCGCGACGCCTACCGTGAGGTGCGCCGCAGGCTCGCCGTGCTGAACGGGTTTCTGCAGGAATCGCTGCAGGGTATGACCGTGATCCAGCTGTTCGCGCGGGAGCGGCACGAGCGGGCGCAGTTCCGGCGGCTGAATGCCGACTACCGGCGCGCGCTGTTCGGCTCCACCGTGTTCGAGGCCTCGCTGTACGCCTCGGTGGAGGCGCTCGGCTCGGTCGCGCTGGCGCTGCTCATCTGGTACGGCGGGCGGCAGATCGTGGGCGGCGCGCTGAGCTTCGGCGCGCTCGTCGCGTTCATCCAGTACACGAACCGGTTCTTCCTGCCGATCCGCGACCTCGGCGCCAAGTACACGGTCATGCAGTCGGCGATGGCCTCCGCCGAGCGGATCTTCGGCCTCCTCGACCGCGCGCCCGGCATCGTCGCGCCGGCGCGGGCCGCGATCCCCGCCGTCCGCGGCCACGGCGCGGCCACGCCGGCGCTCGAGCTCGACGGCGTGTGGTTCGCGTACGAGGCGGGGACGTGGGTCCTGCGCGACTGCGCGTTCCGGGTGGCGCGCGGCGAGCACGTCGCGCTGGTGGGCGCGACCGGCGAGGGCAAGAGCACGTGCGCCCGGCTGCTCATCCGCGCGTATGACGTCACGCGCGGGCGCGTGCTCGTCGACGGCGTGGACGTGCGCGCGTGGGACCTGGAGGCGCTGCGCCGTCACGTGGGCACCGTCTTCCAGGACACCGTGCTGTTCACGGGCACCGTCGCCGACAACCTGCGCGTGAACGGCGCCCGCGACGCCGCCGCCCTGCGCGTGGCGCTCGAGACCGCACACGCTGGCCGGTTCGTCGACGCGCTGCCGCGCGGACTCGACGAGCCGCTCGGCGAGCGCGGCGTCAACGTCTCGCACGGCGAGCGTCAGCTCCTGGCCATCGCGCGGGCCCTCGTGTACAATCCCCCGGTCCTCGTGCTCGACGAGGCGACGTCCAGCGTCGATCCGGAGTCGGAATGGTTGATCCGCGAGGGCATGAAACAACTTCTGGCCGGCCGCACCAGCGTCACCATCGCGCACCGGCTCTCGACGATCCAGAGCGCCGATCGCATCATCGTGCTGCACCGCGGCCGCGTGCACGAGGAGGGCTCGCACAGCGAGCTGCTGCGACGTCGAGGACTGTACGCGCGGCTGTGGGAGCTGGGACACGGCGCGCCGGCGGCCTGACGTTTCGCGCGGCGGTCTACCGGCTGGTGCGGCGCGTGCCGCGCGGGGCCGTGGTGACATACGGCCAGGTCGCGTCGATGCTCGGGGCGCCGCGCTCGGCACGCGCGGTCGGCGGCGCCATGCGGCGCTGTCCCGACGACGTGCCGTGGCACCGCGTCGTGAACGCCGCGGGCAAGATCAGTCGCCGCCGGCACATGGGCTCCATGCTCACGCAGCGCATCCGGCTCGAGCAGGAAGGCGTGCCGCTCCGACGCGGCCGCGTCCGCCTCGACCGCTGTCGCTGGGAAGGCTAGGGACCACGCGATGCGACTGGCGCTGAACCTCAACTACTCCGGCGCGAGCGTCGCGCTCGACATGGACAAGGTGCTCGAGGCCGAGCGCCTCGGCTACGACTCGGTGTGGACGGCCGAAGCGTATGGCTCCGACGCGGTCACGCCAGCGGCGTGGATCGCCGCGCGCACCACCCGCATTCACGTCGGCACGGGGATCATGCAGATTCCCGCGCGCACGCCGGCCATGACGGCCATGACGGCGATGACGCTCGACGCGCTGTCCGGTGGGCGCTTCCGGCTCGGGCTCGGCGTCTCCGGTCCGCAGGTCGTCGAGGGATGGCACGGCCAGGCCTTCGGCAAGCCGCTCGTGAAGACGCGCGAGTACGTCGACATCGTCCGGACGATCTGGAAGCGGGAGAAGCCGCTCGAGTTCCGCGGCGAGTACTACCAGATCCCGTATGCCGGCGCCGACGCGACCGGTCTCGGCAAGCCGCTCAAGTCGATCCTCCACGGGCGGCCGACGCTGCCGATCTATCTGGCGGCGGTGGGCCCCAAGAACGTGGCGCTGGCCGCGGAGATCGCCGATGGCTGGATTCCGGTGTTCTTCTCGGCGCGGCGCAGCGCCATCGCGCGGGAGTGGCTCGCCGAGGGCTTCCGTCGCGGCGGGCGCAGCGGTGACGGCTTCGACGTCATGCCGATGGTGCCCGTGGTGGTCGGGCCGGACGCAGCCGCCTGCCGCGCGGTGGTGAAGCCGCGCGTGGCGCTCTACGTCGGGGGCATGGGCGCGCGCGGCCGGAACTTCTACAACGACATCGCGCGACGGTACGGCTACGAGTCCGCCGCCAAGACGATCCAGGATCTCTACCTCGCCGGTCGCAAGGCCGAGGCGGAGGCCGCGGTGCCGGACGAGCTCGTCGACGAGGTGGCGCTCTGCGGACCGCCCGAGCGGATCCGCGAGCGGCTCGCGGAGTGGAAGGGCGCCGGCGTGACGACGCTGATGGTGGCCGGCGACGCGACGGCG
>DATAOC010000137.1:0-31727 GCA_036265915.1 Candidatus Methylomirabilota bacterium | reverse complement strand
GGCGATGGACGACGTCGCGTACGTCGAGATCGCGGTGGGCGGCGTGAGGTCGGCCAGGATGCCGAAGTAGAACACGAACAGGTGGGCCACGAGCTTCGGCACACCGAGCTGCTCCAGCGCGGGGGCGGCCATGATCGACGTGATGATGTACGTAGCGGAGGTCGGCAGCCCGGTGCCGAGCACGAGGGCGGCGATCATGGTCAGGATGAGCGTGAGCACGAGGCTGCCGCCGGCCAGGCCGACGATGCCGGTCGCGAGCTTGAGGCCGAGGCCCGTGATCGACACCACGCCCACCACGATGCCCACCGTCGCGCACGCGAGCGCGACCGGCATGGCCGCCTGCGCGCTGTCGGCGAGGATGGCGAGGATCTTGGCGGCGCCGATGCGCGTGTCGGGCCGCACCCACGACAGCGCGAAGGCCACGACGAGCGCCCAGAAGCCCGCGAACATCGGCGAGCGGCCGTCGACGAGGAACCACACGAGGACGGCCGGGCCGGCCAGCAGGTGGAAGTCGCGGCGCAGCACCGCGCCCAGCCGCGGCAGCTCGGCGCGCGGCAGCACCGGCAGGCCCTGCCGCGCCGCCTCGAAGTGCACCATGATCCCGACCGCGACGAAGTAGAGCACGCCCGGGATCGCGGCCGCGATGGCGATCTGGCTGTAGGGCAGCTGCAGCGTCTCGGCCATGATGAACGCGGCGGCGCCCATCACGGGCGGGATGAGCTGCCCGCCCATCGACGCGGTGGCCTCCACGCCGGCCGCGAACGCGGGCCGGTAGCCCGCGCGCATCATCAGCGGAATCGTGAACGAGCCGGTGGTGACCGCGTTCGCGATGGCGCTGCCGTTCACGGTGCCGAACAGCCCGCTGGAGATGACGGCCACCTTCCCCGCCCCGCCGGTGCTGCTGCCGGCCACCGCGAGCGCGCCGTCGGTGAAGAAGCGCAGCAGGCCGCCGTGCGACATGACGCTGCCAAAGACCACGAACAGGAAGATGAACGTGGCCGACACGAGCGTCGGGATGCCGAACACGCCCTGCGTGGTGAGCATCTGGAGGTCGACGAGGTTCAGGAACGACTCGCCGCCGTGCGAGAGGAAGCCGGGCAGCCAGGGCCCTGCGAAGACGTAGGCGAGAAACGCGAGCGCCATGATGACCAGCGCAGGGCCGATGTGCCGCCAGGCCGCCGCGAGCAGCAGCGCGACGAAGAGCACGCTGACGGCGACGTCGACGGGCAGCGGGTCGTCCACCATCGCCATCCGGCTTGCCAGCCGCGCGTTGTGCCACACGTAGTGCGCGGCGCAGAGCAGTGCCAGCACCGCCAGCGAGCCGTCGAGCCACCGGCGTCGCGGTCGGCGGGCGAGCCGCGCGGCCGCCTCCGGCGAGTCGGCCACCGGCGCGGTGAGGAAGCCGAGCGCGACCGCGAAGGCCACGTGCACGGGCAGCTGGATCAGCAGATCGAACATGCCCGTGCACGCCGTGTAGAGCTGGAACAGCGTCCACGTGACGGCGAGCCAGACGCGCGGCGCGCGGACGTCAGGCACGATGCACGACCTCACCGGCCACCATGGTGAGGCGCGCCGTCTGCCCGGCCAGCGCCTCCGGCGGCGCCGTGAGCGGGTCCTGCTCGAGGACGGCGAGGTCGGCCGCGTAGCCGGGCGCCAGGCGCCCGCGGTCACGCTCGGCGAGCGTGACGTATGCGCCGCCCACGGTGAGCGCCGCCAGCGCCTGCGACGGCGTCAGTCGCTCGCGGGGGCCCAGCGGCGCGCCGGTCGCCATGTCACGCCGGTGCACGACCGCGTTGAAGGCGAGCCACGGGTCCGCGGGCTTGTTGTCCGTCGCCAGGCCGAACGGGATGCGCAGCCGCGCCAGGCTCCGGTGCGGCAGCAGCGTCTCGGCCGCACCGCCGGCGCGCGCCACCTCGGCGGCGCCCGAGCGCCAGAGGTAGCTGATCGGATTGGTCGTCGCCACCGCGCCCAGACGCCGGATGCGCGCGAGCTGGTCGCTCGTGGCCGCCGCGAGATGGACCAGCACCCAGCGCAGCGGTGCGAGCGGCGTCTCGCCGGCGATCTTCTCCCAGATCTCGAGCACCTCCGGAAGACATCGCGTCACCAGCGTGGTCACGCGCAGGCCGAGCCGAGCGGCGAGCGCGGCCTGGCGCGTGTAGTCCTCGCGCGAGTTCGCGCTCTCGACGAAACCCGCCCAGCCGGTGTACGGCTGGCTCGCATGCAGGATGGCCGCGACGACGGGATCGCCGCCGTAGTGCAGGCAGAGCCCCTGCACGCGCAGTCGTGCGTCGCCCAGCCCGGCGCCGCCCGCCCACGCCGCCAGGTCGGGCAGCGCGCGCTCGCCCTCGCGGGCCCCCTGCCAGGTGGCGCTGAGCGCCAGCGTGGCGCGCAGCCGCAGCGTTCCGGCCGCGTGCGCTTGCCGGTAGACGGCGAGCACCTCGGGCGCGACGCCGTGGCCCTCGTAGATCGCGGTCACGCCGCGGGCGGCGTAGATCTTCTGGGAGGCGTCCAGCGCGCCCAGCCGCTGCGCCGCCGTGAAGCGCGGCACCGCGCGCATGAGCGTGAACTCGAGCACCTGGATGAGATTGTGCTCGACGAAGACGCCGGTCGGCTCGCCGGCCTCGTCGCGCAGGAGCTCCACGCCCGCCGGCGGCACGGTGTCGCGCGTGATGCCCGCCCGGCGCAGCGCCGCCGAGCTGGCGACCGAGTAGACGGGCGGCTTGCTCCAGTAGCCCCAGATGCCCCGCACGTACACCGGGTGCCCGGGCGCGGCCGCGTCGAGGTCCGCGCGCGTCGGCCAGCGGCGCTCGGCGAGCGTCGCCGGCGGGTCCGCATAGAACGGCGGCGCGCCGAGAGGCATGGTGACGATCCACTCGCCCTTCGGGGTCCGCGCGGCCAGCCGGCGCACCACCGCCTGGACGTCGGCGATCGAGCGGCAGTGAGCCAGCGAGGGATAGATCGACTTGAGGCCCTCGCGCTCGAGGTGCGCATGCGTGTCCACGAGCCCCGGCACGACGGTGGCGCCGCGCAGGTCGAGCACGCGGGTGCGCCGATCCCGCCAGCGCCGCACATCGCCTCGCGTGCCGACCGCGACCACGCGATCGCCCGCGATGGCGAGGGCGGCCGCGGCCGGCCGGCGGGAATCGAGCGTGAGGACGCGGGCGTTCTCGAGGATGAACGAGGCCGCTATTTCATCCACCCCTTCTCGCGGAACGCTCGCTCGGCGCCGGGATGGAGCGGAACGCCGACCTTGTCCAGCTGCCACGCCGTCTTGGGATCGAACTCCGCCAGCCCCGCGTGGCCCCGGACGAGCGCGTCCTTGTTCTCGATGAGCGTCTTCGTCACCGTGTACGCGACGGGCTCGGGCAGCTCCTTGTTGGTGATCAGCACCGTCGGGAAGCCGACCGTCGTCACCGGCTCCGGCTGGCTCTTGAAGGTGTTGGCCGGCATGGTGGCCGCCACGTAGCCGAGCGGCAGCAGCGCCTTCGTGATCTCCGGATCGAGGCCGAGGAACTTCACGTTGCCGCCGTTGGCGATCTCGCTCACCGACGGGTGCTTGGGGGTGATCACGGCGAAGAGGATGTCGGCGCGGCCATCCTTGAACGCGTCGACGATGACGTTGTAGCCGACGTGCGTGGTCGAGCCGCCCCAGCTGCGGACGTCGTTGTAGGACATCCCGGTGGCGCGCAGCAGCTGCCGGCCTGCGAACTCGCCGAGCGCGCCGATCGGCTGCGTGTAGATCTTCACGGGGAGCTTCTTGTCGCGGATCTCGCGGACGGAGTTGATGCCGAGCTTGGTGCTGGCGACGGCGACCAGGTAGTACGTGTCGAGCCCGCCGACCAGCCCGCGCAGGTTCTCGAGCTTCTCCGTGTAGGCCTCCTTGCCCTCGTAGGCCCAGCGGTTGGTGACCGTGAAGCCGAAGCCGAGCGGTGTCTCGTTCTTGGCCACGAGGCGAGGGTTGCCGACGCCGCCGGCGCGCGGCTTGACGTCGACGTTGGAGCCGGGCGGCAACGCCCGTCGCAGCAGCTCGGCCATGGTGGCGCCGTAGACGTACCAGGCGCTGCCCGTGTCGAGCGTGGCAAAGGCCAGGTTCACCGGCGCCGGCGCCTGAGCGGCGACGCCGCCCACACCGAGCACGAGCACGAGCAGCAGTGCGAGCGCGACCCTCATCGTGCGTCCTCCGGAATTTTCACGCGAGCGCCAGACGCGCTCCGTGGGTCTTGGCGGAATCGAGCGGGCCGGATCGGCCCGCGGCCTTCAGGGTGGCGGCGTACGGTGACGGCCCGCGCGCGGCGAGCCACGCCGCGAGCGGGCTCGACGCCGTCGTGGGCGCCAGGAAGTCGAAGATGTGCGGGCCGACCGTGAAGCGCGCGCCGGCGGCGCCGAGCTCGTCCCTGCGCACGTCGACACCCGGCTGGCGCAGGACCTGCGCGTACCAGCCGCGCACGCGCGTGACGTCGTCGACGGCGACGGTGACGCTGTCGACGCCGGTCACGCCGTTCGCGTGCGTGCGCTGCCGCGGCACGCGCTCGTCCCGGCCCGTCTCGTCGGCGATGATGAACGGCGCCACGCCGCGGTGGGCGCCGCGCGCCAGCGAGAACACCCAGCGGATCTCCTTGCCGTCGGGCCGCTTGCGATCCCGGTGCTCGGGCTCGCCGATGTCGATGCCGGCCCGGCGCAGCGCCGCGGTGTCGCCGGCGAGGTCGTCGGTCTGCAGGCAGAAGTCGACGAGGCCGCCGCCCTGCTGGAGCGGCGCGAACCAGCGATGGTCCGGGCGCGGCTCGTAGAAGCCGATCAGCTCGATGTACGAGCCATCCTGGAAGGCGATCAGGCTGTTGTAGGTGCCGATGCCGGTGTGGCGTCCGCCGGGCACGACGGTGAAGCCGAGCGCGCCATAGTCCTTGGCCGCCGTCTCCAGACTCGGGACGGCGATGACGAGATGGTCGATACCGAGCAGCATCAGCGGCCTCCGAAGGCGGGCGCGATCTCGTTGACGAAGCGTGTGAACTGGCCGCGCTGATCCCATGACGTCAGCCGCAGCGCCATGTGCCCCAGGCCGGCGTCGAAGTAGGCCCGCAGCTCGTCGACGCACTGCTTGGGCGGCCCCGCCACCGTCCACTGCTCCACGAACCTCGGGGTGAAGTTCGACGTGTAGTACGTGTCGAGGAACTTCTTGCTCTCCTCGAGCGCGGCCTGCCGGTCCTCTCCGATGTTGATGTTGTGATAGAGCGCGCTGCCGAGCGCGGCAGGATCGCGGCCCTCCTCGCGGGCCATGGCGCGCACGCGGCCGAATTGCTGCGCGAACTCCGCCGGGCTCAGCTTGTTCGTCATCCAGCCGTCGGCGTAGCGCGCGACCCGCCGGAACGAGCGCTCCACCACGGCCTCCGACGCGCTGGCCCCGCCCCTCCAGGTGAGACCGGTCGGGTTCGATGCGATCCAGATCGGCAGCGGCTGCTGGACCGGTCGCGGCTGCAGCGCCACGCCCTCGAAGCGATAGAACGTCCCCGCGTGCGACGCCTTCGGCTCGGCGAACAGCTTGCGAAGAATGACGATGCCTTCCTCGAGCCGGCCGACGCGCTCGGCCGGCTGCACGCCCATCACGCTGTGCTCGAGCGCCTGCGCGGCGCTCTGCTCGTTCGGCCCTCCGAGGCAGACGGCGAGCCAGGCGCGGCCCTCGGAGAGCACGTCGAAACTCGACCACTGCTGCGCGAACAGCACCGGCTGGCGGTGGACGAACGTCGCCATGCAGCCGACGCCGAGGCGCACGCGCCGGGTCACGCCGGCCAGCGCCGACAGCAGCGTGACCGACTCGAGGCGCGGCTTGGCGAGCAGGCTGTCGCCCACCCACACGCTGTCGAAGGCGCCCGCGTCCTCGGCGGCGACCGAGAGCTCCAGCAGGTCGCGCGCGCGGAGCGCGCCGAGCACCACCGCGCGATTGGCGAGGATCAAGCCGAACGAGGGGCGCATCGCTCAGCGGCCCCGGTAGGCGGGCGGCCGCTTGTCGAGGAACGAGCGCACGCCTTCCTCGTAGTCGTGGGTCGAGCGCAGCCACGCGTAGGCCTTGCGCTCCAGCTCGAGCGCGGTATCGAGCGGCGCCTCGGCGCCGCGGTTCAGCACCATCTTGAGCGTGCGCAGCGCCAGCGGGGCCCGCTCGGCCAGCTCGTCGGCCAGCGCCGTCACCGCCTCGTCGAAGCGCTCGGGCGGGACCGCCTGCGTGATGAGACCCCAGGCTTCGGCGCGCTCCGCCGAGATGCGCTGGCCGGTCATCATGAACAGCTTCGCGCGTGTCATGCCGATGAGCCGCAGCGCGCGCTGCGTGCCACCGGAGCCCGGGATCATCCCCAGCCGCACCTCGGGGAACGCGAACTCCGAGCGCAGCGTGGCCACGCGGAAGTCGCAGGCGACGGCGAGCTCGAGCCCGGCGCCCATGGTGTAGCCGTCGATGGCCGCGATCACCGGCTTGCGGCAGCGCTCGGCCGCCGTCAGCGTGTCGCCCCAGAGCTCGAGGTCGGCGGGGGCCAGCGTGAGGAACTCGGCCACGTCGCCGCCGGCGCTGAACGCCTTGCCGCCCGCGCCGCGCACGATGATGACGCGCACCGAGTCGTCGCCCTCGAGCACCTGGAAGATGCCGGGAAACTCGTTGCGCATGGCGACGGTCATGGTGTTCATCTTGCTCTGGCGGTCGATCCAGATGGTCGCCGTGGGACCCTTGCGCTCGACTCTCAGGAATTCGCTCATGCTCTCTCCGCGTACTGGCCGTCGCGCAGCAGGCGACGCAGGATCTTGCCGGAAGCCGTCTTGGGGATCTCCTGCACGAACACGACGCGGCGCGGACGCTTGAACGAGGCGAGCTCGCCGGCGCCGCGGCAGTAGGCGTCGAGCGCCTCGGCGCTGAGCGCGGGCGAACGCGGGACGACGAAGGCCACCACGCGCTCGCCCCACCGCTCGTCGGGCTCGCCGACCACCGCCACGTCCGCGACCTCCGGATGCCGCGCCAGCACGTCCTCGACCTCCACGGGATGGATATTCTCCCCGCCGCTGATGATCATGTCGTCGACGCGGCCCGCCACGTACAGCTCGCCGTCGGCATCGAGCCAGCCCATGTCCCCCGTAAAGTACCAGCCGTCGCGCAGCGCGCGCGCGTCGGCGTCGGGCCGCTGCCAGTAGCCGCGGAACGCCTCGTCGGAGGCGAGGCTGGCGATGATCTCACCCTTCTCGCCCGGCTTCACGACCTCGTCGGGAGCCACGCGCCGGTCCGCCGCCGCGGCGACCACGCGGATGGCGCCGTGCACGCCGGGCCGGCCGGCACAGCCCGGCTTGGCGGCGACGTCGGCGCGCACGGTGAACGTGTAGATCTCCGTCGATCCGTAGTGATTGACGAAGACGTCGGGCTCGAAGATCCGCGCGCAGGCCTCGGTCAGCGGGGCCAGCATGGGGGCGCCCGCGTACGCGAGCTTGGTGACGGAGCGAAGCGCGGCGCGGTCGAGACCGGGCGCGTGGACGAGATCCCAGAACAGCGTCGGGACCAGGTAGAGCGCGGTGAGTCGCTCCGCGGCGATGAGCCGCTGCGCCGCGGCGGCGCTCCACTCGGGCTGGCAGACGAAGCAGCCGTTGATGGCCGCCATGCTGGTGAGCGCGTGGATCCCCATCGTGTGATAGAGCGGCATCACGCCGAGCGTCCGCTCCCGCCACGTGTAGCCGCACTGGATGACCTGGGCGACGGCGCCCGCGTAGTGATTGCGATGGGTGCGCGGCACGCCTTTCGGGCGCCCGGTGGTCCCCGACGTGTAGAGCAGCAGCGAAAGGTCCTGCTCGCCCACGGAGGCCGGCGCGGCGGGCGCCGCGCTCGCCAGCTCCTCGAAGGGCAGCGCGCCCGGCGGCGCCACCCCCACTGCGACGACGCGCACCGGCGCACCGGCGCTCGCCTCCGCCAGCGCGTCGGCCGTCCCCGGCTCGCACAGCGCGACGCGCGCGCCGGAGTCCTCGAGCACGTAGCGCAGCTCCGCCGGCGTCAGGCGGAAGTTGACGGGCGCCGGCACGCCGCCGAGGGTCTGCAGCGCCCAGTACGCCAGCACGTGCTCCAGCCGGTTGCGCAGCACGATGAGGACGCGGTCGCCGCGCGCGACGCCGAGGCGACGGAAGCCGTTTGCGAGCGCGCGCGTGCGCGCGCTCAGCTCCGCATAGGTGAGACGCCGCGCATCGTCGACGACGGCCTCGGCGTCGGGCCACCGGTCGGCCGCGCGCTGCAGGAGGTCGGCGAGCGTCAAGGGACGAGCAGGACCTTGCCCTTGTTCTTGCGGTCGAGCACGTGCTGCACGGCCCCCCGCGCGTCGGCGAGCGGAAACACGCGGTCGATCACGGGGGCAAGGCGTCCGGCCACGACGTAGTCGAGGATCGTGCGCAGCTCCAGGATCGAGCCGAGGTTGGTGCCGACGATCCGGAGGTTCTTCGAGTACACGTGGCGGAGATCCAGCCGGCCCCAGTGCGTGTCGTGCGAGCCGATGGAGACCAGCGTGCCCAGCCGCGCCAGCGCGTACGACGAGCGCTCGAACGTCTCGCCGCCGATATGCTCCACGACCACGTCGACGCCGCGCTTGCCGGTCCAGCGCTTCGCCTCGTCGACGAAGTCCTGCGTGCGGTAGTTCACGACGTGCTCGGCGCCGAGGGTCCTGGCGAACGCGATCTTGTCGTCGCTCCCCACCGTCGTCATGACGCGCGCGCCGATGAGGCGGGCGATCTGGATGGCCGCGCTGCCGACGCCGCTGCCGGCCGCCTGCACGAGCACTGTCTGCCCGGGACGCAGCTGCGCCTGCGCCACGAGCGCATGCCAGGAGGTCAGCATCGCGAGCGGCACGGCCGCGCCCGCCTCGAACGAGATCGCCTCTGGCAGCGCGACCATGTTCGCGGCCGGGGCCTTCACCAGCTCGGCGTAGCCGCCGTCCTTCGCGGCGCCGAGATAGCCGTAGCGCAGGCACACCGTGCGCTCGCCCCGGAGGCAGTACTCGCACGTTCCGCACGAGAACCCGGGAAAGACCACGACACGCTGGCCGCGGGCCAGGCCCTTCACGGCGGCGCCGGTCGCCTCCACGGTGCCGGTGACCTCGCAGCCGTTGACGTGTGGCAGTCCCTCCGGCGGCGGATAGCGCCCGTCGAGCAGCAGCATGTCGACGTGGTTGAGGGCGCACGCGCGCACGCGGACCACCGCCTCCTCGGGTCCGGGCGCCGGATCGGCGTACTCGCCGTAGATGATCTTGTCGCTGCCGCCGTGCTCCTTGAAGAAGGCCGCTTTCAAAATGGGACCTCCGTCCGCTCGTCCTTGAAGCGCCGCGCCTTGTGGTCCCAGCGCGGCAGCGCGCCCGGCGCCGTGGCCTCCACCGTCACCCGGATGCCGAGCCCCACCCGCAGCGCGTCGCCGAGCGCCGCGCAGAGCCCGTCGCACTGCGCGCGCGAGAGCGCGGGCGACGGATCCACGCGGAGCAGGATGTCGTCGAGGCCCTCGTGCCGCCGGAAGACGATCTGGAACTCGTCGACGTGGTCGAACGGCCGCACGAGCTCCTCGATGCGCCGCGGGTAGACGATCACGCCGCGGACCTTCTTCATGTCGTCCAGGCGCGCCAGGACGCCGCCCTCGAGCGCGAGCAGCGTGCGGCCGCACGGACACTTGCGGTCGGCGACCTGCACCACGTCGCGGGTGCGATACCGGATGAGCGGCATCGCCTTGCGGTACAGGCTCGTGAACACGAGCTCGCCGCGCCCACCGGGCGCGACCGGGGCGCCGGCCTCGTCGAGGACCTCGGGGTAGCAATAGTCCTCGTGCACGTGCACGAGGCCGGAGCGGGCGTCGCATTCGAAGCCCCAGGCCGCGATCTCGGTGAGCCCGGGCAGGTCGAACGCCCTGGCGCCGAACGCGGCCTCGATGCGGGCGCGCGTGGCCGGGATCGATGCGCCCGGCTCGCCGGTGTGCCAGGTGATCCGGATCTTCGTCTGCTTCGCGAGATCGATGCCCTTGCGCGCCGCCTGCTCGGCCAGGAACAGCGCGTACGAGGGCGTGCAGCCGAGCACGGTGATCGGATACGTCAGCAGCGCGTCGAGCCGCTGCTCGGTCGACAGGCCGCCGACGGGGAACACGAGACAGCCGAGGTCCTGCGCGGCGTAGAAGCCGGACCAGTAACCGATCCACGGTCCGTACGAGAAGGCGGCCATCACCATGTCGGACTTCCGCACGCCGAACGCGTGCAACGAGCGCGCGTACGAGTGATAGAAGCCGTACCAGTCGTCCTCGGTGTCGAGGAAGGCGAGCGGCCGGCCGGTGGTGGCCGAGGTCATGTGGACGCGCACGACGTCCTCGAGCGGAACGGCCAGCACGTCGCCCCACGGCGGCCGCGCGGCCTGGTTCTCCTTGAGCTCGTCCTTCGTCGTGAACGGCAGCCGGCGCAAGTCGTCGAGCGAGCGCAGGCGCGGCTTGACGCCGGCGGCGCCGAATTTCCGCCGATAGAAGGGGCTGTGGGCGGCGGCGTGCGCGAGCTGCGTGCGCAGCCGCCGCAGCTGCAGCGCGCGGAGCGTCGCGCGCGAGGCGCGCTCGAGCCGCGGCTCGAGGTAGCGACCGGCCGCGCTCACGACGCCTGCAGCAGCTCGCTCATCTTGCCGAAGAACTTGTCCGCCATCATCTTGGAGACGCCGCCCAGCATGCGCTGCCCGACGGAGGCGATGAGACCGCCCACCTGGACGTCGGCCACGTACGACACGCGGGTGCCGTCCGCCACGTCGCTGAGCGAGATCACGGTCTCGCCGCGCACGAACCCAGGACCGCCCGTCCCTTCGACGGCCATCTTGTAGGAATCCGGCGGCTTCTTGTCCATGAGACGCACCTTCCCCTCGAACGTGCCCTTCACGCCGCCGACGCCCACCTTCATGGTGGCCTTGTACTCGTCGTTGCCGATCGCCTCGAGCTTCTCGCAGCCGGGAATGGCCTGACGCAGCTGGTCCGGATCGAGGAACGCGTCCCAGACTTTCTGCCGGGGCGCGGGGACGTCGTGCGAGCCTTCGAGCTTCATCGGAGCACTCTCCTTCTACATGAGCGGGCGCGCCGCTGCGAGGCAGCACGGCGCGCGGTCACGGATAGTTCGCAGTAGTAAGGAATGTATAGCAACCTGTCAAGTCAACCCGGGTCAATGGGCATAGCGGTTGCAGCCTCCCGTCGTGTCCGACACCCCACAAGGAGGACCGCGAAATGAAGAAATTGCTATCGGGGCTCTGCGCCCTCGCGCTGCTGGCCGGCACGGCCGGAGCCTGCAACCGCAGCGACACCGGTACGCCGTCGGCGTCGCCGGGCAGCAGCACCTCGGGCTCCTCGTCGACGACCTCGCCGTCCACGACCTCGCCGTCGACGACCTCGCCGTCGAGCAGCGGCTCGAGCAGCACCACCAGCCCGAGCGGCAGCAGCGCGACGAGCCCGAGCACCAGCGGCAGCAGCAGCAGCTCGTCGACCACGAAGTAACCCGCACGGCGCCGGCGCATTTCGCGCCGGCGCCCTATCGCCCGGGCGTCCACACCGCGCGACCGCCGAGCAGGCCCCGGATCTTTCCGGGCGCGACCGGCGTGTCGACGACGATCCGGTTCGCGGCCACGTCCACCTCGCTCACGCGTGCGATGCCCACCACCACTCCCTCGGCGTCCAGCACACCGGCGAGGAGTCCGGCGACGACCGGTGGCGGCGGGGCGCCGCGCGTGCCGGCGCGCGGCTGGAGCCGATCCAGCGGAAGGGCGACCGCCGTCGCGTCGCGAAAGTAGTCGGCGAGCGCGCGCTCTCGATGCAGACGGCGGGCCGTTTGCGTGCGGCGCACGGCGGCCGCGGAGGCGCGCACGCGGAGCACGGCGGGGCGCTCGGCGCCGCCGAGCGCGCGCGCCAGGGCCTCGCTCTCCCCGCTGCGCTGCACGATGACGATGAGATCCGGATCGACGGCGCGAAGCTTGGCCCGCTTGAGCGCCAGACCGAGCGCGCCCTCCACGAGGCCGCCGGTATCGACGATCACGTGGGCGAATCCTTCCGCAAGCGCGCGGCGGACGAGACGCCCGGTGGCGTCGGCGGTGCGACCGATATCCCGCACCGGCGAGGTGTCGCCGATGAACTCCAGCGCCAGGACCTCGGCCTCGCGCAGTCGGCCGATCGGGGCGGGCACGCGTCCGAGCCCGACCGTGGTCGGCGGGCCGATCTCCGACTGGCCGACGTCGGCGTCGACGACGGCCACCGAGGCGCCGCGCGCAGCGAGGGCGGAGGCGAGCTGAGTGGCCAGCGTGGTCTTGCCGGTGTCGCCGGCGCCCACGATGACGGTGACGCGGACGCGCGCCGCCGCGTCGAGCGCGGCGGCGTCCGCCTCCGCCATCGCGTCAGGCGAGCGTCTTGATGGCGGCCGCCATGCGCGCGAGCCCTTCGCGGATCAGCGTCTCGCTGGTGGCGTACGAGAGCCGGACGTGGGCGTCGGAGCCGAAGTCGAGGCCGGGCACGACGGCCACGCGCGCCTCCTCGAGCAGGAACGCGGCCACGTCGAGCGAGCTCTTCAGCACGCGCGCGGTGCCGTCGTGCGTCCACGTGCGCCCGAACAGGCCGGAGACGTTGGCGAACGCGTAGAACGCACCCTTCGGCATGCCGCACGCCACGCCGGGCAACGCGTTGAGGCCGCCGATGATGAGCCGGCGGCGGCGGTCGAACTCCCGCGCCATCGCGGCCACGTCGTCCTGCGGGCCCGTGAGCGCCTCCACGGCCGCCCACTGCGCGACCGACGAGGGATTCGAGGTCACCTGGCTCTGGACGTCGGTCATGGCGCGGATGAGGTCGCGCGGGCCGGCCGCGTAGCCGATGCGCCAGCCCGTCATCGCGTAAGCCTTGGAGCACGTGTTGACGACCAGCGTGCGCGCCTTGATCTCGGGCCCGAGCGACGCGATCGACACGTGGCGGCCGTCGAAGGTCAGCGATGCGTAGCACTCATCGGAGATCACCCAGAGCCCGCGCTCCACCGCCAGCGCGGCCACCGCCTGCAGCGCCTGCGACGAGAACACGGCGCCCGTCGGGTTGTTCGGGCTGTTCAGCACCACCATGCGGGACCGAGGGCTCACGGCGGCGCGGAGCCGGTCGGGATCGAGATCGAAGCCGGTCGCCTCGCGCGTCTCCACCGGGACCGGCACACCGCCGAGAAGCCGCACCTGCTCGGGGTACGAGACCCAGAACGGGCTCGGCACGAGCACCTCGTCGCCGGGGTTCACGAGCGCGGTGACGATGTTGAACAGCGTGTGCTTGGCGCCGCACGAGACCAGCACGTCGGCGGGCTCGTAGGCGAGACCGTCGTCGCGGCGCAGCTTGGTGCAGACCGCGCTGCGCAGCTCGGGGATGCCGCCCACCTCGGTGTACTTCGTCTGGCCGCGGCGCATGGCGGCCACCGCCGCCTCCTTGATCCGCTCGGGCGTGTCGAAGTCCGGCTCGCCGGCGCCGAACGAGATCACGTCGACGCCGCGCGCGCGCAGCTCCTTGGCCTTGGCCTGGACGGCGAGCGTCGATGATGGCGCCAGCGTCTTCAGTCGGTCAGCGAGCACGGCGGTCCTCCGTCACTTGAGCGGATACTTCTCGGTGAGGCGCTTCTCGACCACGGCCGGCACCATGCCCGCCACCGAGGTGCCGAAGCTGGCCACTTCCTTGATGAGACGCGAGGAGATGTACGTGTAGCGCTCGTGGGGCATGAGGAAGACGGTCTCGACGTTGGAGCTCAGCTTGCGGTTCATGAGCGCCATCTGGAACTCGTACTCGAAATCGGAGACGGCGCGGATGCCGCGCACGATGCAGTCCGCCCGCTCGCGCGCCACGAGGTCGATCAGCAGGCCGTCGAAGGCCACGATCCGCAGGTGCGGGCCGACGCCGAGGTTCGCGGTGGCCTCGTCGAGCATCTCGAGCCGCTCGCTGACCGTGAACAGCGGCTGCTTGGACGGATTCGCCACCACGGCCACGATCACCTCATCGAAGATCTGCAGGCTGCGCTGGATGACGTCCACATGACCGTTGTGGATCGGATCGAACATGCCGGGGTACACGGCGCGCTTGGACACGGCTCAACCTCGTTGGGGCGTGGGTTCCGACCGGGCATCGTAGCCGCCCGCTCGAAAGAAAGTCAAGGTCGTCTCCCCGAAGCGGCGCGTGCGAAACGCGCGCAGCGTGCCGCTGATCTGCGGCGGCGCGCGCTTGGTGAAGTGCTGGGCGATGACGAGCGCGTCCGCGTCGAGCAGGGCGGTGTCGCCGAGCGCGGCCAGCGTCGGCGTCGCCAGCGGCTCGTCGTACGGCGGATCCAGGAAGACGAGCGTGAACCGCTCGCCGGCGCGGCGCAGCGCGCCGAGCGCGCGCGCCACGTCGTCGCGCACGACGCGGGCGGCGTCCGCCACGCCGAGCGCGGCCACGTTGTCGCGTAGCGCGGCCACCGCGCGCGCGTCGCGCTCGACGAACGTCACGTGGGCGGCGCCGCGCGACAGCGCCTCCAGGCCGACGCCGCCGGCGCCCGCGAAGAGGTCGAGCAGCCGCGCGCCCGGCAGCCGCGGCGCCAGCGTGTCCATCAGCGCGATGCGCACCTGGTCGGCGGTCGGCCGCGTGACGTCGCCGCGCGGCGTGGTGAGGCGCCTGCCCTTGTAGGCGCCGGCGATGATGCGCACGTCAGCCGACCGAGGCCAGCTCGAGCTTGCCGCGCCAGCGCGTCAGCAGCGCCTGCCGGAGCCCGCGATGTGCGGGCGCGCGCAGCTCCGGGTCGGCGGCGACGATGGTCATCGCCTCCCGCCGCGCCTCCTCCAGCAGCGGCGCGTCGCGCAGGAGGTCGGCGGCGCGGAACTCCGGCAGCCCCGACTGGCGCGTGCCGAAGAACTCGCCCGGCCCGCGCAGCTGCAGGTCCACCTCGGCGATCTTGAAGCCGTCGTTCGTCTCCACCATCGCCTCCACGCGGCGCTGGGCGTCCTCGCCGAGCCGTCCGGAGGTGAGCAGGATGCAGTACGACTTCCACGGCCCGCGGCCGACGCGTCCGCGCAGCTGGTGCAGCTGCGAGAGGCCGAAGCGCTCTGCGTGCTCGATCAGCATGACCGAGGCGTTCGGCACGTCGATGCCGACCTCGATCACCGTGGTCGCGACCAGCACCGCGATCTCGCCGGCCTTGAACCGCTGCATGATGGCGTCCTTGTCCTCGCTCGACAGCCGCCCGTGCAGCAGACCGACCACGCGGTCGGGGAACACCTCGCGCTGCAGCTGTGCTGCCATGTCGGTCGCCGCCTTGAGATCGAGCGCCTCGGACTCCTCGACCAGCGGATAGACGACGTAGATCTGGCGCCCCTCGGCCACCTGGTCGCGCAGGAACTTGTAGATCTGCGGGCGTCGCGACTCGGTGCGCGCCTCCGTGCGCACGGGCTTGCGACCGGGCGGCAGCTCGTCGAGGACGCTCACGTCGAGATCGCCGTAGAGCGTCAGCGCCAGCGTGCGGGGTATCGGCGTGGCCGTCATGACGAGCACGTCGGGGCGCTCGCCCTTGCCGCGCAGCCGGGCGCGCTGGTGGACGCCGAAGCGGTGCTGCTCGTCGACGACGGCCAGCCCCAGACGCTGGAAGGCGACGCGCTCCTGCACGAGCGCGTGCGTGCCGACCACGCACGCGGCGTGGCCGGCCTCCACCGCCGCCCGCCGCGCGGCCGCGTCGCGGCCCTTCAGCCCGGACGTCAGCAGGGTCACGTGCAGCCCGAGCGGCTCCAGCAGGCGCGAGAGTGTCGCGTAGTGCTGCTCGGCGAGGATCTCCGTCGGCGCCATCACCGCCGCCTGGTAACCCGCCTCGACGGCCGTGCAGACGGCGAGTGCCGCCACGACCGTCTTGCCCGAGCCGACGTCGCCCTGCAGCAGCCGGTGCATCGGGTACGGCGCCGCCATGTCGGCGCGGATCTCGTCCCAGACGCGCTCCTGCGCCGCCGTCAGCGTGAACCCCAGCCGCTCGCGCAGCTGTCCGGCCAGCGTCCCGCGCGGCCGCATCGAGAGTCCCCTGGCGCGGGTGGTGCGCGAACGCAGGATGGCCAGGCCGAGCTGCAGCAGCAGGAAATCGTCGAACGCGATGCGACGCACCGCCGCCTCGCGGTCTGCCTCGGTGGCGGGAAAGTGCGCGCGACGCACGGCGTCCGCGAGCGGCAGAAGGCCGCGTCGCGTCCGTGCCTCCTCCGGAAGCGTCTCCTCCACGTCGACCGCGAACTCGTCGACCACCTGCCACATGAGGCGGCGCAGCGGGCGCTGCGGCAACCCCTCGGTGGACGAGTAGACGGGCACCAGCCGGCCGGCGTGGAGCTGCTCGTCGTCACCGCCCTCGACGAGCTCCCAGTCCTGCACCGCGATCGTCAGCGTGTCGCGGTAGCGGCCGACCTTGCCGTGCAGGACGAGCCGCTGGCCGCGCGACAGCACCCGCGCCAGGTAGTTGCGACCCGCGAAGAGCGTCGCCTTGGCGTAGCCGGTATCGTCGCGCAGGAGCAGCGTGAGCGGCGCGCGGCGGCGGCCGGGCGGCGGCGGACTCACGCCGGTGATGACGCCGGAGCAGGTGACCGACATGCCGGCCTGCAGCGCGCGAAACGGCGTGAAGCGCGTGCGGTCTTCGTGCCGCAGCGGCAGAAAGAAGAGCGCATCGCCGACGGTCTCGAGACCCTTGCGGCGCAGCAGCTTCGCACGCTCCGGCCCGACCCCCTTCAGGAACTGCAGCGGCGTGGCGAGCCCGGCCGGGACGCGCGTTTGCCCGGACCCACTCATTGTGTTATTAAGTCTGCTCGTCTCGGCGACCCCGAACCGATCCTCAAGGAGTCATGATGGCGCAGCGGTGCGACGTGTGCGGGAAAGGTCCGTCCGTGGGTAACACCGTCAGCCACGCCCACAAGCTGACACGGCGGCGGTGGCTGCCAAATCTCGTGTCGATGCGAGCCCTCGTGGCCGGTCGGGCGAAGCGCATGCGCGTCTGCACCCGCTGCCTGAAGGCCGGAAAAGTCACGAAGGTCATTTAAGCACAATCGGCAGGGGGCGTTGCCCCCTGCCGAATGGTGACTGGTGGGAGGCCGCCACCCCCCACCGGTGACTGCAGCAACGTTACTTCTTCTTCTTCTTGGCCGCCTTCTTCTTCGCCATCGAGATGTCACCCCCCTCCCTGCTGCGACATTGCCAGTTCAGCGTCTCAGTAGCCCATCGCCTCGCGGCGCAGGTGCTCGGCCTGCTCGGCGCCTCGGCGGTCGTAGTGGACGAGATCGGCGTAGAGCTGCGGAACGCACACGACCTTGAGCCCGGCCTTCTCCAGCGTTCCGTAGAAGACACCGGGATCGTACGGCGTCAGCACATGCAGACTGCCGTCGGCCTCGGCCGCCGGACGCAATCCGAGCGTCGCGGCCAGCGCAGCTGGATCGCCCTCGTAGTAGCAGTGCAGCGCCGAGACGCGCGGCTGCGGCGCCACCAGCGACAGCCCGGCGCCGAGCGTGAACGCGTAGCGTCGATTGTCGGCGGCCGCGGCACGCGCGACGTCCGTCATCAGCTTGCGGCTCACCCGCTCCGGCACGAAGTACGACGCGATCTCGTTGGTGCGGACGGTGTACGACTCGCACCACGCCTGCAGCAGATCGGCCGGCTTGCCGAGATGGATGCGCTGCGAATCGTCGCGCTCGACCCACCGGAGGTCGGCGAGGCGCTTGATGACGTTGTGCGAGTGCCCGAGGCTCACGTCCGCCGCCTTCGCGAGCTCCTCGAGCCGCCAGGCACGCGTGGCTTCGGTCAGCAGCACGCGGACGACCCGCGTGGCACGGGGCGCGAACAGCGAGCGGAGCGGCCGGCTCGACGGCCGCACGTTGCGCTTGCCTTCCTTTTCGATGAGCACCTGGTCGAACGCCAGGTAGCAGTTGCCGGAGAGGTCGACGTAGCCGAGGTTGTTGTCCTTCAGGATGCGGGCGCTCTGGGGGCCGATGTAGACGGCCGCCGCGACGGGATACGCCCCGGGCAGCTCGCGCCGGATGTCCGCGAGGCGGGTCACCGCCGCGCGAATCTGCCGCGGCTGGCCGAGCGCGCTGACTTCAACCACCACCAGCTGCTCCCGCTCGCCCAGGCGAAATTTGACCGCCAAATCGGCGGGTTTGCCAAGGACCCGGAGATCGGCGAGTTCCTCCCAGGCCCGGGCCTTCGCAAACAACTCGCGAAGGCGTTGGCCGACCTGTCGCCGAATCTCCACCGTTTTCAGCATCTTTTTCTGGCCCCTGCCCTTTCAGCATCTGCTGAAACAATACGAACTATTGAAACTACCTGTCAACACAAAACTTACATCGCGCGCCTCGAACACCAGACCACTCTTCCCTGACAGCCGCAACCACCGGGGTCTGGTCGCTCCTGGGCCCCCTGGCGCGACGAACGCCGCGTGTGCGGGCTGAGCGCGAGTCGAGGAGCGCCCCGGCTCCGCCGGGGCGCGACGAACGTTGGGGGTGTGGGGGCCCATTTCGGGGCCCCCCACCTCTATAGATCCTCGCCGTTCTCGATGCGGTGCATCGTCTCGTCGTCGAGGCCGAAGTAGTGGCCGACCTCGTGGATGACCGTCTCGCGCACGAGGTCGGCCATGTCGGCTTCGTCTTCGGCGTCCTCAACGATCGGCCCGCGATAGATCGTGATCACGTCGGGCAGCACGTTGCCGTACGACGAGTCGCGCCGGGTGATGTCGATGCCGCGATAGAGACCGTACAGGGTGTCGGGCGGCTCGATGCCGAGCTCGCGCAGCGTTTCCTCGTCCGCCCAGTCCTCGACGACCACCGCGATGTTGGCGATGCGCTCGCGGAACTTGCGCGGCAGCTTGCGGAGAGCCTTGTCGACGAGCGCCTCGAACTGCCGGCGGGTCATGCGACTGACCCCGCGAAGGTCAGAGACCGCGAACGCGCTCGACGTTGATGACGTCGGGGACTTCGCGGATGCTGGCCATGATTTCCTGCAGCTGCCGCAGGTCGGAGACCTCGACCACGAAGTTGTTGATGCCGCGGCGGTCGTCGGTCACCTCGACCTCCGCCTTCGTGATGTTGCCTTTGCGGGACGAGATCGCGCCCGTGATCTCGGACAGCAGGCCAGGCCGGTCGTTGCCGATGTAGACGGCGATCCGCACGGGCCGCTTGGCCGGCTCGTCGGCGGGCTCGTCGACGTCCCACTCGACGTTCACCAGCCGCTCGCGGTCGAGCACGCTCTTGACCACGGTCAGGCAGTCGCGCGCGTGCACGGTGAGGCCGCGACCCCGCGTGATGAAGCCGACGATCTGGTCGCCCGGCAGCGGGTTGCAGCACTTGGCGAAGCGGACCAGCAGGTCGTCCACGCCACGAATGCGCACGCCTTGCTCGGGCTTGGGCCGCGTCCCCGGTGTCGCCTTCGGGCGCTCGACCGTCTCGAGGGTTGCTCCCGGCGCGATCTTGTTCAGCAGCTGATGGACCGACGCCTTGCCGTAGCCGACGGCCGCCAGCACGTCGTCGGGCCCCGGATAGCCGAGGTCGCTGGCCGCGCGGACCATGTCGTCGCCGGCGATGAGCGCGGCGGGGTTCAGCCGGTACTTCTTGGCCTCGCGCTCGAAGAGCTCGCGGCCGAGCTGGATGGAGCGCGCGCGCTCCTCGATCTTCAGCCAGCCGTTGATCTTCGCCCGCGCGCGCGTCGACTTGACGAACTTCAGCCAGTCACGGCTCGGGTGCTGGTTGGGCGACGTCACGATCTCGACGATGTCGCCCTGGCGCAGCGTGTAGCGGAGCGGGACGAGCTTGCCGTTGACCTTGGCGCCCACGCAGTGCTCGCCCACCTTGGTGTGGACGGCGAAGGCGAAGTCGATCGGGGTGGCTCCCTCGGGCAGCGCCTTCACGTCGCCCTTGGGCGTGAACACGTACACCTCGTCCGGGAAGAGATCGACCCGCACGCTGTCCAGGAACTCGTGCGGATCCTTCGTGTCCTGCTGCGTCTCGAGCAGCTGCCGCAGCCAGAGCAGCGACTCGTCGAGCTTGTCCTTCTTGTCCTTGCCCGACTTCTTCTCCTTGTAGAGCCAGTGGGCCGCGATGCCTTCCTCGGCGATCCGATGCATCTCCCACGTTCGGATCTGGATCTCCACCGGGTCGCCCTTGGGCCCGATCACCGTCGTGTGGAGCGACTGGTACATGTTGACCTTCGGCATCGCGATGAAGTCCTTGAACCGACCCGGCACCGGCTTCCACAGCGAGTGGATGACGCCGAGGGCGCCGTAGCAGTCGCGGACGGAGCTCGTGATGACGCGGACGGCCGTGAGGTCGTAGATCTCGTCGAACTCGCGGCCCTGGTCGTGCATCTTCTTGAAGATCGAGTAGAAGTGCTTGGGCCGGCCGCGGATCTGCGACTCGATGCCCACCTCGGACAGCTTCCGCTCGATGATCGCGATGACGTGGTTGATGTCGGCTTCGCGCTCGAGCCGGCGCTTGGCCACGCGCTTCTGCAAGTCCACGTAGGCGTCGGGCGACATCGCGCGCAGCGCCAGGTCCTCGAGCTCGGCCTTGACCTTCGCCATGCCGAGCCGGTGCGCCAGCGGCGCGTAGATGTCGAGCGTCTCTTGCGCGATCTTGCGCGCCTTGTCGGACGGCAGGTAATCGAGCGTGCGCATGTTGTGCAGCCGGTCCGCGAGCTTGATCATCAGCACGCGCAGGTCGCGCGCCATCGCGACCAGCATCTTGCGGAAGTTCTCGGCCTGGCGCTCCTCGCGCGAGGAGAAGGCAAGCTTGCCGATCTTCGTCACGCCGTCGACGAGGTCGGCAATCTCCTTGCCGAACTCCGCCTCGAGATCCGCCTTGGTCGCGGTGGTGTCCTCGAGCACGTCGTGGAGGAGGCCCGCGGTGACCGTGGTGACGTCCATCTTGAAATCGACGAGGAGACCGGCGACGTGCAGAGGGTGGGAGACGTACGGCTCGCCGGACGCGCGCTGCTGACCCTGGTGCGAGCGCTCAGAGAACCGGTAGGCTCGCTCGAGCACCTCCAGGTCGGCACCCGGTTGATATTTCGGGATTTCCTCGATCAGCGTCTTTAGCTGGGTCACACGCTCCTAACCCCTGTGTAATCATGTGATTTTACGCGCTTCTCCGGCTTTTACCACCCCTTTTTTCCGGGCGCGCATTCGACCCTCGACGTACTCGGTCCAGTCGACCACGAGGGCGGCGGCGATGTACGTCGTGGAGTACGTGCCCGTGATGACGCCGACGACGAGGACGAAGGCGAAGTCTTCGAGCGCGCGGCCGCCGAAGATGAACAGGATCACGGCCGACAGGAAGGTCGTGAGCGCGGTCAGGATGGTCCGGGACAGCGTCTGGTTCACCGCGTCGTTCATCTGCACGGCGAAGGTCTTGCCCTTCGCGATGGTCTTCCCCCGGTTCTCGCGCAGGCGATCGTAGGCCACGATCGTGTCGTTCACGGAGTAGCCGATGATCGTCAGTAGGGCGGCCAGGACGGGCAGCGAGAACTCGCGGTGCGCCAGCGAGATGGCGCCGAGGCAAACCAGGACGTCGTGGAAGACGGCGATCACCGCCGCCACCCCGCCCTTCATGTCGAACCGCAGCGCGATGTAGAGCAGGATGCCGCCGAGCCCGAACAGGACGGCGTAGATCGCCTGCCACTGCAGCTCCTTGCCGACCTGGGGCCCGACGAACTCAACGCGCCGCAGCTCCGCCTTGCCGATCGACGGCTCCTGGGCGAGCGCGCCTTCGATGCGCTTGCCGAGCTCCTCGGACGAGGTGGAGGCGAGCGGCATGCGGAGAATGAACTCGTTGCTGCTGCCGAACTCCTGGATGATCGATTCCCCGAGGCCGATCCGCGACAGCGCGGAGCGGATGGTGCCCACGCTCGGGGTCTTGTCGAACCGGACCTGGACCAGCGTGCCGCCCGTGAAATCGATGTCGTACCGGAGGCCGTGGGTGACCAGGGATACCAACCCGATGACGGTGATCAGCCCGGAGACGATGTAGGCCCACTTCCGGTTCCCGATGAAGTTGTAGTTGGCGTCGCGGAAGATCTGGATCATATCGACACCGCCTGCACCTTTCGCCGGCCCATGTAGACGACGTCGAACAGCAGCCGGGTGAAGAAGTACGCGGTGAACAGGCTGGCGGCGAGGCCGACGAACAGCGAGACCGCGAAGCCCTTCACGGGACCGGTGCCGAAGTTGTACAGGATCGCCGCCGTCACCATGACCGTGAGGTGCGTGTCGATGATGGTGCGCAGCGCGCGCGAGAAGCCGGCGTCGATGGCCGAGCGCGGCGTCTTGCCGACACGCAGCTCTTCCCGGATGCGCTCGAAGATCAGGATATTCGTGTCGACGGCCATGCCGACCGTCAGCGCGATGCCCGCGATGCCGGGCAGCGTGAGGGTCGCCCCGAAGGCGGCCATGCAGGCGAACAGGATGACCAGGTTCAGCGTCAGCGCGACGTCGGCGATGAGCCCGGACAGCCGGTAGTAGAACAGCATGAAGACGAACACGATGGCGGCCGAGGCGATGATGGCGATCATGCCGCGCCGGATGGAATCGGCGCCGAGCGAGGGACCGACCGTGCGCTCCTCGAGAATGTTCACGGGCGCCGGCAGCGCGCCGGCGCGCAGCACGATGGCGAGGTCGCGCGCGTCGTCGACGCTGAACTGGCCGGTGATGACGGCCCGGCCGCCCGGGATGCGCTCGTTGATGCGCGGCGCCGAGTAGAGGTTGCCGTCGAGGATGATGGCCAGGTGCCGGCCGACGTTCTGCTCCGTGATGTCTCCGAAGACCTTGGTGCCAGCCGGCGTGAACTCGATGGCGACCTGCCAGTTGCCCGGCGAGTTCGGGTCGGCGCTCACGTCGGCGCGCGTCAGCGCGCCGCCGGTGAGCAGCGCGCGCTTCTGCACGACGTACGGCGTGCGCCGCTCGGTCTTCGACTGCCGGTCGACGCGCCGCTGGTAGACCAGCTCATCGCCCTCCGGCACCTGACCGCTGGTGGCCGCCTGCTGGGCGTCGACTTTGTCGTCAACCAGCTTGAACTCGAGGAGGGCCGTCTTGCCGATCAGCGCCTTGGCGCGCTCGGGATCCTGGACGCCGGGCAGCTGGATGAGGATCCGGTCCGCACCCTGCCGCGTGATGATCGGCTCCGCGACCCCGAACTGGTCGACGCGATTGCGGATGGTCTCCACGCCCTGGCGCACGGCGTCGTCGGCGAGCCGCGTCGCCTCCCGGTCGCGCAGCGTCATGGTGAAGCGGCCGGCCGCCTGGTCCTCGGCGCTGCGGTCGAAGGTCTGGAACTCGTTGGCGACCGTCTGCGCGTCGTTCCACGACTGCGGCGAGGCCAGCTCGACGACGAACGAGCGCGCGCCCTCGCGCGCGATCCGCTTCACGCCGATGCCGCGACGATCGAGCGCCGCCTTGAAGTCCTCCGCCGCGCGATCGGCCTGGCTGGCGACGTGCTTCTCCGTCTCGACGCCCAGCACGAGGTGAATGCCGCCCTGCAGGTCCAGCCCGAGGTTGATGGTCTTTTTCGGCGGATACAGCGCCCAGATCGAGGCGACGAGCACCACGAAGACGACGATGGAACGCGCTCTGAGATTCCTAGGCATCCTTGTCGGTCTGGGCCTCCACCACCCGCGCGATCGCGCTGCGCTCGAACTCCAGCTTCACCTGGTCGGCCACGCGCAGCGTCACCGTTGCGTCCGAGAGATTGGTCACCGTGCCGAACATCCCGCTCGACGTCACCACCCGATCGCCGCGCTTGATGGCGCGCAGCATCTGCTCGCGCTGCTGCTTCTGTCGCTGCTGGGGCCGGATCATCAGGAAGTAGAAGATCGCGAACATCGCGGCGAACATCACCAGCGTCGGCATCAGCTGCGAGCCGCCGGGGCCGCCGCCGCCCGGCGACGGCGCCATCGCCCACGCGGCGTCCGGCGTCAGGAAATTCATGCGAGCTCAGGCCTCCGAGCGTTGGGGATCGGTCTCGTGCGGAACGTCAGCGGATGATACCGCATATCCTGCGGAAAACCGAGCCCGAAAGGCCTCGAACGCGCGCGCCGCGATGGCCTCGCGCATGCCGGCCATGAGCCCCAGATAGAAGTGCACGTTGTGCAGCGTGAGCAGCCGGTACGCGAGCAGCTCCTCGGCCACGAACAGGTGACGGAGATACGCGCGCGAGAACTGCCGGCAGGTGTAGCACGCGCAGGCGGCGTCCAGCGGCGCGGGATCCCGCGTGAAGCGTGCCTGCTTGATCGTCACCGGCCCCGTGCTCGTGAAGGCCTGGCCGTTGCGGGCGTTGCGCGTGGGCAGCACGCAGTCGAACATGTCGACGCCGCGCGCCACGCACTCCACGAGATCCTGCGGCTTGCCGACGCCCATCAGGTACCGCGGCCGGTCGACGGGCAGCCCGCGCGCGACGGTTTCCGTGAGCGCGTACATCGTCGGCTTCGGCTCGCCGACGGCCATGCCGCCGATGGCGTAGCCGTCGAACCCCAGCGCCACCGTCGCCTCCGTCGCCTGCATCCGCAGCATGGGATCGACGCCGCCCTGCACGATGCCGAACAGCGCCTGCGCGCCCGGCGCCTTGGCGTGCGCGACGCGGCAGCGCTCGGCCCAGCGCAGCGTGCGCGCCAGCGAGCGCTCCGTGTCGCCGGCCGTCGCCGGATACGCGAGGCACTCGTCCAGCACCATGGCGATGTCGGAGCCGAGCGCGCGCTGAATCTCCACCGCCAGCTCGGGCGAGAGAAAGCGCAGGGCGCCGTCGAGCGGCGCGCGGAACTCCACGCCGTCCTCGGTGATCCTCCGCAGCTTTGCGAGGCTCCACACCTGGAAGCCGCCGGAGTCGGTGAGGATCGCGCCCGACCAGCCCATGAACCGGTGCAGCCCGCCGAGCTCGCGCACGACCTCGTGCCCGGGGCGCAGGAAGAGGTGATACGTGTTGCCGAGCACGATGCGAGCGCCGGCGGCCTCGAGATCGTGCGGCGTCAGGCTCTTCACGCTCGCCTGCGTTCCGACGGGCATGAACACCGGCGTGTCGAGCACTCCGTGCGCCGTGTGGAGTCGGCCGCGGCGCGCATCGCCGTCGGTGGCGAGGAGCTCGAAGCGCATCACGCGATCAGCATGGCATCGCCGTACGAGTAGAAACGGTAGCCCGCGTCGACGGCGTGGCGATACGCGGCCAGGATGACCTCGCGGCCGGCGAAGGCGGAGACGAGCAGCAGCAGCGACGAGCGCGGCAGGTGAAAGTTCGTCAGCAGCGCGTCGACCGCGCGGAAGCGATGCCCGGGCAGGATGGTCAGCGTGGCCGCGCCGTCGAGCGCGCGCACCGCATCGTCGTCGCCCACCGCGCTCTCGAGCGCGCGGGTGGCGGTGGTGCCGACCGCGATCACCCGACGACGCTCCCGCCGCGCGCGGTTCACCGCGTCCGCCGTGGCGGCCGGGATCAGCGCGCGCTCGGGCGGGATGGCGTGCGCTTCGACGGTAGCGCTGGTCACCGGCCGGAAGGTCGCGGGCCCCACGTGCAGCGTCAGCGCGTGGACCTCCGCCCCGACGTCGCGGACACGCGCCAGCAGCGCGTCCGTGAAGTGCAGCCCCGCCGTCGGCGCGGCGACGGAGCCTTCCGCGCGCGCGTACACCGTCTGGTAGCGCTCCCAGTCTTCGGGAGCCGGCTTCGCATGGCGGGCGATGTACGGCGGCAGCGGCGGCAGCCCGTGCGCCTGGAGCAGCGCGGCGATCGTCCCGTCTTCACGCGCGACGTGGCGCACGCCGTCGGGATCGGCGCCGGTGATCCGGAGCCGCGCGCCGCCCGCGCGCAGATGCGCGCCCACGCGGCATCGGCGCCCCGGACGCACGAGGGCACGCCAGACGCCGTCGCTCATCGATTCGATGAAGAGCAGCTCCACCGGGCGGCCATCCACGTCCTCCCCGAGCACGCGGGCGGGGATGACGCGCGAGTCGTTGACGATGAGGCAGTCGCCTGCTCGGAGCAGCGCGGGCAGCCCGTCGAAGGCGCAATCGGCCAGCGCGCCGCTCGCGCGATCGACGACGAGCAGGCGTGAGCCGTCCCGGCGGTCCGCTGGCGCCTGCGCGATGAGCGACGCGGGAAGATCGTAGTCGAAGGCTGCGACGTCCACGACCGACAAGTCTACGCCGACCGCGGTCGGGCGCGGCCGGCCGGGCCGGCGGTCAGCCGATCTTGCTGCCGGGGGCGACGGGCTGATCGACGGCGAGCAGCACCACCTCGCCCTGCGCGTCATAGGCGCCGAGCACCAGCACCTCGGAGACGAACGGCCCGATCTGCTTGGGCGCGAAGTTGACCACCGCGATGACGCGGCGGCCGACGAGCTCGGCGGGGCGGTAATAGCGCGTGATCTGCGCGCTCGAGCGCTTGACCCCGAGCGCGGGGCCGAAATCGATCTCGAGCCGATAGGCCGGGCGTCGCGCCTCGGGAAACTCGCGGGCGGCGGTCACGACGCCGACGCGCATGTCGACCCTCTCGAAATCCGACCAGGCGAGCGTCACCGGGCCGGGCGATCCTGCAGCGAGCCGAGCGTGGTGCCCGGATAGAAGTACTCGAGGATCTGCGTCGCCGAGTAGCCTTGCTCGGCCATCCCCTTGGCGCCCCACTGGCACATGCCCACGCCGTGCCCGTAGCCGCGGCCCGAGAAGCGCGCGACGTCGCCGTCGACCACCACCGCGAACAGCGTCGACTTGAACGTGTCGTAGCCGATCATCCGGCGGAAGTCGTTGCCCCGCAGCGGCACCGTCGTGCGGCCGTCGGACACGGCGACCACCGACGCGCGAAGTGACGGAGTCCGCTCGGTCACCTCGACGGCCGCGATGGCGCCGATCTGCACGCCCTGACGCCGCAGCGTGTCGGCGAGGTCGGGCAGACGCACGTCGAGCGTCCAGTAGAAGTGCGGCGAGCCGGCCGAGAAGTCGCAGCGGACCGGCTTCAGCGCCGGCATGTTTCGCGCGGCGAACACGGTCCGTGGGTCCTCCGTGTAGCCGCCGCTCTCGGTGTGATAGAACGCCGGGAACACCTCGCCTTCCCACAGCAAGACCAGTCCGGCCGTGTCGCGCACCGCGGTCCACGCGGATGAGCCGGCCGGCACGCGGCCCGCGTACTGCTGATGCGCGGTCGAGGCGAGGATGTGGAAGGGCTTGCCGGCGCCAAGCAGCCGCTGGTACGCCGCGTACGTGCGGGCGGCGATCGCCTGCGCGCGCAGCATCTCGAGCGGCCACTTGTCGGACGCCTCCGCGCGCACCACGCCGACCACGTAGTCCTCGAGCGGCAGCTCGTTCACGACGGCCAGCCCCTCGCCGCTCCGGACGATGTCGAGCGTGGCCGGGTACTCGCGGCCGTTCAGCCGGATCGGACGCTCGCTGCGCAGCCGGAACGCGGTACCCCGGCGGCCCTCGACCTCGAGGGCGGCGCCGACAACCGCCGCGCGCACGAGGCTCGAGCGCCAGCCCGGCGCCTCCCCGTTGAGCTCTGCGATCTCGATGTCCGTGCCGCGCAGCTCGACGGCGCGGGCGTTGTCGACGACGGCGACGCGGATGGACGACTGCGCGGCGGCGCCGCCGGCGGCGGCGAGCACCAGGGCCAGACCTCCGAGGAGTCGCCTCACCGGCGGCCGAACAACCAGAACAGGAGGGTGAGCAGGACGGAGACGACGATCGACGTCGCCAGCGGGAAGTAGAACGACCAGTTCCCGCGCTGGATATAGATGTCGCCCGGCAGCCGTCCCAGGCCGGGAATCCGACCGGCCACGAGCAGCACGACGCCGAGGAGCGCGATCACGAGCCCCATGCCGATCAGCGCCTTGCCCAGATCGTGCATCGTCCCCTCGTCACTCAAACAGTGCGCCCTGCCCGGACGTCTGCCCGGCCGGCACGGCCTTGCCGAGATGAGCGTACGCCTCGCGCGTGACGCGCCGGCCGCGCGGCTCGCGGGCGACGAAGCCGATCTTGAGCAGGTACGGCTCGACGATCTCGGACAGCGTCTCCGTGTCGTCGTTGATGGTGGCCGCGACCGCCTCGATGCCGACAGGACCGCCGCCGTAGACGTCGATGATCGCCTCCAGGAAGCGGCGGTCGAGCTTGTCGAGCCCGCGGGCGTCGACGCCCTCGCTGCGGAGCGCCTCGCGAGCGACCTGCTGCGTGATGACGCCGTCCGCCTTGACCTGCGCATAGTCGCGCACACGACGCAGCAGCCGGTTGGCGATGCGCGGAGTCCCGCGCGAGCGGCTCGAGATCTCGCGCGCGCCTGACGCATCGATGCTGGCGTCCAGGATCGTCGCCGAGCGCGCCACGATGCGGGCCAGCTCGTCCTCCGAGTAGAAGTCCAGGTGATGGAAGATGCCGAAGCGCTCGCGCAGCGGCGCCGACAGCATGCCTGGCCGCGTGGTGGCGGCCACCAGCGTGAACGGCCGCAGCGCGTACTTGAGCGTGCGCGCGTGCATGCCCTTGTCGATGACGAAGTTGACCGAGAAGTCCTCCATCGCCGGGTAGAGTAGCTCCTCGACGGCGCGCGGCAGGCGGTGGACCTCGTCGATGAACATCACGTCGTTCTCGCCGAGATTGGTGAGGATGCCCATCAGGTCCGCGCCGCGCTCGATCGCCGGCCCCGATGTCGTGGTCAGATTTGTCCCCATCTCGTTGGCGATGATGCCCGCCAGCGTCGTCTTCCCCAGTCCCGGCGGACCGTAGAGGAGCACGTGGTCGACGCACTCCGCGCGCTGGCGCGCGGCGGCCACCGAGACCCGCAGGCTCGCCACCGCCTGGTCCTGGCCGACGTACTCGTCGAACGAGCGCGGGCGGAGGGCGCGCTCGAACTGCACTTCCTCGGGAGCGGCCGCGCGGCTGAGCATCCGGCCGTCGTCCGGCGCCACCACCGTCATGCCCTCGCCTTGGCCGCGGCCTGGCCGCGGTAGATCTCGTCGAAGAGCTCCTCGGGCGTCGTCGTCTGCGGGCGGCGCCGCAGCGCATCGGTGATCAGCTGCGAGGCCTCGGACGGGCGGTGACCGAGCTGCTTGGTCAGCACCTCCCACACCATCTCGCGCAGGCCGTCGGCATCGAGCGGCGCGCCGGGCGCGGGACCGGGCGCGGGCTCGGCCGTCTCGCGCGCGAGGGCGAACTTCGACACCTTCGCCTGCAGCTGGGCCACGATGTTCTTCGCCTTCTGCGGCCCGATGCCCGGCAGCGCGCGCAGGTACTTCTCGTCCTGCCGCGCGATCGCGGCAGCCAGCTCCGCCACCGGCGCCGCCAGCGCCCGCGCGGCGATCATCGGCCCGATGTCCTTGACCGTGATGAGGCGCTCGAAGAACTCCTTGTCGAGATCGGACGTGAAGCCGATCAGCACGGGCCGCGGCTGATCGCGCGTGGCGTGATAGTAGATGACGAGGGCCAGCTCGGCGGCCTTCTCCCCGACCTCGGCCGCGGCGGATTCGAGTGCCCGCATGGCGATCGGCGGCAGGTACACCTCGTAGCCGATGCCGCCGCACTCGAGCACGATGCGGTCGTCGAGCTTGCGTCGCAGGCGTCCGGTCAGCGTGGCGATCATCGGATGCGTCCTCCCGCGCGCGAGAAGCCCGTCAGGGCCAGGGCCAGCGCGTCGGCCACGTGGGACGGTCGCGGGGCGGCCGGCAGCCCGAGCAGCCGCCGCACGCCCTCCTGGATCTGCGCCTTCGACGCCGCACCGTGGGCGGCGATGGCCCGCTTCACCTCGGCCGGCGCCAGCGTCACGAGCGGCACGCCGCGCCGGCGCGCGGCCAGGCAGATGACCCCCCGCGCATGCGCCATCGCGAGCGCGGTGCGCGGAAACCTGTACTCCGTGTACAGGTCCTCGAGCACGAGCGCGCCAGGCGCGTGCTCGGCGAGCAGGCCGTCGATGGCGTCGTGGATGACGGCGACGCGCTCGTCCAGCGGCTGCGCCGCGTCGGTCGTGATGACGCCGGTGACCACGACGACGAGACCGGCCGCAGCCGGCTCGATGAGCCCGTATCCGGTGCCGACGAGCCCGGGATCGACGCCGAGGACGCGAAGGCTAGGCAGCCGAGATGGCCTCGAGGACCTCGTCGGGGATGTCGTAGTTCGCGTAGACGGACTGAACGTCGTCGAGCTCCTCCAGCGCCTCGATGAGCTTCACCACCGACGTCGCGTCCTTGCCCTCGACGCGCACCGTCGACTGCGGCACGTAGGTCACCTGCCCCTCGATGATCGGCACGCTCGCCCGGGTCAGCGCCTCGCGCACCGCGTCCATTTGAGCAGGCGCCGTCGTGATCTCGAAAGCTTTTTCCACCCGGCGCAGGTCGGTGGCGCCCGCCTCGAGCGCTCGCTCGAGCAGATCGTCCTCCGAGATCTTCTCGGCATCGACCTGGATGATGCCCTTGCGCTCGAACATCCACGCCACCGCGCCCGCGGAGCCCATGTTGCCGCCGTAGCGCTCGAACGTGTGGCGAATCTCCGGGCCCGTGCGATTGCGGTTGTCGGTGAGCACGTCCACCAGGACGGCGACGCCGCCCGGCGCGTAGCCCTCGTACGTGATCTCCTCGTACGACTCGCCCGGCAGCTCGCCGGTGCCCTTCTGGATCGCGCGCTTGATGTTGTCGGCGGGCATGTTGACTTCCTTCGCCGACTCCATGGCCGCCTTCAGGCGCATGTTGCCCTTCGGGTCGCCGCCGCCGTTCCGTGCGGCCACCGTGATCTCGCGCAGGATCTTCGAGAACAGCTTCCCGCGCTGCACGTCCGCCTTGCCCTTCTTGCGCTTGATCTGTGACCACCGGGAATGCCCTGACATCGCTCTATCCTCTTTCGTTCGTAAGTGCGGCCTTGAGCCGCTTCACCCGCGCGAGACGGCGCTCGCGCCGGCCAAGCGCCGCCTCCCAGCGCCGCCGCTCGCTGGCGGTGCCGGGCGTGAACGGCCGGCATGGCTGCGGCCGCAGGTCGGCGCCCAGGTGCACGTAGGTCAGATACGCGGTGCACGCGTGCCGGGTCTCACCGCTCCACGGCTGCTCGGCGAGCACCTTCACCCCGACCTCCAGCGACGAGCTGCCGACGTGGTTCAGCCCCGCCTTGAACGTCAGCACCTCGTGCGTGTAGATCGGCGCGTAGAAGTCCATCGCGTCCAGGCACGCCGTCATCACGAAGCCCCGGCAGTAGCGCATCGACAGGATGCCGCCCGCCTCGTCGAGCTCCATCAGCATCTTGCCCGGAAACATCATGTTGCCGAACAGCGCGTCTTCCGGCAAGACCGACCGCGCCGACTCGAACCGCCACTGAAACTCCTCGTTGGCAGAGGTGTCGATGTCCCGCAGGCGTGCGGCCTTCTGCGCGAACCGGGCGCGGCGCTGCTCGCGCCGCGCGCGCGCCGCCTCGACGAGCGCGGACTCCTCGGCATCGCGCGGCTCGATGGTGGCGGCCACGGGCGTGGGCCGCACGTGCTCGTCGACGTGCACGAAGACCAGGTGCGAGTTCAGCGTCACCGCACGGGCGCCGGTCGCGACGTTCTCGGCCCAGACGCGGACGCCGACCTCGAGCGACGAGGTGCCGATGTACTCGACGCGCGCGCGGAGGATGGCGATCTCCCCGACCTTCACCGGGTGGAGGAAGTCGATGTCGTCCATCGCTCCGAGGACCACGGTGCCCTTGGCCACACGCGCGGCGGCCATCGTCCCCGCCTGCGTGATCCACTGCATCATGCGTCCGCCATGGATC